>WTFU01000112.1 GCA_011523945.1 Mariniblastus sp. | reverse complement strand
AACTAATATTCAACAGCTGCCGGAAAATCGACTGCGCTTGTCCCCGAATCTTCGTTGATATCTGACTTGGCTTCCATTCCTTCCCATCCGCGAGATCAAGCTTTAGCAGGTTAACTCCAGACTGATCAACATTTAAGGTTGCTCGATAATTCAGCGATTCAGACTCGACCCCCTGATTCGGCGCTAGACGATAATCTGTAATCTGGATGTCCTCAATCGGAACATTACCAAGTTGGAATAAGTTTGGATCAACCCACCTTTCAAATTCCGTGGCCAAGGCATTCGGATCAAAATCGACAACGTAAACACTTGGCTGTCCCGGAACCCGAACGAATCGCTTTTTCCCACTCGGATCATCTTTAAGACTTGCACCAACAATCAATTTACCCAATGGCTTTCCGTTGCGATCCTCCAGGATGATTTTCGTCCCTAAACCGGAGCGGTTGGGTTGCGTTGGATGATCCTCTGGGTCGACGACGCCGTATTCGAAATGATCCTGCTGATCTTCCGTCTTTTCCTCCAGTACAAGAATTTCGGTAAGAGAGTTGGCGGCGGCTGAGACTTGCCCTGCGTTAGACGCGACATATTTTCGATTTTGAAGCAGAACCCATTTTTCGCCATCTCTTTCAAGCTGGATTTTTTCGATCTCATTCTTATCAGCATTGAATTTTTCAATTTCAATCGACCGAACTGCCGTTGTATCGTACGACTCGAATAATGGTTTACCCACCATTTCGCTCTCAACCACTCGCTCAGGCCAAGGGTAAAACGAAGCCGCGACGCCGGACGAGACCACCGCGAGGATAACCATGAAAAGCGTTTTAATACTGGGTTTGTTCATAGGAA
Source organism: Mariniblastus sp. (assembly GCA_011523945.1). Lineage (GTDB taxonomy): Bacteria > Planctomycetota > Planctomycetia > Pirellulales > Pirellulaceae > Mariniblastus. Next base: position 2,890 of record WTFU01000112.1, on the reverse strand, counting down.
AAATTCAAATTGAAGCTATAGACAAATAATCAAAAAACAACTCGCTTTACGACTAGGCAATTACTTGAGTCGGCGAGCTTTGGAAATCCCCTCTCGCTCCCGAAGCCGGCGACGGGTAAACACAACTAAACCAACCAACATCGGCGGGATCGGCGGGAGAATCACAGCGGCCAACTTAAATTGACGCTGAATCTCTTGGATCTCCAATTCTGCATCGAGATCAATCCGACGCTTCTTATCCCTTCGATCATTCTCGAATTCTAACTGCTTATTCTTATACTTCTCCTGCAAATCACGAACCTGCTGCTCTAGCAAACGCTGCTTTGCCGCCAATTTTGCCGCGTCATAATACTGATTACTATTCTTCTTACGCAGCTCCTTTTGAATTTCGTCCTCCGTTGGCTTTAGCTTTGCTTTGATATCATTCTCAGCTTTTTTCATGTTCGTCGTGTATTCGATCTGCAGTTGCTGGTCCAAATCAAAGACACGTTGCATTGCCGACTCGTAGGTTTTCTCGACCACCGCAAGCGTCACATGATCTACCTTCCGATTCCGCAGCCCAAGATAAACCTGCTCGTCAGCCAGAGCATCTATCACGTTCAAGACGAAACTCATATTTTGGTATCGATACTCAACACCATCTACAATGGGAGCCTCTCTCATCGAAACGTAAAAATCACTTAGCGTATCAATATCGGCAACGTAGATCACATCTGTTTTTTGCTTTGACGCGACAGCGGCGGCCTCCTTCGTGGGAACCCCCTTATCCGCCTCATCTCCGTGTATGTATGCTGCCAGTGTGAATTGGCGATTCGCCGAACCGTATTGATCATTCTGTCGTTCGATAACGTTAGAAACTTTGACCCTTCCGGCCAGATTAGTCTCAACCAGTTTTTCAAATTCTAAGCTGGCCGAAGGGGTTGGCTGAATGTAACCAGAATACTGAAAATACAATTCATTCACGCCACTGGTTGCCGGATGCTCCGGAGAAAAATAGCCTTGCCCATCAGAAACGATAAGCCGTTCTCGCTGATTGAGGACGCTATTCCTCGGATACGGATTATTTGAAGACATCTGCCAAACGATAAAAGCGTCTTTGTCGGCAACTCTCTGATTGGGATTGACGGTCGCCGGTCTGGCAATTGGTTTATGGTCAACATCGAGGTCAATCGCATCCCACAACTTCTGAATCACTGCTTTCTCACCGCCGTTGCGAGCAAAAAGCCGAGGCATGTACGTGGGAGGTATGTAATTAAAGTTTTCCGGAAAGGGCAGGGGATCTTCAAAAATCGCGGTTGGCTGACCAAGCTGGATGGCTTGAATAATGTTGTCCATCTCTGCCGGTGTCGTTTGAGACGGCTGAACGACAAGTAAGACATCGTAACGCCGTTTAATTGGATTCCCATCTCCGTCCTCAATCCACATCGAAATTGGCGTTGAAGCATCTACTTGCTCAACGTTGTATTGTTTCTCCATTTCAGTTAGCAAGCGAAGGCGAGGGATACGAGCCAACTCTTGTCCAGTATTGATCGTCGCCCCCATGATCATTGCGTCCGTTTGAACAACTCCAATCGTCTTTCGTTCGGGCTGGGAAACGGTGTTGATAGAACGCATCAACTCATACTCAACCGGAATACCATACGGCATAAAGGGAAGAACGATCCGCTCAAGTCCACTGGAAAAAGCGACTCCGAGAATTACGTCTTCCTCACGCAATGCCCCCCTCGACTGACTCATGACCTTCACTGGGCGAATGCCATATTTCTTTTCTGCCAGAATCGCTTCTTCACTGAACGGCTCGACGCCCTGATGCAAGTTCACCTGAATGCGACTTCCCCCAAGCACATCAAATTCTCGCAGCAAGTTTACGAGGTCATATTTGATTTTCACATACTCACTCGGCACACTCGCCCCGACATAGGCCTCAATTTTAATCGGGGGCTTGTCCTGATTCTCCTCCGCCGAGAGCGCCTCCAAAAGTTCAGTGGTAACGGGCGCGAGCGTACTAACTTTGGCATCAGAAATATCAACACGAAGTCGATTTAGCGGACTGTATTGAACAATCAAAACCGCTGCGACCATAGTCACAGCCAGGCAACCGGCTCGCACAAGATAATGCCACAAATAGGACGTACCATCGCGGCCGCCTAGCCAGTGTCGCCGACCAATTAAAATCAAACTCAGATAAACCCCCACAACGATGATGCCAACAAAATAGCAAATCGAGGGAGCACTAATTAAACCGCGACCGAAGGGCTCAAACCGCTGCAACAAGGACCATTCAAACAACCTTTGAATCCAAGCTGAATTTGAAAAAATCACGTCAGCGTTTGAAAAGAAGGCCAGGGGGGCATTCAGAGCTGCTCCAAAAATAAAACCGACGGTCAAATTGCTCGTCAAGAACGACGCCACCATGCCGAGGGCAATCATCGATACCCCCATGAACCAGTACCCAAGATAGGTCGAGAACAGCAGCAGGTTATCCAATTGCCCGCCCGTCATTGCCAACAAAACTGCGTAATTTGAGAGTTGGGAAAATAACAGAGAAACGGTGAAAACAAGCACTGCCGCAAAGTACTTACCAATCACAATGTCGAAATCCTTGGCAGGCAACGTCAACAACAGCTCATCGGTTCCATGACGTTTTTCCTCTGCCCAAATACTCATCGTGATCGCCGGAATGAAGATCAACATGATGTACGGCAGATACGTGTTTAGCTGATCGAAATTTGCCAAGTTGGTCGTAAAAAACTCATGTGGCCAGAATGCCGCAAATGAAGTCAGCAAGACAAACAGACACAGGAAGACATATCCCGTGGGATTACTGAAGTAACCAATGAAGTTTCGTTTCATCACGGCGAATGCAGCCTGCCGCCAAATTCCCAGGGGC
>WTFU01000038.1 GCA_011523945.1 Mariniblastus sp. | reverse complement strand
CGTTTGTGGTTCGAAACCCGTATGAAAAGCAACGCGGATTTGTATCCGAAGCGATGATCAGCCACATTGACATTGCGCCTACGTTGCTTGATTTTGCCGGAGGACTCGATCCTGATTTGAACGGCCCCAAAGACTGGGTAGATCCGGACGAATACTGGAAGGAAAAAGGACTGTTTGCCAAAGACAATCGGAGCGGTGGCAATAAGTTCCGAAGCTATCAAGGTAAGTCATGGTTAGGTTGTCTTGCGGAACCGGGGATTGATCATTGGGATTCAGTATTTGCCTCTCATACATTTCATGAAATTCAGATGTACTATCCGATGCGAGTCATCCAGGACGATCGTTACAAACTGATCTGGAATATTGCCTATAAGTTAGATTACCCTTTTGCCTCAGATCTTTGGGCGGCTTCAAGCTGGCAGGCACAGTTCCTTAAAGGTGAGGACGCTTCGTACGGTTTAAAGACGGTGGGGCAATACATCCATCGGCCAGAATTTGAATTGTTTGATATGAAAAACGACCCAAATGAAGCTTATAATCTCGCCGGAAAACCAGAGTTTGCTGAGTTGTTGAAGACTTATCAGGGAAAGCTGAAAGCGAAACAGCGGAAGCTTGAGGATCCCTGGATTCTCAAATGGAAATATGAGTAAGACGGTTTGTTATTCGGGATTGGCCGTGTCAGTCTTGGCCGTAGATTTTTCCTGCGTACATCCGAGATTCATGTTGCAGTTGTTCTAGGCTCTCGCCGAGTTGATTTCGAATTGCCGTCATGAGTGGGTCAGATTTTGCTCCACGGTCACGTTTGGGAGAAACTTCGATTGCTTCGCCGACGTCGAGGATGACTTTTGTTTTGCCATGTATCCGGCATTTGCCAGTGAGGTCTTCTTCGAATTTCTCGAGAGTGTCGATGAGCCGATCGATCGATGGCAGATCAACAATGTAGTTCTCCGGGTAGCAGTCAATTTGTTGAGCAAGATAAGTCTGGTTTAGTTGCTGCCAGCGTCGATCTTTTTCTGCCTGGTCAATTTCATCGCGGCTCAACTCGGGAAATATTTTCATTCGTAAATTCTTTACTCTCGATTGAATGCCACCGCTTAATGGCTCGGTTGCACCGAGCCATTCTTTTTCCAACGGAAACATCAGGTGGTCGACCATGTTGTTTTGTCGTTCTTTCAGAGTCTTGCCCGGTATGGACTGAACATTGAATTCGAGCTCTTTCAGTGTCAGCATTGCATTTCCGAGTTTTATAATTCGCTCCATTAGGGGCACCGTCGGGTCAGGCATCCACGTGAGTTTGCGTTCTAAGTCCGTAAGTACCTCGTTGGCAGTTCTTTCGATGTCTCCCTGGTAAAGGTATTTAATTGCAATGGGATGGACGACCACTTTTTGATCAGTTTTGGCTCGTTTTTTTGCCGCTGTTCTGGCGATGAAACCGGGGCCTTCCATCAACGCCATCAGCCGATCGTTCGTCCTGCTGGTAGCTCCCGCTGGAAATATCAGCAGGGGGCGTTTGGCTTCGACTAAAACTTTGACGGCGTAGTCTACTGCAGCCCGATCGAGTCCTTCTCGATTGACACTGAAGGCGCCCATGAGACGAACCATAAACGTTTTGAAGGCCGACTGGTTAAACAAGTGCCAGCTTGCCATGGTGTACATCGAAATAGGGGCCTCACGGCAGAGAAAGTACATGGCAACCGGATCGGTCGTGCGCGGGTGGTTGGGGGTTAGCATGATTCCATGCCCTGCATCTACCGAGGCGCGAAGTCGATCAACGTTGCGACATTCGTGGTCGATAATGCCGTGCTCTTTTCGAATTAATCGCTGAAACTGCCCAAACCGAGTAAGCAGTCGTTGAGGCCAGTGCCAGGTAATGGGCGGGGTAAATTGGTACGGCTTTTCAACTAGTATTTCATGCATGAGCTATGTGTCCGCTGGAACTGGGCAAAGCAAGGGGCTCTCTCGCGTTGATTTTCCCTTACACGGATTCGAAAGCAAGTACAGGGAAATAAACTCAATGGATTTGAGGAAATGCAACGCGGATTAATAGCGGTTTAGGTTTGAGCTGCACACCAGTCTGCCCTTTGTGGAAGGTGAAGGCAGTCACTCTAGACCATCGCCTGGCTTTCAGCGTTTTGATCAGTTAGCGATTTAATCAAATCTTCCGGGGTCGCAAATTGTTTGCGTTTCGTCCGGTTTTCAGTTTCTACCTGGCATTCGGAGATTTTCCTAAATTCATCCTCGTGCCGGAGGAATGCGTCGACGATTTCAGGGTCGAATTGAGATCCAGACCCGGAGATGATGATCGCCCGGCTTTCAAAGTGCCCAAAAGAGGTCTTGTACGGACGCTTTGAGGTGAGTGCGTCGTAAACATCAGCGACGGCTACGATGCGGGCAGACAAGGGGGTCTCTTCTTCTTTGAGTCCATGCGGATAGCCACTGCCATCCCATCGTTCGTGGTGGAAAAAGGCAACTTGTTTAGCTGTGTGCATAAACGAATTGTTTCCGAGTCTCATCTGAATTGCTTCGAGGCACTCCCCGCCGATAACGGTATGTAATTCGATTACAGCCCGCTCTTCCATTGTGAGCGGACCCGGTTTGAGGAGGATGGAGTCTGGAACACCGACTTTGCCAATGTCGTGAAGTGAAGAGGCGAGTCCAAGGTTTCGGACCCATTCGTCATCGAGTTCTTCTCGCCTTGAGGCCACATCTTTTGCGATGATGGTGACGTAGGATCGGATTCGCTCCAAGTGCTCCCCGGTGTCGTTGTCTCTTGATTCTGCCAGTTTCGCTAAACCGAAAATAACGGCATTTTTTGTACGCAGTAACTCAGATTCACGTTGAGTCACTTTGCTTTCAAGAACTTCCGTGATCGATTCCGTTTTTTGGTAGGAACGGTTCAAGATGGACATGATCAGGCTGATTGAAACTAGGCCTAGTAACAAAATTGCAGTGAACACGAGTTGCTGGGTGTTGGCAATTAAGTCGGTTAGGCCAGTCATTGAATGCTTGGCGGGTTGACCGAGCATCAGGATAGCGTTCAGCTCAGGCAGGAATTCAACACTTACGAAATGCTCCCGACCGGCAATGTTGGCCCGGCCATCGAAATGTCGGTGGCGATTGTTGGGGGCAACCGACCGCAGGAGATCGACTTGAGCTTCCAGAGATTTGGACAGCATGTTTAATTTGATTTTTTCGGGATCGAAGTTTACGGGGATCGCAGTTTCGGGGGCGCTGCACAGAATCTGTGCGGATTGTGGGTTGATTACCGCTATAAAACCACCGTTAGGCACGGTGATGGTTTTAATTTTTTTACTCAGTCTCTCAAGTTCGGAATCGGGGTCAAACTTTTTTGGAGAGCCGGTTTGGTTAAGAGAGCGGGTGACTTGCAGAGCAAGAGTCCGGTTGTCATTGCAAGTTCGTTGGCCGATGGTCTCTTCGGTTTGTGTGTGGAACCAAGACGAAAGCATCATTACTGCAAATAGCAGTAGAGCGAGTTGTACCGATGAAATGAGGATGACGATTAACCATCCGGGTTTGTTTTTCATTGGAATCTGTGAAGCGGGTGAGAGCGGGAGGTGGGGACTGATATTTGGATATTAGGTTAGTTCTTACTAATGTTTGTGTTGAAAACTTAATTTATGGAGTTTTCAAATGTGTGAATTCGCGCAATTGTTGGATTATTCCCCTGTATCTGGATTATTGTCTTAACCCCCTGATCGTTTTGGGGAAGTCTTACGGATCGTTTGGGTTAGAGCGGTTAAAGGACGGTTGTTGGTCGCGACTTTCCGCGGCAGTGATCGATCCAATTGTTTCGTCAGAGTGTGATTGGCTGTCGAGTGGCAACCGGTTTCGCTTCGTTCTGGCGAAGGGTTCGAGGAAATTTTGGAAAGCATATTGGCGATGGTTTGTCAATGTCAAAGCGCCTAAATCTTCATCACCGAAACCTTCAGTTGACGGTTGGGGAAATAACGGGAAGAAGATAGAATTGGCTGCTCAAAATTAATGCTCCTCGGATTCAGATCGTCCTCATATGCCCGCTTCGGATATTGTTGTCAAAGGCGCTCGTGAACATAATCTTCGCGACGTCAGTCTTGTTCTTCCTCGCAATCAATTGATTTGTTTAACCGGTGTTAGTGGGAGCGGAAAAAGTTCGTTTGCATTCGACACGGTATTCGCCGAAGGGCAGCGAAGATACGTCGAAAGCCTTTCCAGTTTTGCCCGGCAATTTCTCGGGCAAATGCCTAAACCGGATGTCGATCTGATTTCCGGTTTGAGTCCGTCGATCTCGATTTCACAGAAATCTTCTGGGAACAACCCGCGAAGTACGGTTGGTACCATTACTGAAATCTATGACTTCCTCAGGATTTTATATGCGCGGGTTGGAGAAGGGTTTTGCCCGAAATGCGATAAGCCAATTTCAGCCCAGACGCGTGATCAAATCATTGGGAGTATTCTGCAGTTCAAATCCGGCACAGAGTATTTTGTGCTAGCGCCTGTGGTGCGCGGGCAAAAGGGTGAGCACCGTGATCTTTTTATTGACTTATTAAAAAGAGGGTTTGTTCGAGCTCGAGTTGACGGCGAAGTTGTTTCATTGGGTTCGGAGATAAATCTTGATCGATCAAAGCGACACCATATCGAAGTTGTGATTGACCGTTTGACCGCAAAGGTAGGGATTCGCTCGCGTCTTGCGGAATCGGTTGAGTCGGCACTGAAAATTGGCAAGGGAACGCTGATTATTGCTCAGGATAAGGAATTCGGCGATGCTCCAGTGAACCCAGACCTCCAAGAAGTTCAGGAAGCAGGCGGTGGGAGTTCGCGGAAATCCCGCGCTAAAAAGACTAAGTCGGTAGAAGGCGATAGAGTCTACTCGGCGGATTACGCATGTGCTGCCTGCGGGGTGAGTTTCGCACCTCCGACTCCGCAAATGTTTAGTTTTAACAGTCCTCAGGGAATGTGTCCGAGTTGTGACGGCCTTGGTGAGGTGTTTACCTTTGAACGCGATTTATTGGTGTCCAATCCCCAAAAGTCGTTTCAACAGGGGTGTTTTGATCTTCTCGGGAAGTGGAAAGAGCTGGGGCGTTGGAAATGCCATATTTATCAGGGCGTCGCCGATACGGTCGAGCGAGAGCAGGGGCTGGAGCCAGGGCATCTTCTCGAAACTGCCTGGGAAGATCTGACCGAAGAGCAGCAGGATATTTGGTTGTACGGCACCGGTGATTTGAACATCACTTACACTTGGCGAGGTGGAAGTTCGCCGATGAAGTATGGCGGCAAGTTTGCAGGTATTGTCGCCGAACTTGATGAGAAGTACCGGAACACCAATGGTGCCGCCAAGATTCGAAAACTTGAAGAGTATATGGCGGAGGTCCACTGTATCGAATGCGAAGGTGACCGACTTAACGAGCAGGCACGCCACTTTCGGTTAGAGACTCAAAATCCCCGGTTCTCGAAACAACCGAGTTTGTCGTTACCTCAGGTTTGTGATTTGTCGATTGCCGATGCGCATGACTTTTTCTCAGGATTAGTGTTGGATGAAACGCGGCAGTTTGTCGCAACCGAGCCGCTGAAAGAAATCCGTAATCGACTTGGGTTTCTACTTAATGTCGGTTTGGAATATCTGATGTTGAATCGGACGGCTCCGACGCTTTCCGGTGGAGAGAGTCAGCGGATTCGATTGGCTGGGCAAATCGGTGCCGGACTCGTGGGTGTGCTTTATATCCTTGATGAGCCGTCGATCGGACTTCATCCGCGAGACAATGACCGTCTGGTCAACACTCTCCAGCATTTGAGAGATCTTGGGAATACTGTTGTTGTCGTTGAGCACGATGAAGATACGATGCGTGCTGCGGACTATCTGATTGACTTTGGCCCCGGTCCCGGCGTGCGGGGAGGTGAGGTTGTGGTCGAGGGCCATCCTTCAGAGATCCTAAAGAATAAGGAAAGCCTGACTGCACGTTATTTGTCAGGTGATCTGGAAATCAAAATTCCAGAAGCTCGTCGAGCGTTTGATTCTGAGCGGGTCTTTCGTGTTAAAGGTGCCCGGCATAATAACCTCAAGAATGTTGATGTGGAAATTCCTTTAGGAAAATTTGTCTGTGTGACTGGGGTGAGTGGTAGTGGTAAGAGTTCACTGGTCAACGACATTGTGAAGGAGGAGTTGAGAGAACTACTTAACGGTGGCATCAGTGAAGCGGGGGAGTTTGACGAACTTCAGGGCGTCGAGCTGATGGATAAGATGATCGCGATTGACCAGTCGCCGATTGGAAGAACGCCGCGTTCTAATCCCGGAACTTACATTAAGTTGTTCGATGAAATCCGCAAGCTTTACACGCAATTGCCTGAATCAAAAACCCGAGGGTATGCTCCTGGCAGGTTTAGTTTTAATGTAAAAGGCGGACGCTGCGAGGCTTGTGAAGGGAATGGTTCTAATAAGCTCGAAATGGATTTTCTGGCGGACGTCTGGGTGACGTGTCCGGTTTGCATGGGACAGCGATTCAATCGGGAAACTTTGCAGGTTAAGTTCCGCGAGAAATCGATTGCAGACGTCTTGAACATGGATATTCAAGAGGCGATGGGCTTCTTTGAAAATATTCCGAAAGTGCTCACGAAGCTAGAGACCTTGCATGCTGTGGGACTCGATTATTTGAAGATTGGCCAGCCATCACCAACCCTCTCTGGCGGAGAGGCGCAACGAATCAAGCTTGCGAGAGAGTTGGTGAAACGCAGCACTGGCAAAACGCTTTATCTTTTGGACGAGCCGACGACGGGATTGCATTTTGCTGACATTTCCTTGCTGTTGAAAGTGTTGCAGAACTTTGTTGACGCAGGAAATACCGTGTTGGTGGTTGAGCATAATCTTGATGTGATCAAGACTGCTGATTGGATCATTGATATTGGCCCTGAGGGTGGCTCTGGCGGTGGGCGCGTGGTTTGTGCAGGGACTCCAGAAGAGGTGGCGGCGTGTCCGGAATCTTATACCGGTAAGGCGTTGAAGAAAGCGCTGGCTCCCCGGCCCGTGATCGCGAAACCGGCGAAGTCGAAATCGAAGACACCTGTTCAGGCATCGGAAATTAAGGTGCGGGGGGCGCAGCAGCACAGTCTTCGCACGGTAGATGTTGATATCGCCCGCGATCAGATGACCGTATTCTGTGGTCCCAGTGGAAGTGGTAAGAGTTCGCTTGCCATGGATACGATTTATGCAGAGGGGCAGCGGCGTTATGTTGAGAGTTTAAGTTCTTATGCAAGGCAGTTTGTCAATCAGTTAGAAAAGCCAAGGGTCGAACAGATCGAAGGTCTTTCGCCTGCGATTGCGATTGAGCAAAAAAATCTTGGCTCTACACCGCGAAGTACCGTGGGGACGGTGACCGAGGTTTATGATTATCTTCGGATTTTACAAGCGAGATTAGGAACGCCGTATTGTCCCGGATGTGATGTGCCGATCGGTACTCAGACCAGTGATGACATCGTTGATAAATTACTCCAGTACAGCGAGGGAACGCGGTTGTTGCTGATGGCGCCCATTTCGCTCGATACAAACCAGACCTACGAGCAGTTGTGGGAGGAGATTCGTTCCAATGGATTTGTGCGGGTGCGAGTGGATCAGGTGACCTATGGAATTGATGAAGTTCCGTTGCTTAATCGCCGATCGCGGCACAATGTTGAAATCGTTGTCGATCGGATCTCAATCAAGAAAGCGTCTCGCGGACGGATTGCTGAAAGTGTTGAGGCAGCGTTGGCCATTGGAAAAGGTGTTTTAACGATTGCTGAGCCAGTGGATAAGGTTTCTGAGCAACATTGGAAAACCGTCAAGCATAGCCAGCATTTATCTTGTGGCAGTTGCGGTCGCAGTTTTGATGCGTTAACGCCGCATAATTTTTCTTTCAATAGCCAACTTGGTTGGTGTCAGGACTGTGAGGGAATTGGTACACAGACGGGAGCAGATCCGGCGGCGATTATGAATGATGCCGAGTTGTCTCTGCGGCAAGGTGCCATTTCACTTTGGCCAAATATAAATTCTGCCGTCTCTCAAAAAATGCTTGAGTCGTGGACGACCGGGACTGGCATTCCGATAGACGTTCCTTTTAATCAGTTAGAAGCTCGCCATCGAAGAATGGTGTTTTACGGCACCAATGATCGTTGGTTTGATGTGGTCAATGGTGATGGCGAAATGTTGTTCGCTTTCCAGTTCAAAGGAGTCTATCCGACGATGGAGGAAGCCTCTCGATTGTCGGCTAACCTGCGTCAGCGGATGCAGTCGTTGATTGGTGAGGTGGAATGCGGTGGATGTGGTGGTAGTCGATTGCGAGATGATGCCGCGGCGGTTCGTTTCCGAGATATAACGATCGACGGTATCTGCCGGATGCCGATGGGTTTGCTTGCGAAAACGATTAAAAAGTGGAAGCTAGATCCTCGTGAGAAGAAAATTGCTGGTGAGTTAATCCGTGAGATTGCTGCAAGAGTTGATTTTCTGAATGACGTGGGTCTTGAGTATTTGACACTCAATCGAACTGCGGCATCGCTTTCCAATGGAGAAGCTCAGCGAATTCGCTTGGCGAGTCAGCTAGGAAGTGGTTTGTGCGGAGTTCTTTATGTGTTGGATGAGCCTACAATCGGTCTTCATCCTCGTGATAATAAGCGACTGCTCAGGGCACTGCACCGTCTTCGTGACCTCGGCAATACCATGATTGTTGTAGAGCATGATAAGGAAGTGATTGAAAACAGCGATGCGATTTGTGACTTTGGCCCGAAAGCGGGAAGTGGTGGTGGGCAAATTGTTGCTTCGGGAACGCCGGCGGCCCTAGCTAAAAAGCGCGGGTCGGTAACGGGGCCGTATCTTAGCGGTAAGAAGGCCATTCCGATTCCAAGTAATCGCCGCCCTGCCCTTTCGCTCGATCTTGAAGAGCAGATTAAAGCGAAAACAGCTAAAAAGAAGGTAAAGAAAAAAGCAGTTACCAAGAAGAAAACTGCTAAGGCAGCTGCTAAGAAAACCGAGACGTTGGCAAGGACACTCGATGTCGTCGGGGCTCGGCATAACAACTTAAAAGATATCGAAGTTAAGTTTCCACTTGAAACGCTGACCGTTGTAACGGGGCCGAGCGGTTGTGGGAAAAGTTCGCTTGTAAACGACATACTGTTTAAGGCGCTTTCCCGCCGTCTTCATCGATCAACTCAAACGCCGGGCGCCCACAAGGGGATTCGCGGAATAGAGAACGTCAATAAAGTGATTCGCGTCGACCAGACGCCGCTGGGTAACTCTCCCTCTTCGAATCCTGCGACCTATACCGGGGCGTTTGATTCGATTCGCGAGTTGTATGCTCATCTTCCAGACTCAAAAATCCGAGGCTATACCGCTCGGAGATTTAGCTTTAATGTCCCCGGTGGCCGCTGTGAAGAATGCACTGGAAACGGTCACATTTGTATCGAAATGCATTTTCTACCGGACGTCTGGGTGCCCTGCGAAACCTGTCAGGGACGCCGCTACAATGAAGAAACTCTTGCGGTTAAGTACAACGGAAAGAACATCGATGATGTGTTGAAAATGAGTTGTGCTGAAGCGGCGAAGCTATTTCACAATATTCCCAAGATTCGTCGGATTTTGCAGACGTTGTGTGATGTTGGACTCGATTATCTTACTTTGGGACAAAGCGCACCAACGCTCTCCGGGGGTGAGGCTCAACGCGTCAAGTTGTCTGCTGAATTAGCCCGGCCGGATACCGGTCGCACGATGTATCTGTTGGACGAGCCGACCACTGGATTGCACTTTGAGGACTTGCAGAAACTGCTCGATGTGGTGCAGCGTTTGATCGATATTGGCAATACAGTGGTTCTGATCGAACACAATTTGGATATGATCAAAGCTGCGGACTGGGTCGTCGATTTAGGCCCTGAGGCGGGAGCCGGCGGAGGTAACATTGTCATTCAGGGAACACCTGAGATGGTCGTGGAGTACGCTCAGCGGGCACGTGAAAAGGCTGGCAAATCCGGAAAGCGTAACGCCTCAATGCCAAGGAGTTGGACGGGAGAGGCTCTCGAGCCTGTTCTGGCATCTGATCCCTACAAAAAACGTAAAGTTTATGATCCTTCAACGGATGACCGATGGAAGAAAGGCGATATGGATATCGAAGACGTCGGTGCCAATGCCCAGATGCCGTGGGAGTCCGATGGGCGGCAATGGCATACCAAGGATCGCGTTGGAAGAGCCGGAGAGCCCGTGAAATGGGACGGCGAAGTTCTTGCACGCGTAGTGGACTATATTCAGCAACACGAGGGCTTTGGCGAAACTGGCTGGAACGACAGATCAACGGTTTCTATTCTGGGAACTAAGAAGAGTCAAGGCTCGTTCTTGGAAGCATCGACCGGGGATCCCTGGTTTTTAAAGATGAAATTCCGCGCCAGACCGAAGACCTTTAGACGGGAAGATCTGGTAGACCAGATACCCTTGTTGAGGCCCAACGACATGGAGGATGTGCCGGTTTATGGGAATGCTCCGCGAGTAAAAATTGCGACAGGGAAAGCTTCGTGGCAGGAGATCGAAATCAAAGTCCATACACTTGCTGAAATCGATATTCCCGGTTTTTGGAGTTTTCTGGATGAGGCAATTGCGAGCTTTCGAAATCGAGCAAAAGCAAAGCCAATCGACGTGAAAGCTGAAACTCCGTGGGCAAAACTGGGTGAAAAATGGCATTTGATGCGGAAGGGGTTCGCCGACGGCACCGAGATTTCGTGGGAACCGGAGGTGCTCGAAACACTTCATCAGGTAATTCAAACTGCGGTTCCTGACGGGAAATTTGTTTGGGGAAACGAGCAGGTCGTCGAAATCTTTCTCCCGAGTCAAGAGAGGCCCTGGGCGAGTATCGAGACAAAGAAAAATGACGGCGTTAAGTTGCAATTGTCCAGTCCCGTTGATGCCGGCGGGATCAAACCGATTTCCGTTTTTGAAGAGGAACCGGTCGTGAGAACTGAGGATGGATTTGATTTGGTGGAAATGAGTTTCTCGCAAATCGAACAGGTGCGTAGTGAAGAGTTGAAGAGTTTCCTGGTCGAGCATGCAGCGTCGATCCCACACTAGGGATTTGAGCTTTGCTTTTGACTTTGTATTTCAATTTAAGTTTGTTGTTTGCGTCTTTCAGAATGATGATCCATGAGTAATTCCATCGTAGCGCAGGTTCCTAAGAACCTCCTTTTTCAATACCGTGTCGCCTGTAAGAGGTTCCCCGGAAAACCTGGTGGGAAGATTGAGCTCACCGAAGCTTTTCGGATTCCTAACTTTGGAGCTTTTGAAGGGCAAGTTGATTTCGCTGATATGCGAGTTGGCTGGAGTGAAGAGGGACTGTTTTTGCGTTTAGAAGTAAATAAAAAAGAGCAGTCGCTATGGTGCCGCGAAACTCAGTTGCTTGATAGTGATGGTCTTCAGGTTTGGATTGATACACGGGATGTGCACAACGTTCATCGTGCGTCCAAGTTTTGCCACTGGTTTGTTTTGCTGCCGAGTGGTGGAGGAATAAGAAACGAAAGTCCCTTGGCTTCAATGCTGAAGATTAATCGAAGTCGAGATGATTCTCCGACAATTAACCGTTTTAAAATTGACGTGAAATCGAAAATTACAAAACAGGGCTACTGTTTAACTGCGTTTATTCCTGGCAAAGCACTCCACGGTTGGAATACGGATGATCATCAGTTTATTGGATTTAATTACGCAGTGAACGATCGCGAACTAGGATGGCAGACGCTGGCCATGGGGCCTGAGTTACCTATTATGGAAGATCCCAGTCTTTGGCAAACGCTGCACCTGATCGATTGATATTTTTCTGCCTAAACTTGAGCTTGCGAAGTGTTACTTAGTCTTCGAAACAGAACAAGTTGTTTTCACCACGAATGAAAATCTGATTTCCAGCAAGGGCGGGTGTGGCGTCAACTGCCTCGCCAAGATCGTTGGTCGCGGCAATGCTTAGTTCGTTCCCGTGATTGAGAACAATTGTTTTGCCGCTTCTGCCGGTAATAAAGACGTGCCCGTCGGCGGCCACCATCGATGAATAAATCGAGCGGATTCCATCCAGACGAGAGGTTTCAATGATGGTCTTTCCGGTTTTTGCATCGATTGCCGTTAGAACGGCGGAGCTTGATTTGGAGCCGTAAAGGGTGCCTTCATAAAGCACGCCAGTTGGAACATAGGGGCCGATGTCACGGGTATTCCAAAGAATTTTATCGGTATCGGTAATGTCTCCACGGCTGTCCAGCGGTATTGCATAACAGGCGGAGTTTCGGAAACCGGTCATGCAAATCGCGAAGTCATCGAGGATAATAGGAGTTGGTATTGGGTTGCCGGTTTGGCCGCCGCACTCCCAAAGAAGTGATCCATCGGCAAGATCGTAACTTTTCACCTTAGTGGCATTGGCAATGACTTGCACACTACCTGCATGTTCGACAATCCGTGGAGTGGCCCAGCCGGTGGGTTCCACACGATCTTTTTTCCAGATTGTCTTACCAGTCGTTGCATCCATGGTTTCGATAAAGGAATCTCCTTCGTGATCCCAGATGACGCAAAGTTTGTTTTTGAAAAGAGCGGGAGACGCACCTTCGCCGAAAGAGTTCCGTGTTGACATTTTTCCAAAGTCGCGTTTCCAAACGAGCTTGCCATTCATATCAACGCAGAACAGGCCGAAGGAACCGAACGAAGCATAAATGTATTTTCCGTCGGTGACAGGAGAGGCCGAGCAGAAGGTATTGGTACTATGTTTGCCTTCGTGAGGAACTGCTTCAGTTAGCTTCGTTTTCCATTGAACCGTTCCATCGTTTCGATTAAGGCAAAGCAGGTAAAATTCGTTGATCGTCGTTGGCGGTGTCCCGCGTCCGAAACGACCGCGGGACCGTCCTCCGCCGGGGCGGCCTTGTGGCTGTGATTCCGGAGACGGTGTTGCTTTTTCACCGGAAGGTGTCTTTCCAGTGTCAACCGCGGTCATGAGATAGACTTTATCCTGCCAGACAATTGGACTTGAACTGCCTTTTCCAGGAATCGGTGTTTTCCACATTAAATTGTCACTGTCACCACTCCACTCAATGGGTGGCTTGGCTGTGGTTGAGACACCGTTTCCAGTGGGGCCTCGAAATTGTTGCCAATTGGCTTCGGCATCTTGAGCAAAGGTACTGTTGCCCAATGAGATGAAGCAGAGGACGCAAAGTGTTAAGGAGATCAGTCGTGGAAAGCTCGTCATTTTTTATTTCCGATTGCAAGGGCTGGTTGACAATTTGCAAGGACGAAATTTCTTCGAATTTTTAGCAAACTGAATTTGGGGACGGGAAAGGGACAGGCATTCGAATAAGAACCAGGTGTTTGATTTTGTCGGTGGTTTTAAACACGTTTCAATCAAATTCTAAAGACTTATTATTTTGTTTTTAACTGAATTAATTTTTTGATTATCTGAATTCACTTACCGACTACTCTTTTGACCGTGGTTCTACATTTAAACCGACGTTTTTGTCAAGTTTTTCAGTTCGGTGAAATGGTAGACATTAATTAAATTGGCGCGGGACTCCGATTGATTTTGGCAAAATGTTTTTCTAACCTTAAAGCTCATTACAGACTTACATAATCGTAAATACAGCGACTTTAAATGACTGACGATAAAAAAGATCGCCGAGAATTTCTCGGTGTAGCCGGCGTGGCGGCGGCCACGGGGATCCTATCGGCAAAAGCAGGAGCGCGAGAGCCGGCGGCGACTGAAGGTGCTGATGACCCAAGTTCCTATTTTCAACCTAAATCGTATTGGGAGGAGCGTATCAAAGCGCCCGATGACGGCAAGAAGTATGGTTGGTTTATTGACACCCGTCGCTGCTTTGGCTGCCATGGTTGCGAGGTCTCATGCAAAGCAGAAAACGATGTTCCTCTGGGTAAATACATACGCCAGACGTTTTTTCAAGATGTAGGAGAGTATCCCAAGGTAGCGAGAATGTTCTTGCCAATGGCGTGCCAGCATTGCGAAGACGCGCCTTGCATCAAGGCCTGTCCATGCGGTGCTCTCCACAAGCGAGAAGGAGGAAGCGTCGTTATTGATTATGAGAAATGTTGTGGCCATGCGACCTGTGTCGAGGTCTGCCCCTATGGAGCGATTTACATTGACCCTGCTGCGAATCAAGCGGTCAAGTGCCATAATTGCTATCATCGAATCGATGAAGAAATGGAACCCGCTTGCGCCTCAACTTGCCCATCCGATGCGATTTACTTTGGTGATCTAAATGATCCCAATTCCAAAGTCTCGCAGGCTATGAAAGCGGCAGGTGAGAATGATGTTGAATTAGTGCAACTGCGTGGGGAGAAGGAGACCAAACCGCGAATGTGGTTTGCTGGTCCTGCCGCCGCGCAGATCGAGCCACGCGTGCCACGTGAAGGCGAGTCGTACAACAACGATGCCTATAATATCTATAACTGGAAAGACTGAATTCAATTAATTTTGTGTCGCGCAACTGGTAGCCTATCTAGTTTCCTCTTTTGGGAATGCGTGCACGATTGCGAGTTGCTCTTAAGACTGCCTAATGTATTTAGGCTAAGTACCAAGATAAAAAGATAAAGAATAATGACTAGTGATTCTCCCCGCGATTCAGTGCAGACTCGACGTAGGTTTTTGAAATTGGGAGCAGCAACCGTTTCTGCTTCCGTTTTGTCGGGCTGTACGCAAGAGAAAACTATCCAGGATCCGCAACCTAAGCCGTCCACTGGGGCGACTCAGGAACAAGCTGGAAGCAATGCACCACCGCAAGGAATTGACCTTGAAAAGTGGAAAAGGTTAAAAGGGGAGGCCTACCCCGAGGGTACTGAAAATACTCCGGGAGTTTGTCCCCTGCCCGGTCCTAACGCAAAACGGCAGTGGCCCGATCCCAACAAGTACAAAGACACAAAAAAAGTCCCTGGTATGTGTCAGTTGTGCAGCACGATCTGTGGGATCGTTGGGCACGTGAAAGATGGACGTATTATCAAATTGGAGGGGAACCCGAATGATCCTAACAGCCGCGGACGACTGTGTGCTCGTGGACATGCTGGGTTAAATCATCAGTACCATCCCGAGCGATTACTCTATCCGATCAAGCGAGTTGGGAAACGCGGCGAAGGAAAATGGAAGCGATTGACCTGGGATGAGGCGCTTACCGAAATTTCAGCCAAACTTAAGCCTATTCGGGATTCGGGGAACCCGGAGAGATTTGCATTCCATCAGGGACGTCAGCGATCCAAGGACGCACTCAAGCGTTTCTTGGATGCATTTGGAACAAAAACACAGCTATCCCATCGCAGTTTATGCAGCGGTAACCGGCGCGCGGCGAATCTAGCGTACTTGTGGGAGTCAGACTGGGATTTAAATGATGTCGAAAATTCGAAGTACATCTTAAATTTTGGTTCGAATGCCTTTGAAGCGCATCAGGGGCACATTCCGTTTGCAAACCGCATTCAAAATGGCCGGTTTAAAAATGGCGCGAAGATGGTGACTTTCGATGTTCGTCTTTCCAACACGGCGGGTGCTAGTGACGAATGGTTCGCTCCGTTTCCGGGAACAGATGGTGCTGTTGCTTTGGCAATGTGCCAGACTATTCTCGAGGAGGGCGTTTATGACGAAAGCTTTATTAATAGCTGGACAACGAGCAGCATTGATGAATTAAAATCGCACCTCAAGGATTCAACGCCGGAATGGGCTGAGGCCATTTCAGGTATCCCGGCAGCAGACATCAAAAGGATCGCTTTAGAGTTTGCGGCAGCCGCACCGGCGGCGACCACGATGTGTAATCGTGGTTCATCTGCTCATCTGAATGGGTTTTACAACGATCGCGCAATCGGTCTTCTCAACGGCTTGGTCGGAAGTGTTGGCAAAAAAGGTGGGTGGTGTTGGTCGCCATGGGGTGGCTTGGATCCGATTGTAAAAACCCCAGCGATGCCGCCATCAGCGAAAACCTGGAGTGTTCTTGAAGATCCACCAGAGTATCCGCTGGCCAATGTTTGGAGACGAATGCGTGTCGGTGAAATTATTTACCTCTATCTTTTGCAAGAGCGAACAAAAATTGATGCGTACATGACCTACAATCTCGACGCGCCAATGACCTGGCCGGAGGAGAGTCTAACGAAAGATGTTATGTGCGATGAGGAGCTGATTCCTTATCACATTTGCATCAATCCGTTCTACAATGAGACGGCTCATTATGCCGACATCGTGCTCCCGTGGACGACATATATGGAGCGTTGGGATTTAGATGCCCGTGCCAGTTATAACCTGCGACCCTATGTTGGAATCCGAACACCAATGGTCGAACCTTTGGGCGAGGCAAAAGACGTTCGCTGGATCTTCCCTGAGATCGCCAAAAGAATTGGTGGGGGGATGGAAGACTGGTATCAAGAATCCGAACAGGAATATATGGAACAGTGGGCTTCTACTGTGCCCGTGAATCCAGAAACCGGGAAATCCGGCTTAACGCGATTGCTGGACGAGGGATGCTGGGAAAACACGGAGATTGAGCCGTTTTACGAACCCCATTTGCGACCACTCTCGGATGAAGACTTGGCGGGAAGTGAAACCAATCCTGAAACAGGAGTAATCACGAAAGACGGAACCGGCATCGGGATTATGATGGACGGTAAACCGGTTCGTGGGTTTAAAACACCGAGTCGCAAGTTTGAAATTCGAAGTGTCTTTTTGAGCCAAACGGGCTTAAATAAAGACACCTCTGAGCTCATTAAACTGTCGAGTATGTCAAAGACAAAGCGCCGCCCCGAACAGCATAAGAAATTTGATGTTGTCATCGATGAGATGCCAATCTGGATGCAACCGGAGGAGCATCGTGATTTGAACGAAGACCACTTAATCATGACATCGTTTAAATGGAATGTTCACAATCATGGTCGAACCATGAACTTGAAATGGCTCGCTGAGATCGTTCACAGTAATCCAGCATGGTTGAATCCTGAGACGGCTGCGAAGTTTGGTCTAAAGGATGGTGACTGGATAGAGCTGACGGGCTATTTCTCAAAAATGCTAGAAAAATCAAATCCAAACCTGATGAGTGATCACTATGAGAAAGATTCTGAAGGTCGCTTGATTGCCGGAACAATGCGAGTGCCAATTGTGACGATGCCCGGAATTCATCCAAGTGCAATCGCCATGAGTAATAGCTGTGGACATTGGCAATATACAAACGTAGCCCAAGCTAAAAAGGCGCCGAGCGAGAATGGTGCGGCCGATGGTTCGGTGTCTCAGGGAAGCGATTCTACCACCTATCGGGATCCGGATTGGGAGCGAAACATGTGGTGGGAAGATAAATCGAATGGTGATCCCACCATGTGGAAGCAGAATACCGGAAACGGCTGGAATCAAAATCGAATCATGCCGATTGCCCCGGATCCTATTACCGGCCAACAAGCGTTTCATTCAACCGTGGTAAGCATCAAGAAGTTGGTGTGAGCTGAGTTGGTGAAATAAACGCTGTAGCAAGAATTCGGATTGCTCCTTTTGATGAGTAACCAAGTTGTTTGGAAGAAGACTGGTTCTGTCGATCTTAGATTAGACTTACGCTAAGATGACGGGTGCGATGGTCGTCAATGATTGATCATTCTGATTGGCCATTACGATGGATGTTTCTCCCACGCCCAACCTTTTCACTGGAATCTGAGTTATGCCTAACGATATTGAAATTGCCCGACAATGTCAGCTTAAGCCGATCGGCAACATTGCTGGGCAGCTTGGGATTGACGTAGCGGAGATCGAGCCCTACGGACACTTCAAAGCGAAACTGCCGTTGAGTTTAATTGACGCAGACCGGGCTAGGCAAAGTAAATTAATTTTGGTGACGGCAATTTCCCCCACTCCAGCCGGCGAGGGGAAGACGACCATGTCGATTGGCCTGTCGCAGGGCCTTAACCGAATTGGAAAGCAAACGACCGTGGTTTTGCGAGAGCCTTCGCTTGGCCCAGTCTTCGGAATTAAGGGGGGAGCAACCGGAGGGGGTTGGTCACAGGTGTTGCCCATGGAGGATATCAACCTGCACTTCACGGGTGATTTTGCAGCAATTGAAAAGGCGCACAATCTACTCGCCGCGTTAGTTGATAATAATTTGCAAAGCAAAAAAAGATCGCTTGGAATCGACCCGAGAACCGTGGTTTGGAAGCGGGTATTCGATATGAATGACCGAGCACTCCGGGATATCGTGATTGGATTGGGCGGAACGGGGAATGGGGTTCCGCGCGAAACGGGATTTGATATCACAGCTGCATCCGAAATTATGGCGATTCTCTGTTTGAGTACCAGTTTGAGCGATTTAAAGGCGCGGCTAGGGAATATTTTTATCGGTTTTACACGCGATCGAAACCCGGTTTACGCGAGGGATCTAAACGCAAATGGCGCGATGGCGGCGTTGATGAAGGACGCGATTAAGCCGAATCTAGTTCAGACGATCGAAGGGACGCCTGCAATTATTCACGGAGGACCGTTTGCTAATATCGCTCAGGGAACAAATTCGGTTTTGGCCACGAAAATGGGTATGACGCTCTCTGATTACGTTGTTACCGAGGCTGGTTTTGGGTCAGATCTTGGAGCTGAGAAATTTTTTGATATCAAGTGTGCGGGGGCAGGGTTGTCCCCCGACGGAATGGTCTTGGTGGCTACAATTCGAGCGCTTAAATATCATGGTGGAGCTGATCTAAAAACACTGACCGAGCCGAATGTTGATGCGGTTGTTCGTGGATTGGTCAATTTAGAGAAGCATTTGGAAAATACGAAGTTATTCAATATCCCAGCAGTTGTGGCAATTAACCGGTTTACAACCGATACCGATGAAGAGATCGAAGCTGTGCGGGCGCGATGCGAGGAACTAGGGTTCGAGGCTGTTATTGCCAATGTCTGGGCAGAGGGAGGAGCCGGTGCCGAGAATCTTGCAGCAACGCTGGTTTCAACCATGGAGTCACAACCGGGAGAATTTGCACCGCTTTACGATTGGGAGCAGCCCGTCACCGAAAAGATAGAGAAAATTTGTCGGGAGATTTACGGCGCTTCGTCGGTAGACTATTCCTCTCGTGCTAGAAAAGACTTGCGGACAATTAAAAAGCTCGAGCTTGAAAATTTGCCGATTTGTATGGCAAAAACACAAAAGTCGCTTTCTGATGATCCAGCGAAAATTGGAAGGCCAAGTGAATTTGAAATCACCGTCCGAGAAATTGAAATTGCGGCTGGCGCGGGTTTTCTGATTCCAATTACCGGTGATATGATGAGGATGCCTGGCCTCCCGTCTGTCCCTTCCTCTGAAAATATCGATATCGATTCAGACGGCGAGATATCTGGATTGTTTTAACCGTGATTTTTCCATGTGAGTTACTAGCGGTGCTATATCGCTATAGTTCTTATTTCAATAGCCATGCGAGTCTTGAATGCAGTTGCCTAAGAATGTCCTCGGTACCGAGTTGAGATCATGTTGTATTGCGCCGATGACGGGTTTTTATCGTGATGGATACTGCCGGACCGGGATCAGCGATAAGGGGCTGCATATCATTTGCTGTGTGATGACGGAGGAGTTTCTGGCGTTCAGCCAGCAAGTTGGCAACGACCTTTCAACTCCTATTCCCGAATATGGTTTTCCCGGCTTGCAACCGGGAGATCAGTGGTGTCTCTGTATGTTGCGTTGGAAAGAAGCACTCGAAAATGGGTGCGCTCCACAGGTTATCCTCGAAGCGACCCATATGTCGGCAATTGAGTTTGTTTCGATGGAAGATCTGAACGAGCATGCCTATGGGGGTTAGTGCTTAGCGACGGGGTTGCGAGGAAGAAAGTTATCCTAATCGTTTTAGGTGCAAGTTTTTTAGGAAAAAAATAGTCCCGGACCGTCGCTTTTTTACAAGCATTGAAACTGCCAGTTAAGAATAATTAAGCCTATCTTACGACTTAGCAATGTTGGAGACGGGCATGTCCACAAAAACGGAACTGGATTTAGTAACCCTTGCCGATCAGGCCATTGATTTGGCGGCCGAGATCCTGAACGCTTCTCGCGACAATGAAACTTCCGAAGAGCGTAAGCGGTCCGCGATGATGGCCCGGATGATGCGCGATGAGCCGGGCAAAAAATTTACGATCGCCATGGCAGATCAGGTCTTGCGAATCCGACGTCCGGCGAGAGCTGCTGATCGGATGAATCGTTTGGTAAAAGACTACGGCGTTCCGGCCTATTTCTCAGGAATAGACCAGTCTGCACTGAGAGTTGGGAATGAATTGGCAAGCTGGTTTCCCAATCTATTAATGCCCTTGGTCACAAAGAAAGTCCGGAACGATTCTGAGCATGTCATTATTTCGGCTGAAGATAAGGAGTTTTCCAAGTACCTGCAAACTCGAAGGCAGCAGGACATACGCGTTAATTTTAATCAGCTTGGCGAAGCTGTTTTAGGGGACAAGGAAGCTGACCGGCGACTGCGGGATAATACCAAACGGTTGTTGGAACCAGGCGTGGATTATATATCGATTAAGCTCTCTGCAATTGTGAGTCAGATCAGTCTAACGGGCTATGCGAACACGATCGAATTGATAAAGCCGCGTTTGCGATCAATTTATCGGGCTGCGATCGAGGGAGGGACGCCAGCTGCACCGAAATTTGTAAATTTGGATATGGAAGAGTATCGGGATCTTCACCTGACCGTGGATGTGTTTAAATCGGTTCTTGGAGAACCTGAGTTTGATCAGTTCGAAGCGGGGATCGTTTTGCAGGCTTATCTGCCAGACTCCTTTTGTGTGCTGCAGGACTTGACGCGTTGGGCTCAAGATCGCCGCGCGCGCACGGGAACGGGAATCAAGATTCGAATTGTCAAAGGCGCTAATCTGGCGATGGAACAAGTAGAGGCATCGCTTGAGGATTGGCCTCAGGCTCCCTATCAGAGCAAGCTTGAGGTGGACGCAAATTATAAACGAATGCTCGAGTACGCATGTCATCCCGAAAATGCAGCGGCGGTTCGGATCGGCGTCGGGAGTCATAACCTATTTGATATCGCATTTGCAATGTTGTTACGTAAGCATTTTGGTGTTGAAGAGCGAATCGAATTCGAAATGCTCGAGGGAATGGCGAATGCTCAATCGAAAGAAGTGCAGGAAAGAACCGGGGGAATGTTAGTTTATTCTCCAGTCGTTTTGGATGCAGAATTTGAGGCTGCGATTGCCTATCTCGTTCGTCGACTTGATGAAAATACCGCCCCCGGCAGTTTTCTTGGTGCGCTGTTTGCCTTGCGGGAGGGAAGTTCGGAGTGGAAGCGACAGTGTGATGCATTTCGACAGTCAGTCCTTCTGTCGGGTGAGGCAGAGTTGTCATCAGTTCCAAACCGAGTTCAAGATCGGTTGAGTGAAACGCCAATTCCCATGAGCGAAACGGATGCATTTCACAATGTTGCGGACACTGATTTTTCCTTGCCCAATAATCGGCAATGGGCGACCGACATTTTGACGAAGTGGAAAAATCACGAGGTGGCTCCGATTCCGATTCAAATAGGTGGGGAGTTTCATCGTGAGTTGTTGACGGGACACGGTAGAGATCCATCGCGGCCTGGTCATGAGGCGTATCGATTTTGCCAAGCTGATCAAGATGCGATTGAGGTGGCTTTGAAGACAGCGGTCCAGTCACAACCCGAGTGGGAAGCATTGGGAATAGAAGCGCGTGCGTCTGTTCTTAGAAATGCCGGTAGCGTGATGGCTGCGAATCGAGCCGATACGATTGGCGCGATGTTGCTGGATGCGGGAAAGAATATTACGGAAGCTGATGTTGAGGTCAGTGAGGCAATTGATTTCGCCAACTACTATGCAAAGAGTATGCAGGCTGCTGGATGGGGCGATGGAACGGTTGGGCGAGCTTGTGGAGTCGTTGTGGTAACGCCACCCTGGAATTTTCCATTCGCGATTCCTGCCGGAGGCGTGCTGGCTGCCTTGGCCGCTGGGAATTCGGTGATTCTAAAGCCAGCTCGCGAGTCCGTGTTGGTGGCTTGGATTTTGGTGCAGCAGTTGTGGGAGGCCGGTGTTCCTAAAACTGTGCTGCAATTTGTGCCAACGGTAGATGGGAAGACGGGGAAATATTTAGTATCGGATTCCCGTGTCAACGCAGTCATTCTGACGGGAAGTATTTTTACAGCGAATCTGTTCCAGGAATGGCGGCCCGAACTGCGGCTTTATGCCGAGACCAGCGGTAAGAACAGTTTGGTCATTACGGCCGCGGCTGATTTGGATCTCGCGGTCAAGGATCTTGTCCGTGGCGCGTTTGGTCACGCGGGGCAAAAGTGTTCGGCGACGAGTTTGGCACTGGTGGAAAGAGAAGTTTACGAGAATCCGAAATTCATCCAGCAACTCAAAGATGCGGCCGAGAGTCTGACGGTAGGTGGTTCCTGGAATGCTTCCGCGACGGTTACACCGGTTATTCGAAATCCGGACGAGTATCTTGAAAAGGGGCTCACCCAGTTGGAGCCGGGGGAGACCTGGCTGGTCGAGCCAAAAATGATCGACGAGAATCCCTGTCATTGGAGCCCGGGAATTCGAATGGGTGTCAAGCCGGGAAGTTGGTATCACACAACAGAATGTTTCGGACCCGTGCTTGGGGTGATGTGTGTTGAGGATTTCGAAGAGGCTATGGAGGTGCAAAACAGTAGTGCATTTGGATTAACGGGAGGCCTTCATTCATTGGATCCGAATGAAATCGCTCAATGGCGTGAGCGTGTCGAAGTGGGCAACGCTTATATCAACCGTACAACAACAGGGGCGATTGTCCGCCGACAGCCCTTTGGCGGGTGGAAAGATTCCTGTGTGGGCCCGGGACCCAAAGCGGGCGGGCCAAATTATGTGTCGACGTTTTTTGATTGGACAGAAGAACACTTGCCAGAATTGAGAGCGCGACCCGTTGCCGAGACGCGATCTGTTTTGAGTCGACTTAAGTCGATGTTGGGTGTGCCCCATGTAGAACGATTGGAAGCTGCAGCGGAGAGTTATGCCTACTGGTGGGACAATGAATTTTCGATTGAGCATGACCCTTCGCAAATTCATGGTGAAACGAATCATTTTCGTTACCGTCCCCGCCCTTGGCACTTGCTTCGGTTTTCTGAGGCCTGGAGCGGAGACAATGCAATCGGTTCCTCGTTGATCGCGCTGGCCTGTCATACGGTTGGAACGCAGTTGTTGTTAAGTACAGCTGCACCGGATCAAGCATTGGAAAAGTTCGCCAAATCCGTCAGGGCAAAACTCGTGATTGAAACAAGCGAAGAATTGGTGGAACGCCTTCGTGAGATGGAGGGGGGAACGTTGAGGTTTTATGGGAGCTGTGATCGTTCTCAATTTTCTCCTTCTTCGATCGGTAACTTGCCAATTCTCAATTCATCATCATTAGCCAATGGACGAATTGAGTTGTTAAATTACCTAAAAGAACAATCGATTTCGGAGACGGTTCACCGGTACGGTAATCTATTCGAATAGCCAGGTGAAAGATTTAGAGGGTATGTAGCCGATTCTGCTGGCGTGAATTAAAGGCAATTTCGAAGCACAGGGTTAGTATTGGAAATGTCGGATTTGTTCGCCTCGCACGCTAATGTCGGTCATCGCTTCGATACCAATTTCGATGTGCTGGTCGACCCAGGTATTGGTTACCTCCCGATCGGATGCCCGAGTCTTGACACCTTCCGGAGTGGTGGGGACGTCGGAGACTAAAAGTAAGGCGCCTCGGGAAATGGAGTTGTAGTGTCCGACGATGAACAAAGTTGCGGTTTCCATGTCGATTCCAATGCAGGTTAGTTTTTGGAGTCGCTTGCGAAACTCTTGATCGTGTTCCCAGAGGCGGCGATTGGTGGTGTAGATCACCCCTGTGCGGTATTCGAGGTTGCGACTGACTAAACTCTCGGAAACAAATTTGTGCAATTTGAAAGACGGGAGTGCTGGAACTTCAGGGGGCAGGTAGTCGCCACTAGTTCCTTCCCCTCTGACTGCAGCGATCGGCAGAATGAAGTGGCCAATTTCTGAAGATGTTTTTAGGCCGCCGCATTTCCCAAGAAACAGCACCGCGTTTGGATTGCGCGCTGAGAGAAGATCCATGATGGTTGCCGCATTGGCGGAACCAATTCCAAAATTAACAATGGAAAGGCCAGACGAATTGGTTGCGGCCTGCATCGGGCGTCCCTCTCCATAGATGTTGCAACCAAATCGGTCTGCAAATTGAGTGACGTAATAGTCAAAATTCGTCAGTAAAATATTGTCGCCAAATTGATCAAGTGGCATGCCCGTATATCTAGGAAGCCAGTCTTTCGCAATTTCGAGACGGTCAATATTCAGGTTGGTATCCATCATTAGCTCCATTGCGGGGGGGCGACTCAAAGAGATTCTTGGAAGTAGAGTTCTGGATAGAATTTTCGAGCTTAATTTAGGTCGAGTCATTCACCCAGTTTATGACTTAAACATAGAAGAATCAGCCGCGGTTTCAATCGATGTAGGAAAAATGCTTAGGGTTGGTGTGGTTTTGGATGCTGCTGAGTTGCTTGGAAGGCGCAATGGTATTCCTTCGGATTTATGGGGCCGTGGTAAGCCGACTAGTTTCGAAGTGAAAAAAATTCCTTTAAACTACGATCTTTGATGTTAATTCCGTGAAAACCGGATCCGTGAGTATTGTTCTAGTTTGGGAAAAATCATGAGCGGTGATTCTGTGGAAATGCGGCAGGGTGAACTGATCCGTCGCGGTGCCTACCCCGAAATGACGTGGCAAGCCATTATTGTGGGCTGGATCTTGGGAGCGTTAATCGCGGTATCGATCAGTTACGCTGCTTTGAAGCTTGGCTTCTCCATTGAAGGCTCCGAGTTGGCTGCCATTCTGGGGTGGGGTGTGTTGCGCGGATTAATGCGGCGGACGAGCATTCTTGAAAACAATATTAACCAGACCGTTGCTTCGGCGGTGAATGGTGCTTCCTCGGGAATTATGTTTTCGGTGCCAGCCCTGTTTATCTTGAGTAAGAAGCCCGAGCTTTCAGGTGTCGCTGATTTCAATGTTCCTCTCATGTTGTTTGCCTGTATTGCGGGAGCATTCATTGGCTTGGCGTTTGTAATCCCGCTTCGTAAACAGATGATTGATTTTCAACGTCTGCCCTACCCCGGTGGAATCGCAGTTGCGACGATTTTGAAATCCCCGGGTGCAGGTATCACCAAGGCGATGTATCTGTTCGGAGGTGCAATCGTTTCTGGTTTGTTTTTCTTTTTTGTTAAGAAAGTTCTGCATTACGAAGATGTTGGGGTCGGTGCATTGCTTGGCTTGCCTCCCCGTTACAGTCTGGTTTTCTATTGTTCGCTCATGACCATTGGAGTCGGGTTTTTATCAGGCAAAGGTGGTTTCTGGTTTGGTGCCGGCGGGTTCATCTGCTATTGGTTGCTCTCGCCCATCATCAGCACGTTTGGTTCGCCAGACATGCAGGGGATGGTCGAAATGCCCGGGGTCATGCGAAAGTTTGTTTATAAGCCAACTGGTATCGGGATGCTGATTGGGGCAGCCATGGGTGGCATCATTATGGCGTTTCCTCTGATCCGAAGTGCGATCAGTTCGATGAATCGAGCGAGTAGAAGTGATTCGGCGAGCCGAGATGAAATGCCAATTAAATTGCTGGCCACTGCGGTTGTGCTGGGGGCAGCTTGTTTGGTCTTTTTGGCTTACAAATCGGCTCCCGGAATGTCACTTGCCACTGCCCTACTGATGGCGATTCTGGGAACGGTTTGGATTTGGATTGCAGGCGTGATTGTTGCGGAGTGCGTGGGGCGAACAAATTGGTCTCCGCTTTCGGGGATGACATTGATTGCGGTCACCATTTTGATCGTCATTGCCGTGAATATGGGATTAGGCAAAACGGAAACGATCGTCAGCTGTATGGTCGTGGGTGCAGCGATCTGTCTTGCTATTTCGCAGGCGAGCGACATGATGCTGGATTTGAAGTCCGGTTACCTTGTAGGTGCAGTTCCACGCCGCCAACAG
>WTFU01000025.1 GCA_011523945.1 Mariniblastus sp. | reverse complement strand
AATACTGCTCCGCCATATCGTCTCCATTCGGACCTACGGGACGCTCATTTGCTTCTTGCACCAACAGGGCTTCGAATCCCCACCTCGAGGGCATCACTTGGCATAGTGCGCGGGCAATGACGTTCATTTCGTGTATGGGCTGCAAGATTCCGCCGAGAACGACCATCGGAATGATGATCACCGGCAATAGACCGATTGCAAACTCAGTAGATCTCGCCACTGCGGAAACAACCAACCCGATACCTACGCCCACCATCGATATCAAAAACAAGATCAGCAACGACAACAACCAAGAAGAACCAAAGCCGTTGCCCGCGTGAACAATCGCCAGCAGAACAATACATTGAATTGCGCACAATCCGCCCAAAATAGTGAACTTCGAGAAGACGTAGGATAGGATTTTGAGATTGACCATGCGTTCACGCCGATAATTCGCCCACTCACCGATGATTTCGCGAGCGGAATTCGAACAACCGAACCATACGGCTGACAAAACGGTCAAAAACACGCTAACGCTTGTCGCCCGCGCTGCGTCAGGCCAAAGCTCAAGGCTTCCGTCATCTGCAGCATTCGTCCCGAAGACTAGGTAGATTAACACTCCAATAATTGGGGCCTGCGCCATGAGCACCGCTGTGTTCCAGAAATCTTTGAGTTTGATAACGACTCCTCGCTCGACCAAGTAGCGCCACCGAGTCGCCTCCCACGTAAATGATTGCCGGGGTTGATCGATCGTTTCATCCTTGAAACTCTGCCTTGACGCTCGACCATCAACAAACTCCTCTTTCACCTCGGAATCTTGGTAGCGAGCAACCCAATCTTTAGCAGGTCGTTGAGCGAGTCGGCTCAAAATGAGTTCGGGCGCGTCGTCTTCTTTTTTACGTTCCTCTGCCCCATGCTCGTGTCTGAAGAAATCAAAAGCGTCTGGCGCGGCTGGACCATAATACGCGACCTTTCCTGGTTCCGTCGAACCTGCATCCTTTGCGACAAGAATTAGATTGTCGAGCTTTCTGTAAACTTTTTGGCTGGGCTGGTGGATAGTAAGCAGGATTGTCTTTCCACTGTCAGCCAGTTCACGCAACAAAGACATCACCAAGAAGGCATCTTCGGATGAGAGCCCGGACGTCGGCTCATCGAGAAAGAGGATCGATGGGTCTGTAATGAGTTCCATCGCCAAGTTGACCCGCTTCCTTTGCCCTCCGCTGATTCCCCGACGTTCGGGAGATCCGATTCGAACGTCCTCAGTACCTTCGAGCCCCAACTGTTCGATGACCTTCGTGATTCGGTTTTCGATCTCATCGCGTGAGGAATCGGGAGGCAATCGTAACCGAGCGGTATAGTAGAGAGCTTGCCTAACAGATAAATCGGCGTGAATAATATCATCTTGGGGAACGTACCCGATCTGTCCACGGAACAGGTCGAAGTGCGAGTACAAATCCAGCCCGTTAATCGAAACAGTGCCTACCGCAGGCTGCAGATAACCATTAAGCGCGCTCATCAGTGTAGACTTGCCAGCGCCACTTGGCCCCATAATGCCGACAAGTTCAGTTGCGTGAACCGTCAAAGACACGTCGCTAATCAAGCGGCGACCACCAGCATCAATAGCTACATTTTGAGCTTCCACGCGAAACCGCCGACGCTGATCTCGCTTCTCGAGGCAGCCGTCTCGTGTGAGCGTGAGCGAATAGCTGCCCAAGGAGATAACGTCTTCTCGCCGAAGCTGTACCTTTTGATGGACGCGTTTTCCGTTTACATACGTTCCGTTGGTTGAATCTAGGTCTGCGACGAAATAACGACTGCCGACTCGTGAGATGCTTGCGTGTCGGCCGGAAATCATCGGGTGATCCAAAACCTGATCGCAATCCGGATCCCGACCAACGATAAGCCCTGCGCCTGCAACACTTATCTTTGAGTGCGAACGTGGACGGACCCCAGCTTTTTCGAGAAGTTGACCGGCTGAAACTTGATGGCTTCCAAAAAAGACCCGTTCGTTTCCCGCCAAGAGTGCGAGCTGGATCCGGTTGGTCTGCGAACCGACATAGGTGCCGTTTGTCGAACTTAGATCTTCAATAGATACTGTATCTGCTTTAACTATCAACCGCGCGTGGTGCCCGGACACCACGGGAAAATCAAGCACGATGTCGTTGTCCGAAGCGCCGCCAATGGTGACGATTCTCGCTTTTCCACCACTATCTGTTTGTGGCCAAGGCATCGGAAGAGTAAGGCCCAGCGTGATCTCATCAGACTTAAACACCAAGACTTTTTCATGAATCCGCTTTCCGTTCACGAAGGTACCATTGGTGGACTTGAGATCTTCAACGAAGAAACTTCCGTTCTCATAACTGAGACGACAGTGTTGCGCGGACACAGCAGGAAGATCTACGATCAAGTCACAATCTTGTGACCCACCGATTAGCCAAGAATTCATGTAGCCAACCCACCGCAAAGTTGGCTCACCATGACAACTGCTTCTTCCAGATGAACGAAGCATTCCTTGTAAAATTGCCGATACGATCCTCTAGCGATGCATCTCATAACCAGAGCCTTCTTGTTTCGGCTTAGAGCGGTATTCATGGCAAATCGGACAAAAGCGGGAAACGTTTACACACTCTTTACAACATAAGTTGCGCCGACAACCAGGAAAACTCAGTACCCGAAATACGAGGATCAGGCAAAACGATGCGGCACTCCTTACACTAGCGACGTAAAAAGCATACAAAAAACCCAACGCCGGGGGCAGCGGCGTCGGGCGGGGCTGCAGTAGGTAGAGCTCGACCGCGCGGGGTCAAAAAAATCGACCGACGTAGAAACACCGCTTAAAACGGGGGTTCCTCGATTTACAGGACACGTATCTCAGGTGAGCTTGAGAACCAATCGGCGTCTGCAATATCAGCAGAACCGCTAGCGTTGGAACTGACTTGATCCCAGAAACACCAAGGCCTTGGCAGCAGCATACAGCAACACCTCACTACTCGGGTGCACATCGGCGCCGGGCCGCTATGCGCCCTCAATCACACGCTGGGTGCGTTCGACTTGCATACGCGTAGTGGTCGTTACCTTCGGGCTTTCGGCATGGAACCCCCTCAGACTGTCCAGCACCGCTTTGGCGGCACGTAACCGCACCCCTTCGTCATCTGCCGACTGCATCAGTTCCCACAGCGTCCCTACCGCGTCGTGGCCTGCATCCGACAACTTGGCCAGGATTGATTCGCGAAGGCATTGCCGAGCCTCCTGTAGCTGTTGCTTGAATGCTGGGTCGGCCAACCTGCGGTATGCCGTCCGCACTGAGATTCCAGCAACTGCTGCAGCGTTCTCGATGTGGCACCCGGAAACCAATGCCTGGCACAGTTGATCGTCGCCCTGCAACTCAGATTCAATGCCATACTCTGTCAAATCGTGCCGCTGTGCTTTGTTACCAGCACTGATGTGATCGTGCATTAGCTGTCCTGCTGAACCGGATGAATGAACACAAGATGCTCAGCAAGTATGTCACGATCAGAAGTAAAGCGCAAACCAAAAATGGCGATCAAGCGACTTTACTTTCAAACATTCAACCCACAATGCAAGGTTTACAAACAAGTACACAAAGTTGCATTGAGTGTTGCGTTATGTTAGCTTCCGGTTAACGATGAGTTCTTCAGCAAAAGACGTGCTTCCTGCAACTTTTCGACGCTTGGCAAAACCGCTCTACGGAACCGAAGGTTAGAGGTTCGAATCCTCTGGGGTGTACTCCATGCCGCTTCTGGAGCCTTCATTGAGTACCAGCAGCGGCTTTTTTAT
>WTFU01000119.1 GCA_011523945.1 Mariniblastus sp. | reverse complement strand
AGATGGTTAATATTTCTCTGATGTTCAACAATATTCGATCGGTAAACATTACCGAACAAGTCATCAGCAGAGACGTTTAACGCCGAATAGTCACGCCAAACGTCTGGATAACCGATCTTGGTGCCAATTTTTGATAGCTTTTCCTTTGCCCGGCTTTTGGTTTCGTCCGTCATCCAAGATAGATCGTCAATACTTTGTCCGAAGGAAGTTAACAAATTATCAACCAGCGTTTCCATCTTGGCCTTGGCTTCAGGCTTGAAATATTTCTGGACATACAACTCGCCGACCGCTTCCCCCAGTGCACCAAAATCTCCCGCCCCTGCTCCCGCAATAGCATTGACGCCTCGTTTCCAGCGAGGACGTTGAACCGGAATTCCCGCAATTGTTTTGTTGTACAACTCAAATCTTGCATCCACAAACGGTTGCGAAAGATAGGCCGCATAACTATCTAGCAATCGAAATTGAAGATAATGTTTCCAAGTTTCCAAAGAAGTAGTTTTGATAATTTTAGCAAGGCCAGCAAAAAAGCTTGGTGTGTTTACATTGACCATTTCAGGAGTTGAAGTGACGTCGTTCGCGGCAAAATAGTCAGCCCAATCAAGCTCACCAGCAGTAAGTTCAGACAATTCTTTAAATGACTGTTTGTTATATCGCTTTCGGGCGTCGCGAAGTTTTACACGCTCCCATGAAACTTCTGCCAACGAAGTTTCCAACGCTACGATCTGTTGCGCGGCCTCCTCACTGTTTTCAATTCCTGCCAGGTCAAACAGTGTTTTGATATAATTTGAAAGAGCCTTTTGGACTTTCTTTGATTCTTCATCGTCCTTCAAATAGTAATCCCGATCAGGCAATGTTGTACCGCTTTGGATTAACTGACAAATATATTGGGTGGCATCCCCAGCATCCTGAGAAACAAAAAAGCCAACTGGACTCCCAACACCAATCTTGCTTAGGTGGCCGAAGTGCTTCCAAATCTCAGCCTTTGTCTTTAAGGCACGAATTTTTCCAAGCTCGCCATTAAGAGGTGAATAGCCCTTAGCGTTAACCACATCTTCATTCATAAAACTACGATAAAAATCAGCGATCTTTTGAGCATTGCTACCCACAGGATGGTCCTTTTTTGCCGTCTCTTCGATAATCTCTCGAATTCGAACCTGAGAATCATCAGCCAATTTTCCGAACGATCCGTAGTTTGATTTATCACTTGGAATTTCAGTGAACTTCAACCATGATCCGTTAACGTGATTAAAAAGATCGTCTTGAATCCGAACATTTTTATCAAACGCAGAAGTGTCCAGTGTCCCATTATCGTCTTGAGCGATTACGGTGTTGAGCATGGACAGCAAAAAACAAATTACCAACGTCTGTCTCATAATTTACTTTCAATTCTCTATGATTAGCTAAGCGAACTTTCAAGCCTTGGCCAATAGAAATGCTCAGGCCGGCGGTGAATGAG
Organism: Mariniblastus sp.; assembly: GCA_011523945.1. GTDB lineage: Bacteria > Planctomycetota > Planctomycetia > Pirellulales > Pirellulaceae > Mariniblastus. The sequence goes on along the minus strand of WTFU01000119.1, from coordinate 24,947 downwards.
ATTTTAAGTAATCGCTGGTAAATAGAAAGGCGGTTAGGCGTTGGAAACCAATCTGCAAAAATTCGTTCAAGCCGGCGGGCAAATATTGAATAAGGCCTTTTCGCCCCAAATACGACCAATGTTACTCGCAAGACCTTCCTTAAGATGGGTTACTTTATCGCTGGCTTTTTCAACGATGCTCAATCTATGCGAGCGTTAATAAGAATATCTGGCGAGGCCAAAACAAGCATACCTAAAAACGGGAAATAAAAACTCAACCGCTGTGCTTATTCAAATCTGATAAAACGCCTTGAATATTTCAAATCTACTCAGCCCGTTGAGATATTTTCTCAACAACAGCGTCAAACGATTCGGAAGAAATCCCCAACTTCTCAGCAAACTTGCGCAATACGTTTACCTCATCGCCTGAGAGTGACTTATCCGCCGTTGCCACTTTAAAAATGGCAAACATGGACTTTTTTGGCTGATCTTTGAGGACTCGAAACTGCTCTTTGTAAAACTCAGGATCCGCTTTTCCTCGTTCGATCATTGCTTCAAGCGACGCTCGACCGACGCCCGCTTTAGCAGCCAACTCATTGATCATCAACAATTCGTTTTCAGTGACCTCGCCATCAATCCCTGCCACACAACATGCGGCTCGCAAAATTTCGACTTCCTGCATCGGATTCATAACCGAATTCCCTTCTAAAATGACTCTTAAAAAGAAACCATAAAATAGCAGGGTAACAGATCCAAGATCACTTTTACATTAGAGGAGGTTCCTCCAACGTCAGACCTTGCGGAATTAACGAATTAATGTCGGTGCAACGTCCGCTACATTCGTGGAACGATATAGATCTTTGAGCATTCGGCGAATAGGTAACACGTTACTCGCACGAGCCGGCCACGTCGTCCGCATAATTGATCCATCGGGAGCAATAACACCACTATCCCACCAAAACCACCCGCCGGAGATCACGCCCACAACTTCTTGCCTTGAATTAAAAATTGGGCCACCCGAATCTCCCGGCAGAAGCGGTACGTCGGCAAATATCTTGTCGACGCTTGAGGGAGGCGAAGCAGCAGATTTAAAGGCTCTCACACAACTGGTCAGGTTGGTTCCACCGCCAAGGCCAACTAATTCAAGATGATCCCCGCGTTTAATTGGGGAGGTGGCCAGCCGCGCCTCGCGAATCCCAAGTGGGACCCAAACACGAACAAGGGCTATATCTTTTTCCTCGCTGTGCAGAACTACTTTGCAATCGCGAGTTTCCGCTCGGTTTCGATATCGGACTTTCAGCTTACCATTGACGATGTCATTTTTAATTACGTGCCATGCGGTTAAAACATGCCCGACATGGCCCTTTTTAAAAGGACTGGATCGATCCGTCGCAATCAACACTCCCGTACCCGCTCCAGCGGCCGAAGATATCTCAACAACTGCGTCATGGTGCGGGCCAGCGTCAGACCAATCCCACAAACCTGTGCCAGTTCCGACAGGTTTGATTTCATGCAGAATCTTTACGCTACCAGCCGTCTCAGACAGATCAGATGACTCTTGAATTGATTGCGGAACAAGCGAAGCCTGTTCTTGCTCAGACAGATCCCCGGGTTCGAGACAACACGGCACCGGGCACCCGACCTCCTGCCCCAACAATGAAATCGGCAAGCCAAGAACTAACAGAGTGAATAGAAAAAACGCGGCAACACCAGTTCGATTCATATTTGCCTTTCGCGGGCACGAATGAACCAGCATCAGCAGAACCGAATCTTTCCAATTCGAAACCGAAACAGGCTACTCGATGGTGCCCTAAGCCAACCACAGGTAACATGGTTAGAATCGGTTACTTAGTTACACCCCAATTAAACAAATTCGCTTAATCAAAATCGAACGGAAGATTTTATAAAATAGACAAACCCCTTGCCGAACATTTTCAATAAAAATGATACCGAAGGGTTTTAACCGCACCATTGCGCCAGACGCTAGCTAAGCTCGATAGCAACTCCGCCATTTTCAGCTGAATTCTTGCAAGCGTCCATAACACGTTGAGTCATCAATGCGATTTCGCCCCAGTGGTCGTCCGTCTTACCCGACAAAACAAGCTCAGCAAAATTCCTAAACAGATTGGTTTCCTGCGAGTTCTCTGCACTATTACCTGGCTCCTCAATAACGATGTCCTCTCGATTTTCAGCCATCGCAAAATCGCAATCATTGACCGTAAATTCCGGCTGATAAATCGAATGTTTCGCTTGGTTACCTTCAAACGGAAGAACGAAGTCGGGGATAAAGACACTCCCTTCCGTTCCAGAAACGTGAGCCCACTGTTGATGCCCTGTCAAAAAACTATTGTAGAACGATGAACTTACGCCATCGTCAAATTGTAATCCACACTCAATTTCCATTGGAACCGAATTGGGACTATCTTCACGCTTATAAGCAGCAATCATTCTCCCGTAAACCTGTTTCGGCAATTGGTAATTCATAGCCCAAAGTGCAAAGCGGATCGTATACCAGCCTAAATCACCAAGACAACCAAAAGGCTCAAGCTCACTGTTGGTGCGGATATTGCCTTCGTCAAATTCTTGATCACCAAAAAAACTGAATTGCGTCGCAATACGTTTGATCTTTCCAATCTTGGTATCAATGGCTTGCCGAACCGATTTGAGTCGTTCGCCGTGCATATACATAATGCCGTCCATGAACTGAACGTTGTTTTTTCTACAGGCAGCCACCATTTCCTGCAGGTCTGAATAGCATGATGCACAAGGTTTCTCACACAAGACGTGCTTACCAGCTTCCGCCGCCTTGATAACCCACTCACGCCTCATTCCTGTTGGAAGTGGAATATAAACTGCGTCAATCTCAGGTGAATCGAGAAGAGCCTGATACCCTTCTACGGCCCGTGGAGGCGTAGCAAAGGGGACAGATGGCTGGAGCTGATTAATAAAACTCTCACTACTGGCCAAATTGCGACTCGCAACCGCTGCTACCGTGCCATTCCCTGCCAATTTAATTGCCTGCCAATTTTTCTGCCCGATGGTCGCTGTACTCATGATTCCCCAGCGGCAAATTTTCGAATCAGATTGAGTATTCATTTTTTAACTCCACTTCGTTTCTGTATGTTGACGCGACTCCAATAGTCAGATTTACCGTTTGATAAAACTTGTATGCAGCTCGCTAGATTTTATATCTCGTACTCAGGACGATGCTTATAACTCATCGAGTTCGGCTTTGATTGCCGCGACCTGCGCCCGCCGTCCCAGCGAGGTACTGGTCACCCGTTTCCAATCGATGCCAAGGAATTCAGCAAGCTTAAAGGCAATGAGCAAATCGGAAACACCACGATATTGGTTTACCATTCGATCGTTGACATATATCGTGTTCCGATCGCTATCGAATCCTGATTCGTAATTATCCACTAATTCATCGAACCAGTCTTTTGGTATTCCTTGCTCGATACAAGTCTGCTCATCCCAAATTTGATCGCCAACACAATTTAACAACAAAAGTTGAGCACTTGTGGAGTTCAATCTCATTCTTGGTGACACATCAATAATAAATCAATTTTAACAAAGGACTACGGAACCATGAAATTCTCAGCAGTCTTACAATGCCGTGGTTATTTGCTATCTTTGCAGTAGCGATTTAACCAATCAAAAAAGATGCGATGCCACAGTACTCCATTTTGAGGCCGCATCACCCAGTGACCCTCCTCTGGAAAATAAAGAAAGCGAGAGGGAACATCCTGGACCTGAGCTGCCGTAAATGCTTCCATCCCCTGTGTCACAGGTACTCGAAAATCTTTTTGACCGTGAATCACTAACAAAGGCGTGGTCCATTTTTTCACGAATCTATGTGGTGAGAATTTTTGGTATTTGCTCAAAACCTCATTGTTTTTCCAATACGGCCCCCCTAGATCCCAATTCACGAAAAATAATTCTTCCGTCGAGCCGTACATCGACTCGAGATTGAAAACACCACAGTGTGCGATCATCGAACAGAAACGGTCACCGCTGTTCCCCATTAACCAGTAGACGGTATATCCACCAAAACTGGCACCAATGGCGGCGACATGTTCTTTGTCGATATACTTTTCAGCCGTCATCGAATCTGTAGCTGAGAGAATATCCTTCATTGCCTGGCCACCCCAATCACCGCTAATTTGATCGTTCCATTCCCGGCCAAATCCAGGTAGTCCGCGTCTATTTGGAGCGACCACCACATAGCCATTGGCAGCCATCAAATGAAAATTCCATCGGTAGGAGAACCATTGGCCAATCTGGCCCTGCGGTCCACCTTGACAATAAGTCAACATGGGCCATTTCTTTTCCGATTTTGGATCAAAGCCAGGAGGTTTTATCACCCAGCACTGGATAGATTTTCCGTCGGTAGCCTTTACAAAACGCTGTTCAATAGTAGGGAGTTCCAGATTTGCATAGATAGCGTCATTAATCCCCGTCAATTTTGTAGTTTTCTTGCCAACGAGTGAATAGATTTCTGCCGGACGAATCATATTTGTGCGCGATACGATTAATGTGCCAGCTGCCGCATCCGGAGCCTTGAGTTCGCCAAAATAGTGCCAGTTAAACCATCCATCGGTCAATTGTTTTAGTGTTTGATCCTTAACCGTAATTTCAAACAATTGGGTTGTGCCATCCCGCTCTGAATCAAAAACCATTGATTTCGAGTCACTGGTCCAAACGGGACCATTGGCATTTTGATCGAGACCTTTGGTAATTTCCTTCGTGCTTTTTCGCTTTCGGTTGAAAACCATGATCCGGTTGCGATCGGATTCAAATCCGGCTCTTTCCATTGAACTAAAAGCGAGAAATTTTCCATTAGGCGAATAAACTGGATTGTTGTCATAGCCTAATCCATCTTTCGAAATATTGGTTAGCTCTCCAGTACCATCGGCTGCGACTAGGTAGACATCGCTGTTGGTGGATTCCTCCCACTTGTCGACATCCTTCATTGTGAAAGCAATTTCATTTCCATCTGGCGACCAATTAAATTGCTCGGTGCCTCCAAACGGCGGAACCGGACAGTCAGCCTTAAGCCCCTTCATCAGGTCGACGGCGGTTTCGGCAATTCCATCTTGCCCAAGTACTGCGACATGCAAGTGACTGTAACGATAATCATGCCACGCATTCCAATGACGAAACATCAGTTGGTCAATGATTCTTGCGTCAGCTTTGGGGAGATCTGAATATATTTCATTGGGTTCTTGATCGAGTTTTATATCGAGCGTGAAAGCAATTTTATCACCTGTCGGGGCAACTTTAAAATTCGAGATTCCGCCTTCAACGGAGGTGACCTGCTTCAAATCGTGCGTCTTGGTGTCCATTGACCAAGCTTGATTTGAATTATCTTCACCATCCGGATTAATACCCTCAAAAAAGAGATGGCTGCCAGATTCGGTATCTATCCAGGAAATGGAACCAATCGAAGCCCATTTTTCTAAGGCGACAATTTTTGTGTCATTCGCAATGTTCATAATGAAGAGGTTCGAACTGCCTCTATCGTCGGCTAACTCGTATCGCCTTACCGTAAACGCAATCCTGGTTCCATCGGGCGATGTCACAACCTCACCGAGTCGACCAAGTTTCCATAACAACTCAGGGGTCATGCGTTTGGCGGCCGCATCTTGGCCCAAAGCGAGACCTTCTACACCGGTTACTGAAATAGGTAGAAGCGCAACCAACAACAGAAGTACGAATTTAACTTTCAATTTCATTAGAGAACCCGATTAAAGGAAAAATCAAAGTGATTAGCGGCAATCCACCACAGACCTTAATATACCGCGATTTTCGCTTTTTTAAACCATCTTATTGCAGACGGAACCGGATTCTAAATTTCAAACAACGAAATGCAAAAGGCAAAGGGCTCTGTCTAGCCCACCAATCAAAACCAACTGTTCCAAGCAAATGATCAGGACACTCCGTACGTCAACTTATTTAAGCACTGAAATGTCAACCAACGAATTAATCGTCCTCAAAAAACCCACGGACGAGCCTGCTTAATTACGAGTCGACCATCGTTTGTGATTTTGAATTCAACTTCCATCGCAAATGCATCGCCTCGGTCTTTGCCGTATAATTTTTCAAAATTAAAGTGAATTCGGCCGAGAGCCTCTCTGAGTTCCTTTTGCTGATCAGAATCTAAGAGTGAGACCTCCGGTTTATCTGGATCCGAGGCTCGAATCATCTGTTGCCCGTCTCTCTCCCACCAACCAAGAAGGGTCTCTTCGGGCGAAGACTCGCCAGTAGGATTGGTAACTAAATCCTCACCGCGTTGAATATTTAAATAGTAATTTCCTTCGGTACCGTACAAAACGTCACTGGTGACTGCGACTCCGTTAGACAACTCCCCTTTAAAATTGGGGTGAAACAAGACTCCCATAGCCGTTTGCTCGTGGTCAATCAAAAAGAATGAACGTTCCTCATAAGCTCGAAAATTCCACAAACTAGCAAAAACTTGCTTAACCGACTTGGAAAGATGGCCTTCAGAAGGGTTATGAGTAAACGAATCGTAAAGTCCCGCGCCGCTAAACCCATCGAGATCTTCATTATTTGTACTGGATCGACAGCGGATCGACGTACCAGCGGGGAACTGTTTTTGAAGCGATGAAATCCGCTCCATCATCCAGCTTGGCATTTCAGCGGAAATAATTTTAACTCGAAATTTCGCAAGCGCATCCTCGCGAAATTTAGCATCTGCTTTGAATTGTTCATTACCGGCCATTTTTTTAAACACTCTGTAAAATCCATTATGCTTCATAAATTCATCGTAGAAGTAAAACGGCATAACGAATCCATTTGGCAATATTCCATCCTTCAATTTAAATGTCTTCATCGCAGCTAGATTGGCAGACTTCGCACCGAAACGGGAGGCGTCAACAAAATTTGCTTTATGCAATGGGATGATTTCTTTTGAACTTAAATCACGTTTCGGATATTGCGCGGCTACTGGACGTATCGATTCAAAATGCTCTTGCATCTCAGATCGACTCGCCAAACGAATCCGGTAACCCTGACTGTTAACTTCGTAAAAGACTTCTTTTCCGATTAAAGACGAAATATCTTCCAGTTGCCTCGCGTCCTTGATAAAGGCGTTCGGAACTTTATCCTGAATAGCGCGAAGGTTCACGTGGGACAGGGGAGTTTGACGGGCCTCGGTAATCACCCCCGCAACTCGAGGCATCTCATTAGGCAACGTAGGACAAATTAAAATGTCCCGTGGAGATGATCTCAGTTCATTCTTGTAAACACGTAGTCGCCCAAAACCTTTTGCAATGTTCAGTGGCAAAAATGAGATGTTCTTGTAAATATCCGAGTCGAGATAAACGGCGACGCCTGCTTTTTCGTATTTTGTCTTCTCCGCCTCGTATCTTCTTAAATTGCCACTGAGTGGATGAAACGCAACTTTTCCTTTAAGTAAAGGCATTTGCAGAGTCAACGTTTTGATAATCCGATCAATGTCTTCAAATGCATAAGAGTCGTTGGGTTGGAAATCGATGATATACAAACCTGGAGATCCATTGGGGCTGGTCAAGCGAGGCATATAAGTAATGGCACCTCGTTCGCGACTTTCGATTCCAACAAGTCTCATGTAGGGTGGATGGGCCCGATGATTTTGCGTGTTCATGAAATAGACTTTGTGGTTCGACGGATCAGCTTTGTCGATAATGAACTTCACAAATTCCAGGTTCGCGAGATAAGCATCTCTAGAAACCTCCGGCCCTTGGTAGGAAAGTCTCTCAAACATCTCTCGATCCGGAATTTCCCCGACCCCTAAGTCAAATTCGAGGTTTTCGGGCTCAATTCGTGGTCCAAGGGGACCTCCCCGTCTACCAGGTTGTGCCTGAGCGTAATTGCTGGAAATGAAGCAGGTAAAAACGAACAAGACGATAAATAAATGCTTCATAGCTAAGCTTTCTAAATATACATCATCCCTGCAAACCCAATCAAAATTTGGGAATCAAAACAATGATGGGTTTACAATAAACAGAAGATCCGTCTCCACCTCATTCCGAGATTCATTGGTGGACCAATCGCTGCAAATAAGAAAGGCCTTCACCCCTATTTATTTTTTTTCTTCTTGCGCTCTGGAATAATTATAGGTTTATCAGCAGGCATGATGGGGACTTGAATGTCTTGAAGCTCAGAAGGCATTACCCCCCGACGGTGACCACCAAATCGATACGTTGCAGGCTGGTAACCGCCAACAAAGTCGATATTCAATTGGTTGGTGATATTCGCCTCCATACCGACTGCCCATAAACAGCCGTTGATCATCATTCTTCTGAAATCATCGTTCAGCAAGTCTTCAGATGCGCCGTAAGTCGTTGTAAAAACGCGCCCTTCATTTTTGCCGTCTTGACTGGAATATTTCCGAACCCAAACACCCGGGCAAGGTGCTTTATCTTCAGCCGGATTAGAATCGGGTGACATATTTTCCAAAGGCTGAGCAAACGCCAGTACCTCAGAACCTTCGATAGGAACCGTCCAGTAGCCGCCGGATTGAGCCCATGGCTTGCTAACGCCACGCATAATGGGATGGTTTTTTGCGCCCTTAGCAACGTCAAGCCGAGTAGCCATCACGTGGTTTTTACCATAATGACCGGACCACGACTCCCCAAGCACTTGTCTTCCAAATCCGCGTTGATAGTCGTCACCTTTATATTGGTAATCAAATTTTGAAAATTTTTGGCCAGCGGGAATCTTGAATGCATGGGTTGATGTACGAAGACCAACAACGGGGCCACCACGATCGAGATAATCGACAATGGGCTGCATTTGATCATCCGGTAGATCTTTAAATCTTAGGAAAAATACTGCCAAATCCGCATCTACCAGAGCATTGGTGCCGGGAAGATTATCAGCAGCAGGATCGATCTCTCCAGTCTGAGGATCAACAGTGAAAAGAACGGTACATTTAAAACCATGATTAATTGCAAGCATTCTGGCAAGCGCGGGAAGGGTTTCTTCTGATCGGTATTCATGGTCACCCGCAAGAAAGACAATATGTTTTCCGGCCCCAATTCCAGATTTTCCCTCATAGGTCAATGGTCCAGATGGGGCATTTGTTTCAAAAGCGAAACTACTATCCACGAAACATAATATTCCGATAGAAAACAGTGCGGTGAACCAAAAGCTACTCTTGCTGTGCGAATTATTACTATCCATAAATTTTCTCGAATCTCGTATCAAAACAGGTCGTAAGCCAATTGTAACTTGCTGTGCTTCTACAGAGTTTAACAAACAGCCGTAAAACGACAGCATGATTGGATGGAAATTGGAGAATTATCAGAATTCAAATACGTACTATGACTGAAAACCGTTAATTCTATTTACTCTTTCGTTTCTTCGCCTGTCGTTCATGCGCCTTCATTTCCGTTACCACGCCCTCATCCCCCTGGGAGGACATCCATTTCTGCAACTCTATTGACAAGCGTGTGATTTCTAACTGGTAAGCAGGGTCCGCGGCTAGATTATTCAACTCAAGTGGATCCGCTTGAATATCATAAAGCTCCACTTCAGGTCGAAAATGGTAGGCGTTAACTAGTCGTTTCGCATTTCTATCACCAAGATCAGCCTTGTCTACCATGGAATTGAAATAGTCCGATTTTGAACAAGCATTGGTAAATTTGGAATCGAAATTTAGATTCTTAATTAATTTATATTGCGTGTCGCGTACAGATCGAATGGCGTAGGCTTCACTTCCGTTAATTATCCCTCGGGTAGTCATCATGCCAAAGACAAACTTTTTGTGCGATTGCTCTTTACCTTCGAGGACCGGCAGGAAACTCCGTCCGTCCAAACCCTCAACGGTTTCGGCATTGGCAAGGTCGATAAAAGTCGGACATACGTCTACGTATTCAACCATAGCGTCACTGGTAACACCGGCCTCGATGCGACCAGGTAATCGCACAACCATGGCCGACTGCAATCCACTGTCATAGCACGTCCATTTCGCGAATGGAAAAGAATTACCCTGTTCAGATACTACCATCACTAAAGTATTTTCTTCGAGCTGATGCTTCTTGAGCGAATTCAAAATGCTGCCAACTTCCGAATCAAAATGTGTAATTTCTGCGAGGTAGTTACTAAAGTGTTTTCTCACCACTGGAGTATCAACGATATAGGGGGGAAGCTTAATCGCGTCGGGTGGATAGCGCGACGAATCTCCTTTGGTCCACGGTGAATGCGGCGAATTCGAACACGCAATCAAGCAAAATGGCATTTTGCTCGACTTGCACTCTGCAAATAATTGGTCGATCGCAGTAAGATCTGGATCTTTCCCTTTGCTTTTTGGAAAGTACTCAAACGGAAATACTTTAGCCGGGCTGAAATGCTTTTTCCCGGTTTGAATCACGCGATACCCAACCGGCTTGAGGTAGTGCACGATACTCTTAACATGGTCATAGGCATGCGTGTGATTTGGGTAGGCTCCACTTTTGACGGGGTACAACCCTGTGTAGATATTATGACGGGTCGGTGAACACATTGGTGCGGCCTGAAAGCAATTACTAAATTTCATTCCTTCCGTTGCGAGCCGATCAATGTTCGGCGTAAAAGCCTGCCCACCATAGCAGCCAATATCGCGAAAGGTACAATCGTCCGCGATGACAAAAACGATATTCGGAGATCCTAGTTTGTCTTCTGATGATCTAGATTGACCATTTGCGTGACTGACAAAACAAAACGAAAATAAGAACGTAAAATAAAATAATGGTTTTTGCAAAATTCACTCCACAGTTTTAAATCAAGCACCTACTGATCTAATTATTCCGCATCAGACTTTAATCGGGTCCGCACCAATAAAACTAGGTTCAAAAACCCACCCATGATTTGGGCAACAGTTGTACTCAACATTGTTTGATTGTCCCCACTACTTTGCTCGCATACCTCACGGTAGTCCCCAATAGTTTTTAGACGATTTCCATTAGGTTTACAAAAACATAAATAAAAATACGCCCTGAAACTTGCCAAGAACTTCAATCCGCTTTCGAATAGAACCAAGTGGTGGAATGTTTTTAGCTATACTGTTGATCAAGAAATTCAAATTGATGGCTTGGTATCACATTTCGCCAAACAGTCCTACTCAATTTCATACGGAATTTTCCATTCACATGCGTCCCTGCAACCTTTGCCGAAAACCAGTTGAAAATGGCGATATGCTATGTGCATCTTGCAGTTCAATCGAAACCGAACGATTGGCTGACGAGGCAAAGAAAATCCGGGCAACAGAACCGGCACACAGAATTGAGGACAGCGAATTGCTCGCAGACTATTCATACGCCATCGTGATGGCAGTTTTTTGTGTGGTTGTGACCGGAATTTTCGCACTCGTCGGCGGCGCCATTAACGGCTCTACCGGCTTTATATGGGGCTGCTTAATTGGAGGAATTTTAGGCTCAATTGTGTTCTCTGTGGCCATAAGAATTTAATTAATCGAACGGCCAATTTAACCGAGAATACTACTATTCCGAGTGTTTCCATCGATTGCGTTAACCTGAGCTTAAATTATCGGTGAATAGCGGGAGTTTCTAATCATATTGTCAAGTGAGAAACAAAATCATGAAAACTCTAAAGTTGACCTTATTAGTTTTGTGTTTGAGTTCGACGACAGCACTCGTCGGATGCAATAAGTCAGGTGGCTGATGACCGGGAAAAGCTGCAGCCAGTTCGGCTGCGATAAGATCTACCTCCGCATCAGACAAACCTTCTTCCAATTTAGAAGAACTCAACGTTAAGTAAATTGAACGATGAATTAAATTAAACGCTGAAACCGCTTTTGCCAAACTGGCAAGAGCGGTTCTCAGCTTTCTATTTTTCACTATTTTCCGTGTCGCAGCATTCGGCTCCTTTCCATTCCTCAGGAACCTCGCCATGCAGCTTTAGAGCTTTGCTCCTCCACTGGAACCTACATTTTAATCCTTCCCCTCCGTTCAATCTGCTAAGTCTGTGTCGAACTGAATGGCCTCGTCCAATAGGTCTTGGTTTATCGCTAAGGACAATTACAATTGACTCGTTAACTGGAACGAACTTGGTGACACTGCTCAAAGTCGAATTATTTCTGTCACCGATTCTGTGAACTACCTGAATTGCAATTGGAGTTGCTACGATGAGGCTGACCCAAATAAAAATTTTGGCGGGCTTTTGTTTCCTTTCTGTTTTTTCACTCGGATGCGCTGAAAAGACGGCCATTACCCCGACCCCGCCGCTCGCCGAATCTCAACGCCCCGCGCCGTTGGTAGGCGGCAGTGAGGGTGAGTGGCAACTTGTCTGGTCCGATGAATTCGATGGAACAACCATTGATCGCAACAAATGGAGTTTTGAAACTGGGCAGCACGGCTGGGGAAATAACGAATGGCAGAACTACACCGACGGTGAGAATGCAAGTGTTTCTGATGGCACCTTAAAAATCGTCGCCAAAAAAGTTGGCCCTGGCCAAAAGGCTGGTGATTACACATCCTCACGCATGAATAGCAAACAATCATTCACCTATGGAAAAATAGAAATCAGTGCCAAAATGCCCGACCACAAAGGTAAAGGATTATGGCCTGCGATCTGGATGCTCGGAGACTCAATCCGCGGTGGTGGAAAATGGCCTGACTGCGGCGAGCTCGATATCCTTGAGTATGTCAGCTTCAACGAAGACACGATCCACTGTGCGATCCATACCAAAGCGAATAACCACAAGGATGGGACTCAACTCGATTTTCACCAAAAACTCGAGAGTGCGGAAGAAGATTTTCATGTTTACGGACTAATTTGGACGGAAGATAAACTGGTCTTCTACACAGGCGATCCAACCAAGGTAAAAATGACGTTTGACCGACCAAAGGATTTTACCCCTGAAAATTGGCCTTTCGACAAGCCCGAATTCTTGCTGTTAAACATGGCCGTTGGTGGCGGGTGGGGCGGCAAAGAAGGCGTTGAAGACGATAAAATATTTCCCGCCACGATGGAAATCGATTATGTTAGAGTTTTTCAAAAATCAAAATAATTGAAATTGATTTTACGAATACCTTTTACTCTAGGATGATCAGCCAATGACGTCTTCCCGTTTGGTCGCATGTTTTGTTTTGACTTGTACGCTTTGGCCATCTAATGGTTTTTCGGAAGAGCAGAATCCACCTAATGTCGTTTTGGTCATCACCGATGATCAAGGCTATGGAGATTTGAGCTGCCATGGCAATCCAGTATTAAAAACGCCCGGCATTGATCAGCTATACGCCGAATCAATCAGGCTCGTTGATTACCACGTTGCCCCTACATGCTCTCCAACCCGAGCCGCACTTCAATCCGGTCACTGGACCAACCGAACAGGAGTCTGGCACACCATCATGGGACGCAGCATGTTGCGAGAGGATGAACCAACCATCGGTGAAGTATTTTCCGACGCTGGATACGCAACGGGAATGTTTGGGAAATGGCACCTTGGTGATAACTACCCATTCCGCCCTGAAGATCGCGGATACACCGAAGTATTGCGACACGGAGGTGGCGGTGTCGGTCAGACTCCTGATTACTGGGACAATGCTTATTTCGACGGTAGCTATTGGCATAACGGCAAACCAGAGCCAGCCAAGGGTTATTGTACGGACGTTTTTTTCGACTATGCCAAGCGATTTATTAAAACTCAAAAAGCAGCGAAAAAGCCGTTTTTGGCTTACATTTCGACCAACGCGCCGCATGGCCCACTGCACTGTCCGGAAGAGTTTGCGAAGCCATACATTGCCAAGCACGGAAGCAAGGTTGGAAACTTTTTCGGAATGATTGCTAACATTGACGACAACGTCGCCAAGTTACGCGCTTTTTTAGAAGAAGAAAGTTTGTCGGACAATACGATATTTATCTTCACGACCGACAACGGCACAGCCACTGGTGCCAATGTTTTTAACGCAGACATGCGTGGTAAAAAAGGCAGCGAATACGACGGCGGGCATCGCGTACCTTTTTTTGTTCATTGGCCAAACGGCAAAATGAACACGGCAATGGATGTCGAACCAGTTACCCATGCGGTCGACGTACTTCCGACGTTGATGGAACTCTGTAATATCACCTCCCGCGAAGAAAGAAACTTCGATGGCAAAAGCGTCGCAAGTTTGTTGAGGGGCAATCCGGATACGACCATTGATTGGGACAGTCGCATCCTGGTGACAGACTCTCAGCGGGTCAAAGATCCAATCATGTGGAAATCGAGTTCGGTCATGACTTCCAAGTGGAGACTCGTTAACGGCAAAGAGCTATATGACATCCACAACGACCCCGGGCAAAAAAACGACGTTGCGAAAGCTTACCCCGGGGAGGTACGTCGACTTCGAGACTTCTACCAAGGTTGGTGGGAAGAAATTGAGCCTTCCTTTAAAAACGCAACCTCCATCTATCTAGGGCATCCTAACTCCAATCCCGCTCGTCTCACGAGCCATGACTGGATCACTACAGGTTCTACACCTTGGAACCAAGGCCACATCCGGAAAGGAGTTGACGACAAAAAATCAACCGGTTTTTGGTATGTCAATGTCCACTCAGCGGGGACTTATGAAATAGAATTAAGGCGTTGGCCTAAAGAATCCGGACAGGCCATTAACTCTGGGATGGAAGCCGGTGCTCCGGTCCCTGGCGCTCGCGCTTTTCGCGAAACCCCCGGTCGTGAATTTTCAACACTCGACACCGCGCACGTTAAAATATTTGACAAGAAACATTCCAGCAGCTTCAAGAAAGATGACGTTACCGCAAAGTTCCAAATTGAGTTGCCGGCAGGGAAAACAAAGTTAACAGCTTCGTTTACTGGTCCAAACGACCAGTCGGTTGGAGCCTTCTACGCTTACGTTACTCGTTTGGACCAATAAGTCTCGATAGTACCGAGCATAGCAGATCCAGTTGCCCTCGCTGAGATTTAAGAGTCGCGGTTGAATCGCTTCAACAATCATTCAGGTTTTTGAGTCAGTAACAATCGTTCGATCTCTGAATTCAAAAATTCAACGTTTTTGAAATCCTCTGCCCGTTCATCGAACTCAGCACAGTATTCTTCAGCCGCCGTGAAATCACCTTTAAGCATGTAAGCAAGTGCAAGCCAACCTTCGATTGCCAAATCCTGATCATCATAACCATAATTGAGCGGTTCGAGTCGATCTGACTCAAGAAGAAGTTTGATGGCTTCGTCGTAGTTTCCCATTTGAAGCCTGATGATACCGAGAATCAGATTGGTTCGAAACGAAGGAAATGTGACTTGGTAATTCGTGCAAGTTTCCAGTAGTTTCTTTAATTCCGCTTCCGAAAGGTATTTTTCCTGCACTACCTTTAACAGTTTCAGCACTTCCAGCTCCACACTCGCCGAGCTTAATATCTCGGCTTCTCGACCACCCGCATTGCTGGCATCTCTGATCGTCAGTATTCCAGATTGATTTCCGGAAACTAATTTTTTACCATCGTCGGAAAAAGATACATGCCCAAATTCAACGTCGTAGTCGTCAAGTAACTCAAATAGATTGACTCCAGTCTCAAGATCCCAGATTCTTAAACTCGCATCATCTCCAGCGGTGAACAATCGATTGCCATCTTTCGAAAATGCAAGTGACCCAATTTGCCCATTATGGGCCTCGTCAATTGAAAGGACGAGTTCTCCCGTCTTCGTAGCCCATACGAGCAACTCACCCGTGTAGGTACAAGCAGCGACTAAATCACCTTTCTCGCTAAAAATCGCCTGCCAGATCTCGCTATTTGAACCGTCTAAACTACGGATAAGCTCTGTTGTTTTGGCGTCCCAAAGCCTACTGGAATGGTCATCACTCGAGGTAACAATCATCGTTCCATCGGTCGAATAACTAGCCGATGAGACCTCATCGGAATGTCCCTCAAGAACCGCAACCGGCAATTTCGTACTTAAGTCAAAAATACGTGCAGTTCCATCAGCACTGGCAGTAATCAATTGCTTTGAATCGGGCGAAAAATTTAGATCCCAAATTGTCTCTTCATGAGCTTGAAATTCGCGGTAGAGCGTAAGCTCATCGGCTTTCCAAATCGAAACACGCCCATTTTCATCAGCTGTCGCAATGAAACTCCCATCAGGCGAATAGGCGGCGCCCGTAACCGCCACATCTAAATTGTCGCCCATTGTTTTAATTACGCCCCCTGTCAGGCAATCCGTCACCGCGATCGTCCCATCTTCACTTACACTAACGATGCGCCTCCCATCCGGTGAAAAATCAGCTGCCCAGATGACATGGGAATTGAGAGGAGATTCAGAATAGGAATGTGCATCGATCGAAAGGGTATTAGAGTTTTTGTCTAAAGACCAGATCTTAGCCGTGTGATCGAGGGATGTGGTTGCAATTCCACAGCGTTCAGGAAGAAAAATTGCGTTAGTGACAGGATCTAAATGTCCCTGAAATTGCCGATTACGATTCTCATCGAGATACCAAAGAATTGCCGTATCATCATCTGAACCCGACAAAACACATTTTTCGTTGTCAGAAAAATATACGCTAAGCACCGAACCATCATGTCCCGAAAATGACTTGAGCAATTTGTCATTCGCCAACTCCCAAACCAATACAGAGTGATCGGAATAACCACAACTCATCAAATTACCGGATGGTGACAAGCTCATTGCCGTTAATTCGGCATCCGAATGATCGTGTGTTGAATGAAGGTTGTATCTTCCGTTTTCCCTTTTCCAATTATAAATCCTTCCGTCTCTTCCGAAGGTTGCTAGCCGGTCTCCATTTTTACTGAAACTAAGCAACGCCCTATCAGATGCCAAGACTGGAAGGCGATCTACCAATTCATAATTTTCAAGCGAGAGAAACTGATATGGCAGACCCTTCTCGGAAAAATTCTTAAATGTAAAAACACGCCCCCGGTCTTTGAAGGTGTCTTTTATGTTCATGCCAAACAGCAACAGGTTCGAATCAGGACAAAACTCAAGTGCTGCAACGTCACTTTCATAGGGTCCACAAACTCTCTCTTGAGTTTTTGTCGCCAAGTCCCAAATATATATTTTATTATCAAAGTCCCCGCACGCCAGTCTTCGACCATCGTCAGAAAAACTCAGGCAGCCGGGCGTGCCAGTAGTGCGAAATTGAAATATATTTTCATAGCCTTCCAATTCCCACAAATACACACAATTATCGCGTCCTGAAGTCGCTAGGTATTTGCCATCTTTACTCACGGCCGAGGCCACAATAGCTCCAGCGTGACCGTATAAGGTCTTTTGACTCGAATTAAACTCGGACCATAGGTAGTCGACTTCCCAACCGCCCACGCCGTCCTGACTCAATTGATTGAGAATTCCAATAGCATCGGTCGCAGCACCCATTTGCCAATGGTTCCACGCAAGATTTAGTTGAACGGAAAGTAATCGACTTCGAAGCGTTTGTTGCACTTCATCTAAATGTTCATTTACCTCTTTTAGCCTTATTCGATCTTTTTCGATTTTCTCTGCGGCTGAGCGCGCGATTTTACTTTCTTCCAACGCCCAGAAATAGGCCATGGTGGTGGCGACTATTCCGACAATCAACAACACTGCGACAGAAGAAATGGATGCAACGAAACCGCGGTTTCGCGTTACGAATTTGCGAAGTGAATACATGGTGGAATGCGGCCGGGCCAGGATCTTTTCATGGCTCAAAAACCTATTAATCTCTAACGCTAGCGCATTGGCCGTCTGGTAACGGAGTTTTCGGTCCGACTCCAATGCTTTCATGACGATACAGTCGAGATCCCCTTTAAGCTCACTCACCAGTTCATCGACGCGAGCGTTCCGATTTGACAATGCTTCCGAATCAAACTCCGACACCGTTCGGACTTTCACGCTTGGCTTAGGCGGGTTATTCTCGCGAATGATCTTCAATGCATCCAACAATGGCATTTTCTCAAGATCACCATCGTCAAGCGGAGTCACACCCACCAAGAGTTTATATATCATCACGCCTAACGAATAAATATCGCTCCGCGTATCGACATCGACATTTGAAGTCTCCGCTTGCTCGGGACTCATGTACTGAATCGTCCCAACAACCTTTCCTATTTCCGTAAATAACGTCTTATCAGTAAGCGTCAATTCGTTAACTTGGGATTTTGCCAATCCAAAATCGATTATCTTTGGAACGGGCACGCCATCGTATTGAGTTACCAAAACATTGGAATGTTTTAGATCCCGGTGGATAATCCCCTTTTGATGTGCATGCTGAATCGCATTGCAAACTGGGATCATCAATTCCAGTCGCTCTCTCAAATTGAGTTTTCGACTGTCACAGTATTCATTTAATGGAACTCCATCCACCAGTTCCATGACAAAATAAGGATGACCATCAACCGTGGTGCCCGCGTCCAAGATTTTGGCGATATTCTGATGATCCATCAAAGCTATCGCTTGTCGTTCCGCCTCGAATCTTGCGTTAGTTTTTTTTGAATTAAACCGGTTGTTGGTGACTTTAAGCGCGACCCGTCGTCTGACCGGTTGTTCTTGCTGAGCCAACCAGACAGTGCCCATGCCGCCGGTACCAATTGCCCTGATCAACCGATAGTGATCAATGACCATGTCAGGTGAACGCACCGGCGTTGCGGCTGAGGTCAATTCGCCAAACGAGCTGTCGAAAGAAAGACTTTCTGAAGCATCAAACCTTGTGACGTCAAGTTGCATTTCAGCAGTAAGATTGCCAGACGATTTCTTGGTGGAACCGGCTTGACTACGGAGAACACGCTCTACAAGACTTGAAAACTCATTTCCAAAGTCCCGAATATTATCCGGCGAAGAGTCTGACACTGGTCCGCGACGCAGTTGAATATCTAACGCAACGACTCGAGCAATGAGTTTAAAATCGGGCGTCTCGATTGAATTTACGAATCTCTCAAGGAAGCCTGCGTCGTCATAATCGATCTCCTCGCGATAGCGATTAAGCAGATCTTGTATTTCGTCTTCCGAACGGGATTCCATTGACTTACCGCACTTCGACCATGAAATAAACTACCTGATAGTTTACTGCCCATTGAAGCTTAAGAAGGCGACTTCTCCAAATTTTCCAAGGGCAACGAACCTGTCTTTCGCCTAACTACCCATAGTTTCGGTAATTTAGCGCGCAACTTGGAACCGCATTCGGTTGACAGAATCGGTTTTCACGAATAAACCGACTATCCCTACCTAATATTAAGGGGACAGAAATGAAGCAAAACGGCGGAAGCGAACGCCGAGGCAGGCTGATTTCAATATTTCGCCCGGCCGCATTCGATCAACTAACCCGATTTATCCAGTGCCTTCAGTGGTCTTAAATGGATTCTTTTGCAAATATTAGACTGCAATTCGTACCGCCAAAGCCAAATGAATTGCTGATCGCATATTTAATATCCGCCTCTTGCGTGGTCTTAACTACGGGCAGATCTCCAACCATTTCATCTGGATCTTCCAGATTAATGTTAGGCGCAATGAAGCCATGCTGCATCATTAGAATCGTGAAAATTGCCTCTTGCGAGCCAGCCGCACCAAGAGCGTGACCGGTCATCGATTTTGTAGACGAAAATGGAGGTACATCCTCACCGAAAACATTCATTACGCCACGAAGTTCCGATGTATCGCCCACTGGCGTCGAAGTGCCATGCAGGTTCAGGTAATCAATGTCACTTGCTTGAAGACCGGCATCTTTTAATGCCTCTGTCATCGCCTGCTGTGCGCCAACACCATTAGGGACGACCATCTGGTCACCGTCGCATGAAGCCGCGGCGCCGGCGACGACCGCATAAATCGTTGCACCTCTGGCTTTCGCCGACTCCAATTCTTCGAGCACAAGAATCCCGGCCCCCCCCGAAAAAACAAAGCCATCACGGGCTTTATCAAGAGGACGAGATGCTCGCGTCGGATCGTCATTAAACGCGGATGAAAGCGCATTCATTCCATCAAATGATCCTGCCGCATAAATGTTGACGTCTTCAGATCCCCCAACAAAGACGCATTTCTGTCGTCCCGAACGAATGGTGTCCAGCCCCAGCATGATTGCATGAGCCGAAGTGGCACACGCGGAAGTAATCGTGTACGAGTGACCGTGGATCTGAAAAATACTTCCTAGATTCGCCGATAATGAAGAACCCATAATCAGAGGAACATGATAGGCACCAACCTTGGCAGCTCCACGCTTATCAAGACGCTGACACATGAAGTAAACGTCGGTTATACTCGCGCCGGCACCAGTTCCTACGATGATTCCTGTTTCAGGTGATTGAACTTGCTCATCAGTCAATCCGGCGTGTGCAATTGCATCTTTCATTGCCGCAGCAGCAAGCAAAGCCGGCTCGCCAAGAAAGCGACAAACCTTCCTATCAAATAAAGCCTCGAGCCCCTCAGTCGAGATGTTACCTGCGACCTGAGATTTGAACTTGTGTTCAACCCAGTCAGGCCTGGTGGAGATGATTCCAGATTTACCGGCCTTTAAAGCCTCTGTATTGACATCGATACCATTGCCCAAAGCGCTGTTAATGCCAAACCCGGTTACTGCAACTTGTCTATTGCCCATATTTAGTTTTATCAATCGGGGACTCTCGTCCACCTTTGGTGTTTGTAAAATCTGATCTAACCCAGCCTGCGAACGGGTCGTTTCACTCAAGCCTTTAGAATACCAAAACCAATGGAATTGGAAAAACGGGGGGAGCCAGTTTTCGCAGCTATTCCGCAACTTGATCAGAAAAAAAGCCTGTGGATGGTACGAATTGCATTTTTCTTTAGTTAAACGCGTATTTTTGTCACACTGTGATCTAGCTAGCGTCGTCCCCTCATAAAACTTTACTTCGACCGCCCGCACTCCCCTGCCCCGCATAACTGAAACGAAAACCAGGCTTCAATTTTTAGCTCACGACGAAATGTCAAGATACGCAATTTCGGTCAACCACGACGACTTAAATCAAATGCGTACCAACGCGATACAGCTATATGAAAAGATTTTGACGACGTATTTTATTTATCAAGCCCGCTACGAATGAGGCTAACGGTATTGGGGCTCGCTATTTTTTCAACGTAAAAATCAATCCGTTCTCGTTCCAATTTTGCTTTCGAATCAGGATCAGCGGCCAGTTCCGATTGAAATTGCTCAACCCTCTCTCTAACTGCTTCTCTTCCGGCTAAATATCTTTCATTGGCAACCGATCCATGCCCCGCAGCCAAGCGATCACAATTCGTCAAGTCCTGTCCATCAGGAACACGTGGAGCCTGCACCCAAACGCCAAGTTCAGCTAGTTCTCTTAGTCGCCCACACCATTCGAAGAGGGCGAGGTCCTCGTTACTGTAAGTTTCGCCAGCTTTTTCGGGTTTAGGAATTTTAGACAACAACTCTGAAATTTTAGCTGTGCCGATCTTGTAGTGTTTTTTATAAAAATGAATCCAAATAACAGCCTGATGCGCAACTAGAAAATCAGAGTGTGAAAGGCGAATGCTCTCTAAGATCTCAAGCGACTCATTAATCTTGCCCACACGGATCAACAAAATTCCCGCGGCCAACATTGGGTCGGGCTGTCCACCGGCGAGTCTTTCTGCCTGACTGGCCTCCGCGCGAATTTCCGGTTCCTTGAAACCTTTTTTGCCGAGTTTCGACAGGAGATCAATTGTTGCCTGCCGTGCAGCATCGGATAGTCTTGGTGGCGTATCGTCAGGGAGTATCAACTTAGGTCGTTGTGACCGACCACTTGCCTTCGCCATTTTTTCTACTGATTCAATGACATATGTGGTCAATTCAGTTGTTTCAACATCATTGTCTCGCTGCTGATCTGCTTCGCCCGCAAAAGCATCCGCAAGCGACAAACCAAACAGACTTCTGTTCGCATTGTCATTCGAAACCAACCCCTCTTCACCCTCGCCGCAGCTTGACAAAATGTAGGTCGACTTTGGATAACCACCGCGTTTAGAGGCTTGAATCGTTTCGACCATCGACAGTCCATTCACTGGCTTGCCCGAGTCATCCGCACCGCTGTCCAGAAATAATACTTTTCGACTCGCAGATGAATCATCAAGTTGATCGATCAACCATTCCAAGGCTATTCCCGTATCGTCAATCTTCGTTGGAATAAAATCTTTGGCTGCCAAGTAAGGCTTACCATCCTTATCTTGGTATCCACGAGTTGTAACATAAACGTACACTTCATCCGATGAACTGACACGCGCAAGAACGTTGGGTATTTCATTCTTTAATCGGACCGAACCTTCATTGTCAAATACAAAAACTTGATTCTCTGGTACTGCATATCGTTCAACCATTGCAGCTTGCAAAGAGTCGAGATCCGCATCCGCGGTGCTGTTCTCTGTGACTGCGCCTGAATCAAACGCCCGATTACCAATCAAGATTACCCAGCGATCACGATTCGGCATTCGGGTGGCGTCAAGCGAGATTAACGGCGGCGCCGAAGCATCCGGTGATTCATGGCTCAATTCAACCGAGTCTCCTGCTCGCAGGTCAGACAGCTCAACGGCAATGCCCCCGAGTTTAATCGAAGTTTGAGGGGTGATTTTGTATTCTTGTTTCTCGGTCGAGTCTACACTCTTTACATCGATTGTATTCCCGGTGTAGTCAATGGATAAGATGCGCCCCAAGTCGCCAAAATCACGGTAAGCATCCAGTGTTTTTATCTTTATATCATGGCCAATCTTAACCTTATCTCCCACCTGAACATTGGCAACATTCAAGAGCTTTTCATCAATCGATGCGAGTCCGTTGAGAGTAATTCGGCAGGCTGCATCAATCGGCAAAGTAACCAGTTCCTCGTCATCCTCACCGCGACTGACTCCAATCGTAATCGTTCCGTTTGGTGGATCGAGCTTTCTGATCCAACCTTCTATCGAGATCAAACGCGTCGCAACGACTTTTAATGCCACCATGCCCGATTCATCGTCCGATAAATCAACAACAACCTTGTCACCTTCAGCAAGCGAGGAAATAGTCAAGGGCCCGCCATCCTTTTGAGTAACCTCGTTAAGGCTTACCACAGTCTCGTCCAAAGATGCGAGATCAAATACTTGCCCGTCGTCCGACCCTTCGTTGACAGAAAACTGAATCCTGCCATTCTCTCCATCCACCATTGTCACTACACCACTATGTGTTTCCGGTCGAAACGCATATACTTCCAAAAATCCGGGCGTCGTGTCGGTTCTTGGTCGCGTGTGAACAATAATTCGGTCACCAAGTTTTAGATCGCTGAGCAGACGTTTTTTGCGGTTGATCAAGACACCGTCCGCAGCAGCTAATTTGTACTCTTTCACATTACCCAGTTGATCCAACGCCATCACAAATTTTTGATCAATCGGCAGAACGTTTTTCACCACGCCTCGAACCGGTGCAATAGCTTTCGCGATGGGCTTTGGCGGGGGCTCTTGTATCGCCCACAAAATCCCCGCGCAAATGATCGCACTTAAACTACATGCCACCGCTGCCATAATTCGACGTTTGCGGGTTTTCTGTCTTGCCAATTCCTTCGCTTCAGCTTCATCATCACGAATCGCTTCCCCGATCAGCTTGGTTCCACCCGTCAAATCATCAATCAGCTCTTTCGCCGTGGCATAACGCTCACTTTGAGATTTAGCCGTTAATTTTTGGAGAACCGCGGCCAAATCATCCGGCACGCCCTCGAGTACAGTTTGAATGTCTGGAAACTTGCGATCAGCGGAACAATGCCACATCATCCACGCCATTTGTTTATTACTGCCAAATGCAATTAAGTCAGGGAACAGCGAATCAAATTCGGGCCCAATCATCAACTCCAGAGCCGAGAATCCTAAAGAATAGAGATCACTTGCGGTGCCGACTTCCCCAAAATCCTCCGACACCAATTCTGGTGCCATGTATTTAGTCGTACCTTTTAAAAGCCCTCCCTCCTCATCGTTTGCTCGCCTAGCCAAGCCAAAATCGCCGAGTTTGACGACATCCTGCCGACTCAGCATAAGATTCTCCGGCTTGACATCGCCGTGAGTAATTTGATTTTTATGCAAGCACTCTAGACCGCGAGCGACCTGCAACAGCATCTCGCGAATATCTTTCACAGGCATCGGGCGGTTGCCATAGATTTGTTTCAGGTTGCCCTTCATAAGCTCCAGGACCAAACATCCCTTCGATTTCATTAAATCGTAGATGGTCAGAATATTGGGATGCTCAACATCGACTAATAACTGAGCTTCTTTCCAATACCGGGCAAGTTTCTCTTGATCATTCAGAAACTGTTTACGTACTCGCTTTACTGCGACGTTTCGTCCAAGTTTTGTGTCTTCAGCAGAATAAACTTTTGCGTACTCACCCTCGCCAATGAGCTCCAATTTGTCGTAGCGTTTTTTTGATCGATCGTTCGCCATATCATTTTCGAAATCTTAGGGGAGTGTCCGCCACCCAACGAGGGTCGCATTAAAACTTTCTCTTGGCCCGCTTTTTGGCGTCCTTCAACAACAAAGCGACATCTTTCTCAAGCTCCATATCGCCCACCGGACTACCAGTAAGGCCCGAATATTTTGTGAGATTCTCATCGTGAAAACGTAACATTACCTTTTGGTAATAACTCGATTCAGCAGAAAAATCTCCTCGGGAATACGCCCGCTGCGCTTCCCTTAACTCACGCTGATAAGGTTTCAACTCCTGATCTTCTCGAACTTGGTAAAACCTGACCACATCAATTCGAGCCTCTTCCACTTCTTGTTTAGCCTCAGGATGCCCGGATTCAATCAAGAACAACATTCCCGCCGAACTCCCCAAACTGAAGCAAATCAATAACGCCACAAAAATTGGATTTGATTTTAGGCCCCCCTTCTCGGCGACTCGCGGCTTTTCTTCGTCCGCAAGCAACAAAGTAGGCAGTTTTCCGTCTTTGGTCAGCTTAGGTTCTACCGTTTCTTGCTGGATAATTTTCGCAATCGCCGGGGCAGCGATGGTTTCGGCTCTGGCAAGTTTGGTTTGAGATGAGCCATTCTGCGATTTATCTGATACGCCCTCCGCAATGAC
>WTFU01000120.1:14555-26503 GCA_011523945.1 Mariniblastus sp. | reverse complement strand
CAGCGACGATGAACCCACCAATACTGTTCCGGAAAATCATAGATCGCGTCCCCAAGGCGATCATTATACCACTGGGTCAATCGGGTGACATCTTGAAGCTCGGGTTGCATATCCAACGGATCGGCAACCCCGGTGCATCCTATTTCGTAATGCAATGGGCGGTTAGTCTGTTTGCAATACGACACCATCATCGGCGCGCTCCCTGACAGCGTGAACAAAGCGACGGCTTTGTGACACGAAGCTGCCCGCCCTAAAAAGTCGATCCAACATCCTTTCGTTCCGGCATGTTGATCACCGAGGATTCCAAGAATCCCTCCACTATCAATCACCTCTTGAATCGCAACCGCAGAACCATCCTTGGGCAAGATAAATTGGCCGTTGCGTCCACGGAACTTGTTGATGAAGTCATCCAGATAGGGATTGTCCAGCTTCCTTGCCACCGTATAAGAGGGCATCCCTAACAATCCAGTGATGAATCCCCCCATTTCAAAATTGCCTAAATGGCCTGAAACAGCGACGAGCGGGCGGTAATCAATCAGATAATTTGTCATCTGAACCTTATCGCGAATGAAAACATGACGTCTCCAATTGGAGTCATGGATTTTTCGCGGTGCCTGCGCAATTTCACACCCCATCAGAAACAGGTGGTACCACATCTTCCGAGACATTTCACGACGCTCATTCAGAGGCATCTCAGGAAATACGCCAAGTATATTCTCATCAATCACTTTGCGCCGAAATTTAAGAACATCGTTTGCCAACCATGCAAACCCGCGGCAAAAACGAGCGCATGTTTCGATCGGCAAAACTTGAACTAAGCTCAAGATTACTTGCAACGCCAGATATTCGGCGAAAGTACGTAACTGCATTCCATTGCCTATCATGTAATCGATCCGCGGAGATTGTCGCAGTTATCTAATTTTTCGAAAAGGGAAATCGCCGCCGTTTCTACGTATAAATTCGACAAAAAATCGATTTTTCAAAATAAATCGGTAACAGCCACCCGTCATTTCCCCAACGCCCTTTAACCTCGCTCGACCGACTTCCGTTTAGTTCAGCGCAACCGAAACCGAAAACCCACCCTAAACGAACACGGAAGTAAAACTAATCCCCCGAATTTTTCCAACGATCATAGCGAAGGACCATCCAACGCATTAGCAGATACCATAGCCCAACAATTAACGCTGCCGCTAACAGATCAAGAACCAGATTCCCCCAATTCCATTGCCGTGTCTCCGCCGAATCAAATGGAATAGGAAAATCGTTTGTATTATCTGATTCCAAATAAACCGTGACGTTTTTAAATTCCCTTTGCAGATAAACCAATGGCCAACCGTGTAAACTAGCCCCGCGTCCTATTTCGCGTGCTTGCTTCAGGTTGGTTGCCCGGTCGGTTCCAATCACAAACAGCAGCCCAGCCACGAGACTCGCCATCACCATTGCAAATAACACGTGGCGGTCTTTAGGCGGCCGCCGACGCTTTCCAAAAGCAAGCGAATCACAAACTGCAATAATTCTCTTCTTGATAGTCAAAACTAAATCCTTGCTTGTCAGCTCCGATGGCTTGAGATTGGAATGTTCTCAATAGGGAACGCCAATTCAAAACTCGATCCTTAAAAACAGGTCTTACGATCGCACCGAAAAAGACTTGTTTATGATCATTTAGACTTTGACTTTAAAACTGGATCTCTTTTGAGTGGCAGCTGCACCACGCGATTTGTTTTCGCCGCCTGATAAATTGCTAAAATAACTTCCACACTTCGTCTGCCTTCGACTCCATCAATCGCAGGCTTGGTCCCTTGCTTGATAGATTTTAGGACATCCTTAAATTGATGCGCATGGGCAGCATGACCAATGGCAGATGGATCCGCGGCTCCCCCTCCCGTTTTGGTTTTTGCGGCGAACTCAGCAGCAATCTTTTTGTCTTTTGCGGTCATTTTGGAAAATTCCCAAGTCTTGATATCCTCTTCCTCAATTACCGCCGTACCTTCACTTCCATGGATCTCAATCTTTTTCAACATTCCTGGAAAAGCCGCAGTCGTCGCTTCAATCACCCCCAGTGCGCCATTTTCAAATTTCAAGGCCGCTGTCGCGACATCTTCTACTTCAATCCTTTGATGAGCTAAGGTCGCGGTTTGGGCGGACAATGACTTAACCGGCCCCATTAGCCAAATCAATAAATCAACGCTGTGGATTGCCTGATTCATTAATGCTCCGCCGCCATCGAGCGCCCAAGTCCCTCGCCATGCACCGCTGTCGTAGTACTCCTGGGTGCGGAACCATTTAACGTAAGCATCCCCAAGTGAAAGTGTTCCAAACTTTCCTCCGTCAATCGCTTTCTTAAGCGCCTGGCTGGCTCCGTGAAAACGAGATGGAAAAATCGTAGAACAAACCACATTGTTCCGTTTACACGCCTCAATAATTTTGTCACAACGCTTCAAAGTCACTTCCAGAGGCTTTTCAATAATGACATGCTTCCCAGCATCCGCGGCAGCCACGGCCGGTTCCATATGCGCGCCACTGGGCGTACAAATAGTCACGATATCGACGTTGGGATCCGCTAACATTGCATCCAAATCGGAATACGCAACCCCACCGAATTCATTAGCAAGACGTTCGGCTGACTCCAGTCGATTATCAAAGCATGCAACAAACTTCGCCCCCCGAATTTCTTCAATCGCCCGGGCATGAAAGTTCGATATCATTCCACAACCAACAATCCCAAAACCTGTCGCCATAATTTACTACCCACACAAATATAAATATTTTTTACTATTGCAAACCAAAAAGTAGATTCCGGCTTTCCCTAATTTACTGCCCGGTCGCCGGTGCATCTCCAAACAAAACCTGCAAGGTGAACCAAAACATTGTAAATCCGTTTAACATCATATGTAAAACAATACAGGAGATAAGGCTCCCCGTTTTGCGATACAGATAGCCTAGAACTAGGCCGAAAAAGAACAGAGTGATTGGTGCCGGTCCTTGACCAACATGCGCTAACCCAAACAAAGCCGAACTAATTACCATCGGCCAATAGGAATTCGACCGCCGACTCCAATCCCCCGCTAGATTTTCATCTCCTTCACTTTCCAGCAGATTCCCACCATCTTTTTTTAGAATCGTGCTATCCCAACCGCCAACCAAAACTCCATCGTAAATACTTCTGCCGATTCGTTGTAACCAACCCTGTAATACACCCCGAAAAATAATTTCTTCACAAATCGGCGCTACGACAACCGCACTCAACCAGGATGCTCCAATCACCCATAGGGTCGGTTTATCAGCCAACATCTCAAGTGTGTCGTGCTGATAAACGTAGAACTGAGTGATCGCCAGTTGGATAAAAAGAATCAAGGGGATTACCATCACACCAGCCCCTAGTCCAAGAATAATCTCATTGGGATATCTTCGCCAAAGGCCCGCGAAGAGGGAGATCGCACCGTACCGCAATCGATAAACAAGCAAGGTAAGGAAGACGCAGCTGAGAAGCCCAGCTGCACTCGCAGCGGAATACATGGCTTGATCATTGCCCTCTAATTTTGAAATTTCACTAATTTCAATTCCGAGGATTTGGCAAATCGACCATGCTGGAACCAAATTCCCAACGGCCATGAAAAAATAGAGCAGAATCAAGTCAAGGAAACCGAAGGGGATGCCTCGCTGGTCTCGCGGCTCAATTAAATTTCCACCTGCCGCGACCCGACGTAAATTAAGCACCCAAAGCAAAATCCCCGCCAGAAAGAAAGCGGATGCGGTAACCGTGAATGCAGTTTCTAACATTTACAAAGCCAAAGATAGCAGTTCTAAGGAGCATGGGATTAGGATGAAGCGAGGCACGATTCGCAAAATCGTCAGCCATCGAGATTGAAGCAAGCCCACTACTTTAGATAGGCACCAGCCGCTTTCATATAAAGCAAGCCGGAATGAACCGTAGAAATTACCGAGAGCCAAACCGATCCGACGATGGTAATTTCAAGCCACATCGGAAGCGACCGACCTTCTGGCGACAGTACAGCAAGACCGACTAGGCAAGCCCCCACTGCCACACATTGAAAACCCATTTTCAGTTTTCCAGCCATTTTGGCTGAAAAGTCTCCTCCCGCGCCTTCAATCATTGAACGGAGGACGGTTACCAGTAGCTCTCGACCCACTACCACGACAGCCATCCAACCTGCGATCTTTCCATACCACGAAAAATCAGCTTCCATTTCCACCGCTAATAAAATGTAAGCGCCACAAATTAAAATTTTATCGCAGAATGGGTCTAACACCCTTCCCAGCTTGGTCACCATGTCATACTTCCGCGCGTACCATCCATCCACCCAGTCAGTACCAGCGGCAATCACAAAAACGACGAGCCCGGCCCAATACAACTTCAATGGCAACAATATGAAAAACGCCACGGACAACGCCAATCTCGCGGCAGAGATTTTATTTGGCACATTAAAGATTTCGCTGTTCGTTACCGGTTCGTCTGAATTATTCATAAATCAATCACAATTCGATTTTAGCTAGCCAACTCCCGAAAAATATAGATTATCGGTTCGCGAAACGGTTCGCCATCCCCGACGATGTCAAAACACGACTCGACAACCCACCAATTTCCAAAGTAAACTCCAAATAACCAAGTCTTATGCCTATTTCCAAAGTTAAAAGCACCCACCGATTTCTGAAAATCCCATGAATCTACAAGAATTCAAATCAGCGCTTGCCAACCATTCCGATCACGAACTCTGCATTCAATTTGATTCCGGAATTGTTCTTCCACCACATTTTCACGTTACTGAAGTTGGCAAAGTAACCAAAGATTTTGTCGATTGCGGAGGTACGCGGCGCACGACCGTCTCTTGCGTTCTGCAGACCTTTGTCGCAACAGATTATGACCATCGGTTAAAGACCGACAAACTGAGCACGATTATTGACAAAGCGTCTGCACTCGAATTGGACGCGGCGACGCCGATCGAAATCGAGATTCAGACAGACACCATTGGTACCTATGCCGTCACGGACTCCTTTGCCTCGGATGGAAAAGTTACCTTTACAGTCGGTTCCAAACAGACCGCCTGCCTTGCACCCGACAAATGCGGAATTGAGAACGTGCCCACACTTGAGGTAACCACTGCTGAAACATCGGCTGAAGAATGTGGCGACACCGGTTGCTGAGGGTAAGCTTCTAACCTCGGTCGAGGTTCTCAAAAAACTGATTCCGCCCTAGGGAAAACCTTAATGCGATCCGACTAAGACCCATTAAGGTCGAAACAAAATTATAGGCTACCGCGGATCACCGACGGCGACAGCGATTAAGTCATAATCCTGGAACGTAACAATTTCACACGGAACCAACGCTCCTGGAAACAGTTCTGCTTCAGTTTGCGTTACGAAAACGACAGCGTCGACATCTGGAGCGTCACCAAAGCTACGCCCCATCCACGCACCCGGTTGATCTGGCACGGGTTGGTCGATAATCACTTCCATTGTTTTTCCAACGCACGATTCGTTGTAATCAAACATAATCTGCTGTTGAACTGCCATTAAGCGACTGCGGCGATCTTCTTTAATCTCATCAGAAAGATGGCCGTCCATTCGTGCTGCTGGCGTATCCGGTTCGTGTGAGTAAGTAAATACTCCCATTCGCTCAAAATGATGACGCTTGGTAAAGTCAATTAACTCTTGAAACTGAGCCTCAGTCTCGCCCGGGAATCCCGTAATGAATGTCGTGCGTAAAACGAGATTAGGAATCAATTCTCGCATTCGGCGAATTTGTTTTTCTGCCAACTCAGCCGTCACTCGCCTCGACATACGTTTCAGCATTACGTTTTCGGCGTGCTGCAGCGGCATGTCGATGTAAGGCAGTATCTTTTCCGAGCGAGCAATGACCTCCAGCAAATTGTCGTCAATGTACATCGGATAAAAATACATTAAACGAATCCACTCAAGCCCCTTAACTTCGTTAAGTTTGGTCAACAGTTCCGCTAATCGCGGTTCACCATACAGGTCGATTCCGTAATAAGTCGTATCCTGGGCGACAATAATTAATTCACGCACGCCTTGATCGGCCAATTGCTGGGCTTCGGCGAGGACCTCTTCAATAGGCTTCGTTGCGTGTTTCCCTCGCATTTTAGGAATCGCACAAAACGTGCAAAGTCGATCGCAGCCTTCAGATATCTTCAGATAAGCAAAATGTTTGGGTGTTATCTGCAGGCGATCCTGATCTGGAAGGGCGCGTATTGGCGCTGGTTGAAAAACATTTCGCTGCTCGGCTTGATCGCCCAGCAAGCGATCAGCGATTTTGGTAATCTCCTCGCGCCCAAAAACACCAATCAATGAATCGATGTCTGGCCGCTCTTCCAGCAACTGTTCTTTCTGCCGCTCTGCCAGACACCCCGTGACAATGACTCCTTTTGTCTTGCCGGCTTTCTTCAACTCCAGCATCTCATCGATGGCACCGAAAGACTCTTCTCGTGCCTGCTCGATGAATCCACACGTATTAACAACAACAAAATCACTTTGCTCGGGGTCAGCAATCAACTCATAGCCATCGAGCTTTAGCAAGCCCATCATTCGCTCGCTGTCGACCGTATTTTTGGGGCAACCGAGGCTAATGAAGGAATAGCGGCCTTTGAAATCATTGCCTTGTGGCGGTGTTTTATAATCGATGGACAAAGTAATTCTCTTATTGCCGGTTAGGTACACGTACGCGTGGGCGAAACAATTTCCTTTCGCTCAAAGACCGAAGTCAGATATTACCTTCTCCAATCCAAACTCGGGAGGTCCAAAACAGGGGTTTCAGCCGATATCTCCCAGAAATAACGTTCAATTACCAGTGGAAAACCACTCTTTCAGGTACAGATAGCCGAATTCCCAACCCCGTCCTATTCCGATTCTCGCATCTGGCAATAGCTCTCATACCGCCGCACGTCTAGCTTGCCATCGGCAACCGCCCACTTAACTGCACAATCTTCTTCGTGGGTATGGGTGCAATCAGGAAACCGACATTCGTTTATAAACGGCCGAAGATCGCGAAAAAAACCGCCAACTTCTTCGGGTAGCACATCCCATAGCTGAAATTGCCGAATCCCCGGGGTGTCGATCAAATGGCCTCCGCAATTCAATGGAATTAAGACTGCGGACGTTGTCGTGTGACGCCCTTTTTGGTTCTCACGGCTAACATCGCCCACACGTAACTGCAATCCCGGTTCAATCGAATTTAGTAACGATGACTTTCCCACCCCCGACTGTCCCGTCACCACGCTGTCTCGACCTTCGACCCAATGTCTCAATTGCTCAATGCCTGCCCCGGTTACCGTCGACGTCATCACAACCGGATAGCCCATTTGCGCCCAAACGCCTACGACCGGTTGAAGGTCCGATACTTCAACCAGGTCGACTTTATTGAGAACAATAACTGGCTGGATTCCCGACTTGTCCGCCGAGACCAAAAAACGATCTACTAGATTCGGTTTCAATGCCGGCTCTGCCGCGCTGGCCACAATAAAAGCCAAATCCACATTTGACGCAATTATTTGTTGCCGCTTTCGGCTGGTCCGACTGATTTGGTTTCGCCTTGGTTCCACCCGGACAATAACCGCCTGCCGGTCCTCCGATGAACGGTCGGCAACCTGGATTGTGACAAAATCTCCAGAAACGACCACATGTTGCAAATCCGTGGCAAGAGATTTTAAAATTCCGCGAACCGTACACTGAAATTCGACACCGGGTTCAGTTTCCACAATGCTGGTTAAGCCGTGAACACGAATAACGCGTCCCGCGAGACAGTTTGCTGCGTCGACATCCAATTCGACCTGAAATCCAGATTCATCCACCTCATTCGTGGATCCAGAAATGGTTCGTTTACGGGTCAAACTCCCTTTACCTGAGACTCGCTCGCGCGATTTGGATTCATCGAGTGCCTGATCTTGATCCGAAAATTCTCGGGTAAAATCGTTTTTTCGTATACGCGCATCATGGCGCTTGCGAAACTCAGCCCTGACCGTTTTTTTTGATTTCTTTTTTTTGGCCATCGCCCGAATTCCACTAAAACCTCGAGGTCGCCCTTCGCCCGGTTAACGCACGAAACGCCTCTACTCGCACGAAACGCCTCTACCAATTCACTCTATCAGTAAATACCTCGGGATTCGAGCCAAGGCGAACAGTAAATAGGATACAAGCCCCTCGAATCACTCTCAAACAACGTCGCTCTGGCCTCCGCCCCATCTGGAATCTGGCTGAAATCCATCCGGCCAGGTACTTAAACGGCACCCGTTTGAGACCGCAGCAGAACGCTCCCAATTTTAGCCAACATTAACGCGAAACGCTTTCCTTAATTGGCGCAATCAACACGAACAGAAATACGCCAGGGTTTCCTAGCAGAATATTCCCAGCAAGGGGGTTTTTACTCCGACTGTCTGAGCGTTATAAAGTTTAATACAGAAGCTCAAAAGTAAGTACCAAGTATTTCTAGATCCAAACAGATTTGGTGGACGCTTACTTTTAATGCTGATTTACCGGACAACCTGTAAGTTGATGAAATCGATCGTGTCAAAAGTTCTGTACGTAACGAAAGATAAAGAGCATCCGCAAGGATTCCCGGACGGTCAGGTTGAAGTCACCTACGTCGAAAGCTGTGCGGAGGCAATTGACTTCCTAAGCGAAAACCAATTCGACGGTATTTATTACCCCACCGACGAAAACACTGGTGACTCAGTTTCCGATCTCATTCACAGTACCGCAATGATGGAACTGATACCGGATGGTGTCGCTCTTCTCGATTCCGAAAACCGGATCTTAAAGACCAACCACAGGCTGACCAGCTGGTTTGAAAACTCCAAGATGGTCGGCCTTAATTTTTATGATGCCGTGGGAACGCCGACCATTATTGGAACAGAACCAAGCCCACTGGCCTCAGCAAGATCGACTTGCCAATCGACCCGGGCGACCTTGTCTGTTAAGGATAAGTATTTTCAATTGACCGTCGTGCCAATCGTCAATGGTCCCAAGCAATGCGAACAATTAATTGTCACTCTCTCTGATTCCACTGAGTCCGTCCTGCAACGGCAAAAGCTTGAGGCGTTGCACCAAGCGGGTACTGCGCTAGCAGACCTGCGCCCCGAAGAAATCTACGAGATGGACGTCGACCAACGAATCGAATTGTTAAAAGACAACATTCTCCACTACACCAAAGACCTGCTTAATTTCGACGTCGTGGAAATTCGCCTGGTTGATTTTGAAACCGAATTGCTGAAACCGTTACTCTCAGTCGGAATTGACTCGGACATTGCTCAGCAACCGCTTTACGCTCGAGCTACAGACAATGGGGTGACGGGATTTGTCGCCGCCACCGGCAAGAGCTACATGTGTGAAGACACGACCGATGATCCTCTTTATCTTGACGGTTTAATGGGGGCGAAAAGCTCGCTTACGGTTCCGTTAGTCTATCATGATCAAGTCATTGGCTCTTTTAATGTTGAAAGTCCTGAGGTCGGTGCATTTACTGAAAGTGACCTTCAATTTGTCGAGTCATTTGCACGTGACATCGCGGTTGCCTTGAACACTCTCGAACTCCTCAACGCTCAGCGGACGGATGCCGCCTTACAGAGCATCTCCGCGATCCATTCAGCGGTGGCGCTGCCCATTGATGAAATCCTTAACGACACAGTTCATGCAATTGAAAGTTATATCGGACACGATCAGGACGTCACCAAGAGGCTACGAACGATTATTTCTCATGCCCGGCAAATCAAGCGCGCGATCCAAAAAGTTGGAAAAGACATGGCGCCGACCGAAAATATGCCGGCGACTGTCCAACCCCAGCATCGCCCTTTTCTCTCAGACCGCCGAATTCTTGTCATCGATTCGGACGAGCAAGTGCGGACATCCGCACATCAACTCCTCGAACGCTACGGTTGTGTCGTTGAAACCGCCCACGTGGGCAAAGAGGCAATGCTGATGGTTCGCAACTGTGAGCAAGACCAAGGCTATGATGCAATTATCGCTGACATTCGGCTTCCTGACATTGGTGGCTATGACCTCTTAATGCAACTCAAAGAAGTCATCGAAACGCCACCACTAATTCTTATGACCGGGTTCGGATATGACCCGGGACACTCCATCGTCAAAGCCCGCCAAGCAGGTCTAAAATCAAACGCTTTGCTATTTAAACCCTTCCGCCTAGACCAGCTTATCGAGGTTGTCGAAGCGATGGTTTCTCCACCCAAAGCCGATAACTAGCACATCCGTTTAGCAGACCTGCATTATCTTTAATGGCAGTATTTTTTTATCCTTTCCTGCCACAATTGGACTAAATTGCACATATTCAATCTCACTGCCGTTCAAACTTTTTATAACCCGCCCTGCTGAGGACACCTGACGAATATGGAATGGATCATTCTGATCTTGGGAACCATCGGTCATGTCGGATTATGGTGCGTAGTTTTTAATCGCGTCCACGCTACTGCGTTTCCGCGGAAGTTCAGAAAGTTTTCAGAAAAAGCTATTCTCGTAATTGTCTTTGCGCCCCTGTTCTGGGCCTTTTACCTTCGGATTCGAATTCCTGGTAATACATTCGCCGATGTCATCTCACTTCCGTTTATTACCTACTATTATTACGGCTCGGTCGGGCTTGGCAGCCTATTTGTGATTCGCTGGCTCTATCGCAAACTGTTTTTCAAGTTACCCAACAATGTTTTGGATTCTCAGACTGAACGATTAAATTTAAAGCGGGAGTTAACCGGTCCTCTACTTCACGGAAACGTTCCAAGACTTCTCGGACTCTTCCCGTTCAATGAAGCTCTTTTATTAACTCGGCAACGCATGACGATTGAGCTTGAAATGCCTCCCGCACTGGACGGTCTAAAAATCTGCCAACTGTCAGATTTACATTTTACCGGCGAAGTTGACATAAGCTATTTCGAGCGAGTTGTCGAAGAGGCAAATAGGTTCCAGCCAGATCTTGTGGTCATCACAGGCGACTTGGTAGATCATGCCAAATGCATTGACTGGATCCCAAAAACGTTCGGAAAACTGGCAGCTCCACTCGGGGTTTACTATGTACTGGGAAACCACGACCGACGCATTCGATCCGAAACCTATCTGAGGAAAAACCTACATGACTCCGGATTGATCCAAGCTTCAGCCAATTGGCACGAAATCGAGTTCAACGGCGATACCATTCAAATCACAGGAAACGCTTTACCTTGGTATCGAGATGCTGAGCAGTTGCCAGAGCAACCAGAAATCGATGCCGGCCTGAAGATTCTTCTTAGCCACAGTCCAGACCAGCTCACATGGGCTCGGCAGCGGGATTTCCAATTGATGTTCGCCGGGCATACACACGGTGGACAAATTGCTTTCCCAATCATTGGCCCGATCGTCGCGCCAAGTAAATATGGAGTAGGCTACAGTGCGGGGACTTTTAATTTCGGGAAATTGACCATGCACGTTAGCCGCGGACTTTCGGGGGATGAAACAATTCGGTGGGGCAGTCCACCTGAATTAGGTTTATTTACCCTGCGATCCAATCAACCAACCAGCGCAAATCTCAAAACCCCTTAATCGATACTCTATGCCATAGATAACTTCGAAATAATAATCTTAACGATTCGCAAGACGAAGATTGCAAATTTGTTCGTAAAAGATTTCCTCGCTGGAAGCGTTACTTCCTATGAAACAAAGCAACCAACCATTGAACTCCAATAGCAAGTCCTTGTGTAAATAGGATCAGCTTGAAACACAATTTCGTTTTAGTTTATCGTTTTTGATTTTAACAATGTGTGCTTGCTCAAAAATTTCATCATCTGATTCTATTCCCCACATGTTGCACACCCTAAGATGACCACTTAGATTGCATCAAAGTTGGAAAGAGAAACTACGTTTATTTGCATCCATAAAATCAAGCTTCCTACGAGCGGACGATGGGCTAACCTTGAGATCTTACCTATCGTTATCAAGGT
>WTFU01000120.1:0-14455 GCA_011523945.1 Mariniblastus sp. | reverse complement strand
TTCCTACGAGCGGACGATGGGCTAACCTTGAGATCTTACCTATCGTTATCAAGGTAATAGGTTTTAGCTAGGCAAAGCGCTACTCGAGCCGGTTCGCGGCTACGTACTCGAGTATGTAAACGTTCGATCCAGCATTACATTTCGACAGAAAGGGGCGAGCAGTGGACCACCCGACATTAGCATTCCTGTACCAGTATGGTATTGGGGGCACATTGTTTTTCGCAAGTCTTTTTCTCGCGTTTCAGACCGGCGCCATTCGGTGGGACAATTTGAAAAATCGCATTCTTGTTGTGAGTATGACCCTCGGCTTGCTGTTGTTTGCCGCGTCTCACGCGGCGTGGACCTTCTTTCTCGCGAGGTGAGCCGATGTCTGAATTATTTGCACTGACTCACTCCCCCCAGATCCTGTCTGCCGTCGGAGTCACTTTTTCGGTAGCGGACTGGATCGTGATCCTGCTTTATTTTACCGGCATCGTCTTCTTGGGTATTTGGTTTGGGAAATTTACTCATACGACCAGCGATTTCTTCTTCGGCGGACAGCGATTCCCCTGGTGGCTTATTGCGATCTCATGCATCGCCACACTTGTTGGCTCCTATAGTTTTATCCAATACTCCGAGGTGGGTTTTAACTTCGGTATGGCGTCACTCGTTCCCTATACCAACGAGTGGTTTGTCATGCCGCTATTTCTCCTCGGCTGGCTCCCGATCGTCTATTTCGGACGTTTGCAATCAGTTCCAGAGTATTTTGAAAAACGATTTGATCGCCGCACACGCTTGATGGTTTTGGTGATGCTGTTGATATACCTCGAAGGCTACATCGGAATCAATTTATTGACTATCGGAAGAATCATGGATGGGCTCTTTGACTACGGCCCTCTAGTTGGCTTTGCTTCGGGGCATGGTTTGTTCGGGTACCCCGTAGTTGAGACCGCAGCATTAATGGCCGTGCTATCCGGCCTTTATCTACATTCCGGTGGACAAACATCGGTTTTAATGACTGACCTTTTTCAAGGCGGTCTCCTATTGGTCGCTGGATTATCCGTGGTGATTTTGGGCATCTACCAACTGGGCGGCTGGACGCCATTCTGGGAGGGTCTTCCAACAGCTCATCAACAGCCTTTCGCACCGGTCGACAACGGCGGCCGACTTCACGCGATTGGACTCTTTTGGTCGGACGGGATCACCGGAACATTCGCGTTCTTTTTCATAAACCAGGGGATTTTAATGCGTTTCCTATCCGCCAAGTCGGTCCAAGATGGACGGAGAGCTATGCTGCTTACCGTTTTCGTTTTGATGCCGTTGGTTGCAGTCGCCGTTGGCGGGGCAGGGTGGATTGGCCGTTCCATGCTTTCAGCCGGAATTGCTGAAGTAAACGGAGTGGCAGCAGACGACATCTTTGTCAAAGTTGCCGACATTGTTTGCGGCACAGCGGGTCTTTTTGGACTTGTGGTCGCTGCAATGATCGCCGCGCTTATGAGTACGCTCGATACTTTAATCACCGCTGTCTCTGCAATTTTTGTCGTTGATATTTGGAATTTATTTCGACCGGACCGCTCTGACGCCTACTATCTTAAAACGGCTCGATTTGTCGCCGTGGGGGCAACGGTGCTCGGCATTGCATTAGTACCTCTGTTTGATAGTTTTGAGTCAATTTTCCGAGCACTTTCACATTTCAATTCTTTGATTACACCGCCGTTAGTCATTGTATTGACCCTCGGAATCATTTGGCCTCGATTCACAGCCCGAGCTGCTTTCGCGACACTTTC
Source organism: Mariniblastus sp. (assembly GCA_011523945.1). Taxonomy (GTDB): domain Bacteria; phylum Planctomycetota; class Planctomycetia; order Pirellulales; family Pirellulaceae; genus Mariniblastus. The sequence goes on along the minus strand of WTFU01000120.1, from coordinate 12,689 downwards.
CTTGGGATTCGTTCTCCTTTTCCTTTCGCTGTGGATACCTCAGCTAATCCAACCGATTGCGCACGGAGTTCCCTTGGCTTATTCCGCCACTATTGTCTCACCCGACAGCGAGACATCAGACACTATGATCGTTTACGGGCATTCTTTTGATGAGGCCACCCTCGCCGCGCGGACGAAACTCAACGACGAAGCGAAAGCAAATTGGAATTTAGATGAGGTTAGCGTAAATTCCCATCGAAGCTTTAGTTTTATGAGAAGCCTCTACGGCTTAATCGTATGCTTATTGATTGGCATTGGAGTGACAGTGTTTGCTCCAGGAAAAAGAGCGCAAACGGAGGGACTCGTTTTATCCTCCATTGCCGACGCTGCCTTTCGCTACAAAGGTGGGAAACCAAACGACAGGGCTCCTTATGCTTCCGCCACGGGCTCATTTGAGACATTCGACTGCGACGAGAATCGGATTAACATCCCAGCATCTATCATGAGCAAGCTCCATGCCGAGCCAGGGGATTTGATGTACGTAAGTGACGCCCGCTGGTGGCTCGGTGGTTTTCGGTCGCTTCGAATCGAAGCCGTGCAAGGTGAATGCGATAAGATCCAAATATCTTCAACGGCAGTTGGAGCTGGCAATCTCTTGGCCAATCGAACAATCAGGATCGAAAAGATCATGTAATAGTTGATCTCTATATTCGTCTCTGAAGCCTTGTAATGATTTCCCATTGCTTTTGAGTTGGATGCTTTGGCTAATTCTCGCGTACCTTTAATGTCCGCTGCAATGCAGGATGACCAGACTGTTTGATTTGAACCCAATACTCACCCGGTTTTAAAAATGATTTATAGTTAATGAAATACGGTAACGGACTCTTCGTTGATTCAGTGGCAAGGTTCCATCGATATTGATTAACTCCTCGATTGGCGTCCTGAACCAGTTTCACGAGAGTCTTTCCAGCCTCATTCCGAATTGACATTTCAACCTTTGCCGGACGATGCAACCAGAATGACAAGGTTGCCTTCTCGCCATCTCTAAAATTCATTCCGGGTCTTACATCACTTAAGTACGGGATTGCTACATCCGGAATTTTGAAAAAGAAATCTGCGTTACCGCCAACTAAGCCTTTGGACAGCGTCTCATGCAGGACATCCAAATTCAATTTGAATATCCCTCGGCCATGAGTTGCCACAATCAAATCATTTTCACGCTCTTGGATAACCAGATCGGAAACACTACAGGTAGGTAAATTTCTACCAAGCAATTGCCAAGACTTGCCCCGATCGATCGAACAGTAGACGCCACGAAATGTACCGGCATACAATAAATCCTCATGAACGGGATCTTCCATTATTACGTTCGCCGGTTCATCAAGTATGTTCCCAGCAATGGATCGCCAATTCCTGCCGCAGTCCTCACTGCACAGTAGGTATGTTTTCAAGTCATCGTCATTGAGGCCTGTAACTGAAGCATAAACTCGATTCATTGAAAAGATCGAGGGAACGATGGTACGAATATACCCACGCGGCAATCCTTCATTTCGCTCAACCCACGTCACTCCGGCATCCTCGCTGACCCAAAAACCGCCTTTATCAGTTCCTGCGTAAATTAGGCTCGAATTTTGTTTGGATTGAGCAATCGACGCAATCGCGGTGGATTTTCGCCTCACATCCTCCGTTGTTGAAAGATCCCCACTGATAACCTCCCAGTCATCCCCCCGGTTATTACTTTTGAATAAATAATTCCCGCCAAGATAAAGCACATTTGAATCGTGCGGAGAAATAATCATTGGGGCAACGAAATTGAATTTCAGCTCGCCTCCATGTTCTTTCGGTAAACCGGGACGAATCCACTTCGATCGATTTCGCTGCATGTCTTTTCGGCGAAACGCACCTTCCTGAGCGCTAAAGTAAACCGTATTTGAGTCATTCGGATCAACCTGAGTGATACAGCCATCACCGCCATTCCAAGGGTCAATCCAAAGATATTTCCAATTCTCTGTTCTTGAACTATCCAACTCGGTAGCCGAACCATAAACGGTGGCATTATCCTGGGCTCCGGCAAAAATTTGGTACGGCTCGGATTGATCAACGGCAATATCATAAAACTCACCCGTTGGTAAATTATTGATATGAAGCCACGATTCACCTTTGTCGTAGCTTTGATAGAGCCCACCATCGTTACCGAGCACAAGGTGCTCCGGGTTAAGAGGATTGATCCACAGCTCACAGTGATCCAGATGCAAGCCGCTGGCAGAACTAGGTGTCAAATGTCGAACTTCTCCGCTTAGTAAGTCAAACGTCTTTCCTCCATCTTTACTATGTGCGACCCGCACCCCGAGACAGAAAATTTCTTCATCGTCCTGAGGATTCACGTAAACATCAGCGAAATACCAGCCAATCCGCGAGAACATCATTAGCTCGTCGTTATGGGTCCGCGCCCACGTTGCACCACCATCTGTACTCTTAAAAACCTGAGCGGCCCCTTCTTTGATTCGCCCTCGATGGTCGATTAAAGCATAAACCTTATTGGCATCGGTTTGCGATACAGCGACGCCAATCCGTCCAATCGCCTCCCCCTGTGGTAGACCACCCTCGCATCGTTCCCATGTCTCGCCCGCATCTAAGCTCCGATAAACTCCACTTCCAACTCCATTTACACTCGGATAATTTTCCCACATCGAGGCATACAAAACATTGGGATCACTCTTTGCCCAAACGATGTCGTTAGCTCCGGTCCGCTCGTTCACGAACAAGACATGTTTCCAGGTCTTTCCACCATCGTTAGTTCTGTAAATTCCGCGATTTGAGTTTTTCGACCATAAATGACCAAGGACTGAGACGACTACAATCTCCGGATTTGTCGGGTGAACAGCGATTTCCCCGACATGCCACGAGTCAGATAAGCCAAGATGTCGCCAATGCTCTCCACCATCGTCAGAACGATAGATACCCGTCCCCGGAATCGTGAAGTTTCTGGCCTTTTTTAAACTTTCTCCAGTTCCTAAATATATGACTTTCGGATTGGACGGTGCGAGCGCGAAGTCTCCAATTCCGTAAGAAGCTTGATCATTAAATATAGGACGCCAAGTAACCCCATTATTAATTGTCTTCCATAGATTCCCGGAACCAAAGGCAACGTACATATGTCCCGGACGAGACGGATCCAGCTGAACCGCCTCAACTCTAGCCGAATTCACGACAGGACTGACATTAACCCAATCAAAACCATACTCCGTTTCCGTCCGCATTTTCTGATAATTGACGAAGCTACCCACCAAGGGCGACGTTGGCTGTTGGCCATTTGTTACTCGAACGTCGGTTAAAAACGATGACAACGCGAGTGATAACAAAAGAAAACATTTAGCAATGGCATTCATAAATTTGAAAAACTCGCATAGATATATTTGGCGGAGTACGCCAGTTTAAAACATATTATTCAAGGCCGAAATCACGTTGACAAAAAACTGTTCTGAAATCAACTCAATAAACAAACGGCGTAACAACATTACGGCAAAGCGCGCCCAATCCTTTTGGCATCACTTCGAAAATTATTGCGCAATTTTCCAACTTCGAATCCAATCGCATCGCCTGTCCATCTGCTCAGAGTTTGACACGCGTGCTCTAAATATTACCATGAGTTCGTATTTAGCACGCGGATGCCCCACAACCCAGACTCTCTGTGTGGGCAATCAATTCGCATCTCTTTTAAATTTCATTAGTGGGACATAATTTGCGATGTTTAAATTGCTATCAAAATGGACTGTAATTTGTTTCCTATTAGTTCTGACCGCGAACGACTCCTCGATTTTTGCTCAAACACCACTCAAAGTGTTTGTCTTAGTCGGCCAATCCAACATGGAAGGACACGCGAAAATTAGCACCCTTCCTCACATCGGAATCGACACAGATGGCAAAGCCATGATGAACGAAATTCTAGCCGATGACGGAACTTCCAAATTGATTGATGATGTTTGGATTTCTTACCTCTCAAGTAAAGGCGTGAAATCCGGGCAGCTAACAACGGGCTTTGGCGCCGACGACACCAAAATTGGTCCTGAATTAACGTTCGGTATCTACATGCAGAAACGTCTGAAAGCGCCAGTTTTGATCATCAAAACTGCGTGGGGAGGAAAAAGTATCAACACAGATTTCCGTTCCCCTGCCGCCGGCCCGTACGCGTTCGACCAGAAAACTCTCGATCGTTTGAAAGAACAAGGAAAAGATATTGAGTTGGTAAAGCAGGAAAAAGAAAAAGCGACTGGATTCTACTATCGACAAACTGTTGATCACGTGAAATCAGTTCTAAAAGATATCAAATCGGTTTACCCAGACTATGACTCCTCACTCGGTTACGAGCTGGCAGGAATTGTCTGGTTCCAGGGATGGAACGATATGGTAGACCGTTCTACGTATCCCAATAGAGATCAGCCAAATGGCTACGAAGCCTACAGTTCGGTATTGGTTAATTTTATCCGCGATATCCGCAATGACCTTTCGGCTCCCAATTGTCCGTTTGTGATTGGTGTCATGGGCGCAGGAGGCCCCGTTGCAAAATATAATAAAGACAAGCAACGTTACGCGGGAATCCACCAAAACTTTCGAAACGCGATGGCGGCCCCCGCTGCTCTTCCTGAATTCAACGGTCAAGTCGTCGCCGTTCTCACCGAAAACTCCTGGGACCTCGAATTAGATTCAATACTTCAACGTGACAATGCCATCCGAAATAAAATAAACCAATCCAAGAAAAATGGCTCCTTAATTAAACTAGCACAGGAATCAAACCAAGGAAAATTATTGAACGCTGCCGATTTAGACACGTTCAAAACCCTACAGAAGCAAAACAAACTCGAATCCACCATTCTCGAAATATTACGGACAAAAGAATTTACACCCCGCGAATACTCGATTTTAAAAATTGGCAAATCGAATGCTGAGTACCACTATCTCGGCAGTGGAAAGATTTTGGCCAACATCGGTAAATCATTCGCGGATGTAATCCCACTGAAATCTGGAAAGTAAGCAATCAGCCAATTAATTATTTTCTCGGGCACCGACGGCGAATCGTCACTTACTCTGGTTGGCTTAAACCGTTTCTCAGGGAAATTATCTTCTGAATTTGTTTTCGATTCTTCACAGCCTCTTTGCCGGCCTTTCCAGCTTCATAAACTAGCCAGCCATCGTATTGCGCTTCATCGAGTGCCGATGCGAGTTTACTCAAATCGATCTTTCCATCACCAACAATCAAAGCCTCGCATGGCTTAACGTGTACTTGGCAAAAATGTTGTCGACCGTACTTCGAAATTGATTCGTAAATATCCTCAAGAGGACACAGGTTACCAGTGTCATAATATATTTTTAGAGATTCTGGATAATCAAGGCGAGCGAGCAACTCAACGACCCGCTTAGTCGTAACGGGAGCTTCGATGCCAATCACCACTTGCTTGGATTTCGCATAAGGAAGCAACTCAGCCATAAAATCGGCGACTCCATTGATCGTATCGTCGCCCGTTTGAAATTTCGAAGGCCCAAAAAAGGGAAATAGCATAATTTCAACATCGAGTTCCTGACAGGCATCAATGGTCTGCTTGGCAATCTTCATCGCCAGTTCCCGATCTGCTCCCCAGATTTCAAATTTATTTAAACTCCCCGCACATAAAGAAATAATCTTAACCTGATGTTCTAAAGCCTCTTCTTTCCAACGCTCAATAACATTCTTGTCAGTCGCGATTTCCAAATTAAATTCCGGGTCAATTTTTTTATTTTTCGTTCGCGGTGGCATACCAGAGTGCATTTGAATCGCGTTGTAACCCGCCTGACGTGCATCTTCGAAACTTGACGCGTCAGCACGTTTGTTAAAAGCAGTTTCCATTACTCCTATCTTTGAAGACTCTCGATTAGCCGGAAGAATCGGCGTTAGGACAATATTTCGATACGCTACTGAAGTATGGTCACCTTGAAGGTATATGGGACCTGGCATCGAATCATCTGGAATGAGAGCTCCATTGGTGCACCCTTCAATGGGCTGGTTATCAATAACTTTCTCATCATTCAGGATCACCGTCACATGGCGATCCACAAGCGTAATGTCGTAGGAATTCCATTCGCCGCCAGGGTTACCGTTATTTTTTTTAGCCGGAATACGACCAAAAACTGAGCCGACGCCCTGTATGCCCTGCATTCTGCTATCTCGATCCACGACCTGAACTTCGTAAAGGCCACGCAAGTAGATTCCACTATTCCCACCCTTTGGCACTTTAAAATCTATCTTCAAATTAAAGTCGGTAAAATTTGACAGCGTTCTAAGATTACCATACGTGCCATACGCTGAAAAATCTGTCTTGGTGGTTGAATTTCGGAGTTCTCCGTCTACCACTTGCCAGCCATTTTTTTTGTCAAGATTGGCGAGAGTCCAACCCTGCAAGTCGGTACCGTTAAAAAGCGTCACCGGTTTTCCAAATTTTAACAAATCTAAATTTGGACGCGTTGGCAAACGCTTAATTCGCTTTGCTTCGTATCTAACAGTCGATCCATCAGGAAGGGAATACTTTATTCTCAACCGGCCATTTTCAAGCACGCACTCATGATAAATCTTCAGTCGCTCTCCTGTGGGTGGACCACCCGGATATTCAGGTTTACCAACCCGAATCATTCGACTGAACGAGCATTCCAATCCGCCGTCGATGTCCAAATCCAACAGCTTTTTGCCACCGCCAAGGGTCCACAATTCTCCCTGAGAAACTCCATCGACTTTTTTAATAGTCAACCAACCGGAAGCGCCGCCAGGCATCCTAATCGCCCAATTTCCGTACAAACCATCGTGAGGGATCGCGTTGTTTTCATCCCCTATCGACTCAATCCCAAATGCGCACCCCAGCAGTAATACCAGAGACATGATCGAAACAGAACTCTTCATGAACCTTTTCCTAAAAGTCGAATAATCTGAGGCACAAATCATCCTTGCGAATGAAACTAATTGGGCCATTCGTCGACTCGATTAACAGCCTGATGAATTAGTGGATCTATCAAAGATGACAAGCTCTTACCGTTTTTTCCATCTCTTGTATTAAAAAGAACCGCCCAGTTAATACCATCATGGCGACGCACCAGTAAGGTCGAGGTTCCCGGCAAAGAACCATTGTGCCAAGTATTGCGTCGACCATCTCCCCCCACTCGGCGAACCAACCATCCATAGCCATAGTATACATTCTTATCATCACCCATCGGATTCTTAAAGATCTCCGAAACAATCGATTTGGTCAAAAACTCACATAAGTCCGGGCGGTTGAAAGAGTCTGCAAACGTTACAAGTCCCTCGGCGGATGCAATCCAGCCACCATGGGAATCCATATTTTCGATGCACCATCCTCCGTATTGGGTTGGCACGCGCTGACCCAGCACTCCGGTGACAACTCCCGGCACCAACCTCTTGGACGGCACATAATATTTGGTTTCATTTTTCTGCTGCGTCAAGGTTTGTCCCAAATCCAAAGAACCTTCCAATGGACATTTAAAAAGAGTCGACTTCACGAAATCGCCATAGCTCTGATTAGTGACCCGCTCAATTATGCGTCCAAGTAAACAATATCCAAAATTGGAATACGCATATCCCGTACCCGGCTCAAAATCAGGCGCACGTTTTAGTACAAACTGTATCAACTCGTTTTGATTGGCGGGGCGTCCAAGACCAAGCGCCTCACCAATCTTAATCGTCTCAAACATTGGATCCCCAGAAATGGAACGATCCCAACCTCCACGGTGTAGAAGAATTTGCTCGATGGTCACTGAACGAAGCCGGGGATGAACTAACGCTCGTTCTGACACAGTCAAGAAAGACAATAAAGAATCATCGAAATTAATTTTCCCAGCCTTTACAAGGGACGCTATCGCAGCTGAAGTAATTGGCTTTGAAAGACTCGCAATTCTGAATCTAGTCGACGGCTTGACGGGTAGCCTTCGCTGGACGTCTCGCCAACCAAACCCGCGCGAATAAACAATAACACCGTCTTTGGAAACGGCGAGGCTCGCTCCGGGAACCTCATGCTCGAGCATGAACGCCGTCATCAGTTCGTCAAGTGAAACTAAGCTAGGACGATGAATCCCGGTAACGCTAAGCGGTTCTATCTCCTGCTGTGCTTCCTGAGCGATCGCCTGTGAAACGAATCCAAAAACTAGAAAAACAATGGCATGCAAAACTCGCGTATTAAAGCAACAGAACACGAAGTTCTTGTGAAAGGATAAAAGTATCATGGTCGCCCAACTTGAAATCGAGATATCGAACTCTCACTGGCTGGCGCCGGCGAATTAAACAGTGGAGACTTTTAACGATAGACCACGTTGTTGTTCGAAACAAGCAAAGGAAACCCAATGAAATTCGCAGCCCCCTAAATATCTAATCCTTCTTCGGAAAGGGCCTAATCCCCAGCAGCATTTCGGCGCGATCAGAGAGTGGTTGGCCAACTAAATTCTCATCCGTATATTCAGAAAGCTGTTCGGCGAATTCTTGATAAACCGTGCCCCGATCCAAACTCGTATCAATCTCAACACAATTGTCCTGACTTCGGAACAACTCAACAGTCGGTAAAGTTTTGGCTTTAAAGGTTTCAAATCTAAGTTTCATGCTTTCAAGATTATCATCATTTCGCCCTGTATACTTTGACCGTCCCATGATGCGTTTTTCGAGCACCTCATAGGGACAATCCAAGTACAACATTTTCGGAAGCGCGGTTTCGCGACCAAACAGATCATACCAACCCTCGAGATTGTCCAGTGAGCGCGGAAATCCGTCCAATAGAAAGTTTGTTTTTCCAGTGGTTCTGATTGTGTTCTCAATGGCCTGTTGCAATAACTTGAGGACGATCTCGTTCGAAACCAACTGACCATCAGCCAGCGTTTGTTCAATCACCTTAGCATCAGGTCCCCCTGTTTCGATTTCTTCCCTCAATAAAACGCCCGTTGAAAGATGGGTCCAACCTAACTGAAGCTCTGCCAATTCACACATGGTCCCCTTACCCGTTCCGGGACCGCCAAGAACAAAAATGATATTCGCGGGTGGGCAGGGCAGTCGGGGATCGAAGTGATGAATAACGATTTTAGGTGCTGGCGCAACACCCTTCTTATAAACGTGCCACGGCTCATTGACCGGAGGAAGGTCGTCTTCACAAACCATGTCATATGCGAGATGGCCATCGAGTCGAGAAATTCTCCACGAGCGGTAGGTATTGGAGTATGAAATAGATGGACTCCGCGAAGATTTTCCGTCCGCGCGATCCCAAGCCATTTTGCCATTCCAGTAGCCAGCACTCGATATCGTCCCCGACTCGGACGTTAGTGGCGGAGCCGTCGATGGGACGAACAATCCATCCACTTCTGGCAAGCCAGCCCCTGAAACTTCAATAAACAGTGTATTGGGAGGGAACTCATTGCCTTGATTCATAGCTTCGCCAAACGAAATAATACGTTATTCAAAAATTCTGTTTTATCTTGATCCCAGTCAGGAAGGGAGGGGTGCCAAAGATTTTGGTTTGACAACCTTTTGACGTATCAAGCTACTGAACTTTTGGGCAAGACCAATAGAAGCCTGTCTGATGGCATTACCGCCTATGCGACTGCACGTGAATTTATCAATGCCACGAAATTCAGATTCACTCACGAGTTATAAAACGTCTCGATCGAATCAGAAATTTATCTTAAAAATCGAATGGACAAAGGATATCTATACCTTTCCCCTTCATTTGCCTTAACCGTCGCAATAATCGTAACCACAGTTCCGAACATTAAAACGATTGGTACAAGCGCAAAACCAACAAACAAAAAGCACAATGCGATTGAAATTAACATGTAGATTGTGATGGAAATTTGAAAGTTGACAGATTCTTTTCCGTGATAGTCAATTTGTTCCGATTCATCTTTTTTGATTAACCAAACAACCAATGGGCCAATAACATTTCCAACTGGCATGCCAAAAGCGCCGGCAAAACTGGCCAGATGACAAAGGAGCACCCAATTTTTGGCGTCTGAATCGATAGTTTTTTTCTCCACGATTTGCATTCCTTTTACTTACCCATATTAGCTCAAGTGGGTCTATGCGACGCAGCAATCGCTCATTTTTAATTTGCAACGCGAGCACAAGACAGATTTCCTTCGTCTTTATTCGCCGACTGCCGGTATTTATTTAATTACCGTGTAAATTTTTTTCAAAAAATTCAACACTTATGAAAACAGTCCATTTTAATTCTTGAGAATGCGAGCGGGAGTTATGGTCATGACAAGAAAAGGCCTGGGCGAAGGCTTTGCATTCAAACACTGAAATAAGCCCGTCATCCTTAACTTCCAATCGTAAGAGAAACCTCGCTTAGTTCGGTATTTAAGTACTGGAGCAGCCCATAAATAAAAATAACGATACCAATCATCTCAAAGCTCTCTTCAAACATCGTTATTATCGCGTAAGCAATATTATCCACGCCGTACGATTCGTACCAAAAACCGCCGATAAACTCGCCGCCAATTGCACCGGCTAAAAACACAGCTCCAGCCAAGATAAATAACAACCCGGTGTTTCTAGGTAGCGCCAAGACGAAACGCAAGTAAATGCCTCCCATCAAAATCACAAGACAACCGTAAGGAATGACCCAGGCGTAATAAAAGATTCCCGTTGTACTGAGCAACTCTCGAACTGGGCTAATCAAACGCTCATGTAACGACGCGGATTCATCGATCGACAAAAAGACAAATATCACAGACAAAAATAACCAATACGCGAATTCTCTGGATTGCTGTTTCTTCTTTGCAGCGGCAATTACGCCCAAAAGCACACCGGAAAACAACAACGACGCCGATGCGTAAAACGTTGGAACATTTCCCTCTTGATCCAGATCAAACATCCCTAAACGACTCGAATCAAAGACAAAATAAGAAACCAGCCCGATTAAATTTGCGCAAATAAGAAAGGACACCACCGCAATGAGGAGCCTTAGCACTGTTTTAGGACTCAAAGTTAGCACCACCACTTTTCCCCAATTAAGCTAAATCGAACAACGACTCGAGGCGAACGAGCTTTGCATCCGTCTGGAAACAAAAGAGCCTCGCTAGGAACGCGGCTATGTGATGGCAAAGCAGGTTAAATACAAGCGTAGTTACTAAAAAATTTAAAACACGCTTGAAATCGGATTTCAAAATAATTCAGGTCGATTTCAATCCGAATATTTCAGTGTCTACCCGTCCCTTTGCCCATTGCCGCATCAATCGACTCCTCCATTATGAACTAAGGCAGTAATTGGCCTGGGGTCTCCTCCATCGCAATCTTTTTTGTCAATGCGGTTTGACATAGGTGAATTACAACCAATACAACACCCAGCCCCACTGAGACTGCCCATTGGCCGATGAATAGCAGAAAATTACCAACGCGCTGACCTTTGCCGACACCATTCAACTGTTGGTTAGCCCGGTAGACGTTCGTTTCAACTATTTGTCCGGTTAAAAATGCAGCCGCGGTCAAGACCACTAAAACCAACAGGACGATCGAAAGACCACGATTTTTGCGTAGTACCACCGCTAATAAGGAAAGCACCAAATAGGGGCCGAGCAATAACCCGAACACAATCACACCGATCAAAATCTCAGCCGCGATATCAGGTCCTGACCCCGCACCTAATCTCAGCAAATTCCAAACAGCAACCGAAGCAGCGACAATGTTCAACCCAATTGTGATCTTCCAAATGTTTTTCATAAAAGGCTTTGCGGTTCGAGGGGGTTATTCGGCAAATTAAAGTAAGACTGTAGTGTTTTTTCCTCCCGACCCGATTTTTGCAAATACAAAGACACTTTTACAGCAGGCCCAACGCGACAGCAGATGCAGAAATTTGAATTCGAATTAATAGATAATTGGCAATGCAGAATCACTGGATCGACATTTCATCAGAACTACCTGGGAACGTCCTCATCTGATGAAAACTTAGAAATCTCTGATGAAAACATGTGGCCGAATTTGGCAACCGCGCTCCCTGTTTCGCGGGACTTTGATTTTGCAGATTGGATTCTTCTCAGCCCAACAATCCCGGTCCCAATCAAGAGACCGACCACCAAAAGTCCCATTGTTTCTATTGGCAAAAAATAGGTGAAAGCACGCGACTTGAGTTTACTCACTTCTACGGCTTCTACCGCCCCATGATCAAAACCAACACTCGCGTCGTCGATGGCCGTTGTCAAGGTGATCCCGTTTGGCAGAACTGGTTCAGCACCGTCCAAATAAACCCGCACCTTAGTTCCGACCTGTGGAATCGGTCGATGCCCCGTTACAGACAAACTCTCGGTCGCACTGCGTCTGGATTTTACGCGAAAACAGCGAATCTCGATTTCTGAAGCATCCAGATTTCCTTTCTCAATCGCTTCAATCGAAATTTGGACGTAAATCGCCCAATCATAATTACCAAAGCCACGCTCAACGAGCGATCGCTCTGGTTCAATGCGTATCTTCTGAACCGTTCCGACAATAATTGTTTCAGCTTCGTTCAACTGAGCAAAACTCTTTGGCGGAACATCCGCACGTATAAGTGTTGGAATAACAAATAGCCAAACGAACCCAAGAAGACTCATCCAAACTTTCTGCCTCACTAAATAATCAATCATCAGAATGAAGCCTCTTTGCAGACATTCAAACAATCAGTCAATACTCCGACCTGAAACGGATATCTGATTTCGAC
>WTFU01000114.1:3649-26630 GCA_011523945.1 Mariniblastus sp. | reverse complement strand
CTCATGTTGGCTTGGGCCGTGACACGGGGGACAGCAGTCATTCCAAAATCATCCAATCCAGAACGAATGGCTGAGAATCTGGCTGCCGGTTCGCTCGAATTAACCAACGAAGAAATGTCGGCAATCAACTCTATTGAAATACTGCATCGCTACGTGAATGGAAGATTCTGGGAGATGCCGGGTGCCCCGTATACCGTAGCCAATCTCTGGGATGAATAATCCTTGAGACGTTCGTAACGTCAAACACCGGATCAGCCTTCTTCCGTACGCAACACGAACACACAATTCTTGAAGATCTGAGCCGTAGCGGCTCTTATTATCGGCCGCAATTTTTCCCTCGCGAAAAAAAGTGATGAACTACCCACGCGAACCAAACGGTCGGTCCAATGAAACGTTGATGATGGCAAGCGAACTAGGGATGACGTAAATCGCTAAAACAGTGCGGGTAACACTCGTCTCCGTTCGGGGATTGAAATCAATATTCAAAATTTATTTCTAAGAGCTTTCCAAAATTAATTCTTCCACCAGCTTTTCAATGGCCTGATCTCCAGTCGCACCCTGCCAGCGAAGCTCACCTTGCCACCATTGTCGTAGATACCCCTGTTTGTCAATTACATAAACGGTAGGCCACATGGTATTCGACCAATTTTTCCAATTGGCAGCTTCAAGATCGATCAAGATCGGAAAAGTAAGCTCCTCGTTCCCTGCCGCCCGGGCTACGGCCACCGGATCTCGCTCTAGAGCAGTTTCCGGAGTTTGAATCCCGATCAAGACCACTTGATCTCCGAATTTCTCATGCCACCTACGATAAACATCGAAATTTGCCTTGCAGTTGTGGCACTGAAAAGCGTAGAAATGCAACAACACAACCTTCCCTCTCAAATTCGCTAACGTGAGTGGCTTTGTGTTGATCCAGTGCTTAGAGGCAATTAGTTCTGGCGCCTTCGGAAAAATCCGCTTGAGCCCGCTAGTATCGAATTCCCGTCCAGCGAGTTCCCGAAGTTTGGCAATCTGATCTGACTTCAGGAGGGTTAAAAAGACTTTCTGCTCCGCCTCTTGGGCTTTAGAAACAGCTCCTCGCAATTCTTCGGTCGGCAAATTCTGTCTGATCGCTTTCTGCAATTCCGTCTGTGCATTTTGTGTGGCTTGAGCCAGCTCAAAAATGGAACGCACTTGGAGTTCTGAAAGAGACAGTTTTTCCTGGACATCCGTTCGCAGCAACATCCGCGTACCTTGCGACCTCAACTCGAGCTGCTGAAGACGCAGCCTTTGTTCGGCTGTGCAATTGGTTTGAAGCCAATTGTCAACAGTCTCTTCTAATTTCAAAATGACCGCTGTTTTCTCACCAACCTTCAAATTTCTCGACCTCCACCATTGACCATCAATTTGATCAAAAAGCTTCTCCAATTGATTGATTTGCCCTTGGGTCATTTTTAGCTCACGATGAACCTCTGGAGCGTGAATCAATCCCAGGAGATGGTGAGGAACGTACTCATGTGGCTGTGGAGCGGTTTGGGCTTCAGTAATCCCAGTAAAAGTCAATGCACAACTGAACGTCAACACGAAAAAAGATACAAAATTCTTGAATTGAAGCTTATAGTACCAGCGTCCGTTGCAAGTCGTGAAAAGTAAGAACTCAGGATATGGCCTATTTGGTTTTCGCTTGCTAGAATCTTGCTTTGTCATCTTCAGACGACCTTCTGTTTATTGAATGGCCAAGCGTTGATCGAAATTAATCGTTTTTACAAATTGTCGTACCCGAAGGTTACCTGAAACCGACAATCATGACAGCCCCCGTAGCTCAGGGGATAGAGCACAGCTTTCCTAAAGCTGGTGTCGCAGGTTCGATTCCTGCCGGGGGCGCTTTTTTGTTTCAAATTCTCGGCCGGGTTACTCAATCAAGTTTCTCACTGCCAGATTTCATACACATTCGCTCTGGATTACACTTTCCACGAATAAATGGAAAGCAGTTTCCTCATGCACGAATCAACGCTTTTCAGACTCAGTAACTCCGCCGGAAATCTCAATGGCTTTACTCAATAAAAGGTCGGCCTCAGCATATTCCCCACGCTGAAGATGCGCGTTTACTTGTGGCATGATTTGTTGCAGACGTCGCATTTTTAATTGCAATTGTTTGGCATTACCCTCGACTTGCTTGATTTTAGCTATCAATTCAGCCGGCACGCCCCGCCCGCTGTTCAGCCCCTTGGGTTTAGAAACTCGGCGCGAGCCAGGTTGGGTGAGTTGCTGTTTTGCCGACGCATAACGTTTCCGCATAAATAGCTTCATTGAATTTACAATTTCTGCATAACCAACATCCCCCGGCACCGTAGCTCGCTGCTTTGGAAATGGATCCGCTTCCAATTCCTTTTTAATCAGATCGTATTTCTTGTCGATGGAATCGCAAATATCCTCGGGTTGAAAATGTTGCTCTAGCACCTCCATGGCAATGGTACGATACAAATTTAGCAATTGCGGATCTGAGATGACGCGATCAAGTAACGGATTTGAACAACCTGCTGGAACTGGCCACGCCGCATCCCAATCTTCCAGAACTCGTACCCGCCCAAACGCAGTTTCGCAGAATCCAACATCTAGATCCCACGGTAAATAATGCCAACGCGAGCGTTCAGATTCATGGAATAAATAAAAGTTATGAGGGTTCCACCCCGTTAGCTGATCAAAGGCTCCCGAAAACAACATGACTGCCGTGATTCGAAACAGTTGATCAACGTTCATTGTCGAGTCAAGCATGGCTGGAAAATCTTCATTCGAAGTTTGATTTATTTTTCGAATAAACTCCACGAGCTCCATCCTATTTTTCGAAGCCTTGTTTTTTGATTCGAAGGTTTTTTCGTATTGTTTAGAATCATCACCAATAAACGAGAGATTCCCTCCGGGTCCACCAAGATCATTTTTCCAGAGTCCCCCACTAGCATTTGGAAAATTGTTTTCCAAAAAAATGCGGTCAATTCGCTCAACATTGACATAAACACCTTGGTATTCATCATTCAAATACACCGTTGCGTAATTACACCGATGCGTTTTGAGGCCCTCGGCTTTTAGGATTTCCGTAATTATCGGCTCACTAAAGAGACTGCCAAATTGAACGCCGTTATCGAATGAAACGCGACGCAACCCCAAAAACCGCTGACTGTTTTCATATTTATCGAACCTAACCAAATAGCTTCGCTTATGTTTCTGATTCGGCTGTGAAGAACTGTTACCCTTAAAGCGCACAGCTACCTTATCAAGTATTACATTTTGCCATTGGAACGCCGCTGGAACATAGATGCACTCCGGGAGCGCATTTAACATTCGACGCCGATCCGATTCGGAAATTGTCAAATGAACTGATTGGACTTTATCAGGTTGATAGAACTCCGATTGTGCGGATTCGGTCTTATCCCTATTTTCTTGACATAACGCTGCGTCGAGATTCGGGTTCGTCAAAATCAAAAACATACCGATAACCAAGAAAGTTCTAAGCACCATAAACTTCTGACCTACTCATTTATAATTGAGACTTGGAACACTCTGTAAATCACGAAAACTCACGCACGACAATAGACCATGCTGTTTATGCAAAGAACTCGTTTCTAAAATTAAGCGTTTTTGGGCGGCAGTTAATGGGATTTTTTTTTCGGAAATATAATCAATCGCGACACCCTTCAATTTAGGATTTTCCTCTTTCGCACTTAAAAACAATCGCAACGCCCAATCTGAATCAGATGAATCTCTTTTGCTACCGCTCTGCAGAAAACAACTCTCCAGAAGTAAATAATCTATAAACGGTGAAAACCTATCCGCGTATTCTAGACCACGGTTGGCCATCAATTTTAAGTGGGGATTGGATTCGCGGATCTGTCGAATCAGCGATACACCTTGATCCTGAAGGTTTCGAATTTTTAAGTCATCCAAGTCATCGAGAAAGATACCTGAGAATCCAACTGCTTTCATCTCGGGGATGATGGACTCAAGGACCAGTGAGTGCCATTTCCGATCAGCTGCATCAACCCGAAAACTGTCTGGCCATTGAATGTCCTGCTGCAATCCGATTCGTGCAGATTGAGCAGCCGACAAAAATGGCCTCTCCTTCTGGATTTTCCCAAGACTCAGATAACCGAAAACAAGCTTACCCTGCTGCCTTAATTTTTTGATGGACTTGGAGGGATACGCATAGTCAACGACGACTATGTCGTAAGGTGCGAATTCTCTACTGGATATCTTCGGGTGATAACAAATAACAAAACTTGATGTTTTAACCGTCTCCTGGGCCGAGGAGTTCTCTACAAGGCAAACTACACTAGCAAGCCAAATCAAACTGCAATACAGCATTGACCAATCAAGCGTCAGTGAATTAGGAGCGAATCGATACCTTCGAATGTGTTGCATGCCCCACCGTTTACTCGACATAAATTCGATTTGGAAATTCTGGAACAAACCATAGTTCGATTTGAGTCCTGCGTAAACCGTAATGTCGGCACTGCCCAACCGTGCAAATGGTTGCAGGAGCTGTAAATCACATAAAAAAATTAATTTTCACCGTTCAAACATCCAAAGTTTCCTGATTAATGCTGCTGACCGTATCCATATTTACTAATATAAAGGTCCCAGAATGAAATGATAGAATCGGAGAGGTGAAACAATTTGAAGATAGACTTATTCACCGCGAGTTCGATCCTATTAGCGTCCGTGATTCTGCCTAATCCTGTATGCACAGCACAACAGTACGAAACGCAAATTCGACCGATTCTTGCTGAACACTGTTTTCCGTGCCACGGTTTTGATAAGCAGGAATCGGATATTCGTTTCGATACTCTATCCACCGATTTTATAAAAAATCGCCCAGCCGCGGAAACGTGGCACGATGCGCTCAACAGTTTAGATCTAGGTGAAATGCCGCCGGATCAGCAGCCAAAATTAAGTCTTTCAGATCACAAAGCCCTGACAACCTGGATTCGAAACCAACTGAACAAAGCGAGGGAATCCAAAAAGAAGAATACAGGCTCAGTGGTGCTTAGGCGACTCAACCGCATCGAATATCAAAACACCATGGTTGAATTGCTTGGCATTGATGCCGATTACTCAGCCAACCTGCCTCCGGACACACCTTCAGAAGATGGATTTCAAAATAACGGGGACACGTTGTCCATATCTCCGATGGCGTTTGATTTTTATTTGGAAGCAGCGCGGTACGGATTGTCCAGAGCCATTGTCACCGGTTCTGCACCAAAAGAATTTGATGAGCACATTACCCTCTCAGCGTCGGCTGGC
This sequence comes from Mariniblastus sp., assembly GCA_011523945.1. Taxonomy (GTDB): domain Bacteria; phylum Planctomycetota; class Planctomycetia; order Pirellulales; family Pirellulaceae; genus Mariniblastus. The sequence continues at coordinate 21,353 of WTFU01000114.1, read as the reverse complement.
AAGCGTAAGGAATTAATAACCGACCATCTTGGAATCGGAACTCACTTTATTGGCAAGCTTAACAATTTCCCAGATCAAGGCGAATTTAGAATTCGTGTGACTGCGCAGGCCAATCTTGTTGATGGTGCGGATTACCCCCGATTGAGGGCAACCTTTGGCTACCGCGCTGACACACAATCCCCCAACAAAGAGATTGGTATCTTGGAAATAACGTCCGAGGAACCAGCCATTTACGAATTCTACGGCCGAATGGAGGACTATCCAATTCAAAGCCGGAACCAAAGTAAATTTCCGGGCCAACTCGTGACCTTAACGAATCTATTCCACGATGGAAAACCGCGTAAGATTACCCAAAGAATAGACACCACAGTTGAGAAAAACGGCAAAGTAAGGAAAGTTAAAAAAACAGAGCTTATTAAGCACGATGACGTTCCGACGATTACGATTCAAAAAGTCGAGTTTACCAGTCCGCTTCATGAGTCGTGGCCGCCAGACCATCATCGAAACATTTTATTTGCTTCATCGACAAAAGAAGTAAGTGAAACTGCCTACGCCCGTGAAGTGATCGGTAAATTCATGCAACGGGCGTTCCGCCGACCAGTAAAGGACTGGGAAACCAATTCGATGCTCCAGCTATTCACAAAGCTACGCAACGATTCTGCGACCTTTGAAGACGCAATCCGCGAAACTTTGGCACTCGTCCTGGTTTCACCGGACTTTCTATACCTAATTGAAACCGCCCATGAAACGAGCTCTGGAAAGACGCAACTTACCGAATTTGAACTTGCCTCTCGCCTGTCTTATTTCCTTTGGAGCACGATGCCCGACCAACGGCTTTATGACCTTGCAGCATCGGGCGTGCTGAGTCGGCCTGACGTGCTCTCCAAAGAGGTCGAAAGAATGCTGAATGATCCAAAGATTTGGCAGTTCGTCCGACAGTTTTCCGATCAATGGCTGGATCTTACCTCTGTCAATCGGGTCGCCGTGAACCCTCAATATTACGATCAGTGGGACACCTCGATCGAACCTTGGATGCAGGAGGAGAGTCGGCAGTTTTTTGCGGAAATATTGCTAAAGAATCTAAGTGCATTGAATTTCATTGATTCTGAATTCGCAATGCTAAACGCACCAATGGCTCGTCATTACGGAATAGAAAATGGGCCGCGAGGAGTTTCTTATGAGCGAGTAGCCCTCCCGGCAGATTCGAATCGTGGAGGTTTACTTGGGCACGCCTCAATCCTGTTGGGAAATTCCACCGGAGAAGATTCTCACCCAATCCTGCGTGGTGTCTGGATTCGCGAAACTTTACTCAATGATCCACCTGACCCACCGCCTCCCAATGTTCCGGCACTCGAATCAAACAATTCGAATTTCAACAAAGTCAGCGTTCGCGAACAACTGAAAATTCATCGCGAAGATCTTAGCTGCGCAGCCTGTCATCGCCGAATAGATCCCTGGGGAATCGCTTTAGAAAATTTCGATGCGATTGGCCAATGGCGGAAAGACGTCAAGCGACTTAATCGCAAAGAATTCGTATTCGTTCCCGTTCAGGCCAAAACGGTTCTGCCGAGCGGTGACAAAATTACCGGTGTCGCCGATTTAAAAAAATTCTTACTTCAACACCGAAATGAACAGTTCGCAAAATCAATGGCTTCTAAAATTACCAGTTATGCCATTGGGCGATCCCTCGAATTTGAAGATCAAACAAATATAGACGCAATAACAAGCTATTTTATCGAATCTGATTATCGGCTTCCCAAACTCATTGAACGCATCGTTCACGACCCTCTTTTTCAAAGCAAGTAATTAACTTAAACAAAAATCAAATCCCATGAGCACTAAATCCTGGCATCTTGATCGTCGTGCCTTCCTTGTTGGAACCGCCGGTGTTTCCCTGTCGCTACCCTTGCTGGAATGCATGGGAAATGAAGCAAATCAAAATAGTCGTCCTAAACGGATGTGCGCCGTATATTTTCCTTACGGAGCGATGACTCCGCGAAAAGATTCACCTGAAAAGGATTGGGGCTGGATGCCTCAAGGTAACGGACGTGAATACAAATTGAATAAAAGCCTGGAGTGCTTGGAACCGTTTCGTGAACAACTAACCTTCTTAAAGGGTTTGTCTCATTTTAATGGGCGGCGGATGGGTGGTCACGATACAGCTGATATTTGGCTAACTGGCGCCCAGTTCAAAGGTGGAACGTTTCGCAACTCCGTGTCAATCGACCAAATCGCCGCCCATCATTTTGGCGACGCGACGCGGTTTTCGTCACTCACCATGTCAACGGATGGTGGAGTTGGTGAAGCAACTCGATCCAGCACACTCGCCTTTGGTCGATCGGGCACACCCATCCCGGCCCAAAATCGCCCGCGGTTAGTGTTCAACCGATTCTTTGGCGTCAATTCGGAGTCCGCCGTCCGACAACGCAAAGAACTAGAAAACTCCGGAAGCATGCTCGATTCGCTCCTGGAACACTCGAAAACCGTTCGTAGAAAACTTGGAAAAAAGGATTTGCAAAAGTTTGATGAGTACCTCGATTCTGTCCGTTCGGTTGAAAAAAGAGTCGATCGCTCCCAGCGTTGGCTTGATATTCCCAAACCCAAAGTTGACTCAACGGATCTCCACCTCGATTCCGATCACAACTCCCCCGAGGAATACATTCGCACCATGTACGATTTAATCTTCCTCGCCTTTCAAACCGATTCGACCCGCGTTGCAACCTATCAGATCGGCAATATGAACGGCGCCACTTCCATCGCAGGACAGTTCCCCCAGTTGTTAGGTTTTGGCAAAAAGATTCATGCTCTCGCCCATGGCTGGAATAAAAAGGGAGGCGGCGAGGCACTCGGAAAATGGGATCAGTATCTGGCGGAACAACTCGCGCGTTTTCTAGACCGTCTCAAGACCACTCAAGAGGGCGATGGCAATCTTCTTGACCACACCATGGTTCTTTACGGCAGTTCCAATTCGACGACCCACAATAACAACGAGTATCCACTATTATTGGCTGGCGGGAATCAATTAGGGCTGAAACACGGTCGACTCCATAACTTCTCAAAAGACATTCCCCTAACCAATCTGCACGTCACCATGTTAAATCGACTTGGCGTTCCCACCGAGTCATTTGTCGATAGTACGGGCGAATTAACTGAGCTAATTTGACAGTCCCCTTTCACAAAGCCTGACTTCAATGATTGACTGATTTCCTCGTTTAAAAAACCAATCAACACCGATTCCCATGTCTCCGTTATGAAACACTTTTGTATTTTCTCCTGCGTTTGTATTTGCGTTACGATAGCCAACTCGCTCTTCGCAGATGACTGGCCCCAGGGAAGCGGCCCTCGTGGCCATTTCCAAACGGAGGAAACTTCGGCAACGAGTTGGAGCGTAGCACTCAATCAAAACATCGCCTGGAAACTCAAATTGCCCGAAACTGGGCAAAGCACGCCCGTTGTTTCAAAAGGAAGAGTTTATTTTACTACCATGAAGCCGGTAACTGCGGATGCCAAACTTGGAAAAGACATTTCTGTTTGGTGCTGCGATGCCGCCAGCGGCGCCGTTCTCTGGAAGAAAGAAATGGTCGGAAAACATCCACTCAAACTCTCAGGATGCTTCGGTGACAGTACGGGACCACCCGCCGTCACAGACGGAAAACGCGTGGTGTTTATAAACGCCTCCTCTGGAATCACGTGCTTTTCCCTCGATGGAGACTTAATTTGGCATCAGGATTTTTTATCGGTCGGACGGGGAATCCCTTTCCACTCCAACGGGAATCTGATCTTCACCCGCCAAATATACCCCCCCGAAGATGACGGTCGGTTTCCCCATAAATACGCAGAATCGCCGAAAGAAATGTGGACTCAGCTTCAAGCACTCAACATGAAGACGGGCGAGATTGAATGGACAACCGATTGCGGCATCAACATGGGTGTTTCCGTGACCCCCCAACGACTTAGTGATGGTCGTGACGTGGTTGTAACAGGACGCGGCGGAGGCCATGGACCGCCCGAAAAACCGAATGGAATTTCACTTGTGGATCTGGCTAACGGTGCGACGCTATGGACGCTCCCTCTTAAAAATTTCAACGCAACAATGAGTTTTGGAATTTACAAAGATCAGATTCATCTATTCCATGGCACGAACCATATCTCCGTCGATACTGCGGATGGGAAGATTGTGAAGCAAGTATCTTTGGTTGGTTCAGTCTCCGTGTGTCGTTGGCAATCAGGGAATTCCAGATGCAGCCTTGAAAATTTGAAAAAGTCCAAAACCAGAAACATTACACAAGGGTCTAATCTCTTAGTTGGCAAATGGAACTATTTTAGAAATTATCAATTCCCATTAATTGGTCGTGTCAATGTTGAGACCGGACTCGTCGAGTATTTGGAAATGCCAATCCAGTTATCCAAGGCGTCGGGTCAGGAAGACAAGCTACTTTGGTTTGACCCCAAACAAAAAAAAATAGAAACTCAGACGATTGTCCCCAACGACATGACGAATTCACGAGGCTTTGTGGTTTTCGGTGACAAGAGATCCAAGGGAAGCGGCTGGGGGCATGTTGCTGCACCGTCTCCGACAGTCTCAGGGAAAAATCTATACGTTCCCGTGATGAACGGGACAGTCTATGTTTTGGAATGGAATAAGGACACCTTCGATGATAATTCCATCGTCGCTATCAACGACCTTGGGCAAGCGGGACAGGCCTACACCCGAGGAAGCCTTTCATTCTCAAACGGTTGCGTCTTTGCTCATACGCTCAGAGAGTTGATTTGTATCGGTAAGTAGCCAATCAAATCCCTGAATAGTTTTTGAACAAAATTAAACTGCAGATCAATCGATGGGAATGACCGGATAGGATCGCTACCGCACTTAACCGAGATCCGCGTTAGAATAAATTCCAATTAAAATTCCTCCCAATAAAACGAAATTCGCGGTCGAGTGAGCTAGTGATTGGGTCGGCGACCATAGCCACGATGTTGACGGGGAGAAGCGAGATATTCCCGACTTCAGCCGAACTAATGCCTTCCTCGAGGGAATTATATAGACTGGCTTGCCATTCAAACGCTGAACCATTCTTTGAAAACCAGATCCCGGTTTTGAACCTGTAAGATAAATCGACACTTCATGACTAGGCATAGCAACAGGCTAAATCAACCCGAGAACGAGCCGTTAGCCCGCAAAGCTGAGAACAAATGCAACAGCGCGGTGGCAAGTGAGACCGTAAAGAAGCTAGTTCACTTTACCGTTACCGGCAATCGATACCATGAATTCCGCAAATAGCCCTTTGCATTCCACGGAATTCTCGCTGGCATAAAATCACCGGTAGAATCTGTCGCTCGCAGCAAAATTTCTTTGGTGTTCGCGTTAACTTTGATTTGTGCTTTCCAAAGCTGCCAACAGAAATCTTGCTTCTTGCCGATCATTTCGCCGCGCGTCCATGTTTTGCCATCATCTGCAGAGACTAACAAATCCTTAATGCTACTTCCGTTTCTACCCGATGGCAGAGCGTAACCCGAAAGATTAACGCTACCCGCCTGTAGTGTGGATCCGGCCGATGGCGTACAGATCGCGGCGTTGATCGGAAAACGGTAAATTGGCCCCGATTCGGACCAGTCGAGCGGGCTCGTCTTTTTTACGATCTTATATGCCGTCGCCACGTAATGATTCGGCGATGGTCGATCGCTCACGACTATCTTCCCAAGCCACTTAACGCTTCGGGCACCGATGTAACCGGGTACTACCATCCGCAGAGGGTAACCATGATCCGGAGTCAATTCAGCACCATTCATGGTGTGACTTAGCAACGGTGCACCAGGCCCCTCGGCGACCATCGCTTTCTCAATCGGAATCGAACCACCAAACCCGATCACTGACCCTTTTTTGGGAATCTGATCCAAGCCCTCGAACCAAATATGTTTCGCGCCTTCTGTTACCTCTACCTGTTTCAAAACGCTCGCCAAGAGCGTACCTGCCCATGTTGCATTTCCAATCGTGCCTCCCTCCCACTGAACGCCACTGACACTTGGAACATTCTGATACTCCGAGCCATTATATTCCGACCGTCGGTTCCCCGCACAGGTTAGCGTTGCCGTCGTTGAGACAGATGGCATCTGTTTGATTTCCTCAAACGAAAACGTTTTTGGGCGCCTGACTAGCCCCTCTACACTGAGCTTGAATTGCCTTGGATCAATCACGGGATTGGGCGCATGACTACGAACATAAAATAATTCTGTCGGTGTCTGCCACGATTTTACTAACTTCGCAAGCTTCGGCTCACCGTTGCGCGGTTTGACAGAGCGGAAAATTAGGTCCTTTTCAATCTCCTTGCGAGTGTCCTTCTGAAACGCTAAAGCAGGCGCCAAACCACCGGCGACCAGTAAACCACTTGCAGTTTGAAGAACGGTGCGGCGAGAAATAGACGATCGCGTCATGCTGAAAAACTCCGTGGTAAATTGGTTTTAGTGGTTATTCTAGCGGTGTTGTAGATGCCAAAATCATTGATAACAGGTACGGAATAAATTAGAAAATGCCAACTTAATAACCATCGGCGGCGTTGAATTTAGAACTTACATAAATTAGCAAGTCTTTCACCAACTCACCTATCTTTTCAAACGCTCTATATTCGTTCTTTTTGGGTGCTTCTGCCAGCACTTTACAAGCATATTCTCGAGATTAGTTGCCTTTTGTATTGATTGGACGGTTCCCCCCTCGCTACCAAACCGATGAATAAACAGCCGTTTAAAAAATTTTATCAATCTGTTGCCGCTCGAGGCCGCGTCGTGAAACGAATCCAGCTCCTGCTGTTATGTGTTGCCTGTTTGACATTCAGCCTATCCGGTTGTACCTCAAATCCACTGGCCAATGCGATTTCAAATTCAAATCCGAGTACAGCAACCCAAGCCTCAAATTCGTGGTTGTCGAAAATGATCTCATCGCAAACCGATACAGCTTCCCGATCCGACTCGACGCGGCTGTTTAACGCCAGCTGTGCCACTTCTACCTGAGGTTCCTAATTTGGGTGCAGTTGCCCCTTTTTAAAAAATAAAACAAACAAAAGACACACCTCACTTGTTTGCGTCTAAGGAATACTTGCTACGATAGCGAATAAATCGTCAGCAAATATTCACTTTACCGGTAAACTTGATGAAGAAATTTACGCTGTTCTTGGCCTTAATTATTTTGGCCACCACGCATGCTTCCACCTTGGCTGATGAATTCTCTACCCTTGCTCCGGGATCGCAGGAGGTAAAGGTCAAACATAACGGTAAAATACGTCGACTCATCATCACCGTCCCTTCAAACGTCGGTCGCGAACAACCTCTTCCCGTATTATTCTGCTTCCACGGCGCCGGCGGTAAGGCGGACGGCCAAAGTAAAAGGTGGAGTCCACAAGCAAATAAACGCGGCCTGATTGTAATCAGCGCTGAAGCGGTACAGCCTTTTGCGAAGTGGAATTTCAAGGACAATTTTCATCAAACAGAATATGATGATGTCGGTTTCATTTCAAACGTAATTGAGACGTTGATTAGCAATAAAATTGCTGATCCCAAATCAATTTACGCGACCGGTCATTCCAGCGGTGGACTTTTTTGTTATCGGCTGGCAAAAGAAACATCCCTATTCGCTGCCCTCTCCCCAATGAGCTGTGGCATGGCAAAGGATGCACATGATCCCGGCCCTAGTACTGAACCGGTATCAATCATTCAAGTAATCGGGGATCAAGACAAGAGTTTTAACGGATCCTCTAATCCCAAAGTTATCATGTATTCCGCCGACAAACGAATCGATGTTTGGCGTACTTACAATCAATGCAACCCCAAACCCACAGTTAAAAAGCATGGAGATAAGTTAAGCGTTTCCACCTATAAAAATTCTTCGGGTATCGAAGTCGCCATCTGTAAAGTAAAGGGCGAAGGGCATCATATTCGCTCAGAATTACGCGATACAGCCGACTCCCTAGCATTAGAGTTTTTACTTAAACACAAAAAGCCCTAGTCCAAAACGTTACAAATAGATCGACTCCCGACGGCGACCACCAACAAGATACCGCATTAGATTGGGTGCTTAAAATATACCCGGTTCAGACAGATTCGACGCACCCATTCAAAGCCGAAACACTCTGGTCGGCTACGGTTGGATAAACGTGTCGCTCAAAATAATTCGTTTTATCAAGTACCTGAAGTTATTCTTATTTTTTGCGAAATCCATTAGGATCGCGTCAATCTCCGGACGATCCGAAATAACCACGGGGCGTCCAAGTGCGTAAGCCATCAATTTCTCAGTCAACGCTCTTGCAAATTTACTCCGCTGTTTTAACAGGCTCGTTTTGAAGTCGTTGACGTTAGTGAACGAGTCACCGTTAGGCAGCACCCCGGACGGGTCAACTTTCCCACGGCGATACGAGCTTCGATATCGTCCAATCGCGTCAAAGTTTTCCAAGGCAAAACCAAGCGGATCAATCTTATTGTGACAGGACGCGCAAGCAGGATTATTACGATGTTTTTCAATTTGCTCACGAATCGTGCCAGCCCCGCGAATATCGGGATCGAGCGGCTCGACATCCGGCGGGGGCGGGTTAGTTGGCGTTCCCAAAATGTTCTCCAACAACCAAACCCCCCGAACCACCGGGGAGGTGTCAATTCCGTTGGCGGTTACCGTAAGAACACTTGATTGAGCAAGAAGCCCACCACGTGGACCACCTGTCGTGTTTACTTTTCTAAAATCGCTGCCATCGAGGTTGACATCTAATTTATACAAGCGAGCCAAACCGGCGTTTACAAAGGTAAAATCAGACTTTAGAAATCGGTCAATCGACAGTTCATTATCTAAAAGATGCCGAGTGAACAAAAACGTCTCTTTCTTCATCGCCGTCGCAAGGTCATCAATATAATATTCCTTAAACGCATTTAGATCCGGAGGAGTGCTACCCAACGCGTCCAAATTTAGCCATGCATCAAGGAAGTCGCTCACAAACCGATCTGACTTTGGATCGGCCAGCATTCGGTCTAACTGTTTTTCCAATACTTTTGGATCCGTGAGTTTTCCCTCCGAGGCCAACGAGAAAAGTTTGTCATCCGGCATCGATGACCAAAGAAAATATGAAAGCCGGGCTGCGATCGCATGATTTGATAACCGATACCCCGCGGATGGATTTGCCGCCGGCTCATCTAAATATAGAAAACCGGGTGAACAAAGCGCCGCCTTTAAACCGTCTCGATAGGCATTAAAAGGTGATATTCCCTGCGACTCTCGGCTTTTAATGACCGTAAGAATCCGACCTACCTCGTCCTCGGCGGGTGGCCGCCGATACGCGCGCGTTAAAAATGACGTTATGTTCGCGCGATTACGTGTCCGATCAAACGAATGGCCACCTAATAACTCAACCTGAGTTCGAGTTGGCCATTGGTCGTAAATCGGGCCGCGTAAAGAAACCGAGTTAATCCGGATTTGGGGTAATTTTGCGTGTTGTAATCCATAAGCGTACGCGTCATTTCCCTTCTGTGGCTTTAGTCCTGCTTGCTCCATTAAGATCGTGCCAATTTCGATATGAGCCGCTCGGGCACGATGGCTTCCATTGACGTAAATAAATCGCGGTGTCGTTCCTTTATGGAGCCAGACTCGTGCCTGAACTTTTTGCTTACCATCCGTCAATTCAAACCGAGCAAGTACCGGTTCAATTTTCTGGGGGAGATGTAGTGGCCCTTCTCGGACATCACCGGTAACGAGACCAAGCGTTAGCGGCTCTCCCGTCCGGGTCTTAGAATAATTTTCTTCATAAGGCGGCACCCGATTAAGCGCTTCGACATCTACTACAATTCGATAGAAACCATCGTGAGGAACACCATTCGCAAAATCAGATACGTATCCATAGCTACCAACATGCCTCTGGGAACGCGGATGTTCATAAAGTCGAATCTGCGTTGGAATCCGCTCTACCGAACTGGCAAGAGCTTCAAACTCCTTGCTGGCACGATCTCGAATCGACTTCGCCTTACCAGGCTCGCTTGCATTCGCGAGATTCCGTAGCGTCCCCTTAATCCTATCTAATTGACGTTCAGTTTTCTCGCGATATTCAACGCCCGTCACAAAACCGGTGAACTCGCCTTGCTGAAAACCACCCTCAAAGTTCCATTCCTGAATCTCCGGTTTCACCAAACTCGGAAGTGCCTTTTCAACAATAATATCAGCCGCTTCAAGGTACTGATCCATTAAAAAACCGGAAGTCACCAAAGCCTGGCCCTGATTATCCAAATGATCAACTTTTTGGTCCGCCGGGAATCCGATCGTCGGATCAAAGCTGGTTGTATCCAAATGAAAAAGGTCACTTACCGTATTGACGTATTCCCTCCGGTTGAGCCGACGAAGAACCGTCTCGCCTCCCGTCCCTTTGCGTTGATTTTGATATTTGGCAATCTCCGCAGTCAGCCAGCGAATTACCTTGGTCGCCTCAGCAACATTCGGTTGTGGCTCACTAAGGGGAGGCATTTCACCAAGGTTGAGTTGATCCAATACATCCTGAAATTCAATCAGTGCATCGTCATCTGTTAAAGGAAAGGTAAGAAGATCAAAACGCCTATCCCCCTCCCTTTCCACCGAACCATGGCATTTATAGCAATGCTGTTTCAAAAACGGAACGATTAAACTCTTAAATTGATTATCTCTTGATTCAGAATTGATCGCTGCGTGTCGGTTCGGCTCAGCTTCCGAATTTTCCTCCCATTCTCCAGCCCCAAGAGATTCATCGTGCTCTCCTCGCACCCCAACGCTGTTTTTATCTTTATCTTCCATTCCATTGGATTCAGACGCAACGAAACCGAAAGCAAGCGTTAGCAAAATAGCAACCGCCATCGCGCCAAGCATCCTCAGCTGATAACGAATCATCCAACTAGCTCCAGACCAGTCAACGTCCCTGTGCTGCGCCCAAACCGATCGTCTTCGATCCCCATTCGCTGGAGCAAAGACACAAACAGATTGCTTAGCGGAACACGCTGGGCTTTCATTGAGGGCATGATTCGGTGTTCACCCAAGCGGTAACCACCTCCGGCCAAAATAATAGGAAGATCAGAATTCGTGTGCGCGTTCGCATTCCCCATTCCGGACCCGAAGAGTACTGCCGTTTGATCCAACAAGGTCTCACCCTTCACTCCTTTTACGGATTTCAGTCGATCGAGGAACTTCGAAAACTGCATCATCTGATAGGTTTCCAGTTTAACGAGTCCAGCAATATTCCCCGGATCCTGACCATGGTGGGACAACGCGTGGTATCCCTTCTTAAGGTCAAGCAATCCCGTATTGAAATTTGCCCCCGCCAATTCAAGACTAGCAATTCGCGTTGAATCAATCTCCAACGCCAAAGCAATCAGTTCATAAAGATCTGGAATATCATCGAATAAATTTTTATTACGAGGCTCCTCGATCGGGGCTTTCGGTTTCGGAATCGCCTGCCACTTCGCCCGTTGTTGAATACGCCGCTCAACATCGCGCACCGATGAAAAATACTCATCCAGTTTTTTTCGATCACGGCCGCTAATCCGCTTACCAAGACTCTCTGCATCCCCTTGAACCGCGTCCAGAATAGATCCCCGGAGCGCGAACCGATCGACTGCTTTCGCGTTACCGGTTTTCCCTTCATCGAGAAATAGTTTCCGAAATAACTCTCGCGGACCTTGAATCGGAGGTACCCGAACACCTGTTCTGGTCCAGGACATCATGCAGCCTCCGTGCAAACCATTCTCGGAGCCGACCGTCAACGACGGGATTCGTGTCTCGATTCCAACAACCTCAGCCATTCGCTGGTCGAGACTTATATTACCGGAGGGCATTGCCGCAGCTTCCGAATATTTTACGCCTGACAAAAAGGAATGGATCGCATAGTGCCCCCCCTTCACGCCATGATCAAGATGGGAAAATACCGTAAAGTCTCGGCGGTGCTTTTCAAGGGGTTTAAGAAGTGGAGTCAGTTGGTAATCCACACCAGCGGTTTTCGGAAAAAACTGGGGTTGGTACATACCAAAAGAATTACCAATGCAAACCGTCCTCCTAGGGACCGGCGGCGTATTGGTATTTGCAAAAGAATATGCTTCGAGCAATGGAATTGACAATACAATTCCGGCTCCACGAAGAAACCGTCGTCGATTAAAATGAACTTGATCGCTCATGAAAGCAACTCCGCTTTTAATACCTACTCTTTTTTTAAATTAAATTTACTCAAAAGAAACCCGTGTCACTTTTTTTTGAGCTACTCAAAAAATGACCGAATATTTTTTGCAATTCTACTTTGCGAAAAACTCATGCTTCTCATCTCCACCACTCAATAGGTACGCCATGAGATCTAGAATTTCATCTTCCTGCATCCGATCGAACAAACCATTCGGCATGGGCGACGTTTTCGACACCCTCAAATCTTCGATCGTGTTTCTGTCGATCGTCACTCTTTGATTTGGATCAGCTAAATCCGTGTTGAGAACCAAAGTCGAACTATTCCTTTTAACACCAAGATTCACAATAACGCCATTGTGCATCACCCCATCGTCCGTCAAAACCGAGACCGACGAAAATTGATCGTTAATCACTTTACTAGGGTTGATTACCTGATCGAGTAGGTCGTGTGCAGAGTAACGCCTTCCAGCGGTAGTCAGATCAGGTCCAGTCATACCACCCTGATTTTGAAACCGGTGACAGGCATAGCACGCTGCCGCTGCGAACATTTTTCGCCCTTTATCAAAATTTCGATTCTTCAAACCGACCTTGGCCGCTGCCGACAACTCTTCCAGTGTCCACTTCTTGACAGCTCGACCTTCGAAAATTTCACCGAGATTCTCGATTGCACTCTTTTTAACGGGCTTCTTTGCAAGAATTCCTTTAAGCGACTTCTTTTGTGAAGCGGTGAGGGAAGCAACGGCATCATCCCGAATGAACTGAATGAATTTCTCAAAACTGGCGCCGCCGCGATAATTCGCCGCCTTTAAAAACCACTCAAAATACGCTGTCTGCAATTCAGGAGTCCAACCTGTTTTCAACATTCGGATCGACCTTGCGTATTGCATTTGCTCTTCCTGTGTCGGAGCACTCTCTATCATCGCCATCGCCTTCGCCGCGATATTCGGTGACTCGAGCCAAGCGAGGGTTTCACATAAAAGCCAATTCAGCTCACTCGATTTTGACGGAAACATTGGATCGAGTTTGGAGATCAGAGCCTCACATGTCGATTGATCAGGCCTACCGAAACGGTTTAGCGTTATCTGAATAACGCGTTGCATCGCAAGCTGGCTGCGCGGATCAAGTTTGGAAACGTCAATCTTGAGCAAAGCGGCAAGAATTCTATCGCGGATCCCTGTATCCACTGGCAGCGAATCATCCGTCCTATGTTGAGGACAAACTCCGGCTGCGCGCGCTAACGCAAGTAACGCTTGAATCTGGGTTAAAGGATCAGACTCAGCGAAGGACTTCTCCGACCATGAATCAATCGGCTGATGTTCCAATACCGTACGCGCCGCAGCACTGATAAACCGATCATTAGATGCAAGGTGAGGCCAAGCTTCTGAGACTGCCTTCGGATCTTTCTTTCCATGAAAACGTTCAAGCGACCGGCGAAGTTGCATCGAATCACTCGCTACCGTATCCCCAGTAACTAAATCAGTCGGTTCGTCTCCGACATACGTAACGCGGTACAGACCGGACTGCACGCGGCGACCTCCAATAGTAAAGTACATCGCCCCGTCACTTGGATTGATGATTGCATCGGTTATGGGCAGCGGAGCGCCGGTTAAAAACTCTTCCTTAGTCGCTGAATACGTCGATCCCTCTCGTTTAAGATGAACCGCGTACAGTTTCCCCCAGCTCCAATCGAGTGCATACAACGCATTCTGATATTTACTCGGAAACTTTGCTCCATAACCAAACGTCGTTCCGGTTGGGGAACCGGGACCAATGTCGAGTACGGCCGGAAGATTATCCTCATAAAATGGTGGACGTTTACCTGCTCCATTCCGCCACCCAAACTCGCCTCCACTTACAACATGGCAGATTCTCGTGGGTCGATACCAGGGAGTGTTAAAGTCATACTCCATGTCCGCGTCGTAAGTAAACAATTCGCCATCTCGATTAAACGCTGCATCAAAAATATTTCTGAAACCCGATGCGTAAGCTTCGAAAGATTTACCTTCCCAGTCGACTTTGTAAATAATGCCACCGGGTGCTAACGTTCCTCGATTATGTCCACGGCCGTCCGGAAAACTGGGAAGCAAATGATCCTCTCCCCAGACCTGTGGTACCTGCGATGTTTCGGCAAGCTCGGTAGGCTTCGTCGTGTTTCCAGTCACGAGAAACATCGATTTACCATCTGGACTTGGAACGACTGCATGAACACCATGGTCACCGCGCGCGTCCATGGCTCGCAGACACTCAACTTTGTCGAGTTGGTCGTCATTATCACTATCGCTAATCCGATATAAACCGGACGGTATCTTCTTTTCATAATCGTTGACACCCACATAGAGTGAGCCCAAAGCCCATGCCATCCCATTGACTGCCCGGATCTTCGCCGGCACAGCCTGAATATCGGCTGTTTTCAATTCTTGTCCGATAGCTGGAGGCGTCAGTCGGTAGACGCCGCCAAATTGATCGCTGACGAACAAGCGACCCCGGTCGTCCGCACACAAATTCACCCAAGACCCATACTCTTCACTCGGAACCGAATAAATCAATTCGACTTTAAAACCCTTCGCAGCCTTGATTCGATCAACGGGCGTCGCTTCGTTCCCGACATCCTCCGAAACATTTGCCGCGGCAACCGAAGTCTTCACAGCTTCCTGAGCCAATCCGGGGACGGTGATGTAAAAACACAAGGCAAATGATAATATCAATTTCATATTTTTTAGACCGCCGTAAATGAATCAACAATTTATCAGAAAAACAAACGATCAATCTTATCCATTCATCGACTACTAGATATCGAGAAGAAGCATCCCGAAATCCACAAAACCTGAAACCAAGAATGAATGTAATCGTCTTAATTCGAATTATAAGACCATGAATCCGTTTGCGGTTCAACAACAACCTTCGACATCATCCCAAACGGCCAAAATCAATGAGAAGCAAATCACAAATAACCAAAAAATGAGCAACGATCATTAAAATTGAGCCACCTAAGCCAATGATCACTCAATACAATCGGGCCAACGCACTACATCCGTCGCACAACTTTCGTCGATAGCCCAAAACACCATTAGTTGCTTTCGCTCATGCATCTTCATATAACGAACGTGGTCGTTGCCAGAATCACGACAAGCTTCGCGTACTTCAAGTACCTGAGTGAAATTTGACCAATGACGGCAAGGGCCCATTGGAGATGATGTTTTCAATTCGATCACACCCGACGTGATTGGCCAAAACGACTGACGACCACACTCTTACTTTAAAAAGAAAACTTAAAACCACAATTCCATAACAATTTTTCGAGAAAAAAACGTGAACCAATTTCAGCTTAAGTTTTTTAAACCATTTTGCCTAATTCTAATCCTATCGCTTGGCTTTCAACTAACCGCGTTTGCTCAAGGCGACGCCAGCAAGAAGAAAGATCAAAAATCTTTGACGGGTGTCTGGGATATCACAATCGAGTCAGACCGTGGTGATCGCAACGGCAGTTTAGTTTTTAGAACGAGTGAATCCAGTTACACTGGATACATTGAAACTGAAACTGGAACCGAAAGCGAACTTAAAAATATTTTGCTAAAGAATGATTCAGTCGCATTCGATTTATCAGTCGAGCGAGACGGTCAAGTCATTCAATTTGAATTTGATACAACGATTAGTGGTCAGCTAATGAACGGCAATTGGCGAGCAATGTTAAATCAGGCCGAGGTAGCAACGGGAACCGTTACTGGCACAAGGCAATTGGAATTGAGCGATTTCCGCGGTTATACGACGGACAAAATCGGACCAGGTTGGTCAATGAAAGACGGAATTCTCCACTTCGACGGCAATAAGTGCGGTGACCTGGTCACCAAAAAAGAGTATGGCGACTTCGTATTAAAATTTGACTGGAAAATCTCCGAAGCCGGTAACAGCGGTGTAATGTACCGAGTCTCGTTAGGTGATAAAAAACCTTACCTCTCAGGCCCGGAATACCAGATTCTTGATGACGACAAACATAAAGATGGCAAACTAGAGTCTCACCGAGCAGGAGCGCTTTACGCCCTGTACGTTCCCAACGACAAGACATTAAACGCAGTGGGCGAATGGAATTCTTCCAAAATTGTGTTGAAGGGCAACTCTGTTCAACACTGGCTCAATGGTAAGAAAATAGTAGATGCTGAACTCGGAAGCAAAGACTGGAATAAGAGGGTTAACGCAAGCAAATTCAAGAATTGGGGAAAATTTGGCAAAAACAAAAAAGGTCACGTTTGTTTTCAAGACCACGGCGACCCGGTTTGGTATCGCAACATTATCATCGAGCCAATTAACTGAACTCGCCACCCCCACACATTCCTGAGCTTCAGCGGCCATAACCGTAATAAAAACTTGGAGTAGCCAGTTGGTTTAGAGTTCACTGGCTTATTTATAATCTAATTTAGTCATCTCTCGAGGCAACCATGATCCTTCGCGTATTTGTTTTTGGATTGTTTTGCATTTCCGTTACGCCGCTGGCGGGCCAAGCGTTTCAAACTGAAACCAAAATTTCATTCGCACGCGATTCTTCCATTGATCTGCCTGAAGACAAGGTTTCAATTGAAAAACGCTCTAACAAAGTAGACGTGAATCTAAATGGAAAATTGTTCACCACGTTTGAATTTGACAAATATTCAAAACCAATCTTCTATCCAATCTACGGTCCAGATCAAATCTCGATGACTCGGGATTGGCCAATGAAAGATGACACCGAGGGGGAGAGTAAAGATCATCCCCATCACAAATCCATGTGGATTTCCCACGAAATTAGCGGCGTTGATTTTTGGTCTGAAAAAGGTGGCACAGTAGATAGTGACTTAATTGAAACTAAGTTCAAAGGCAATCCTACGAACGCTCTCAGGGCAACTTCAAAATGGACTAAGAACGGCGATACTATGCCCATGCTTACCGATCAAACAACCTACTGGTTTGGCGGTGATGCGTCGAGTCGGTGGATCAATTGTTTAATAAAGTATCAGGCTACTCATGGAGCCATCGAATTTGATGATACCAAAGAAGGTCTGTTTGCCATCCGAACTCACCCAGACCTCCGATTGACGGCGAAACCAAAGGCAGGGGTAAAAGAAGTATTTGGGAAAGCAATCAACAGTGAGGGAATCACCGGCAAAGCAATTTGGGGAAAACAAGCTAAATGGCTGCTCTATTATGGAGAGATTGATGGGAAGCCGATGAGTATCGCGATGTTCGACCACCCTACGAATTTTCGACACCCCACGACATGGCATGCGAGAGACTACGGATTGGTAACGGCAAATCCATTTGGATTGCATCATTTTCTTGGCAAACCCAAAGGTTCCGGTACGTATAAGATTCCTTCAGGAAAATCACTCGAGCTCCGTTACCGTGTCGAGTTTTTTGAAGGGATTGCAACTCCGAAATTGATTGAGCAGAAATTTGAAACTTTTGCTACAGATCCTCTCCGCGATTTAACCGCGAAAGGGAGTTGACGTAGGTTCCGTATCCCTTGCCGGCGTTGTCCAGGCAGCCGAAGGATGGTTCGATTTGGGGGTAATT
>WTFU01000114.1:0-3549 GCA_011523945.1 Mariniblastus sp. | reverse complement strand
ATCCCTTGCCGGCGTTGTCCAGGCAGCCGAAGGATGGTTCGATTTGGGGGTAATTAAATTCTGACAAATGGGTTCAGCGAATAGGTGATGGTTGGCAGAATGACTCGTTAAATAAAGTTTCTGAAACTTGGTACCTCATCATGGATTTCCGATCAATACTGCGACACGCCGCGGAAATCTTGTTTACCAGCCTGTGCTTCCTGCCCGTTCATAACGTCTGCCATGGCGATGAACCGTGGCAACGCCACACGATAGATTCCTCCGGAATTGGTGCCGATGGTGTCAGGGTTGCTGACTTTAACCAAGACGGAAATCTGGATATCGTGACTGGTTGGGAGGAATCGGGAGTCGTCCGCCTCTATCTTAATCCGGGGCCAATAAAATCCAAAGAACGGTGGCCTTTTTGTCAGGTTGGCGAGGGTAAATCGCCTGAAGATGCCGTTCCGTTTGACGCGGACGGTGACGGAATACTTGAAATCATCAGCTGTCATGAGGGAAGCTTCAAACAGGTGCTCGTGCATAAGTTCCATGGAAACCGCACCGCCGAGAAGCCTGGCGATCAAGAAATTTTGGATCCAAACAATTGGACCACGGATTCCATTGCAAAACTCAGTGGACAGCAATGGATGTTCGCGACACCGATTCAATTACGAAACTCCTCCCGCGGTATCGTGCTCGGGTCGAAGGGAGCGAACGCGACATTAACGCTTTTAATTCAACCCTCGCAAGACGTAAATAACTTGAACCAATGGACCGAAATAAAGCTCCGTGATTGCGGGTGGATCATGTCCATTCAAAATATCGACATGGATCAAGACGGTGACATCGACATTGTATTTAGCGATCGAAAAACCAGTACGAAAATCGTTGGCTGGCTCGAACAGCCCAATAAGGGCGACGCGAAAGAAATGTGGAAGGAACACGCTATCGGAGCGACGAAGACTGAGCCAATGTTTATCGATGCGATGCCTAAGCGGATTTTAGTTCCAACCCGACAAGCAAACTGGATCGATTTCCGCAGACTGAACCATGGCTCATGGGAGCAGACAATCTACCCAACTCCTGATTCCGTACCCTTTGGGAAAGCCATTCGTACATTTGGGGACAACAACCTCGTCCTTACCGCTAATACCGCCGCTGACCGCGAACATAAAAATCAACCTGGCATTTGGCTGAAAACTCCCGATTCAAAATGGCAACCCATCGGTACCAAAAAGGAATGCAAATTCGACCGCATGGAATTAGTCGATTTGGACGCAGACGGCGATCTCGACATCATCACCTGTGAAGAACGACAGCAACTCGGCGTCGTTTGGTACGAAAACCCGGGCATCAAATAGTTCACGCCTATCCGCGTTGCGACTCCCAAGAACTCTAGCGATCCATTCTCGCTTTAAGCTGATTTTTCAAGTCAGCAACTAACCTCGGCTCCTTCCCAGCGACGTTGACTGTTTCCAGTTCAGGTGTTCTGTGATCATAGAGTTCAACAAATCCATCGTCATGCAAAATTAACCGATGGTTCTCAGTACGGATCGTTTTCGCTTTTCGAAAATATGAAATAGCTGAATGTCCCTTTTGTTTGGAATCTTGAAGCATTGAAGCGAGGGAAACGCCTTGAATGGCATCGGGCGCGCTGAGTCCAGTCATGTCGCAGAGGGTCGGAAAAAGGTCCACTGTTTCAACGATGGAATTAGTCGCCCGAACGCGATGTTTAATCATTGGATTACAGATTATCAAAGGGGACCTTAATGACTCCTCGAACAACGAATGTTTCCCCCAAATGGAATGTTCCCCAAGGTGCCACCCGTGGTCTCCCCATAGAACAATAATCGTATTATTTGCTGCTCCCGTTTTCGCCAACCCAGAAATGAGACGTCCGACCTGAGCATCGGCGTACGAGACGCATGCCGCATAGTGTTTTCTAACAGCATTCGAGAAATCTAAATCATCGTTCGGATTTCTTTGCCACCGATTGTATTTCATGAACTCCCCCGAGCGATGCCAAGTCGTCTTGCCGACCGGTTTTTGGGGATGCGGGATGGCTGGCAAAGCTACCGAGTCATATTGGCGCAGATACCTTCTAGGGGCTCCAAAAGGCAAATGTGGTCGTAATATTCCGACCGCGAGAAAAAATGGAGAATCTTCATCGGTTGCCAATTGATCCATTTGGCGCAACGCCTCATCTACCGAACCGCCATCTGGATAGATCTCATCTCCACCCTCTAGCGCTTGAAACACATCCATAGATATACCCCCGGACTTTATCCGCGCGTCATCCCGAATCTCACCATTCGCAAGCCCGTGCATCCAACCACGAGGATCCTGCCAATCTCCAAACGGAAGCAAATTGCGGCTCCATGAATGAGGCATTTCCAATACCTTCGGATCATTCCAGCGATCCCCGCCCATTCCACCTGGATGATGTGAGACCTTCCCAACCGATACTGTGGTATACCCGTGTCGTCGAAACCACGCCGGCATACTAGGGGAAATAGTTTCTGCATTATTCTTAATTCGTTCCGCTCTCCTAAACAGCGCTGCATTATTCGCTTCGCCGTATCTTCCGGTTAACAACGTATAGCGGGACGCGCCGCAAGTAGGAGACTGCACGTAGTGACGTCGGAAAACAGTCCCATTGGAGGCTAAACGATCAATATTTGGGGAGCTAATATACTCTGCGCCAAAACACCCAAGCTCAGGCCGTAGATCATCAACGCAAATCAACAACACATTCGGAAGACGCTGATCAGCAATTGCCGGCTGCAGCCCCAACAGCACAAACAGTGCCATAAGACGAATCGTTATCTTAGTATTAGAACCCATTCAATAACCCGTTTTTAACTATCTCTCTCGAGTAAAAACTCATCCAATAAAACCTTAGCGTTAAGAGCGAAGGACTTCAAACAAATTCAAAATCGTGACAATCTCAATAAACAACGGCCAGCTCAACCAGAAAACCAAAAAAGTCGATCAAAAACGCATTTAAATAAAGTATCCCGCAAACGCAGCTTTGGCTCCAACAGACTCCTTGGATAACTCCAAATTATCAGGCACCGATCATTGCCTTATCTTCAAGCTCTCGAAAACCTCTTACCGCCCGATTCAACCAATCCTCAAAATAATATTGGCCAGACACATTACAACAGCACCAATCAGCATTTATTTTTTAAAAACAAAAACCAAGGTACGTTAACCAATACAAATTTGCTTCAGTCGCAAGACCAACAAAAGCCATTCAATAGGCGAGGACTGAGCATTACTCTTCTGGACGATAACCGCAGGCTAACCGTAGAAGGTCAATTCGAACAGCAATCTCTCGCAATCAGCTGGGCTAAAATTCGAACCATGTCAAATGGCATGCGTTAATAAAATTGCCAACGCCACTTACCATCACTGCACTTATCCGCACTCACATACTCCCGACGACGCAAGACACTCCACAACCATTCACAGCTCGGTCATTTATCGCTTGTAGAAACGTGGTTTCCAAACTGGTTGAGCAGAACTTTTAGTTCTTCGACAAATTCCACTTCGGATTCACTGGTCTCT
>WTFU01000167.1:5557-27010 GCA_011523945.1 Mariniblastus sp. | reverse complement strand
GCCTATGACAAGTACGTACGCGATTTAATGCGTGACAAATACTACATGTGGCTCCAACGCGGATTTAATTGGGTCGGAGTTTACGCAGCACATGCACTGCTATTCCTAGCCGTTGGTTTCGGTTTGGCGTTTGTCTTTGCCCCGGAAAATGTAACTCGGTTCACGGCACAGTTCTTCTTCTGGACTGTGATCATGCGAACCGTTTACACTTGGCATGTGACATGGGCGATCAATTCAGCCGCACATATGTGGGGATATCGAAATTACGAAACTCGTGAAGACAGTCGGAATAATTGGTTGTTCGCTCTGTTGACCAACGGTGAAGGCTGGCACAACAACCATCACGCTGACCCTCGATCGGCCAGACATGGCCACCGCTGGTGGGAGGTCGATATTACCTATCTAAGTCTGGCAGCACTTCAAAAGGTCGGCATCGTTAAAAATTTGGTAGGCCCCAACACTTCGGCCTTAAATCGCAAAGCAATTTAAGCGCCGGTTTTCTTCCATTTGATTGGATTTTACCTTCGAGACTGGCGGAACTGGCTGTCGCCGGTATTTGCTTTAGGCAACCGGCTTGCTAGAGATCGAACTTTATCCCCTGCGCCAGCGGCAATTCGGTTGAATAGTTGATTGTATTTGTGGCACGGCGCATATAAGACTTCCACGCGTCTGATCCCGATTCTCGCCCTCCTCCGGTTTCCTTTTCGCCACCAAAGGCTCCGCCGATCTCGGCTCCACTGGTTCCAATATTGACGTTGGCGATCCCGCAATCAGAGCCGGCTGGTGAGCAAAAAAGCTCGGACTCACGAACATCACTGGTAAATATCGAACTTGAAAGTCCCTGCTTAACACTGTTTTGAATAGCAATCGCCTCAGTAAATTCGCGGTAACGAATGACATAAGTAATAGGAGCAAATGTTTCTTTTTGCGTAATCGATGCGTCTTTGGATATTTCAACAAGTGCCGGTTTGACGTAAACCCCGTGGCCGCTCTCGTTAACGATTCGCTCACCACCGTGAACCACCCCACCTTCAGCGCGGGCGGCATCGAGGGAAGACTGCATTTCTCCCGCGGCAGCTTCATCAATCAAAGGGCCAATCAGGGTCGATTCCTCCAGCGGGTTACCAATCGATAACTGACGATACGCAGCCAGTAATTTTTCAACCAACTCATCTGCAATGGACTCGTGAACGATTAACCGCCGAAGCGACGTACAGCGTTGGCCGCAAGTTCCAACGGCAGAGAAGACAATTCCTCTTACCGCAAGTGATAAGTCAGCTGAAGGAGCAACAATCGCGGCATTGTTACCACCCAATTCCAAAAGAGGCCGACCCAACCTGGCGCCCACCGCGGCCGCAACCGATTTCCCCATCGCCGATGATCCTGTTGCAGAAATCAACGGTAATCCCGGATGCTCTGCAATTGCTTCACCAATTTCACGACCACCAATCAGTAATTGAATAAGGTCATCAGGAGCTTCCTCGAACGCCGCGATCACTTTCATCGCAATTAAATGACAACCAATCGCTGTCAATGGGGTTTTCTCCGAGGGCTTCCACAGAACAGGGTCACCGCAAACCAAAGCCAGCATCGAATTCCACGCCCAAACCGCCACTGGAAAATTGAATGCACTAATTACACCCATTGGCCCCAAGGGATGCCACTGTTCAGTTAACCGGTGCATCGGTCGCTCACTCGCGATGGTCAGACCGTAAAGCTGACGACTCAAGCCAACGGCAAAATCACAGATATCGATCATCTCCTGAACTTCTCCAAGAGCCTCTTGATAAATCTTGCCGCAATCAACGGTGACCAAGTAGGCTAATTTTTCTTTCTTGGCTCGCAGCTCGTTTCCAATTTCACGAACTAATTGTCCACGAATCGGTGCCGGAACCGTTCGCCATGCTTGGAAGGCCTGGGTCGCCGCCGACACAGCTTCGTCAACCTTTTCGGGCGAACAAAACTGGATGACTCCGACTGAGCTACCATCGATTGGCGAGATCACATCGACAACTTCCCCCGTGCCGGTCTCCCAGTTCTTGCCGATTGCAATTGACTGTAGCGGCAGCTCAGCACCTAGCTCTTTGAGAATTTCCAATGCCCGGACCGAAAAATCGACTGACTTCATATCGCTAAATACCTAAAAATTATGATCATCAATTTCCGCCCCGATCATACCTCATATAAACAAGGATGAAATCGGGGCACACCCTAAATACTCTACAGGCGAATCGGACCGTAACGATTTAGTGTTGGTCAACATCGAGCTGATAACGTCGCAATCAACTCCACTCCTATTTAAACTCTATCTTCTACGACTTCAGCGGTCGAAAATCGGTATCTCATATTTCGGTAGACGCAAACATCGGTAATATCGTCCGGAGTTCCCGCGGGAGCAGCGCGGTAATTAATCGAAACACGCTTACAATCGTCGATCGGTAGGACGCGATGCCAACAATGCCCGTGCAATAACACGAGCGTTCCCTTCTTTAGTTCCAGCACTATTTGACCATCGAGGTCTTCATTGGGGGCACCCGCAGGAAGCACTCCTCGCCGATGAGAACCCGGCATGACGACGGTTCTTCCTCCTGTCCGGTCATCGATATCATGAGGATAAACCAACCGGTTTAGGTTAAATAGCGATGCGTCCTCTGGCGGACAATCCTGATGCCATGACTGCCCATCGCTGTTTCGATTCGAAAACATGACCATCGTGTACTGCTCTTGCCATTCCTTCCCCAAGATTGCCGCCGTCAACCGCTGAAGATTACTTTGGTTCCCTACAGCATCGAAATCCAAAACACCCTCCCGCTGCGGAAACCAGGGAATCACATCCGCCTTCGACCGTTTTAAAAACTCAGCGTCGTGCACGAAATCTGGAGATTCTCCAAACTGCTTAAAGCTCAGATGGCACAAGCGTTCCATCTCATCAGATTTGAAAAAAGACTCTAAAACAACGAAGCCGTCGTTCCAAAACTGCTTCGCCAGCTTGTCAAATTCCATCGCTCAACGCTTTCCAGGAGAACTCAAATTTCTGATCTTTCATAACAACTCAGCAACAATACTTACAAAATAAGCACTAGTACCTTTCGAGCTCAGTTTCATCAAGTAAGGTAACTCCGTTATCATAACAAACCGTGCCTGGCATATCTTTGCCTGTAGTTTAGAAATTTCGGTTCCCATTTCGAAAGCGTTAAGTTGTCATATCTCATTGGCACTGATGAAGCAGGCTACGGCCCCAACCTCGGTCCGTTAACCATGGCCGGCACACTCTGGGAAACGGAGTCAACCGAAACCGATCTTTATCTCGTGCTTCACGACGCCGTAGCGAATCATTCGACTAGAACTGCAAACAATCCCAAAGTCTTCATCGCAGATTCTAAAAAAGTCTATTCAGGATCGATTGAACAATTAGAAACGAACGTGCTTGCGATTGTATATGCGCTCCAAGGTAGAATTCCCGCCGACTGGCAAGAGCTCGTTCGCCTGCTCTGCCCCCAACATTTACCTGCTGACAGCGATCGGCAGCTCTGGTTGACCGATCAAACGAAATCTCTCCCCTTAGCTGGGGATCCTGAACGGATCAAAACACTTGGTGAGTTATTTCAGCGAAATTGCTCGCGTGCCGGAGTAAAACTGTTGGAGATCGAATGTCACCCAATTTTTCCACCGCAATTTAACAGAGAATTAAATGTGTTGAGGAATAAGGCAACCTTACTGTCCACCTACACTCTTAATATCGTCAAGCGACTCATGGCTCGCTGTGACGACGACACAGAAATCGGTTGCGACAAACATGGCGGCCGAAGTAAATACGCAGGTTTAGTTCAAGATATTTTGGCAGACGAACTCGTGTTAGTAGGAAATGAAACTCGGGAAATGAGTGACTACAGCTTCCGCCGAAATGACCATGATGTTTTTATTCGCTTTGAGGCAAAGGGCGAATCATTTTTACCAGCTGCACTTGCATCCATGGTTGCAAAATATGTCCGCGAAGTATTTATGGAGATCTGGAATCAATACTGGTGTGAGCAACTTCCTGAAATAGAACCTACGAAAGGTTACCCAGTCGACGCTAAAAGGTTTAAATCTGACATCGCCCAACTTCAGTCGAAACTAGGAATTAGCGATCACATTATTTGGCGAAATAAATAATTACTCAAAACTAATCGCAAATGCTGGCATTCTAGAATTGAGTCCACAATAATGCGATCATCACAATCCGCGTTCCAACCCATCAACATCATGAATTCACAATTAAATCTTCTGCCGGCCGCAACTGCTCTCTTTTTAATTCTTTCGAGCCTTCCAACAAGCATCGACGGTCATGAAATCGCCACGGAGATGACAGATTCCGCAAATCATCTATTGCAATCTCTCACTCCAAAACAAAAAGAGACGCTCGTTTTTCCAATTGATGACAAACTTCGTAAGGACTGGCAGTTCATTCCCATGGAACGAGAAGGGCTCAGTTTAAAAAACCTCAAGCCAAATCAACGGCTACTCGCCATGTCACTCATCCAAACGGCGCTTAGCCATCGCGGTTATTCAACATCGCTTCAGATCATGGCGCTGGAGCAGATCCTGCATGAAATGGAAAACAACTCCCCCAAACGTGATCCAGAAAAGTACCACCTCTTCATATTTGGAACGCCTTCACTCAAAACTCCGTGGGGATGGAGAATTGAGGGGCATCACCTCTCGATCAGCATCACGGTTGTTGAAAATGAAGTTGTCGTGACACCTGCATTTTTTGGCTCCAACCCCGGGGAAGTTCAATCTGGGCAATTTAAGGGAGTCCGCGTGCTCGGCAAAGAAGAAGATCTGGGACGTACCCTAGTGAAAGCACTCTCTCCAGACCAACAAAGCATCGCTGTCTTCAGCAAAAAAGCCCCCCGGGATGTCATAAACGGTCCCGGTCGAGAAGCGACCGTCCTCACTCCCAAGGGACTAGGTGCGGCAGATATGACGCCCGAACAGCAGTCAATGTTGCGACAGCTTGTCGATTCGCATCTCAACAAATGTCGTGCTGAACTTGCCGCAAACGATTGGAAAAAGATTAAAACCGGTGGGTTCGATAAACTCCACTTTGCATGGGCGGGTGAAATGGAACGCGGGAAACCACATTACTATCGGGTTCAAGGCCCCTCCTTTATTTTGGAATACGACAATACCCAAAATAAAGCCAATCACGTTCATGCTGTTTGGAGAGATTTCAACAATGACTTCGGGCAGGACCTCCTCAGAAAACACTACCAAAGTAATAAGCACTAGGCCTCACCCCGATGCCCGCAACCGCGTGCGAACTGAAGAACAAACCAATCGAATTGGATGACTCGATTTTAAAATGGAAACATTTGATCTCCACTTGGTTTCCGTTCGCCTTAGATACCCCAGAGGGATAGTGCACGCAAACTTATCTCATTCCCGCTAAGTTAACTTTTCCCGCTAGCAAACAAGCCCCTCTCTTACCAAGATCCGACAGAATTTCTAAGAAGATCCTTAAAATCGGAAAATTTGTGTCTTCAGATACTTGTGTTGGTCGAAACAAGTCTTGGGTTCAATGGAATGAATCCGCGAGGGGGGCCTCGCAAACGAGAACTTGAACAATCGACATGGAAGTTGATCTGTTCGAGTTTTAGCCTCTCTGCGGCAAGCATTTATTGTGGATTCAATTCTTGGAACCCAAGACTGTAAACAGCGTTGTGCTTGTTTCAATACACCTACAAAATTCTTTTGATACTAAGCCAACAAATTCAAATTGATCTGCCGGCTAATTCGCCGACCATTATCGAAGAGACGAATTTGTTTGACTGCGATCAACGATTTTGAACCAGGAGGGATCTCTAATGCGTCGTTTAGTGCTTGGAATCGCGGTCGCGGTTACCTCGCTTGTACCCGTCTTGGGTATGGCGGACGATCAGCAAATCGCTGATTTTATCAAGAGCCGGCTTCAAGCCGAGCAAAGCCAAGGAAATTTAAAGGGTTTCAACGTCGACATGCGTGTCGAAAATGGAACCGTTTGGTTCAAAGGGCATGTATCAAACCCAGCTCAGGAAATGACTATCCTGACGTCCGCACAACAAGCCGGACACCTCGGAGTTGTTAAAGTTGTCGACGATATCGAAGTTAAAGCGATTGCTGCTCCTGCTCAGCAGCCAGCAATATCTCAGCAAGCAGCCGTAATTGCACCTGCTCCAATGCAAGCTCAGCAGCAGATTGTCGCGACGCCTGTTAGCAATCCAATCTCGGCAGTAGTCATTGAAGGTGAGCCTCTACCTTTCGCAACTACTGGTGGAGCAGCCATGCCTGTTGGTCACGCAGCGAACGTCGGTACACCGACCGAAGCTCCAAACCTTCCTGGTTACGCTTGGCCTGGATATGCAGCCCATCCAAACTACGGTGCTGTTACTTATCCACAGCAGTACAGTGCATCAGCATGGCCATACATCGGCCCATTCTACCCATACCCCCAAGTTCCACTTGGATGGCGTAAGGTAAGTCTGGAATGGGATGACGGCTGGTGGATGCTTGACTTCCACGACAAGTAGTCGATCGAAGTGTTTCAGACACATTAAGAAGCCTCGCCCTTTATTGGCGGGGCTTTTTTTATGCGCATTTTTCGGCGTTGGCGTCTCAATTCGCTATCCCAACATTTTCAGGCCAGAACCGCCGAGCCGCCCAAATTGGTAAAACACGAGTAGTCCCCATCTAGGACGCTCGTTCAGTACGAGCTTTTGCCAACGTGATCCACTCTGGGCACTCTGCCCTCATCGTGGAAGCCTCAGCACTTGCCGGAGCTCTTAAGAATTCCCCGATGGGCCGTATATCCTCCCATTAGCTGTTCTGATCATTCTAGGACTGACATGATTCCTACCCGTCCTTTCATTTCGCTTGCCGGCTCCCTCGCCGATCCTCGCCAAGCTGAGTTTCTTGCGTTGGGATGCATCGATTCAAATATATTTTTACCCAATCAGGCGAACAGACCGCCGGGATGACAAAAAAATATCGCTGGAGCAAAACAACGCATTCCACCTAGATTCACATTTCCGGCCAAAAACGTCGAAGAAAATTCGTTTTGAAAGCGTTGCCGGAGGTAATTTGGATATTGTTTTCCGAATAGTCCGAAATATCCGCAAGTCCCGCATAGTTTATCACGATAGGTATTCATAAGAGTGATTACACCACAAAGGGATTTGCGATGTTAACCAAAAGATTGACTGTCACCATGATGTTGCTTGTTGCAGCAGCGACAGTTTCGAGCTCGGGATGCTTTTATTCCACCGGACCTTCCTTAGGAATTTTGACAGTTCCTATTCCCGTCTCCCCCTATTTCCAGAAGGACAAGGAAGATAAATTCCACATCCACGAGAGATATGGAAGAGTTCCAATCATGGGACCGCTTACCGCGGGAGGGCCAGTCGTTGCCCTCGATCCTCCATCAGATGATGAAGTCTGGTGGGCACTTGAGCGAGCACGCTCAGTACAGGGCGGTTTTCCCTTCCTTAACGAGACTCAGCGTAACAACGTTACGATCGTTAAAGAAAAGATCGCTGACTACATCGATCCACCACGGGTTATTCCACTAGTCGGCCCAGTCCAACTGCATCACGCTCACTATAAATGCACCGTTTACTTCTCTGAGCGAAAGATTGTCGGCTGGCCGGTACCCCACACGCTTGAGGACGAAGATTCGGTTGAGGTACTTTATGTCGACCACAACCACTTCCATCAGGTTGGCAATCTAGACTACGGTGCCTCTAGCACTCACTATTAACGGTTCCGACACAAATTAACTAATCAATGCCGCTCTACCAGAGCGGCATTTTTTATGGGCGATTCTCAAGCCCAACCGTTGCAAATACGCTGCTAATTAAAGTAAAACTTGGGGGTGCCAGGAGGTGCGTTAATAACGACGTGCGGCAAAACCTCGCGTTTCCAATGGAGCAAATCAGTTTAACGTACGCTTCACTCGAAGCTGGCAAGCTGATATTTAACTGATCCAATTGGCTTATCAACACAACAGCATTGGAATTTTTCTTGACGGGCTCTAACGAAAACTCATCGCCGGATGAACTCCTTGCCGAGGCCAGTGATTCCGGAACTGCCGGTGCTCGAAAAAAATACGTCGAGGCAACGACAGAAGATGGTCGCCCAACGTTCCTGGCAAAATGGTCCACTACCATTCTTTGCGTGACATTATTTTTCGCGCCTCTAGTGGTAATGGGTTCCATTAAATCGCTGAGGGTTAGCGCTACAGACATTCGCCAGTGGCTTCCGACCGATTTTGAAGAAGCCGTCACCTATGACAAATTTCTCGATCGCTTCGGCATCGACGAAATGGTGGTTCTCAGCTGGGAAGATTGCAAAATTGGAAACCCCGAGGTCACCCAATTGCGCAAAGCATTTCAGGAAGCGACCCTGCCGGATCCGGACGGAGAAGAACTTCCCGAGCTGCCTGCATTTAGCAAAGTGATGAGCGGTGAACGAATGCTATATCAGCTCAAAGATTCAGGGCTGTCCGAGACGGTGGCGAAAAAACGAATGCAAGGTTTACTCGTTGGCCCCGATTTAGAGACCACCTGTATCGTTGCCTTTCCAAGCAAAAAATTAGTTGATAGTCGAAGACTGGTCATTGGAAAAATTTATGACATCGCGAAAGCTGAATTGGGCCTCGAACCGAGTGAGCTCAAACTAGGCGGTCCCACCGCCGACGGAGCAGCGATCCAGGTTGAAAGTCAAAAATCGCTCAAGAGCTTCCTCTGGATGTCCGTTGGCTTGGTATTTTGCCTTACTTGGTTTAGGCTCCGCGATTTACCACTTTCTTTCATCGTCATTTTCTTTGCCGGATTTTGTGCCGCGATCAGTTTAGCGTTTCTCTACTGGACCGGCGGTAAAATGAACCTCACCATGGTAATGCTTCCGACGCTAACGTTCATTCTGGGCGTTTCCGGCTGTATTCACATGGTTAATTATTACCGCAAAGCATCGACGCTGGGCTACGGAATTAACTCGGCCGATCAATCAATCGTGGACGGCGGCTACCCGGTTGCACTCTCCTCAGCAACCACAGCGATTGGCCTGTTGTCTCTGGCTACCAGCCAAGTCATACCGATTCGTCTGTTTGGAATTTATTCAGCACTGGGCATATTCACGAGCATTTCCGTGATGCTCCTGATCTTACCAGCAACGCTCTATTTAATGCGGGGGCGTATCAGCAAGCGTTTTTCGGATAAAGGTACGATGTCCAAACGCGAACGAACTTCAGGCGTAAGTCGTTCGACTTCAATCTTGATGCACTGGGTGTACCGCTCACATTGGCTTGTGGTGATTCCCTGCTTGCTTGGCGTTACTATCCTTGCCACCGGTGTATTTCAGTTAGGTGCGTCCGTTAAACTGCAAAATCGATTTGCTGAACGAGCTAAGATCATCGGTGACTATCAATGGCTTGAAACCAAACTTGGCTCCCTGGTTCCAATGGAAGTCGTTCTTGAATTTAACGAAGAAAACAAGTTTTCGAACTGGCAGCGAATGCAGGTCGTCAAATCCGTAGAGCAGGCGATAAAGCGAACAACGGCAATCAGTGCGACGCTTTCAGTCGCCTCCTTCGAGCCGCAAATGCCTCGAGGTTCTAATTTTCGTGACAAATTAAAACGGAAGACCAAACTCGATTTGTGGAATAAAAACTTCCAGGAATTTGAAAACGCGAAATTGGTGAAGACAGTAGGTGACCAGTCTTATTGGCGAATCAGCCTACGCGTGGCTGCACTCAACGATATTGACTATGGCGATTTCCTCGAAATGGTTAGCAAAAACGTCAATTATCAAATGGAAGATTTGAAACTGACCGGCGTTTCTGCACAGCTGACGGGTGGAGTCCCATTAGTCTACAAAGCCCAGCATCAAATTCTTCAGGATTTGATGTACAGCTTTTTAACCGCGTTTTTGATCATCAGCATCATTATGATGGTCGTTCTGAAAAGTTTTTGGGCCGGATTGGTCGCAATGATCCCTAACGTGTTTCCACCCTTGGTAGTCTTTGGTGCGATGGGATGGCTGGGAGTCTCAATCGAAATCGGCTCCGTCATGACGGCCAGCGTCGCCCTGGGAATTGCGGTCGACGATACTCTCCATTTTTTGACGTGGTACCGTCGAGGAACTCAAAATGGCCTATCGCGCTACTCATCGATTCGATTTGCATTTGATCATTGCGCCAAAGCAATGATTGACACCTCGTTGATTTGTGGACTTGGCGTGATGCCGTTTATTTTTGGAGTGTTCATGCCGACAGCTAAGTTTGCAACTTTGCTGATGATTATGCTGCTAACCGCCCTACTGGGCGACCTCCTTTTACTGCCGGCGATCCTCGCCGGGCCAGCTGGACGACTGTTTCGGCTAAAATCGGTCAAAAAACGCGGAGAGATTTCGTCAACCCCACCCGTTTCATTCGGAAATCAGCGTAGAGATTCGGCACAGACGTCGACGACCTCAAACTTACACTCAGAACCACTAAACACCATTCGAAGGAAGTGATCCCCCCCTTAACGATAGTTTTCTTGGCCAACGTTTGACTGGAAATTACGTAGGTTTGGGGCGTTAATCAATTCAATTGCCCGCCGCCATCCGTAAATCGCTTATTTCAGCCGTTGCAAAGGAAAGGGTTCTATGTAGACTTATCTGGCTGAAAACCGTTCGAAAAGTCGGTTGAAAGGCTGATCAATAACGCTAGCTGTGTTCATTCTTCGAACGAAATACGTTGCTTTCTGAGTTAGGCTAAATGCCCGACTATTTGCTGCTCGATATAAACCTCGGTGCGTCAGTTCGCCAAAGTGTTCGATTCCGAAACTTTTTCAAAACATCTACCCAAAAGATACTTTCATGCCAGACATTTTTGACAAGTGCGATGAGTTTTGGAACCGCATAAAGAAAGTTACCGGCGATCATTTCGATCCAGACGTTTTTTTCCGTCAATTTCCGGTAACCAACTGCCTCCCCAATGTAAAGATCGAGGGGACCGAGTACCTGCAAATCGCAACCAATGATTATCTAGGTCTGGCTACACATCCCGAGGTCGTGAAAGCGGGAACCGAGATTTGCTCTGTCAGTGGCGTTGGAACTCCCCTAGGAGCGCGTCCGCTAACGGGCAATACCGCCATGCACTTGAAGCTGGAAGCCGATTTGGCCAAGTTTCGAGGGACTGAAGCGAGTTTGGTGTTTAACCTGGGACTAGGTGCGATGTCTGGCACGGTCGCCTGTATGGTCGGTAGAAAAGAGCGTGTTTTTGTCGACGCTTACGCCCATGGTTGCCTTCACGATGGTGCGAGACTTTGTAAAGGCGAAGCGAGCTGGTTCGGCCACAACGACATGGACGATCTTGAAAGTCAGTTAGCGGCTTGCCCATTGGAGCAACCTAAGCTGATTGCAGTCGACGGCGTCTACGGCATGACGGGTGATTTAGCTCCGCTGCCTCACTTGGTGGAATTAAAGAACAAGTACAACGCGCAGTTATTTGTCGATGATGCACACGGAACCGGCGTTCTGGGCGACAACGGTCGAGGTACACCGGAGCACTTTGGTGTTGAAGACGAGGTGGACCTACATGGTGGTACGTTCGCGAAATCTTTCGGAACATTCGGCGGTTACATCTGTGGTAATAAGCGAGCACTTGATTTTATTAAGTTCGTCTCCCCTGGATTTATGCTTACTAAGGCACTGCCCGGCTGCATGACGAACGCCACGATTAAATCACTTGAATTGATGCAATCCATGCCGGAACGCCGACACCAACTATGGGAGAACATCACGATTCTGCGTGAAGGCCTCCGTAATGCCGGATTCAATATCGGCGATCCTAAAGGGGCAGTCACCTCAATCTTCACTCGTGGTGCAATGGCGTTAACTGCAGTACGTATGTTGATGGAAGACTACAAGATTGTCGTCAACCCCGTCATGTACCCTGCGGTTCCCTACGGAACTTCGATTATTCGAATGACAGCCAGTGCGTTGCACACTCCCGAAGACATGCAGCGATTAGTAGATGCTATAGTAGACGTCTCTACGAGAATTCCACTTCTTGAAGGGAATGAAGCGGCAGCCAGCAAAGTTGCTACAGTGATGCCCGGTGCGGGAATCACTTCGGCGGGCTCCAATGGTTCGGCTCACTAATTCGAATGAGTGCCTCAGCTTCCTACACGATCAAACCGGTCTCAACATCGGCTCAGGCCCGCGACTTTTATCAACTAAAGCGGAAACTCTACCGCGACAACAAAGTTGTTGTCTTTCCGCTGAAGTCGATGGAGAAGCTTCAACTGGATACAACGCGTCATCCATTCTATCAGCACGCCTCGCGCGAAATGTTCGTTTGTTATCGCAAGGGCGAAATCGTGGGTCGCATTGTCGCCATCAAGGATGACCTGCACAACGAACAACACAATGATCGCGTTGGCTTCTTTGGATTCTTTGAAGCCATCGACGATCAAACAATCGTTGATGCATTGATTGAGGCGGCATCAGATTGGCTACGCGAACGGGGATGCAACTTAATCCGCGGGCCAGTCAATCCGTCCATGAAAAGTGATTTTGGCGTTCTTGTGGAAGGAGCCAGTGAGCCGCCCATGATCATGACCGGCTACACCCTTCAGAGATACCAAGATCAGCTGGAGGCGGCAGGACTTACCAGCATCAAGCGATTTTTTGCGTTTAAGTACTACGCTGATCTGGCGGACGAGGCATCTAGTAGATGGACCCATCTCAGTTCTGCCAAGCAGAAAATTCTCAAGCGATACCCCAAGCTGGATTTGCGGACAGTTTCTGCTGAGAATTTCGACAAGACGATGAGAGACGTTAACGAACTTGGCAATAAGGTCAGGTCCCGCGGCTGGGGATTCGTCCCCCTGACCCCCGAAGAACTTGATTTCATGATCAAAAACCTCCGTCGGGTCATTCGTTATGACACCATCCATGTCGCCTACTGGGAGGGACAACTGGTTGGATACATTGTAACGATCCCCGATATCAACTGGGCGCTTAAACGGGCAAGAGGACCATTCGATTGGATCCGAATGCTTCAAATGCCACGCCTCATTAAAAAGACACCCTATGGCAGAGTAATTGCTCTTGGAGTGGACGATCAGTTTCGCACAAAAGGAATTGCAATGCTGTTAATTCAGGAACTGGTTGAAAACTATACAGCATTTAAAAAATGGGAATTTTCCTGGGTAGACGAGGCAAATCTTAAGTCGATACGCGCAATCGACCGAACTCTACCACTGCTTAAATCGCGGGTTTACGAGCTTTTCGAAAAATCAATTTGAATCTATTTTTCTCTGTGAGCAACACTTTGAATCATTCATTACGTTTCGCAATGAAAATAGAATCCGATCCGTTCCAAACTCAAAACGACATTGATTTGAAATTCTCACACCTTAAGCTTGTTACAGGATTGGGTTAAACTCGAATCTAAAATTTGCCCTCCCTCATAACGCTTCATTTGAACCGGGTTCACCGTGACAATCCACATTCCAGTCTTGCCTCAAGAAGTCATCGATGGCTTAAACATTCAACCGGGAGGTATCATCGTCGACGGTACGCTTGGTGGAGGCGGCCATGCTCAGGCAATTCTTGAACTCATTGGAGTCGAGGGAACTCTGTTTGGTTTCGACCGCGATCCGATTGCCGTCGATGATACGAGAACGCGAATTACTGCTGACAATGCACATCTAATCAACGCCAACTATTCAGACATGCCCGAGCAGCTCTCGTTGTTTGATATCGCGAAAGTAGATGGCATCTTACTGGACCTAGGCCTTTCCAGTGATCAACTCGCGGACGGTGAGCGTGGCTTCAGCTTTCACAGTGACGGCCCACTAGACCTTCGATTTAATCAAATGGCTGGAGAACCTGCAGCCAAATTAGTTAATCGGTTAAGCGAAAAGCATCTTGCCGATCTGATCTATGAATTCGGCGAAGAACGATTCAGCCGACGAATTGCCCGTAAGATTGTCAAACTGAGGCACGAAAAAAAAATTGAAACGGCCTCGCAATTGGCAAATATCGTTCGCTCATGTATTCCCAAAACCAAGAATAAGTCGATCGACCCCGCCACAAAAACGTTTCAAGCACTTCGGATCGCCGTTAACGAAGAATTGAAGTGGTTAAAAGTCGCGATCAACCGGCTTCCTGATCTTTTAAATCCCGGTGGGAGAATTGCAATCATCAGCTTCCACTCGCTAGAAGACAGAATTGTCAAACAATCCCTCCAGCAAAATGACCGACTCGAGATCATTTCCAGAAAACCCATCATGGCGGGTGAAGAAGAGTTACTCAACAATCCACGAAGCCGCAGCGCAAAACTACGTGTAGCCCAAAAAAAGCAGTGACTCCGCTCACATGTTTCCCCAGAGACAACGGAAGAAACGCTAGCACAACAGAAACTTCATTCTTGAATTTGCAAGAAAGGCACAGTTCCTTGCGTTCCATAGCGATCCGCATTTCTGTATAGTCCTGCGACCTACGATACATTCGTTCGATGGGATTCAAATGGCCGACCCATTTAAGCCACAATCTAGCCAACAATTGATCCGCGAAGCCAAAATTGGCCTGTCGGTAGTTGCTCTCCTTTTCGCGACGCTTATCTACGTTGGAACATTAAGGATGACTGGTCAAACGCCAATCCTATCATTCAACCCAACCGCGGGTTCAACGAACGCAGACGCGGTGCCCCCGTCCCCGAAAGAGCCATTGCTAAATTCAGCCACCTCCCCATTCGGCCAAGAAACTCAGCCGCCACAAAAATCCGGAGAAAAAGCCACTGGCCCATCAGAAATAGAGCCACCCAAAGGAAACCAACGATTTCTGCCACTGGCAGCCGAAATGCCGAAAACGATAGAAGTGAAACCCGAATTTGAATTTAAAAGTGGCTTGCCCTCTTCTGGTGCTCCGTCTGCCGATTTCAAACCCCCGGACCAGAAAAACAATCGATTCAGTTTAACCCCACCTAAAACAAACGGTGAATTCAATCCCCCATCAAACAGACTCAAACAACCAATTGATTCACCAATCAGACCTCGAGGCCAAGAGTCACCGTCAAATAATGACAATCTTGCTTACGCTCAATTTGAGACGAAACCATTGGAGGCTCGCCATCGCGAAAAACTAATTTCCGAGCCGACAGGGACGCCAAGAATCCCAAGTTTCATCAATCCCAAGCATGAGAAAACAAAGAATTTTCTTCCACCACTTGCAATTGATCCGCTCCGCTCCCAAGCACCAACTCAAGAAATTCCAAAAGAAATTGAATTGCTCAAATCGCCGATGGCGATGGTTGGCCTTACAAAACCGCCTCCGAACTTTGTTCCACCGGACCACAATCTATCTAACAAATTAAAACCAAGTGACGGCCAAACTACATTTCGGATGTACATAACCGAGCCTGGAGATACTTACTGGACCATTTCCCAAAAGATCTATAAAGACGGAAGGTATTTTCGCGCATTGTTTCGCCACAACGAGGCCAACCACCCCGAGTACAACCTAGTGCCCGGCCTGAAGCTCAACACACCAGTCAAGACTGAACTGGAGAGAATGTGGCCAGCAGAATGCCCAACCGTCTCTGTAAAGGAGCCGACCTCAATTGGAAAATCCTCATCAGACGCCAACGCCTACTACGTTACCTCAGCAGGTGAGACGCTGTTTGAAATTGCCCGGCAAAAACTCAACCAAGCGTCGCGATTTGGTGAACTCTATGAGCTCAACAGTGATCTCCTTGGCAGTGACGTTCAAGCTGACTCGCCACTGCGGGCAGGGCTTAAGCTTGTCCTACCGAACTAAACTGAAAAAATTTTGGTTCGCGTGATTCACTAAGCCCGTTAGAATGACGAGATTAGCTCTTTCGGAGTTTACGTTATGATCTCATGGTCGGTTCAAAAGATTGTTTCGGGTGGTCAAACCGGAGTTGACCGAGCAGCACTTGACGTTGCGATTTAATTGGAAATCTCTTACGGGGGATAGTGCCCAGCAGGCCGCCGCTCGGAGGATGGCACCATCGCTTCGATCTACCAGCTGCAAGAAACCACTACGAAGAATTACTCCCAGCGGACCGAAAAAAACGTACTCGATTCCTGCGGAACACTCATTTTATTTAGAAATATTATCTCAGGCGGTACGGCTCTGACCCAGAGACTGACGCACTCACACAACCGACCTTGCCTCTGCCTCGATCTAGGCCCCGGTATCCTCGACTCATCCCAGCGCGTTACATCTCTTTTGGACTGGGGAATGAGCCATCAAATCAAAATTTTAAATATTGCTGGTCCACGGGCTTCTACACAACCAGAAATCTACTCGTTAGCAAGTTCTTTCCTTACCGCTGCACTATCAAGCTGAATCAATTGTAGTGATTCCCGTTTTCAAATCTAAATTCTCGATCGCGCGGGATATACCGATTCTCGAACCTAAACCCCCTTTGTTGACTGGGGTGTCCAGATAACTCTGTTTATTTTTTGCAACGTGACGTGTTGCATAAAATATAACCTATGTTTTTCTAATCAAATTAAGCCGTTGATTGCGTGCTAGATAGACACACAAACTAAATCCCCCCATGGCTTTCGGTTAGACCTAAATGACCTCCATTAAACAAAAAATAAGCGAATTTGATCAACTCAAACAGCGAATTCACGGCAAGTTAATCGGTAAACTTGACTTGAGTCGTGTTGGAGAGCTGGAAGGTGACGTACTGCGACGTGAAATTCGCGTCGTTGTGGAACATTTATGCGACGGTGAAAACAATCTACTCAACCGAACCGAGAGAGACCGGCTCGTCGAAGAGGTTTTGGACGAGACGTTTGGCCTGGGGCCTCTGGAGCTACTCCTGAAAGACCCACTGATTAGCGATATTCTCGTTAATGGCCCAAAAAACATTTATGCCGAACGCAGCGGCAAAATGGAAAAGACAAACGTTGAATTCCGTGACAACGCACACTTACTTCAAATTATCGACCGCATTGTCTCCAAGGTAGGTCGACGAGTCGACGAAACCTGTCCCATGGTCGACGCTAGACTCGAAGACGGTTCACGTGTCAACGCGATTATTCCGCCACTGGCTCTGGATGGAGCCGCCATGTCAATCAGGCGTTTTGGCGCAAACCCACTTAAATTAGAAGACCTGCTAAATTACCAGGCGTTTACACCAGAGATGGTCATGCTTCTCGAAGGAGCCATGAAAGCTCGCTTGAACATCATCATTTCCGGTGGTACCGGTTCCGGTAAAACGACGCTGCTTAATACACTTTCCAGCTTCATTTCAAACGAAGACCGAATCGTCACCATCGAAGACGCCGCAGAAATCCAGCTTCAACAGGACCACGTCGTGCGTCTCGAAACTCGTCCGCCAAACATCGAAGGCAAGGGCGCCGTATCTGCAACCGACTTGGTGAAAAACTGTTTGAGAATGCGACCCGAAAGAATCATTATTGGCGAATGTCGCGGCCCGGAAACACTCGACATGCTTCAAGCCATGAACACCGGCCACGAAGGTTCACTGACCACGACTCACGCCAACTCGCCAAGAGATTGCATTTCTCGTTTAGAAACAATGATCATGATGTCTGGGTTTGAATTGCCTGTTAAAGCAATGAGGCATCAAATTTCAAGCGCGGTGGATTTGATTATCCAAGCAAACCGCCTTCAAGGGGGAGCGAGAAAAGTAACTCAGATCACGGAAATATGCGGCATGGAAAACGACACCATCGTCATGCAGGATGTATTCAAATACGAAAAAACAGGCGTCGACGAAAACGGACGAACCCGCGGTCGCTTCCTTTGCACCGGCGTCCGTCCCAAGTGCATGGATAAGCTTGAGGCCATGGGAATCAAACTACCCGCCAGCATTTTCCGTGAACGCATCATGATGGAAGACTAAACGACATTCGATTCATCGATCTAATACAAATTTGGAAACCCAACCTTAGCCTCCGGAAAATACCAGAGCATTAAAGCGTCAAGAGTTCAATCATGTTTACATACATTCTATTTGGATTGATTGCGGTCGGAATCGGCGGAATGGTGTTCGCTGCTTCGATGCTATTCCAGAATGATCAGCAGGATCATATCGAAGATCGCTTGGCTAACTTGACCCAAAACAAAGGTCGCGGTTCAAACACCAAAGTCGCTAAGCCCGCCAGTCTTTTGAACTCACCCCTCGACGACGCACCCGATAAAGTCGAGGAATATTTAAATAAATTCTTAAACCTCCGAAAATTCCTCAGTCAAACCGGTACTGAGGTATCGATCGGAAACTTTATCGGCCTTACGGTCGGTGCCACCCTCGGAACTGCTGTTTTAACCGCCATTTTTTTACCGATCGGTTTTGTACCCGTTACAAGTCTCTTCGCGGCAGTCTTACCATTCTGGACACTTTCGCTGCTTCGGAAAAGACGGCTAAACAAATTCGGTGAACAATTGCCGGCCGCGCTAGATCTCATGTCACAAGCGTTGCGTGCCGGACAGAGTCTTCCATCCGGAATTCAATTGGTGGGAACCCAGGTCGATCAACCGCTCGGTCCGGAATTCCACCTCGCGTTTGAACAACAGAACCTCGGAATGACCCTCAACGATTCGTTGAGAGCGATGTCCGAGCGAGTCCCGAATCTCGACCTCAGGTTTTTTGTAACTGCCGTCGTGCTTCAACGACAAACGGGTGGTGATCTAGCGGAAGTTCTGGACAAGATATCCAGCCTGACGCGCGAACGATTCAAAATCCGTGGGCAGATTCAAGCACTGACAGGCGAAGGACGAATTTCAGGGGTGGTTTTGCTGGCCATGCCACCCGTACTCTTTGTCGTCATGATGAAGCTCAACTACGATTACGTGATGATGCTATTCGAAGAGCCTTTAGGGCAAAAAATGCTACTGGGAGGATTGATCCTCCAGTTTATTGGAGCATATTCAATCAAAAAAATCATCGATATTAAAGTATAACGAATGAATACTCTGCTACTTATTTCAGAAATTGACTTTGTTGCGATCCTCCCGTTCGCTGCATTCGCCGCAATCGCAATTGGTTTCTGGGTGATTTCCGATTTTTTCTTGAACGGAAAATCGAAAACCGAGTCTCGACTCGAACAAATGAAAAATAGAAGCCTCGGCAAACCTGAGGTTGTTAAAAGCAGCGGCGGAGCGAAAGAAGGCATCACAAAATTACTCGAACAGGCGAGTCCAAAGATTGCCGAAGCGCTTCAACCGAAAAACGAAAAAGAAGCCAGTAAGCTTAAACAAAAATTAGACGAAGCCGGATGGCGAACCGAGAACGCTACGCAAATCCTGTCAACACTCAAGGTCGTTTCAGCTGCATTTGGATTTTTCCTTGGGGGTGGAGTCGCACTTTTCACAAACGGGATCAACACATACAGTTTGATCTACGCATTAGTGGTGTCGGTCATATTTATGCTGATCCCCGAACTGCTCATCCGATTAATCGGCGCCCAACGGAAACAGAAGCTGTTTCTTGGCCTTCCAGACGCCCTTGACCTTATGGTTGTTTGCGTGGAAGCCGGTCTAGGGATGGATCAAGCACTTCGAAAAGTTGCCGACGAGATGATGTTTACGCATCCGACTGTCGCTACTGAATTCAAATTATGCAATCACCAGCTTCAAATGGGCTCGACACGCGAAGTCGTCTTAATGGAATTAGGACGACGAAACGGCGTCGATGATTTAAAAACACTCGCATCAGTCATGATTCAGGTCGATAAATTCGGTACCAGCGTCGGAAAAGCACTGCGTATTCAAAGCGATGCAATGAGAACCAGAAGGCGTCAGATTGCCGAAGAAAAAGCAGCGAAAACCGCAGTTAAATTAATTTTCCCCCTCGTTTTATTTATCTTTCCCGGTATTTTCGTGATCCTTGTTGGACCGGCCGCCCTGACTATGATCAATGAGATGCTGCCGCTTATGTCAGGCCAATAATTTAAGCTACAGAAGCCCAGCCCCTTTTCCCACCAAAATCGAGCACAGAAAGTAGACCGCAATCGTCAAGCTTTTCCTGTTCGGACTATTCTAAAAATTCGATTTTCACGGAAAAACCAAAGACCTTTCGCAAAATCAGTCGCTGAGGTCTTTATTTTTCTCCGCAACTTCGTTTCAAAGCGCAGCCTTGCTACGGCAAAACCGATATTAGAAATGAGCGGATGCCTTCCTTGCATTTCGCACCATGCGTTAAAAACTGTCTCCAGGAATCACCTACCGGACAGTCTTTATCAAAACGGAGTCTTGCATTGCGGCCAGTCTTGAATTGGCAAACTGAGATAGCAAGACTGCCCCATCAATCGGAGTAAAGTGATGCAACATCTTAAGCCACTATTCGCATTTGCCACTGTCTCATTGGTCTTAATTGGCCTTTCCGAGGCCCAAGAAAATTCGGCCTACACCTCCGTCATCAGCTTTTCAAAAACACCAATGGCTCAAGATTTGATCGTTGTCGAAGAAGAGGTCGAGATGGCCGAGGTTCCTTGTGAAGCATGTGAATTAGGTAGCACTGGGGCGCGAACCAGATTTGGCAACGGCAAACACATGCAACGCTGGAAGAAAGTTCACGCCAAAGCGAAAGAGCACGCTGCGACGGTATCAGCTCGCAACGACGCGTGGCCCAAACCTTTCGACTGTGCCGATCGACAACTGTACACCTCGATGTGGGCTCCAATGATCAACAAGGGATTCGAAGAGCAATGTGTCTTGACCTCAAATCACTTCGATCCGGTAACGGGAAAATTGAACACGTTCGGGAATCATACCGTTGCGGGTATAATGAACAATATGCCGCAGGCTCGCCGGACGGTTTTCATCCACAGAGACACCGACGCCAAAATCAACCAACAGCGAATGCGGATGGTCAAAGAAACCATCACCACATTCTACGGAACAGAAAAATTGGCCAAAATCGAATTTTCAAACGAACTTCCTGTGAAGCTGCGTGGAGCTGAGGCGGAAAAAATTACAGAACTTTGGTACGCAGGAAAGCCAGCACCGATCATTCCAATAGCGTCAGGTACCGAATCACTTGATGCGACCGTCACAAACCGCTGATCAGCCGGCTTTTCCCTAATTGACGGCTCAGTCGTCTTTCCCGTATAAAAAAGAGTCTAGCGACACCTCGCTGGGCTCTTTTTTTATGCGAACTTCATGGTTTGCTGTACCCCCAAGATCTTTAAAAGTCAGCAGTTTTACCTGATGGATAAAAAAACAAAAAAGAAACTCGAAGTTCTTCGTCAGCGACTTGAGAAAACCCAAAAAATTCTTGCTGCCGCCCGACAACAGACCGACGAGGCTGATGAGGTCGAAAAGATCGAGCAGCAAATCTCTGACATCAAAGCGGAAATCTCAAAGTTGAAAAATTCGAAATAGAATCGGAGCGACCGCTTTTATTTTAGGCTGTTTTCCATCAATCTCCGTTTATTTCAT
>WTFU01000167.1:0-5457 GCA_011523945.1 Mariniblastus sp. | reverse complement strand
TATTTCATTAGTTAAGTGTTCGGCTTCCTCAACATCAACAAACCGCCCCACGTCACCTCGCGTTGTGCCGTCAATGCGATTCAAAAACTGATTAAACCGACTCGGGTCGGCCATGCAGGAACGCTTGACCCATTAGCCACCGGTGTGCTCGTACTTTGCGTTGGACCTGCGACAAGACTGACGCGATTTGTACAAGATCAACCCAAGGTCTACTTGGCAGAATTTGAACTCGGCGTCACCTCCGACACGGAGGATCGTTACGGTGAAAAAAGTACTGTGCCATTTGCTTCTGAAATATCTGCCGAAGCGTTAGCTGGGGTCCTACCCTCCTTTACTGGAAAAATCCTCCAAAGACCTCCTGCATTTTCCGCAGTAAAGGTTCAGGGCAAGCGAGCGTATGCACTTGCGCGGCAAGGCAAGGCCGTTCAACTCAAGCCACGTGAGATCGAGGTTTACGATCTGCAATTAGTCAATTTCTCCTTCCCAAAATTCCAACTTCGCATTCACTGCGGAAGCGGCACCTATGTCCGGTCTCTTGGTCGTGACATCGCCGAAAAACTCGGCACCGGTGCGATAATGACTAGCCTGAGCCGCATCGCCATCGGCGACTTTAAATTAGCAAATGCGCTTAACCTGGATGATCTCACAAAAGAGAATCTGGAAGAGCATTTAATAAATGCTGCAATCCCCTTAGAAAAATATGAGTCCATTCAAATCCCCCTGGAACAAATTCAGCGATTCGCAAATGGCCACACTTGGTCATTTGATGCGCCCCGCCCATGGGAAATGGTGAAAGCCATTGATCCCAAAGGCCGTTTGGTGGCAATTCTCCAGCGTAAAACCGATACACTTTTTACGCCGGCCATTAATTTTTCGCATTATTGGATCGAACGCGGATTGAACTAATCCCTTTTCCGACTTCGGTCGACTGAAGCAGATAATGCTGGCGGACTGACCTAGTTTTTCAACTTGCCTTCGAAGCGATCGTAATTCAACAGCACAACCGATTACTGCCGACACCTTTAAAAGGACGCCACTGGTCAGTGATCTTTCCAGTCGACTCATCCTGTCGGCGGTTGACAGTAATTTCAGGAATCTCCACAATATTGTGAAGTAAAACATCATTTAATAGGCCAAATAATGAGCTCAAAATTTAACGCGTTCGGTGCCCGAGATACATTTCAAACTGACGGCCAAGACGTCGGAATTTTTCGCCTTTCGACGCTTCAAGATCAAGGCATCGGTCAGATTGACCGCCTCCCCTTCTCGATCCGGGTTCTTCTTGAGTCTGTGCTACGAAATGTTGACGGAGTGACGGTTCACGAGGAGGATGTTCACAGTCTCGCGACGTGGAATGCGGAATCGCCTGCCAAGGTTGAAATTCCTTACAAACCTGCCCGAGTCGTCCTTCAAGATTTCACGGGTGTTCCCGCCGTTGTCGATCTGGCCGCAATGCGATCCGCCATGGCACGACTCGGAGGTGACCCAAAGAAAATTAACCCATTAATCCCCGTCGACTTAGTGATCGACCATAGCGTTCAAGTTGACCAGTTTGGCAGTCACGCCGCACTCGATTTGAACGTCGAACTCGAATTTA
This sequence comes from Mariniblastus sp., assembly GCA_011523945.1. GTDB lineage: Bacteria > Planctomycetota > Planctomycetia > Pirellulales > Pirellulaceae > Mariniblastus. The sequence goes on along the minus strand of WTFU01000167.1, from coordinate 3,860 downwards.
AGCGCAACCGCGAACGCTATGAATTTTTGCGTTGGGGGCAAAAAGCCTTTGACAACTTCCGCGTTGTTCCACCAAACGTCGGCATTGTCCATCAGGTCAATCTTGAATTTTTGGCCAAGGGTGTCTTTACCCGAGAGGATGAGGCCGGACTGGTTGCTGTCCCGGATACACTGGTCGGCACGGACAGTCACACGACCATGATCAATGGACTGGGTGTTCTCGGTTGGGGAGTCGGAGGTATCGAAGCCGAAGCCGCCATGCTGGGGCAACCGATCTATATGTTGCTGCCGGAGGTGATCGGTTTTGAATTAGTTGGTCAAATCCCACCGGGCACCACCGCGACCGATCTCGTTCTCACTGCTACCGAACAATTGCGAGCAGCGGGAGTCGTCGGCAAGTTCGTCGAATTCTTCGGAGAGGGCGTTGCGACAATGTCGCTTGCTGACCGTGCCACACTCGCTAACATGGCGCCAGAATACGGTGCGACGATGGGCTTTTTCCCAATGGATCAAGTCACCCTTGATTACATGCGACGCACTGGACGAAGCGAATCCGAGGTTGAGCTCGTTGAACGTTACACGAAAGAACAGGGACTCTTTAAGACTGCGGATTCTCCACAGCCAAACTTTACGAGAACTCTTAAACTAGACATGGCTTCGGTTGAACCTTCACTAGCAGGGCCTAAACGTCCACAAGACAGAATTACGCTTTCTGCGATGAAGCAATCATTCAACGATTCGCTTCAGGCTCCGGTAGGCCACTCAGGTTTTGGCCTTAACGAAGCGGATTTGGAGCGAAGTGCGACTGTAGAAAACGGCGAAGAATCAAGCGAGATATCGCACGGCGCGGTCGTTATCGCAGCCATTACCAGCTGCACTAACACCAGTAATCCCTCTGTCATGATCGCAGCCGGGCTTCTAGCGAAAAAAGCAGCAGCCCTGGGAATGAAAGTCCCACAGCATGTTAAGACCAGTTTGGCACCGGGCTCACGCGTGGTTACGGACTACCTCGATCAAGCAGGTTTGACTGAGTCGTTGGAATCACTTGGGTTCCATACCGTAGGATACGGTTGCACATCCTGCATCGGTAACAGCGGGCCCCTACCAGCACCGGTATCCACTGCTATCACCACAGGCGAGCTTGTTGCCTCGAGTGTCCTTAGCGGCAATCGCAACTTTGAGGGTCGAGTCAACCCCATGACCAAAGCAAATTATTTGGCAAGCCCACCACTGGTCGTTGCCTACGCACTTGCGGGGACAACCGACATCGATCTCATTAATGAGCCGCTTGGCTCCGGAACCGATGGCGATGTGTTCCTGAAAGACGTATGGCCTTCTCAAGATGAAGTCAGCAGTGTCATGGATGCCAACGTAACGGCTGAGATGTTCCGAAAACAGTACTCCAATGCATTCGATTCCAATGAAATGTGGAATCGAATCGAAACGGGAGAAGGGGACTTGTACGAATGGTCTCCGAAAAGTACGTACATTCAGGAACCTCCATTCCTTGCCCAGATGACGCCGGAAGTTTCCAGCATTGCCCCGATCATGGGCGCTCGATGTTTAGCACTACTTGGTGACTCAGTCACGACCGATCACATTTCGCCGGCTGGCGCAATTGCGAAAGACGGCCCCGCAGGACGTTATCTCCAAGAAAACAATGTCGAACAACGCGACTTCAACAGTTACGGCTCGCGACGCGGTAATGACCGAGTGATGGTGCGAGGAACATTTGCAAATATTAGAATTCGAAACCACCTCGCCCCGGGAACCGAAGGCGGAGTTACGACTTACGTTCCAACCGGAGAGGAAATGTCGATCTATGACGCCTCTATTAAATACCAAGAGAGCAGTACTCCTCTTATCGTCCTCGCGGGAACCGAATACGGAACCGGTAGCAGTCGCGACTGGGCAGCCAAAGGCACAATGATGCTCGGCGTTCACGCTGTCATTGCGGCGTCTTACGAGCGAATTCATCGCAGCAACCTTGTCGGCATGGGAATTCTTCCGCTTGAATTCGCGGATGGCAATAACTGGAAGGCGCTTGGTCTCAATGGAAAAGAAACCTACGATATTCCTTCGCTAAGCGATTCACTGGAACCCCGTTCGACGATAAAGGTCGTAGCAACAAAAGATGACGGCTGCAAAGTAGAATTCGATGCAATCGTTAGAATCGATACACCGGTTGAGATGGATTACTATCGAAATGGTGGTATCCTTCAAACGGTACTTCGCAACCTCTTATAGTCCAAGGTTCAACATAATACGCCCTCAACCCGTAAGAGTAACAGGGACTAACCCACTTAAAGGTCGCCCCGAAAGCAATAGTTAAGCAACGCTGAACTCTTGCTTTTGCTGGGGTTGCCGATTATCGTTGGATGAAGCGACTCGAAACATTTGCTCAGTAGAAACATTTGCTGCTCAGTAACGCCTCCCGATTCCGGGATGAGCGCAGGGAGAGCTCGCTCTTATCGCCTTATCTTTTATTACTATCTACGAGTGAGCACGCGTTATTCGAACCGCTCGCACGAACTTCATGAATAATCAGAATAGTTCAACCACGAAGCGTTCGGAATCACGTCCGCGTAAACGACTTCATTGTTTTAACTGCAATCGTAACGAAGGCCACTACCTGGCTCTCAAAAGCCGATGGTTCTATTCCTATTTACTCGGACTGACCCTTGGGCTGAGCTTATTCATCGGGCCATTCCGGTGCCAATGCTGCGGAGAGAAACGTCTGCTTGCCACGAACCGCTTTCATCCGCGAACTTGGTTAAATTCGCCGAGCTTTCAAAAAATCTTCAGGAAAACGTTACGATGAACTAGCATTGGCTTAACAAGTCATTTGCGACAGCCAGCATTGCTTCACCGACCCTATCAAGGATCCGATAGTAAATCAAAAAGATCGTTTGATCCAAATTAGCACATCGCAACTCTTGAACATATTCAAAGTTTGGAAGTCATTTTTTGCAGCGAATCAGCAATGGTTGCGAGTTGGCTTTCAGCCTGAGAAAGACTCGTTTGTATTTCTTTTGCTAAATCTGGCTTAGCGGCCACAAACTTTTCGTTGGCCAACTGTCGTTGCTTGCCCGATATACTCTTTTCCAAATTCGCTTTTTCTTTTTCGAGACGCTTTACCTCTGCTCCGATATCAATCAAACCATCTAGGTCTACGTATATTTCCATGTCTGACGTCGTGCGAGTGGCACTTGTTTCAGGTGCTACCGCCGATGGCCCCAATTCGACTAACTCAGCATTCGCCATTCGACTGAAATAAATACCAAGAGGCTGAAGCAAATCAGCGATATCCTCCGTACATTTGATCGAAAAATTGACCTTCTTTTTATTTCCAATATTTTGTGAATTCCGAATCTCTCTAAGATCACTTAGTGCCGCCTGATAGAGAGCAAATTGATTTTCGATCGCCTCATCCCTCCACGCTGGATCTAACGCCGGCCATGCAGCATCGATGATACAGTGATTGGCGGTTTCCACTTCAGCCCAACCTCGTTCCGGACAAATGCGAGCAAGATTTTGCCAAATTTCTTCCGTGATAAATGGCATGACGGGATGCAAAAGCTTCAACAGACAATCCAGTGAATAGGCTAACATTCTTTGGGCATGTGGGCGTTTTGTCTCATCAGCAAACCGGTCCTTCAGCATCTCCACATAGAAACTACAGAACTGATGCCACGCGAACTCATAAAGCTCGCGAGTGGCGTCAGCGTACTTAAAATCTTCTAAATAGGCGGTTACGTTTCCTGACACGGATGTCAAACGACTCAACATCCAGCGGTCTTCTACCGTGAGTTCCTCCTCGGCAATGGGCGAGGCTTCGTAACCTTCTAGGTTTAGCATCGC
>WTFU01000194.1 GCA_011523945.1 Mariniblastus sp. | reverse complement strand
ATCTAAAATTGATCCAGTCCGAAGTGGAAGACTTGGCGATCAATGGAACCACACCTCAAATAAAACGTTTAGGCTATGCATCCTGGGTCGCCGCATCGGGTCCCGGAGATGCTTTTCTCGCAGCGACCCAATCAAAAAAACGCCTCCGAGATTTCCTCGACGCCGTACCTTCGGTTAACCCAGATGCACGTGGCACTCTTTTTGAAAAGGTAAGCCCGCTTGTCTTTGAGTTGCCTCAACAACTTGGCGTTGAAGCTGCGACGGGCGGTCTCAAAAATGGAATATCGGTCGGCTACATGACTCCCCATGCAGCGAATGCGACCTCAGCCACGGTAGATATGAGGAGACCGCAAGTAAGTGGCGAGATTAAAAACTTTGGCCTTTACATTCCAAAAGGACAGCCCCGGGATGCGTTTACAAACGTTTTTAACACCTTGATCGATATTCCCCAAACCGGCCGTTACACCTTTTTTATTACTTCGGATGACGGCTCGAGGCTATACATCAACGGCGAAGAACTGATTAACAATGACGGACCGCACGGAATGGTGACGAAATCAGGTGCTATTTCACTGCCTACAGGTTTACATTCCATTCGCGTTAACTATTTCGATTCCGGCGGCGGCGATGGACTGAAAGTGGAATGGAGCGGACCTGGAATCAATCGCCAGTCCATTCCGTCGGATCGTTTGTACATTGGCGGTGGAGAGACGCTCCGCGAAGTTGCAATCCGTGCCCTCGTGTCCATTCCCGGCAGAGATGCAGAGAAGTTTGCCGTGCTCAACCGCTTAATCGCGTCTGGCGAACTCCAACCGTCGGCAATCAAAGCCCTCAAACAGGTATCTGCCGATGGCTGGGATGCAACTCAAATAAAGCCGCTCGTTAACAATATCATTGGCTATTTAAGCACGCTCCCAATCAACCAACGCACTTCCGCCGCTGCTATCAACGCGACGGAAATGGCCCGAAAGCTTGGGATGAAGCTTTCCGGATCCGAGCGAGCCGAAATTGAAACTCGACTAAAAAATCTCGACGTTCGTGTGATCGCAATTGGAACGATTCCACATCGAATGATCTATGACAAGGAAATTATCGTAGTGGAAGCTGGGAAACCAGTTGAATTCCGTTTTAGCAATACGGATTCGATGCCACATAATTTCGCAGTCACCATGCCTGGTGCCCTTGCAGAGATCGGTGAATTGGCCGAATCCACTGGGCGAGATGCCGATGCGATGGCCCGCCACTATATACCAAAATCCGAGAAAGTACTTGTCGGCAGTAAGCTCCTTCAGCCCGGCGAAGAAGAAGCAATTAGTTTTATCGTCCCCAATGAACCCGGAGTCTACCCCTTTGTCTGCACTTATCCAGGCCACTGGCGGCGAATGTATGGCGCCTTGTATGTGGTCCCAAAATATAGCGAGTACGTGACGGCTCAATCAGACTACCTCGAGGAAATTAATCTTGAAATCAAAGACGAGTTACTTCAAACAAATACGAGAGGTCAGGAATGGAAATACGAAGATTTAATAGGTGACTTCAAAATGATAATGGGCAGGTCCCATGAAGTTGGCGAAGCTTCATTCCGAGCGGCAAATTGTATTGCTTGTCATCAATTCGGCGGCCAGGGACAAAACTTTGGACCAGATCTGTCAAAACTAACAAACGACAAACGAACTGCCAGTCATATTCTTCGATCAATTCTTGAGCCCTCAAAGGATATCGATGAAAAATATGCATCCAATATTTTCCTAATGGACACAGGAAAGACGGTGACTGGAATGATTATCGAGGAAACCGATGACGTCGTAAAAATTGTGATTGATCCGCTTGCAAAAGACCAAATCACAACTCTGAATCAGGATGAAATTGATGCAAGAAAAAGAGCGAAACAAAGTCAAATGCCAGCCGGTATGATAGACAAACTTTCGCGTGAAGAAATCATCGACCTGATCGCCTACGTGCTGTCCAATGCAAACCCGGATCACAAGATGTTTGAGGGTGGTCATCAACACAACGCCCAGCATTAATCCTCATCGCAGGCTAAAACTTACTCCGTTTGTTAACACCGTCCCATGAAACCGATGATCGTGCCACGATTATTAAATCAGACTTATGAACGGGTTCACCTTATTCCTAGAATTCAACACATCTTCCAAATAAATTCGATATCCACCCACACCGATGTGGAAACCAAGGCAAATCATGAATAAATTTCATCCAAATCTTCTCTTGTTATTTATCGTTCTCAGTTGCATTCCCCTGACTTCCAATGCCAATGAGCTAACGTCTCGCCCCAACATCCTTTGGCTGTTTCAAGAGGACCTTTCACCATGGCTTGGGTGCTATGGTTATGACATTCAAAAAGGCCAAACGCCGACACTTGACCGGATGGCGGAGACCGGTGTTCGGTTCTCACGCGCCTATGTTCCAGCGCCTGTTTGCTCAATTTGTCGTTCAGCCATAATCACAGGTGCGAACCAAATTAGGTTCGGCGCTCATGAACATAGATCTGGACGTGGTGAAGCCTCTCGTAAACTTCCCGAAGGAATGTGTACTATCGTCGACTTGATGAAAGCCGAGGGCTATTTTTGCTTCAACGTCGGTAAGACGGACTATAACTTCGATCATGCTGGCCTATTCTCTGATATTCCTAAAGCGCAACGTTTGACTCCTTGGAGAGCAGCGCCGAAAGGAGACCCTTTTTTCGGCCAAATCCAACTTAAAGGTGGTAAGTTAAACACCACCAAATTCGACAATAAAGTAGACCGAAAATCCGTTACAGTTCCCGCGGACTATCCCCAAAACGAGATCTACCGGGAAGTCGTCGCCGAGCATTTTGATTCAGCAAGAATGGACGATGGCATTATCGGCAAAATACTGTCACGCCTCGCTGACGACAATCTTCTTGACTCAACCATTGTTGTCTATTTTTCAGACCACGGCGCAAACAATCTCGTCCGTCATAAACAGCAACCAACCGAGGGAGGTTCGCATGTGCCCTTTATTATTACGGGACCGGAGCCCTGGGTGCCGGCCCCGTCGGTCCGTGACGACCTTGTTTCGATGCTCGATTTATCAGCAACCACTTTAGCTTGGGCAGGAGTCGAACAACCTAGCTGGATGGAAGGGCAGGATTTATTTTCCGAGAAATTAATCCCACGAGAATTCGTCGCCACTGCCCGTGACCGGTGCGATCAAACAATCGACCGAATCCGAAGTATCCGTACCGACCGGTTTCGATACACCCGCAATTACATGCTCGATCGAGTACTTCTCCAACCTCAATACCGAGACTCAAAAAATTATGTACAAGATTTGCGAACAGCTTACGCTAATGGAACGCTTGACCCAAAGCTTGCACAAATCTACTTCGGTGAGCGCCCCTCTGAGGAACTTTACGATGTCGTTAGGGACCCAGCTCAATTAGTAAACTTGGTGAGAGACCCAAAATACGAAAAAGAACTCGCCCGGCATCGAAAATTGCTCGATGGCTGGCTCGGCAAGGGTGATACGGGAACCGGCAATGAACCGGCAGTCGAACTTCGAATGGCGGATAATAAGAAATGGGGCAGGGGAGTCAATTCCGAATATGAAGCAATTAGAAAAGATCAGGACGGAGACGGACTTTCAGATGATTGGGAACAATTAAATTCCCGCGATCCTAACAACGGAAAGCTTCAATTCGAATTCAATTGCGGTGGTTGGCAAAACGAAGGGTGGAAACCCTTCGGCCGCCTAACTAATATTTGCGGGAATCAGGGATCGTTAGAATTCGATTTGATTACCGGAACCGGTTCTATCGTCCGAACTGATCTACAACTAAAAGCCGAAAACAATCAGTCAATTGAAATTCGTATCCGGACTGACAGCGATGTCTCTTTGACGA
>WTFU01000181.1 GCA_011523945.1 Mariniblastus sp. | reverse complement strand
GAGTGTTCCAGACCAGTGGCCTTTTGCTGGGTGAACGACCATGGCGGGTGGCTTATTGATCGCGACAAGGTGGTCATCCTCGTAAAGAATATTTAGCGGAATGTCTTCCGGAATCGTATTTTCAGGTTCAGGGGGCGGTGGCAGAAATTCGACTTTTTGTTCGCGCTTGAGTCGGGTAGACGATTTTGCCTGCGTTCCGTCAACCCGAACCATTTTTGCAGCAATCGCCCGTTGCAATTTGACGCGACTGAATTTCGGAAAGTGGCGAACCAGAAACGCGTCGAGTCTCTCAAGATGCTCTTCCTCGGAGACCGTAAGTGTCTGCCAGTGGGCTGTCTGCTCGCGTGGTTTTGATTCCTGAGGCGGGGTGTTTGGCTCTGATTCGTCGTTGATCATGTTTTTCCTAAGGCAAAATGCACGGCTCGCATCATACCAATTCTTGCGATAATCTCAGCCCCCGAGACCAGTTGTCGAGTTTTGCATCCTTGACCACCGCATCGTAGACTAATTGAATCACTCGGCTTGCTAATTATGGCGGACTGCCATTTTAATCCGTAGATCTGGTTAAAAATTGGAGTTTTTAGTTAAAGCTGCCTATTATGGAGGAGTGGAACCGAAATTGTCGATTCATTTGGGAATGTTTGTCCGCGTCGCGATAATACCGTTTTGCTTCGCTTTTCTTTGGATCGCAGACTAGCGTTATTGGCCGCCGAAAAATTTAATTTGGATTGGATATGAAATTTATTGAGATGACCGGTGAAACGTTAGACGAGATCATCAACGATGGAGAGTTGCACTCTCAAGATTTAGCGGCGGCTGGTGTAATGGGAACATCCATTGTGAGAATTAATCAGCAAGGGGATATCGAGGTGCGTTGCCCCAACAAATGGAGAGTGATCGGTGGATTGCTGGGTGACTTCGAAGATCGTATAAGAAAAACAACAGGTCTCGACTGGGCTTAATTACTCGTCAAAAAACCGGGACTCGCAGCTTCAATTTCGAGCAGTTCGTCAATCCAAATGCGGATATCATTTTCATATTCGGATGCGAGATCGTCTTTGACTAATTGCCGGTGGAAAGCTGCGGCACCAATTTCTACGAGGTCTGCGGCTTCAGCAGACTGGAATCGTTTCTCTGGATCAGGGTCAATCAGCCCTTGGCAAAACGACATGAGTAATTCGTTGGTTGAAACTTCCGGCGGTAGGAGTTCGTGCAGGCGATCGGGAAGTGTCTGCTTTGCTTCAATTAACTTGGCGAAATCGTTGATTCCACCAAAAACCGGTTTGCCAGCCAGAAGCTCGACGGTGACATAGCCGAGACTGGCTAAATCACTCCGTGGAGTGTTATCTGTACCTTGCAAGACTTCGAGTGCGGCGTAAGAAGGCGTGCAGGCCCGTCGTTGCGGCGGATCGGCGACGTCAAAGGCGGAACCGATGTCGATGATCTTTGCGTGCCCACTCCTCTTGAGCATGATATTGCCAGGCTTTACATCTCCATGAACGATTCCATGGCGATGCATCGCAGCAAGTGCTTCTAGGCAATCGCGGACAATCGCGATAGCGACGCCTGCTTTGAATCGAGGTTGTTCAGGACCGATGGTCACTAATACTTCGTTAATGTACTCCCACCGCTTTTCACTAAATCGTTCTTTGACGGTTCCAAACATTTTTGGCGTTAGAAGCCTTCGGAGGTCAAATCCTTCAACCCACTCCATGACCATCATTCGAATTCGGTCACGGTCAAGAAAATTTTCGACAACCAAGAGGTTCTCGTGTTGGATTCGAGCAACTTTCGCGGCGACACGTCCCATCCGTGACATGTCGGAGTCGTAATGGTTGGGGGACGAATAGCGTTCGGGAGAGAAAATTTTCAGAGCGACTGGAAGTGTGAACCCGTCGGAACCGCGTCTTTCGGTCAAATAAACAACGCCTTGACCACCAGATCCCAGTTTCGTCAAAAGGCGAAGGTGAGTTGTCCAGCTGTGTCTTTTTTCGCGCAGGATTTCCTGGTAACGACCGTATAACTCTGAGCATTGATTGAGGACGAAATCCCCCTCCTGGGTGACCGTCGGGGAAAGGTCCTCTTCCGAAGTAATATCTAGATTTTCGCCGTCAAAAACCAATGGAGAGTTCCTCGGTGATGCTTGTGTTTTCAGTGAACATTCTCGCTGAGTATCGCTTCATGAAGCGGTGTTAACAAAACTTATTGTGACAAACCTCGCACCGTGCTGCTACACTGAATTCAATGACTTGGCTCATTCTTTTAGAAACTTTACCAGCTAAAGGGAATGCGATGTTCGGGAAGAGGGAACCCAAGAGTTTTGTCGACTTGATTGAGTAATGATTTTCCCTCTAGGAAACGCTTGATATTTTTGCAGAAGAGGTCAATCGTGACTGGGATTCTAAGTGGAGACTGAGCTCCTACGTGGGGAGAGATAATTACATTATCCATTTCCCATAGTGGTGAGGACGGGGGCAAGGGCTCCGGTTCAACGACGTCGAGGCCGGCACCACCGAGCCTCCCATTGGAGAGTGCATCGATCATGCTTTGCGTGTCGACAACCGATCCCCTCCCAACATTAATGACGTAAGCTCCCGGTTTAAGAAGATCAAATTGTTGTTTGCCAATTAGATTTTCATTGGAAGAGGACAGCGGCAACGTGATGATCAAGACATCGATTTCCGGAAGCATTTCATCCAATCCCGCCTCCGGCAGGATCTGATCGACGATACCATTGTCGATCAGGTCTTTCGCGCAATCAACGAAATAATCCGTCGCGATGATCCGGTTGACCATTGGCCGAAGAATTTGAGCAATCCGCTGGCCGTTTCCTCCTAGTCCGGCAATTCCAATGGTCTTCCCGAACAAATTGTCCGTGGGGCGTCGGACGAATTGTTTTGATTGCTGGGCCTTAAAAAAGACTGAACCTCGTCGAATTAAGCCCATTAAAAGTGACATCATTTGTTCGCCGACTTGTGGAGCAAATAATCCCGAGCAGCCGCTTACCAAAATGTTTGAATCGACCACCGGCGACACGAGACAGTGATCCAATCCTGCTGCGGATGATTGAATCCATCTTAGTTTTCCGCTGGAGACAACGCGGTCCCAATCAACCGGAACTTTGGCGTGACCGCAAAAAATATCTGCCCTGAAAATGTCTTCGGAAACGGTTTCTTGATTGGCAACAATCACGTCAAACTTCTCCGCGGCGACGCTGCGAATGGTGTCGGCGTCTGATTCGGATAGCGGAAAACAGGTTACGATTGTTTCGGAGGCCATAGCGTGGGTTCGGTTTAAGTAAGTTGCTGGATGATTTGGATTTCGAGGAAATCAGTTGCGGCAGTCGAATTTTAATCTTGTTTAGACTCATTGCCGAGTCCACATTGAAATCACTCGGCAAATCAATGAAGTATCTCGATTACTGATACATAAAAGTTATGTCAAACCATAAATCTTTGGAGTCTTGGGTTGAAAATGGTTAGAATGTTGAATTATTGAGGTTCGTTTCATTTTACCTTCAGTTGATTCCAAATGTCGCTTCGCCTAAGTCACTCTAAAGTTGGTCTTGCTGCTTCGATTTCTATTTTCGAGGCCTTGTTTGTTTTTGTGGCGTTCGTTGGACACGATTCCGCCGGGGCGGATGAAATGCGACGACGGCCTAATATCCTGCTCGCAATCTCGGATGATCAGTCCTGGATACACACTTCAGTGAGCGGTTGTCGGACCATTGCCACGCCTAACTTTGATCGCGTCGCGAAAGAAGGTGTGCTGTTCAGTAATGCGATCTGTGCGTCCCCCGGCTGTTCACCGTCCCGAGCATCGATTTTAACAGGAAGGTATCCGTGGCAACTTGAGCAGGCGGGTACGCACGCTAGTTCATTTCCAGCGAAGTATTTCGTTTACCCTGAGTTGCTGGAAGAAGCTGGTTATTTTGTTGGCTATACAGGTAAAGGTTGGCAGCCTGGCAATTTCAAAGCATCCGGTCGGAATCGCAATCCGGCTGGGGTGAGTTTCAGTCAAAGAAAAACTAAAGACGTTCCTGCTACGGGGATTTCTAAGAACAACTACGCGGGGAATTTTAAAGAATTTTTAGAAGAAAAGCCCGCTGACCAGCCATTTTGTTTTTGGTTCGGCGGGTTTGAACCTCATCGGAGCTTCGAAAAAGGGAGTGGACTGGCGGCAGGAAAGCAGTTGGCCGATGTTGAAGTGCCTGGTTTTTTGCCTGACTCTGAGGCAGTTCGGAGTGACATTCTCGATTATTGCTTAGAAATTGAGTGGTTCGATCGCCATTTGGGAGAGATGATTTCAGCGATAGAAGCCATGGATGAGTTGGAAAATACATTGATTATTGTCACCAGTGATAATGGCATGGCATTTCCGAGAGCGAAGGCCAATGTATACGAATATGGAATTCATATGCCGCTTGCAATTTGTCTGCCTTCGCTAGTTCCCGGAAACCGAGTTGTGGATGACGTTGTTAGTCTCACGGATCTTGCTCCGACGATCCTCGATGTGGCAGGCGTTGAGCATCCTGTTGCCAGAGGGGAAAATAATTCGATGATCGGGCAGAGTCTCATTCCGCTGCTTAAGTCGAAAGAATCAGGGCTAACTCGATTTGGCCGTGAAGAAGTTTACAGCTGTAGGGAACGGCATTCGTCCTCTCGTTGGGAAAACCTGACCTATCCGCAGCGTTGTATCCGAACCTCTCGATACCTTTTGATCAGGAATATGAAACCGGAGCGGTGGCCTGCCGGAGCACCAAGAAAGTTGCAGTCTGGTAAATTAGGCCCCGAAGATGGTGGGTATCATGACATCGACGCCTGCCCAACACTCAGCTTTATGATTACTGAAAAATTGAACCCTGATGTTGCTCCCTTTTTCTCCCTGGCAGTCGCGCATCGTCCGGCGATCGAGCTGTATGATATTCAAAAGGATCCTGCCTGTCTTAAAGATTTGTCTGGCGAGCCAAAGCATCAGGAAATAAAGGTAATGTTAGAAGCCCAGTTGAATCTGTTTTTAAAAACGACCGGAGATCCAAGGCTCAATGGCAATGATGATGTCTGGGAGAAATACATTCGCTACAGCAAAATGCGATCATTTCCCGTGCCGGAATGGGCAAAGTAGGATTGGTTCCGTTTTTATTGCTCTCGCGTTGTCACGCGGAATTGTCGCGTCCGGAAAAATGGGTGGGACTCTTAACTGCGTTTGAGCTTACTAAGTATTTTGCATTGTTAATTTTTCGAAGATTTATTTATTGAGAAAGTGAGCGTAGGGCGAAATGAGCTTTCACCTTTGGCGTAGCCTATTGGTTGCAATGAGTGTTTTTGTGACGCTCGCGATATCTATGGCAATGAGTGAGGTTTCCGCGGTAGACGGCGATCGTTTTAATACCGTTCTCCTGTCAGGTTCACCCGGATCAAATAGGCAAGCGGTGCAAAAGCCAAATGTGATTCTGATCATGGTGGATGACATGGGGTTTTCTGATATTAGCTGTTATGGAGGAGAAGTGAAAACAGCGAATTTAGACCGTTTGGCTCGAGACGGAATGCGTTTCACTCAGTTTTATAATAACGCGAAGTGCACTACGACACGCGCCTCAATCCTTACGGGGCTTTACCCTCGGGGAACCAACAGCAACAAACATTTGCGAGCCAATATGGTGACCCTCGGCGAGGTTATGCAGCAGTGTGGATATCGGACGGCGTTGTGCGGGAAATGGCATCTGGGACGCGATAAAATCAATCACCCATTTTATCGGGGGTTTGATTCATTTTATGGTCTCCTTGATGGGTGCTGTAACTTTTTTGATCCAACGCAACCCGATCCAAAATACAAAGGTGGGCGGACGCGAGTGTTTGGTCAAGACGATAAATTAATCACAAATTTTCCATCTGATTTTTACACAACCGATGCATTTACTGATTCGGCGATCGAAGCGATTCATTCAGCCGATCAAATGAAAAAGCCGTTTTTTATTCATCTCACCTACACTGCCCCGCATTATCCAATTCAGGCGAAACCGGCTGATATTGCGAAGTACCGGGGAAAATTCAGGGACGGCTGGGATGCGATGCGAGAATCTCGATTCAAACGTCAGCAGGAAATGGGACTGGCTGCAAAATCCTGGAAGTTGAGTGAAGGCGATAGTCGAGCTTATGATTGGGAGAGTGCGAATCACGATTTTGAAGATCATCGGATGGCGGTTTACGCGGCGATGATCGATAGTGTCGATCAAAATATTGGAAGGCTCTTAGAAACACTATCGCAGACTGGCCACTCAGAGGACACGCTCATCCTTTTTCTATCAGATAATGGAGGATGTGCTGAAGAACCTGGGGGACGCGATCCGGCTAAACGGAATCCAGGCCCTGCCGATGACTATGTAGCGGTGGGGCCTGCGTGGGGTTGGGCTCAGAATACCCCGTTTCGACGTTACAAGAGTTGGTTGAATGAAGGAGGCATAACGACGCCAATGATTGCTTGGTACCCCAGCATAATTCCAGGCGGTGCGATTAATCGCGACGTTGCCCATATCATTGATTTCTTGCCAACCTTGGTCGAGTTAGGAGGGGGAGTTTACCCGAAACAATTTAAGGGAAATGAAGTCCTTCCTGTTGAGGGCAAAAGCATGGTCAGTTTGCTGAAGGGAAATGGGCGGGAAGGACATGCAAATCTCTGCTGGCAATGGGCCGGTAACCGCGCAGTCAGGGAGGGAGACTGGAAGCTAGTTTGGGATAAACTTAATCCCGACAAGCAATGGCAGCTATATGATCTTTCGGTTGATCGCTGCGAGACCAATGATCTCGCAGATCAAAATCCCCAACGGGTAAAACGTATGGCTGACCGTTGGTTTGACTGGGCTGAAGAGATGGAGCTGAAAATTAAGCGGAAGTAAGCTCGTGGTGGGTATCGACAATCCATCGATGGTTTCAGTGAATCTATGATTGTTTCGATGTTAACTCTGGCCTAATTAAATTTCCCAAATTTATATGAAAATTACTTTGATTCTGTTGTAGTGAACGGGTGGAGTAAAACTTCAATTTGCGTTTGGTGGATTTCAGCGATTGCGGCTAAGTTACCGATTCAAAGTTAATAAGTTGTTGAATTGTCGAGGTGCTTGAATTGAAATCTGACATAACTGACCGATCAAGTGGTGGAATTCAAACGCTTGAACTCGGTGGACAGTGTTTTCAAATTACGCGCCCGCACGATTTTGGGATTGTAATTGAGCGCCCGATTGAGCTGGAAGATGGCGGCGAGGACTATCTTCATCAAGTACTGTTGCGCGAAGACGTACGCGATCGTTTTCTTGAAATAGTCGATGAAGAGGGTTTGGTGGTTTGTAAAAATGTTCGAACAACAGCGTCCAGCTACCGGAAGGTGCGAGGGAAGTCGAGCCACGGTAAATTAAGTCAGGCGGAGTACTACCATCATGATGGCTGTAGTTGCTCGGTAAAGCCTCGCGTTGTTGAAATACGAATGCCGCATCAGTTAGTTGAAAGGAAGATTGCTACGGCAATTGCCCCGTTTCGATCAGTGATTGCAGCGATGGTGCGTTCGCTTCCGAAGGAAATTCTGGGGGGTGGTGAGTTGCAATCGACATTGGACCAGTTTACTCGTCCGCCCTCAGAGCAGCCGCTTGTCGATACTTGGGATCAAATTCAGGGACGAATCACCCGTCTGGTTCGGCGAGAGATGGATGCTGAATCCTGTCGCGGTTTTTTTCGAAAAGTGGACGTGGAGGCAAATGCCTACGTGGAGCCTTGGGAAATGGGGGAATCTCGATTGATCTGTAATAACCACATTGATTTGACCCGAACCATGCAGCATCGGCGATCCTACCAAACGCCGAGAGCGGCGTCGGAGTCAAATGGTAGTCTAGTCAAACGCTGGACCGCTGAAGAAACTTAAAGCCTCGAAGATCACTTTTGTACGCATCAAGCGATTGAATTGCTGGGTGTATTGAATTCTGTTTCAGAATTATCTGAAGCTTCGGAGACTACTTCGTTGATTGCGCCGGTCTTGCTTTTATCCCCGACCATCCCGCCGGCGAATTCAATGTCGCCGATACGCTGAATAACCCGATACTTGCGTCGGTAATCGTGGTCGATGAAATCTACAAAGCGAATCGTAAAATCCATCTCGTTACTTAAACGCTCAGATAATAAACGTCTACTTTCTGTGCGGACCTGATCCATAAATTGGTTGTCAGACAGAATGAACTGAACTTCCAGCTCTCGTTGGCCTTTTTCAAAGACCTTGATTTCAATGACGCTGTTGGAGGCAACCGAGTTGAGGTCGTTAACAAGCGTGTTGAAAAACGATGGGTAGAATCGTTCACCCTGATCATTCAATATGAAGTTTGAATCTTTCCCTTCAATTTTTGTGATCAAGTATTTTTCAGTTCCATCTTGATAGGCGCGGAATTCTACGTCCGCGATGTCGCGCATTTTGTATCGAATGAATGGAAAATCAAAATTATTTAATCGAGTGATGATCATTTCAGGTTGCCCGGCGTCGTTGGGTTCTGTTTCTACGTAGGCAACGTTCGCAAAAATCTCGAGTCCATCGGGTGTCTCGTGTGCCAATTCTCCAAGTTCCACCGATCCGTAAGAATCCTCAATTTTGGATTTGTAAAAAATCGATTGAATGTGTTTTCGCTGGCAATCAAAAAAGGTCTCCCCGCTGACGTTAATTAATTCTGGATGGTGCTTAACCTCCAAATTAAATCGCTTGACGGTATTCGCGATCATGTTCATCGGCGAGGGAAAGACCAGGAGTAATTTTGGTTTGTACTGATTGATGTCATCGATCAATCCTCGCACGGTTTTTTCATCAATTTTATCAAAGAGATGATACTTAAATCCAAGCCATTTACTGAGTCGGTTGAATTTGACCATGTCGTCAATGTTATAGGTGTTTTTGGGGTAGAAGATCAGCATTCTTTCACCGGGACGCCACCCCATGCGATACCAGCATTTGAAGAATGTAAACAGCATTGAAAACATATGCTGCTTTGTCATCATGATTGAAAGCGGAGTTGAAGTGGAGCCGCCGGTTGCCATCGGCATTAAGTAATCGTCATTGCGAAGCCTTTGAATGGACTCGAATGGTTTTCCTTCAACTGAAAAAGTGTTCTTGGAAGGGTCAATAGACGCCCAGCTATCGGTCATTACCGATTGTCCAGCATCTGCATAATCCTTTTTCGAAAGCGCAGGCAACTTGGAGTACGATTCAAAGAATTCATCATCTGAGAGGTTGGGCGCCTCGGATAAGAATTCGGTGTACTTTCCGCGGAAGTATTCGCAATGCCTGTTGGAGTGTGCAAGTAACGCTTCGATATCTTTTCGAATCTTTGGTCTGATGTCAGTCAGACGTTCATCGATAACCACTTCCTGATATATATGTTTGACTTTGATGTAGCGAAAAGCCAATTGATACAGTGTCTTTAGCATTTTTTGCGTTTAGGCTGGGGATTGTCGTCGCATGGAATCTCAGCGTTATGCTAGGGAAGTAAATCCAGATTGTCGAGTATGTAAGCATAAAATCGTTGTGCTTTTTCTTATTTGGGCTGTTTTGGTTTTCGCGGTTCCAATGTCCGTGTGGGCCGTGAGCTAAATTAAGGCACTCAATTAAAACCTTGCCCCGGCCGTCTTTGGTTTCGTTGGCTTATGAAACTGATTTAGATAGGTATTTTGCTAATCCACGGCTTTGAATGTGTTTATTGAGAAGCTCGCGAGAAGCGAGCTGATTTTCATTCTGTTTGCGGATGTAATGAACCTAATTCGCGAGGCAACATTTAAGTCGTTTGTGCCAGTTCGTCGGATAAATGCCATAAAACCATGGAAGCGAGACGAATTCATATTCTCGCTTCTTGTTCCCGATGATGTTACGGTTAAGAACTTGAAATCGAGTGTTCCATTTAATCCAAACCGAGAGGCAATCCAATGAATGTCGTCAAAAAATATCGATTGGTTCTACTACGGTCTTTCGGGCTTGCGCTGATTTGCTTGATTCTGTTTTCAGCGGAGCGGTCAGAAGCGCAATTAATTCGTGGACGCTTGCAACGTATCACATCTGTGGAAAAGGACTTGAAGGGTCAGGAGAATCCGCCAAATCGTTCAGACCGGCAGACAATCTCGAACGCCGAAACAAGGCTGTATTCAGCGAATCGATTTTACGACCGCTGGAGGCGACCCGCTCCGCTAAATGTGATTGATAATGAGTCAAGGTACATTGGCGGTTTACACTATTCTTACTTTCAAAATCTTGGGATTCCGACAGGCGACATCGGCTTGCGAGGCAATGGCGTCTTTTGGAGACCGTGGTAGGGAGTTGATCCGTTAGCTGGTTGAAACCTGAGTTGGTCGCAGCAACGAATCAGTAACAGATCGAATAAAAGTATAAATTCATTTAACTACATTGTTCGTGCCAAGAAGAACGTTCAGTGTCCGGTTTGCTACGCGAGTGATGTATTTATTGGGTTGATTCGCGAGGCACTTTTTAAGTTCGGGGATTAGAGGCCTTGCCGCCTCTCCAGCTTCATCGAGAACAATTGCGGCACGTAACCTGGCCCATTCGTGTTCTCCCGTAAGTTCATTCTTTAGTGTTGATAGTGCGTGCTGAGGTTCTTTGATTTTCAACAGTGCTCGTGATGCAGCGATTCTGACGCAAGGCGATTGGTCGTTAAGTGCATTATATAAAAGGTCTTTGTAATTGGCTGTTTCGGTAGGTCGATTCCCAAGACCGATTAACGCCCAGTACCGAACGACTGAATCAGCATGGCTTGCTGCGGTTCTAAGGGCATCGAAATCGGAATCCTGACTCACTGCTAAGTTTGCTGTATTGCGAATCGCTTCGATAAGTTCTAAAGAAGTATTTTTTAAAATATCATAGCGCGCTCCAGTTTTACTTTCGCGAATCTGAATTTCAGACTCTGGAACTAGCCCGAGATCGCGGGTGTCGATTACCCATTGAAGGTGTGCGTGGCGTAATCGGTTAAGCACTTTCGTGTGTTCAGTGTTTTCAATCAGGTTATTGATTTCATGCGGGTCGGCTTCGAGGTCGTAAAGTTCTTCTGCTGGTTTGGTTTCACTCATGAATAACTTCGCAGCATTTGGCAGATTCCCGAGTTTATTTACCCGTCGAAGTTCCTTCATTGTCGCACCTTTTTCAGGCGTATTCATGTATTGATAGTATGGCTTGTGAGGTTCGTAGTTTCGGATGTACCGATACCTTTTATCTCTGACGGAGCGAATGATGTCATAACGTTCATCCATTCTGTCTCTAGCTCCGTAGACATAGTCTCTCGGCGGTGTTAGCTCCGTACCGATAAATGCACGTCCCTGCATGTACGAAGGCGGTTGGAGGCCGGCAAGATTTAAAACCGTCGGTGCAAAATCAAGCGAACTGACAAGTTCAGAATTAGTGATGCCAGTCGTTTTATTTTGATTGAATTTTGCTGGCAGTTTAACGATGAGAGGAATGTGAGTTCCGGAATCGTAAAGCCATCGTTTTGCCCGAGGCAGCCCAACCCCATGATCCGACCAATACATGATGATCGTATTTTCGTATTCCCCTGAATCTTTTAATTCTTGAATTAGTTCGCCTGCCCAGGTATCCATCGCGGTAATAAGCTCAAAGTTCCGTTTCCAATCCTCTCGCACGATCGGTGTATCGGGATAATAGGGTGGAATTGTTAGCTGTTGAGGATCCTGCCGTTGTCGCTGAGCGAGGTCTTTAGTGATTTGTCGGTATTTTGAATCAGATGCAATTCCGCTTTCGTGACATCCCGTGAAATTGAAAACTGCAAAAAAGGGTTGGTTCGGGTCTGGACGATTTTTCCAATGAGCTTTTTTGCTCGATTCATCCCATACCTCGGGTGAAGTTTTAAACTGATAATCTTGTTTACTATTGTTTGTGCAGTAGTATCCCGCTTTTCTCATGTAGACAGGGAATGGTTTTACATCCTTGGGGAGTTTCGCATTGCAGCGCATATGATGTGTGCCAAGGGTTGACTGGTAGACTCCTGTTATGATTGCGGATCGGCAAGGGGCGCACACCCCCGCGGTGGTAAACGTGTTCTCATAGCGTATGGCATTCGCTGCAAGCTGGTCGATGTTGGGTGTGATGGCATTTTTATAACCGTAACAGCCCAGATGGGGGCTAATGTCTTCGCAGGAAATCCAAATGATATTTGGAGATTTACCTTGCGCATCCGAGGTGGTTGCCAGAACCTTGGCTGGGGAGAGGCAAACCAGAATGCCCAAAAATAGTAGAAACAAGTTTAGCGTACGCATAGAAATAATTCCTGCCTCCTTCGATCAAGAAAGAGGTGTCGAACTTGAGGACTTGATACATGTCTGTTCATCAACGAAATCCATTGTAACTCTAATTCAGGGGATCGGTGTGCTCAAGAAGTCCAATCAGCGGGCAAAATTTATTACGCCTCGAATGCTCATGAGGCTTGACCTGTTGGGAGTCTCCGATTTCAAATGTTGATTATCGGATTTTACGTTAATGGATGGAGGCAGTTGTGGAGGAAGATCAAAAAGTACATAAGGAACGTCAAGTTGAAAGAACGGAGCTTAGTATTCGGGACGCACAGGCATCCGTCGATGACTGGATCAAGACCGTCGGTGTGCGGTATTTCTCGGAGTTAACGAATTTGGCCCAACTGGTTGAAGAAGTGGGCGAACTGGCACGAATTATTTCGCGCACTTACGGAGAGCAGAGTTTTAAAGAAACAGATAAAAATTCTTCGTTAAAGGACGAAATGGCCGATATTTTATTTGTTCTAATTTGTTTGGCGAACCAAACAGGTGTCGACTTAACCGAAGCTTTTGACGACAATTTAAGAAAGAAGTCCCAGCGAGACGGCGAGCGGCATCGCAATAATCCTAAGCTGAGATAGCGGCATCCATTGGGTGTGTCGCCGACAGCTTGCACTTGATCCAATTGAAGAAGAGTAGAATGAGCATTACGGTTATGCGCCAGGTAAAATTTTGTGCTGGTCACCGATTACTTGGTCACGAGGGTAAGTGCGCAAACTTGCACGGTCACAATTATTTAATTCAGTTTCATGTTACTGGAAATGAGATTGATGAGTTGGGGCGGGTTGTCGATTTTGGTGTCATCAATCGATTGTTTAAGGGATGGATTGATGATCATTGGGATCATGGGTTCATTGTTTGGGATGCCGATGAAAACGCGCTGACGGCACTTGAACAGGTTCGTCCAAATAAAATTTATCGTTTGCCGTACAATCCGACCGCCGAAAATATGGCGAGGTACCTGCTAGATGAGATTGGTCCGACTTTGATTGATACGATTAAGGGTTATGACCTAAGGCTCACCAAAGTGGTGGTTTGGGAAACGGAGAATGCGTTCGCGGAGGTGACAGTTGACTCCAGTCGTAACCAGGCAGACGCGATGCTTCGTCAGGTTCAGCGAGCAAATTTGAATTGACGGTTTAGCGTCATGCTGAAATTGTTTTATTCTGATACTTTCGAGTTGCCGTTGCCCGATCGCCATCGATTTCCGATGTCAAAGTATCGATTGCTTCGTGAGCGAATTTTGGGAGATCCTATTGCGTCTCAATGCGAACTAAATTTGCCTTCTGCTGCAACTGACCAACAACTAGGCCGGGTCCATTCAGAGGAATACCTTGACTCGGTTCGTACCGGCAATTTGACTGATGTAGAAGTCCGGCGAATTGGCTTTCCATGGTCCTTGGCAATGGTAGAACGATCACGGCGTTCCACTGGAGCAACCATTGATGCTGGCTTTGCAGCATTAGAAGACGGGATTTCCGGTAATTTGGCCGGAGGGACACACCACGCGTTCGCAGGAAACGGGCAAGGATTTTGCGTGTTCAATGACGTGTGTGTAGCGGCGCGAACGATGCAAAGTGAGGGGGTCGTCAAGAATGTATTGGTTGTTGATTGTGACGTACATCAAGGGAACGGTACTTCTTCGATTGCGAGTGGAGACTCCAGTTTGTTTTCGTTTTCAATGCATTGCGAGAAAAACTATCCTTTTCAAAAGACTTCTGGTGATTGTGATATTCCCTTGCCTGTCGGGACGACTGATGAATTCTATCTTGAGAAATTAGCCCTAGGGTTGAGAGAATCCTTCGATTCGTTTTTACCCGATTTCGTTTTTTATCTAGCCGGCGCTGATCCTTATTCGAAGGACCGGTTAGGGTTGCTGGATTTGTCAAAAGATGGACTTGCCGCACGCGATCGCATGGTGATGGACGCTTGTCACGAAAAAGGAGTGCCGATCGGTTTTGCGATGGCAGGTGGTTACGCTCCGGAGATAGATGATATTGTGGACATCCATTTTCAAACAGTAAGGATTGCGGTGGAGAGTTGGCAACGCCGTCAAAAATAGAATGGAATTGAGTTTTTGCCAATTTGTTGAGCATAGTGTTTTTCTGGTTTGTGATTTTAGGCTAGTGTTTCGCCACGTTGCCGCGACGCTGTTCAATGAGTTCCAGTTGGACTAAAATAAGAGGCGTAGAAGCGGTTGGTTGCCCTGAAGATAGCCTATTCGGATTGAATCCAAGGAGAAGGAAATGTCGACGGTAAGTACGGAACAAGTGATGGTTGTGAAAACACAACTCTTTCATGATTGTGGGTATTTTCAAGGTTTCTGTTCTGACACAGGTAAGTATTTAGAGACCTTGCTCGACTCAGCGAACACTCAGTATCTGCCTCGTGGAGATATGGAAGAGGATCCTAGTTTTAAGCAGTTGATTCCCTATTGTATTTTTAAATTTGTCGATGAAGCCGGCGCGACTCACGTCTTTCAGTACACGCGTGGAAAAGGAGGCGGGGAGACCCGTCTGAGAGCTAAGAAAAGTGTCGGCATTGGTGGGCATATCTCGACTCTCGATGCACATGACGATTCGCCTTATGAACTTGGGATGCAGCGGGAGTTAGAGGAGGAGATTGTTATCGGAACCGAGTTCACCCAAACGCTCGTAGGTTTAATCAACGATGACGAGAATGAAGTTGGGAAAGTTCATTTAGGAATCGTCCATCTATTTGAGGTGCAGAAACCAAAGATATCGGCAAATGAAGCTGATATTTCGGATGCCGGTTTTCTCCCTGTCGCGGAATTGATGGCCGACCTTGATTCCTATGAGACTTGGTCAAGAATTTGTTTGGAAAGTCTCTTCGGATGAATTAGCGGCGATTTGAAGGCGTGAAACGTTCATTGAAAAGTCTTGCAAACTAGCTGTGCAAATTTTCCAATTTAAAAGTTTGTCAAACTCCTACATGTCCAGTTAAGGGCCTTCTGAGTTTATTTTCGCAAAAAACGCGGTTATGCCTGCTAATACGTCTGTCTGGGGGCGGTAGAATCGGTTTAAGATAAATTCCCTACACAAACAAACTCTGATTATAAAATATGACGAGAATGGTTATAATGTGTTCGCACGATGTAATTCAATTAGCCTTGGAGAGAGAGTTCGAATGAGTGTAACGGTAACTGAAACAGCCGCCAAAGAAGTGCAGCGGTTCATTCAAGAGGGTGAATACGACGAAAATGCAGTTCTTCGTATTTCGGTCTCTGGAGGTGGGTGCTCAGGATTCAATTATGGCCTGAACATTGCATCTGATTTTGATGAAACAAAAGACAATATGACGGAGCAGCATGGTGTCTCCGTCGTTGTTGATAAAAAGAGCGATCTGTTTTTAGATGGCACAGTTGTCGATTATTATGAAGGGATCGAGCAACGTGGCTTCCAGTTCCACAATCCGAATGCAAAAAAGACTTGTGGTTGCGGAAATTCGTTCAGTACTTAAACAGAGTAGTGGCGTTAAAAAACAATCAAAGACGGCTGGTTGAATCCAGCCGTCTTTTTTTGGATAGTAATTTGTATGTGCGATGCCGCAGGCCACCTCATGGTTAAGCAGTTCGATTCTTGAATCCGAGTTTCGTCTTTACACCACTAATTTTGTGTCACGCCTTTCCACGAATCCGTCCGAAAAGGGCATGCTGGTAGATCCGCTGCATTGTAAAGATTGCAACCTTCAGGATTATCTGCCCAGGCATATCGAACAGCGGCAGGGTTTTTGATGGATTTACTCGATACAATGACCGTATTGCCTTCAATTTTGGCATCTGCCCAGACAAATTTTTGGTCATTTCCGGCGATTTGGAAATGTTTGAGCGGCCCATTTTGGGAATGGAGGCCTTCGGCATGATCGAATTGGATCGTCGCTTCGTTTCCCGAAAATTGGACCGATTTAAACATTGGGCCTGAGAAATTCACCGATTTGCCATAATCTTTTGCCAGTGCGTTGAGTGCGAGTCGCTTGCCAACGTCTTGTTTGTTCTTTGGATGAATATCTCTCGCTTCACCAATATCAATAATCACCGCTTGACCTGTTTTAGGAACGGAGAGTGCCATGGTTTGAGCCTCGCGTAGCTCAGCCCACTGGCTGTCACCCGGGGTTTCACGTGGCATGGTGAAGTTGGCCAATTGAACCCAGTAAAAAGAAAAATCTTGGCCAAATCTCTTTCGCCAGTCCTGAATTAAAAGTGGCATTAGCGATCGATATTGGAACGCTCTTCCTGCATTGGATTCCCCTTGATACCAAATGACTCCTTTGGCTTTTATTCGTAAAAAAGGATTAACCATTGCGTTGCTGAGCAAGGTTGGATGATTCGGGCCTCGGAATGGCTGTTCAGGTCGCTCACCAAGTTTTCTCGTCAGTTCCGACTTCTTAAATTTCCAATTCCCCGAAAGTGAAATCGATGGTTGGCCAGCGATTTCAATTTGCATATCGTTTGGATCGCCAATAATTCCGCCACCGCCCGCTTGATCAGTGACTCGAATTGCGATGGAATTCTCTCCGGCCTTTAATAGGTTAGCTGGGATTTCGTATTTCCTGACTTTGGTCCAATCAGATGTAGATCCGATCTTGGAGCCATTGATGTAGGTGATATCGATGTCGTCAATTTTCCCAAGCGAAATGGATGCTGGTTTAGATTTCCACGAATCGGGTAGAACGATCTTGCGCCGATACCACGCGATTCCATCTAAATGCTGGTACCCCTGGGATTCCCAGCTGCCTGGGGCCTTGATTGAAATCCATTCTGAATCGTCCAATTCAGGTGCTTTCCATTCTGTTGATTTGTCTTCGAGTGCTTTGCGAAAATCTCGATTCCATTGGTCCAGTTGTTTGGCGCGGGCTTCTTGTTGTCGCGGGTTTTCCGCAACGGCTTTTATTTTTGCAATTTCGCTCGCGAAGTCAGGGTGGCTTTCAAGAGACTCTGGGCTAATCCAGGTTTCAATAATTGTTCCGCCCCACGATGTGTGAAGCAGTCCAATGGGTACGTTTATTTCACGTTGCAGCTCCCGCGCGAAATAGTAGCCTACGGCTGAGAAATTGGCGACTGTTTCAGGACTGCAAACCTTCCAACCAGAGTTGCTTACGTCGTCCAGTTTGGAAGGACTCGTAACATGATCGACGCGGACGTGCCGGATAAGTGGCCAGTTTCCTTGCGCAATCTCTTGTTGCGGATTGCCTGCTTGGCGGACTTCCCATTCCATGTTTGATTGCCCGCTGCAGATCCAAACGTCACCAGCGAGGGCATTTTTTAATACGATGGTCTGTTGTGAGGATCTAATAGTGATCGAGAATGGATCTCCTAAGTCGATCGGCTGAAATTTAGCTTCCCAACGACCTAGGCGATCCGCAGAAACAGTCGCAGTTTGATTTTGTAGTTTTACGGTTACCGGAGCATTAGGGGGAGCCCAACCCCAAATCGTAAATTCCTGATTGCGCTGCAGAACCATATTGTCGGTGAATATATTTGCAACGCGAAATTCGTCACTATTGACGGTGTTGGTAAGAGCCAATAACAAAACGATCGGGAAGCAACCGATCAAGATGTGTTTAAGTTTCATCGTGAAAGTCCGGTAGATAAAGAAACGCAGGGAAGGTCTCAATATAAACCCAATCTCCCAATGAAATCAAATAACGACCGACAGTTGTCGAGCAATCAGGGAATGTGGTAGCCTCAGCGAGCCGGACTCAGATGGATTGGGGATTGAGCATGTCAGAGCACAAAAATTCACGGTCGCAAACAATGGAGATTGGCCATCGATATGCCACTCATCATCGCGCCAATGATTCCAACGAATCCTTGATCGGTTCCGCACAAGAAGACGTTTTTTAGATGGGTTGTCCCATCAAGCACTTTAGCAGGTGCACCATAAACCGCGCCATTGTCATGCCATGTAAAACGACTAATGGTGGTAGGCGTGAACAGGTCCGTGTCAATTACAAAAGCGCGGAAATCAGGCGTGTATTTAATGCTTTCTGCAACGCTCCGGTCGTACCACCGTAGTTTCTCGCGTTGATAGTCTTCAGGTGCAAGTGCGTTCCATCGGTCGAAATCTGCGATTGTGGTAATCCGAACGACGCCATCGGTCAGCTTGCCATCCTCATCAGAGTATTCGTAGTTGTTGGGCGAACAGATAACTCCCGTTCGTGTGTCGCACAATCCTTCGGCAGGGCGTTCCCAATGAAATTTTTCCGAGTCATTGTAGAACACAATTGTGTCAGAATTGCCGATGGATTCAGGCTGGCGATCAAGAATTGAAATTGACTCGATGAATGTAAGTTGGCCAGCGGTTCGCGGGTCAGGCTCGCTTGTGTCGGAGCACAGTCGCAAGGTTTCCAAATTACCTGCCGAGGAGAGAATCCGTTTCCCCTGTATCTGTTCGCCGTTATCCAATTCGACGCAGACGGCATGGTCCCCATCAACATGAATGGTCTTTACACCAGACCGGAGTTTAAGTTCGCCGCCAAGTCCACGGAACCGTTTCACCAGATTCTTGAGGATTAACCGTACCCCTTTGTACGGGCGGGCGAAACCTTCGATAAAGATACTTCGAAACATGATGCAGAACTGCCCCCACGCCATGTCGTGCTCGGCTGCGTTTCCGTACCACATTAATGGGCAAAGAATCATTTCGATCAGCAGCGGATCAGAAATGGTCTCCTCCAGGACCTTACGTCCGGATAATTCGAACGACGCTTGATCTAAATCGTCGTAATCGGCAATCTTTTCGAGGAGTGCCTCAAAATTATCTACTTGCTTTGGGAAGGTTTTCTTGATTTCAGAACGGAGCAAATCGATGTCGTTGTCAAATCGAAGCTCCGTATTAGGGAAGGCGATGCGAGATCCCTTTTGTGGAGCGAGGGCGAAATCATCCCATTTGAATCGTAGTTGGCGAAGGATGCGGGCAAGCGGCCCTTTGCGTGCGCCTTTTGCGGTAAAGTTGGTCACAGCGTGGAGTCCGACGTCGTAGTCGCGGCCATTCATTCGGTAGAATGAATTCAGCCCGCCAATCGTATAATGGCGTTCGAGAATACAGACTTTTTGGTCGTAATGCGCGAGGCGAATTCCGGCGGCTAGCCCCGACATTCCTGCGCCAATAATGATGGTGTCGTACATTGACGATCGTCCAAAAAAATGAGGCTCCGTCGTCACGCGCGGAGCCCATCGAGAATCAAATTTTGTCTGAGGTACCGATTATCCAAGCGCCTTAGGAGGCAACGCAGTCGACCATTTTAGGGGTCAGGTAAGTTACCGTGCTCGCCATCGACGCGAGTTGTGGATAATCCTCTTCAGGTACATTTACACTATATCTTTTTCGTAATTCCATCACGATATCAAGGAAATCCATACTGTCGAGCTCGAGTTGCTCTCGAAAGTCGATTTCATCTTTGAGTGACGTCAGGTCCTCATCGGGAGCAATATCAGTCAGAATATCAATGATTACGTTTCTTATTTCTTCAGGTGCCACTCTTATTCTCCATTTCCTTGACAGCTTGATGGTTACAAACCGTCACGAGTCGTGATCTACTCAGTCTGGTTCAAATCTTAATCCAGTTAATACTCTGAGGGATTTGATTTGCTACATCTTCCGAATGACCGTTGCCGAGTTAATTCCAAGCATGCCAAACGAATTGTTCAAAATATAATCAATTGTTTCGATTTCGCGAGCCTCATTTTTAACGAGACCGGGAAGTTCACACTCGGGATCTAAATCGTCAAGATTGATTGTTGGGTGAACCACTTTGTCATCGAACGCTACTAAATTACCCGCTAATTCTAACGCGCCAGCTGCTCCCATCGTATGCCCGATAAAGCTTTTTGCGTTATTTATATGGGTTTTGGTCGAATTCCCAAAAACGCGTCGAATCGCGTCGCATTCGAGGGCGTCTCCCATCCCTGTGCCAGTTGCATGGGTGCTGACGATGTCGATATCTTCCGCATTCAGGCAGGCACGATTAAGAGCCATATTGATGCACTGAGCCTGTCGCTCTGGATTCGGGAGTACGAAATCGGTCGCGTCGGTGTTAATTGCGTAGCCGACAATCTCCCCGTATATTCTCGCGCCTCGCGCCTTCGCGTCTTCGAGTCGCTCGAGCGTGTAGATGCAACCTCCTTCGGAAACGACGATTCCATTTCGATTCTTGTCGAAAGGTCGAGATGCTTTGGTAGGGTCATCGTGGGAGGCAAGTGCGCCTTGACTGGCAAAACCTGCGAAGATTCCGAATGTATGGATGCTTTCCGACACGCCGCCAGCGAGAGCGAGGTCGCATTCGTTGAGCCGTAACATTTGAAGACCTTGAATCAGGCCCGCGTTGCCCGCAGCGCAGGCAGCGCCGATAGTGTAATGGGGCCCGGTGATGGACAAATTCAGAGCAATTTCGCCAGCTGGGTTGTTGGCGACGGTTCTCGGGTTGTGGTGATGTGACCAGACTTTGGTGTCGTAGTCGAAGCCACGAATTTCGTGAATTTCACTTTCGGTTTCGACGTTTCCATGTTCGGTGACGCCAACATAGATTCCGACGCGCGACGAATCAGTATTTTCCCAATCGATACCAGAATCAAGAATTGCCTCGTTCGCACAATAGCATCCAACACTGCCGGCTCTCGTGCCACGACGTAAGTCTTTTCGTGTTTGGTGTAGCCGGACGTCGAAATCGCAAATCCCGGCTATCGTCTTTCCAAAGTAGCGAATCTCATATTCTTGCACGCCGCTTTTGCCGTTGAGCAATGATTCGCGAAAGTCGCTGACGGTGTTTCCATTGGGGGACGTCAAGCCAATTCCGGTTATCACGATTCGCTGGGAATCAGGTAGATCGTCGGGTTTGGGAAACGAAATCATATGTGTCCTTAGGTTCTTTGTTTGATCAACTATAATTTACGATTTCGCCGGATAAATACAAAGGGCTGGAGCCGATTTGAAGGGGAGAATAACGGGAAAATTACGTTCCCGTGACACTCGCCGCGGTTCGAGGACCGATTTTTAAGATGCTTGCATTTTGACCGAATTTTGAAATCTCTAATCTCAATGAATCCGAGATTTCAAAACAAACGATTTTCGCTGTTAGATTCTCGTTAAATCGTTAATTTCAATGCAAGTTGCTGGTGAACAGTAATTTTTAAAGGCTCTCGGATAGGAGCGCCTGTTGAAGCCGTCTCATTCCCTCGTCATTAGAAACCACCGGCTGATAGTTAAAATCCCGTTTCGCACGACTAATGTCAAAATAGTGGTTCTTGGCGAGTTGAGCGGCGAGGAAACGAGTCATTCTCGGCTCCGCTTCGATATTGAAAAGATAATGAATGGTCTCAAGGGTGTGGCCAAGTCGTTTGGCCCATTGATAAGAGATCGAGCGTCGAACACGTGGAAGGTCGACTAAAGCGAGAATTTCATTTATCCAGTCCCAGCAATTAACGGGGTCGTCTTGAGAAAGAAAATAGGCGCTACCACATACCGGCGATCCAAGTTTCATGGCCTCGGCGGCCTGAATATGCGCTACCGCCGCATTCTCGACGAAGATCGTGTCGATAAGATTGGAGCCATCGCCTACGCGGCGAAGCTGATTGGACTTTGCCCGCTGTATTAACCGCGGGATGAGATGGTGGTCACCCGGTCCCCAGATCAAATGCGGACGCAGAGCGCATGTCATTATCTCGTCGTCGTTTGCTTCCAGCACATATTTTTCAGCCAAGGCTTTGGAGTGGGGATAGTGGCAAAGCCAATTTTTCGCATAGGGAGCAGA
Organism: Mariniblastus sp.; assembly: GCA_011523945.1. Classification (GTDB taxonomy): domain Bacteria; phylum Planctomycetota; class Planctomycetia; order Pirellulales; family Pirellulaceae; genus Mariniblastus. The sequence goes on along the minus strand of WTFU01000181.1, from coordinate 5,133 downwards.
TTCGTCGGTATTAATTTGGTGATGCCCGTCAAATGTCACACTGGGTGAGCTGGTATAGATAAGCCTTTTGATTTGATGTTGGCGGCAAGCCTCGACGACGTTTCGAGTCCCAATTGTATTGGTGCCGTGGAACTGTTTCCAAGGTCCCCAGATCCCCGAGATCGCGGCCGTATGGAAAACCAGGTCTTGCTTAGCACAAGCTTCAAAAACGCGGTCAAAACTCCGGATGTCCCCAAGGGTTGTGGTGACGTCCATGGATTCAAAGGGCGGGTGAGGCTTGCGTACCATTGCAGTGACTTCGTAACCGCGCTCCAGTAATTGCCGGACTAAGCAAAACCCCAGGAATCCGTTGGCTCCGGTTACTAATGCCTTCACGTGAATGACTCTGTGTTTAAATTTACAAAAAACAAGACTAAAGCATTGGGGGCGATTAAACTGGACGCCATCAAGCTCCACTCAGTTTAAACATCAAAGCGGATCTTAACGACCCGTCTTCGAATTTGTACGTATAAAACAGTTGTGCATACATAGATGGTCTGCCCTCAAATTTCCTTGGGGTGTTGGGATACTTTCGATTTGTTACGCACACGATTCGAAGCTAAATTTAAGTATCTGACCGTTCCAATAAAAACAGAGTACAATATTGGAACTTTGTATTCTTAAGGTTTTAAAAGACATGCGACTTTCGGCGAGATTATTCTGCACTTGTTTGCTATTCCTCGCGTTTGGCTGCGGACAGACTGAGAGTCCTAGTGAGACAACCCGCGTCGACAAAAAACCGAATTTAAGTGACGAACCCCGATCTAAAGTCGACATTCAGATCCAATCGGTCAATGCTTCTGAAGAGCTTCTGCAGTCGCTTGCCCAAGAGATGAGCCGGGTCCCCAAGTGGTTGTCGGCTCCAAATTCGGTTAGCCCGATTCCTTTCGCCGACAAGGTTAGTTACTCCGGAATTGATCGTTTTGATTTCCAGGCAGCACTTAAAATTGAAGATACCGATTTGGGAAGTCACTGCAACTGGCCTTTAAGTACCGAAGTAGACTCAGAACTTGTCGATCCAGCCAAAATTTGGGAGCCGCTGGTTGCAAATGCAACATTAGAGGATTGTCAAATCGGTACGCTTGCGACGCGGTTTGTTGGAGACGATTTTGAAACGGACACCAAAATCGAGGGGCGGTTTCGAATACAAGGTGAGTTGGTGGTTGGCCTACGCGGATATCAAACGCTGCGTTGGGGGAAAAATGACCAAGGTGAATGGAAAATCACCGCGTGGAACCAGACGAAACTAAAACTGATTGGATCTCGAAGTCCTCTTTTTGAAGAAGTAACGACGCGGGTCATTCCCGACCCGGAGACACGAAGAAAAATTCAAAATTCCTCGCACGTCGATCTTATTTTGACCAACACGAAGATCGATAGTCGTCAGTTAAAGGATACTCAGTACAAGTACAAGCACTTTAATGATTGGGAGTCAGCCTATCAGTATCCCGGAGTAAGCGTTGTTGACCTTGATCAGGACGGATTTGATGATTTGTTTGTCACAGATCGCTGGCAGTCGGGACAGTTATTGAGAAATCTTGGAGATGGAACCTTTGAAGATGTAACAGCCAGTGTTGGACTTGATGTGAAAAAATTAGCTTGCTGTTCCTTGTTTGCTGACTTTGACAACGATGGCGATTCCGATGTGTTTGTTGGCGGAACTCTGGAACCGAGTCAATATTTTGAGAACGATCAAGGTAAATTCAAACTCGACGAATCGATGACCGAAGAGTACGAGTTTGTGAAATTTGTAGTTTCCGGTTCCGTCGCTGATATTAACGGAGACGGATGCTTAGATATATATCTGAGTACCTACGGTTTGGGAACGGGAGACTCTACAGAATGGATTGGCGATTCGGTACGGGTGAAAGACCAAGTCAAGATGCGCATGAAAGTGGAACGTTCTCATTTTTTCTTCGATCGAGCTGGTGCGCCCAATATTGTGCTCTTGAATAAAAATGGAAAGTTAATTCGTACTGAGGTAAGTGACGAGTTGGCGCAATGGCGAAATTCCTACCAAACGGTCTGGTCTGACTTTGATTCTGATGGCGATCAAGATCTGTATCTGTGCAATGATTTCTCCCCCGATTGCTTTCTTCGGAATGATACGGAACGCGGGTCGTTTAAATTGAAATTTACCGATGTTTCCGATGACCTTGTTCCGGGAGGGACCATGGGATTCGGTATGGGAGCGAGCTGGGGAGATTACAATAATGACGGCTTACAGGACTTATATGTTTCAAACATGTATTCTAAGGCGGGGAATCGAATCGTTGAACAATTTGACGATGTTGATGAACGGGTAAAAGTTTCAGCGCGTGGGAACTTTCTTTATCAAAATCTTGGTAATGGCGAATTCAAGCAAGTTGCTGGTTCGGGCAACGGATTTCAAAATGTGGCTCAGGTAGGCTGGTCGTTTGGCGGGCAATTTGGGGATTTTGACAACGACGGAAAACTCGATTTATACGTACCCAGTGGGTTCTATACGCCGCCTGATGAAGTCCGAAAAGAAGGAGATTGGTGAAGTTGTCTTTGGCGCTCGGTCGTGCGCACGGATCCAAGTCGAGATAAAGAGTTTGTGTTTTCTGAAGAATGGGGAGGTGGTTTAAACCACTTTGACATTCGCTTATTTGAACGTGAAGAGGCGACTGACGGCGAAGGACCACCGTTTCGCAGCGCGCCATTCAGTGGGGGGGAACGGAATCGATTGTTCCTGCAGCGAGATGGTAATTTTGACGATCTTACATTGGTGTCGGGTATTGATTTTCGCGAAGATGGTCGAGGATTTGCGTTGTTCGATTACGATCAAGATGGATTTCTCGATGTCGTTGTCGTCAGTCCGAATAACCCGCGATTCCGCATCGCTCGAAATATGATTGGAGACCGGCAAGCGAAGAAAAACGGTTTTGTGGATATCGAACTGGTGGGTGGACACGATTGTGCCGAACCCACATTGGATTGGAGTTCTCGAGATCCAATCGGAGCGTCGGTTTTAGTTACCACTGGAACACAAACGAGGATTTTTCAGTTATCTTGTGGAGAAGGACTTTCCAGTCAGAATTCGAATCGAATTCATGTGGGTCTCGGTGATGTCGACAAAATTGACAAGATCGAAGTCCAATGGCCCAGCGGAAAAAAATCGTCACGCGTCGATGTCCCGGCGGGAAGCCAAATTAAGATACTCGAACGAACTGAGTGACTGATTTCGCTTTGATTAGCTTTTTGCAGTTCAGGTAAACAGATAATGGTTATGAGCCAAGTTAACGATCACCGAACCAAGTGTGTTTGTCCACAGTCAAAGGGTATTTTGCTGTTGGGGTTCGCCCTGTTGATCATTTTCAATGCTGGATGTGAAAAGGAAAAGGGGGTCGAGGTCACCAAGAATCAGCCCGTAAAAGAAAAGTCAGCCGATGTGGTCCTGTCACCACAGCAGGTCAAAATTGAGGCGATTGCTGATTCGGAGAATCTATTGCAGGCATTGACCCCGCAAATGAAGACTATTGTTAGGTCGTTAAGTGATTCAGAGATTGATGTAACGGGTTTTATTCGCGACCGAATTGCGCACGTCGGACTTGGAGATTTTGACTTTGATAAAAGTAGTCGAAAGCAACGAACTGGTGCTTCAAAAAAACCGGCCGTAGTTTCAGAGTGGCCGATCGATGCCGCAGAAAAGTCAATTAAATGGAGCGAGTTACTCGCGCCGCTACTCTCAAGCGGTCAATTTGAAGACGGTCAAATTGGTGTTCTTAAGGGTTCTTTTCTGGAGGGACGAGAACGCTTTGAGATGGAGACAAAGCTCGAGGGTAAAATCCGAGAGCCGGATGGTTACCTAGTTGGGGTGAAAGGGTATCAAGTTCTGACCTGGGAGGTTCGCGAAGATGATAGTTGGGAATTGGTGGGCTGGCGGCAGACTCAACTAAAACTGTTTGAGGTAGCCCAACCGCTTTTCGAAAATGTGACCGAGGTTGCAATTCCGGATGAGGCTACGAGGGCTCAGGTGCAAAAGTCTTCGCATCAGGAATTGATTTTAAAGTTTACTGGCGAAGTAAGCTCGACTAATTCTTTCAAACATGCTCGCAATGAATATAAAAGCTTTGATGACTGGGAGTCTGCTTTTCAGTATCCTTCGGTAAGTGTTCTTGATCTCAATCAAGACGGATTTGACGACCTGTTTGTAACGGATCGCTGGTCTCAAGCTCAGTTGCTTCAGAACAATGGTGATGGAACATTCGAAGACGTAACGAAGTTGAGTGGACTGTTGGTGGATGAACTGGCGAATTGCACTTGCTTCTTTGATTTTGATAATGATGGGGATTCGGATGCCTTCGTTGGTCGGTCGATGGGGCCGAGTCTGTTTTTTGAAAATCAGGGTGGGACTTTTAAGCCGCATGAAGAAATTAACGAAGTTCTTGCGGAAACCCGTTTTGTGCTGGCGGTCTCCGTTGCTGATGTTAATCGAGATGGATTGCTTGATCTCTATCTAAGCACTTATGCGTACGGTCAAGGTGAGATTAAGGATTGGTTTGAGCAGACGACTCGCGCGGAAGATCGACTGAAGACGCGTTTGAAAATTGAGCGTGCCCACACCTACGTTGATCGGGGTGGCCCTCCCAATATCCTGTTAATGAATCGGGGTGGGTCATTTGAATGGGCGAAAATTGGAGACGAGCTTAAGCAGTATCGTGATTCTTATCAGTCGGTTTGGACCGATCTTGATCAGGACGGGGACCTCGACGTGTACATCTGTAATGACTTTTCCCCCGATGTTTTTCTTCGTAATGATACCGAGCGGGGAACATTTAAACCAAAGTTTGCTGATGTAACAAAAGAAGTTGCCGGGAACTCCGTTATGGGGTTCGCGATGGGGGCTTCGTGGGGAGATTTCGACAACGATGGTGATCTCGATCTATACGTTTCGAATATGTATTCAAAAGCCGGGTTGCGAATTGTCGGTCAGCTCGATGATGTAAATGAGCGATTAAGAGTTTCTGCACATGGGAACTTTTTATACGTAAACGATAACGGAAAACTCAACCAGGTTGCCGGTTCCGATGAAGATCAACAGCATGTGTCGAGTGTTGGTTGGTCTTACGG
>WTFU01000099.1 GCA_011523945.1 Mariniblastus sp. | reverse complement strand
ACCCTTTACATCTAAGACCCAATCTGACCCAATGAGATCCCACAACTGCTGCCGATATTCTTGAGAAACGTTGGCGCTGTCGATTCCACAGAGAGTGATGCCGCGCAGAATGAACGGATAAACCGTCAAATCAAGCTCATGCCCCGCTACTAATCCACAGGCAGTGACACACCCACCAATTTGCGTTGCACGAATAGCAGAACTAAGCGTTGTCCCACCAACACAATCGACAACTCCCGCCCAGCGGTTCTTGGAAAGCGGCGAGTCTGATAAATCCACGATCTCCTCCCGCGGCACAACTTTCGCAGCCCCCAATTCTAACAATTGGTCATGCCGATCGAGTTTCCCCGTCGAGGCCGTCACGTTAAAGCCGAGCTTGGCAAGCAACTGCACGGCAAATACTCCCACGCCGCCAGTGGCACCGGTCACAAGAATCTCGCCAGAATCTGGACAAATCCCATGGTTCAACAACTGCCGAACCGATTGAGCTGCTGTGAACCCAGCCGTCCCCCAGGTTGCAGCGTCTACGGTCGATAAACCGACTGGCAATTTCACCAACCAATCGGAGGGCACTCTTGCCAAACTTGAAAACCCACCATGATGCGACGTTCCAAACTTGGCATGGGCAATCAAAACCTGATCGCCAACTTGAAAACTCGAATCATTCGGTTCCAACACCGTCCCAACAGCATCAATTCCGGGAATCAACGGTAATTTCCGAACGATGCCTCGATTCCCCGAGGCCGCAAGAGCATCCTTGAAATTCAAAGCACTATAAAGCACACGGACTAACACGCCGTCCACGCCAAGGAATTGAGACTCTAGCTCGACCGAAGTCAACAGGCACTGACCAGAATCACTTTCGGGAACAGATTTCTCCAGCGACTGACTAGACAACATGAGAGCAGAGAATTTCATAACTGGCTTCAATCAAAGTTCGAAGGGTAAAAGATTCCAGGGACTACAATTCGTCAAACGAAGACACATTGCTTTTAAGACGATCTTACCGTTTTATCCGGATAGCTGAATACCGCACCGAGGCATCTCGGATTGCCAATCTAGTAAAAGCGGAAACATTTCCCAAACTATTTAGGATTAAATTCCTCCGTTCGACAATTCTAGGTTCGCTGAAACTAAAGCAACGATTACAGTAAACAATCTTCCAGTACTCCACTTCCAAATTTACCTGACATCGATAATGCCCAAGGATGAATCGAGAAAGCAGCCGCAACGATCAGTGCTCTATCACTGTGCCTGCGGTAACCAACTCGTTTTGAATCCAAACGTTGGAGGGCTATGCCAAACTTGCGGTCGCAGCGTATCCCCCAAGTTGCTCGACAAAGACCTTGGCGTCACCGTGCCGCTCGAGATCACGCTTGACCCATCGAATTCGACGACCCAAAAAAGTCTCGAATCCGATAGTTTTGCAGTCGTGCCACCTGCAGAAATAGCAGAACAAATCGACGCAGAAAATCTTTGCGGATCCATGTTTGGCCACTTCCAACTTGTCTCCCCCCTCGGCAAAGGCGGCGTGGGGCAAATATACCGCGCCTTTGACACCTCTTTAAAAAGATATGTAGCCGTCAAATTGCTTCGATCGGGAATTGGGGTAGGGGCCGCCAGCTCTGACAACGAGGTCGAGAAATTACTGCAAGAAGCAATTTCTCAGGCCAGATTCACCCATCCTAATATCGTCACCATCTACTACGTTGGTCAGCAAAACGACACTCCATTTCTTGCAATGGAACTGGTTAACGGGGAACCGCTAAGCCAGCGAACTGAAGCAGATTCAATGCCCTTCGTCGATTTAGCTCGCGTCGCATTGGATATTGTCACAGCTCTCGATTACGCGTACGAATTAGACATCATCCACGGTGATATAAAACCATCCAATTTACTGATCTCAAAAGACGGCACCGCCAAACTTTCAGATTTTGGGATGGCTCGAAGTGCGTCCAGTAACTCCGACCGTCTTTCAGGGGGCACCCCCAACTATATTTCTCCAGAACTCTTGAACGGAGAACTTCCCTCGATTCAATCAGACATCTACGCCTTAGGCGTTACGTTTTACGAATTGACCTTCGGTGAACTTCCAGTCTCGCTCAATGGAACCCATATCCCAGACTGGATCGAAGCACATAAAAACAAGAAATTGGAATTCCCAACGCCCTGGCCTCAGCATATCCCCGAAGCGTGGCAAGCGATCCTCAAAAAGATGCTTTCCAAAGATCCGGCCGACCGTTATCAATCCTATGATGAGTTACTCGACGAAGTCAAAGCCGTTCAACCGGGTTCGAAAATCCCCGCTAGATTTTTCCCCCGGCTAATCGCGGCTGCCATTGATACGGCCACTGTTTTCTCACTTGCAATCACTCTGGAAGTTGCAGTAAGAATTCCCGACTTTATCTTGTCTGGGAATGAGCAGGCCGAGATGTCCTTACTTGTCGAAGTTTGCAAGTTCCTGCCTCTGCTTGCCTACACTTTAACAATCTATTTTTGGCGACAATCAATTGGTCGGAACCTGATGCATCTGCGCGTGGTAAACCAGCATGGACTCGCACCGCGTGGAAGTAGCATAGCCCTCCGAAGTTTGCTACGAATGCAATTTCCATGGATATTCATTTCCGTGCGTCTGATAAGTGCGGACGATGGCGCGACCGCCCCCCTATTTTTCCAATCGGTGCTCTACACGGCCTCTCTGATTTTATTAATGTTTGATATTATTTTCATGCTTTTCACACGTAAAAGCCGTTCCATTCACGACATGATTTTTAAAACTCAGGTTGTGCTCGATACAACGGATTTTGATAGTATTAATAAAAGTAAATAAGCCGTACTTGTAACGCATTTGGCTTATCTACATTGCCTCTAGGCAGAGCCAAATATCGACGCTCCGAGACTCAAGGATTCACGACACAAATGGACGACCCAAATACACCAGTTAACCTGACCGAGATCGAGGAACGTGAAATCGTCGCTGGCTTCTTTGGAAAAATGATCCACTCGGACTCGATGACAATGGCCTACTGGTCAGTGGTCAAAGATGCCGTATTGCCCGAGCACCAACACCCGCACGAACAAGTACTGAATCTGCTTGACGGCGAATTTGAAATTCGAGTTGGCGGAAAAACACATCACCTCAAGCCCGGCAGCGTGTTTGTGATTCCGGGAAATGTCGCGCACAGTGGACGGGCGCTCACTCAATGTCGCATTCTGGATGTATTTCAACCGACACGCGACGACTATCGATAGTCGAAGTTATCAGGTCTCCTACCGACAGGTGTGCTAGCGACTGCCCCAGTCTTCCATCGAAATAAACCTTCATTTTTACTGTGAAACGGCGAAGTTTAATCAAATCCGAATAATCTTTACATTCGTTTAAACTTGCCTAGCCCGTAAAGTCGATGGCTGGAAAGACGAGATCGTCTTTACGTATTCAGGGTAGAAAATAGATGCTAGCTCAAAAACTCAGACTCAGTCTTCATTTAGCCTTAGTTACCACTCTAAGCGTTTTGAGCGCTTCAGCGTTCGGTCAAACAACACCTTCGCAGCGTTATCAACCAGTTCGTAATGGTTTTGCACCACCGTCGGTACATGTCGCTCCGCAGAATCTAAAACAGCTTCCCAACTCTGGTTCAACTGCAACCCAACCGTCGCAACTCTACAAATTTTCGGACGTGTCTGGTCCATCCAATTCGGAAAACTTATCGCCCCCCACAACTCTGGTATCCAAGCTTCCACGCGGCATGGTCCAACAGACGAGCTTCCAAGTCGAAACGAAAGATGAACCAGCTGTCCCTGCAATCCTTTCCGGCCGAAGCGTTTCTGCTACAGCAACCAAGGAGCCGGCGGATTTCGCAGCTGCCATGCAACAGGCTCGAAACCATACGCCAACCATCGGTGCGAACCAACTTCCCGAAACTCCCGACTCTGGATTTCGAAAGCCGTCC
>WTFU01000111.1 GCA_011523945.1 Mariniblastus sp. | reverse complement strand
TCGACATCATCTCGTCCACCTGCAACATCAACCACATTGGAGGCCGCGACGGGACCTACGGCATCAAGACCTTTCCCGGCTTCCAGGGAGAGGCCCGATTCTACTGCAGCCTGACTATGGGGACGTCGGATGAAACCTGGAATGCTCAGGGCGGGCATCTTTTCTGCCAACTCACTTGCATTACCGGTCCGGGCAACCGGGGAGCGAACAGCATCCATTGTGGAAAAGCCGCTAAAATTACCGTGCAATCGGGCGGTGCGGCTTCACATCACCTCGGCTTTGAAAGCGATGGGCAGGTGTCCTTTGAGGATTTCCATTTCGGGAGAGGATTTCTTTGCTCTGTAGCCGCGAAGTTCCAAGCCAACAATCACATTGACAAAGTCTACGTATTAAGCGATGCCAACCAGCCTGTTCCCCAAGGGTATGGATTGAAGCTGGATCAGAGCAACGTCCGCATGGAGGATGCCTTAATCGTTCCCAATTCGGGCTTTGCCAAGGACTCACAAGACGGTCGCCGTCTCAAGGCTGCTCGTTTGATGGAAGGCAGCAGCTACTCTTTTGATGTCACCGATCCTGGTTTTCAAAACGGATCATTCCCGGCAGTAGAAATCACGCTCTATTTTCGAGTGGATACGACATGCACGATCCAGACGTTTTACCGAAGCAAGAACGGAATGAAGCTCGGCGATACCGTCGACTTTAAACTGCAAGACAAACCCTTCTGGAAAGAGCATCGATTCCGGGTCAGCGACGCTCACTTCGACTCCGATGAGGACCTTCGGATCAACATAAAAGGAAAGTCGCCCGTTCTGGCCATGGTCGTGATAGCTGCACCAATAACTCAGGAATGAATCTGTGGCTCAGCATGCTGAAATACAGCGGCTGACCCACGCAGTCTTTCGCCACAAGAAACGAAGCGATGACATATTTTAGGGGTGATTCCCGATTCTCCTGTGTTCTGAAAATTTTTTTTCAACGGCTGCTGCATTGGAAATATCAGTAGGCATGACCGGAAATTAGTGCTTCCTAGCAACGTCTGTTGAGTTGCCCAACCACGTGGAAACCGTCGTTAGATCAAACCCTTTGCGTGTCAGTCGAGTTTCGACGCTGGATCTGAGATCCATCGAGGACTTTACCCAAGGCTGTAAGGCAGCTCTCGTTGCCGTCCGTTTTAAGCGGTTGGTTAATTGAGTTTGGCTAGGACACTGTGGAAAGATTCGCCGCAGAACAAGTTGTAACCACTCATCTCGAACAGGGATTTCACCAGCTAATTGAGGCTCAATGCCCGTGCTTAATGGGAAAAATCTGATCAGATTCGCCGGCCCCAGTAATGGTCCGCACGTGTCACTTATGCGAGGTTTTGAGTGAATGGCGGGGGATTGGGGTGTGTGGGCTAGTGACAGACGATGAGGATTACCAAATTACCTTACTCGATCCTGCAAGACGGGATTTGGCATGGCGTGTTTTAGGGTGGACTTAATTCTGATCACCAAAAATCCATCTGGGATAAATTTGACACGAAACTCTGAAGTACTGACAATCACGTCAAAGTTATTATCAACGATGTTGGTAACTGATTATCCTGATCAGCAAACTAAGGGCAGACCTATGAATGTTCAGGTAAGGTGCAACTTTTGTGCGCATAATTTCTTGGTAGCGCAGCAATGGGTGGGGAAACCGGTGAGTTGTCCGGGCTGTCGAAGGTCAATTGCAGTTGGAAGAACCCCACAAACTGGCCGGCAAACAGCGCAAGGTGACCCGCGCAAACGCCAATTTGCCAAGTGGTGGATTCTATTGGGTCTCTGGGTTGCGGCGGGACTGCTACTCCCCACCCTCGCTGCTACCATCCGACAAGGAATTTCCCGTGGTTTTATAACAGGCTTGGGGCTTGCCGTTTTCGCTTCGCCGCTCATTCTTTTTTATGGCATAGGCATGATTGGTTATGCAGGTACTCTGTTTGAATGGCGGATTTATACAAAATCACGGAAGACTCGACGCGGTATCAAGTGGTATGGCGAATCGAGGTACCACAAAATGCAACTATTCATGTGGGGATTTTGCATGATTAGTATCTCGACCATAGCGTTTGTAGGCACCTTGGTCTGTTCCGTTGCGCTTCTCTTTATCTCAGGCGATCAAACTAAAGCGGCGAGAAAACAATCCGTCTCATCCTCTATTTCGAATGCTCGCAACGAATCGCAAGCGGCAGAGGAAAAAACAAAATTGAGCGCAGTAACAACACCAGAGAGAACTGCTTCATCCTTTGATAAACTCGATCGCATGCGAGACACACTGGAAGCAAACGCCCGCAGCTTACAGTTGTACTACGACAACATCCTCAAGTTGCATGAAATCATACAGCGTGATTCTGATGCTCTTTCCGCAAGAAACTCTATTCAAGTTGATTTGAAACATTTTAATGGCAGTGAGACAGGCCGTGGTCACAGGAGCCGATATGACAGTTTGGTTAATACGTACAAAAACCTCCTCGAGGAGTTGGAGAGTAAGGACCTTGGTGCTCAATACCAAGAACGAATCACAGCACGGCACACGGAGGAACTCCCCAGTTTCACTTTCTCAAAAGAAGTAATGCGTCATGTGAACTTTCCAATGACAAAAGTTTACACCGCTATCAGTGAATACAAAAGTGTTGCAAGGCGGTCCGAGCGATTAGTTCTTTTAAACGATTTTGATCCTAGTAAGATCGAACCAACAATGAAAAAGATTGAAGAGTTGGAGCAATTTTTCGAGGAGCTAAGAGAAACGCATGGGTTTCAACCGGATATCAGTCAAGAGGCACTTCTGGTGAAAAGATTTAGACAGAGATTAAGTGAGCAGAAATACTAGATTTAAGTCGCTCCTTTGAGACTCGGTTCGAGGTGGAATGAATTCGTTCGATTGCTGAATTTTCACGAGTCAACTACGAATTTGATGCCACTAGGACTTAATCTCACTAAAGCAAGCGTCAGCATGCAGAAATACGCTTTGAGAAACCGCTGAAAATGCTCTCCTGGTTCGAACTAACAACCGCCAGTGTCGGACAAGTAGGAAAGCCTCGTCGAACATTCTGTTAGCGCCTCCTCAACGAAGAACTTCTCAACGCAGAACTTCTCAACGCAGAACTTCTGTCATTGGGCTAAGCACTAGGCATGACTGGCGTGATTGTTTCCTAGTTTTGATTAGGCTCGGAAGCAGGCAAGGCAGGACCAACCAACAAAGCAATATAAGCTATGCTGTTATTGGCTGATCCGGTGTCGACAACCGCAATTCCCCGGTAGCCAATTTCAGAGTCGATGGTTTGTCCCTTGATGTCGGGGGCAGCCGGTGCAAATCCGTGGAGCTCAACTTTGATTTTACCATTCCCGGATCGGTCAACAGCTCGATAACTCACAGGGCACCCCCAAGTTTTATCGTCAACGAACGCATCCCATGCTTCAATGGTGTCGTCTCCTTTTTCTGGAAGCCGAATCCAGTCAGTAACTGCTCTACAATTAGTTTTTCCACGTTTGTTTAGATTCTTTAAAATCCATGATTCTACCTTTGGGAATGACTGACTATTCCCTGCCTTAATCGGCAAAATGATTTTCGCGTAGACGGCATTGGCTGGAGGCGAAAGCTGATCCTTTACAAACGCAGGTTGAGGCGAGATGAAGAGTGAGGTTGTTAGGATACACGCCGTGAAATAATTGAAAATTGGCATCATCATATCTCCATTGGAAATCTTATTTTTAAACATCGGAGGGTTGCTAGTATTAGGAGAGACGTTGAAATGGATGATTTATTAGGACTCAATCCCCTTTCATTCAGCAATAAATAGATGGCAGCCAGCATAGCGGTCGTCAAGTCAACTGAGCTGACTTGTGTCTAACGGATAGATTTCGGGACTGGTGGTTTTCGACCAGACTCAATGCCATCGTTTTTTCGCTCCCGTTTTTGACTTACGCCGGCGGATTTGAAGTCCCACTTCTTTCTGGGGACAGTCTTTGGCTCTTGTGAATCGTAGGCAATCCAGTCGATTTCTGTTGGCTGATTGGGTTCAGACAAAAACAAACGGAGGTGTACCACGCTACCTTCGGAATCAATCGGTACGGTTAGTTCCTGCCAGTCGCCGCCCGGGATCCGGAAGGATTTACTTTGTCCTTTCTTGGGGAAGAGTTGTTGGCCTTCCGTCCGCCACTGAATTCGTCCAGTTCCTTCTTTGGGCGTTCTGATCCGTATTTTGATGTCAACTGGATTAGCAAGCCGAACTCGGCTATTGGCGATAAAAGGCTGACGCCCTGTGGGCGTTATTTTCAGAAAATCACCATCGACTGCGATCGATGCATTCTTGGCGATCCACCCCATCAAGGATGCTTTAGTGACGGGCTTAGCGTTTTTTTCAGAGATTGGTTTTTGTTGAGCGGAGCGAAAAGAAGGAGGCATCTTTAGCCCACCGGGTTGGATTCCTATCTTTGACGGCTCGAATTTTTTAGGATCAAAATTCGGATTAGGTAAAGGGATGACCACATTTGCCTCCGAGATATAATCCTCGATTAGCTTGTCCAGTTCCGATACTTTGTTGGGCTGATCCAGGGCAAGGTTTTTGGTTTCGCCAATATCATCGCGCAGATTGTAAAGGCGATAGTCGTGACTCTCGTCTTTGCCGTAGTGAAAGGTTCGGATGAGCTTCCAGTCGCCGTCGTGCACAGACATCGATGGCGGGAGCCAGTGTGGCGTGGCTCCGTGTCCCGGGACGAGAGTGAACATTGGCCCTCGATCCATCGATTCACCACGAAGTGCTCGAACGAAATCGACGCCGTCAATCACGTGATCTTTGGGTTGCTCAAGATTAAGCATTCGAAGGATCGTTGGATAAAGATCGTTCGCTTGAATGCGGACGTCACTGCGCGACCCGGTTGCGGCCACGCCTGGCCAGACAACAACTGCCGGAACGCGGACGCCGCCCTCGTGAATTCCACCTTTGCCGCCGCGCAGCGGGTGATTACTCGTGATGGCGGTGATATATTCATTCCCTGATGCATCGGTCTCTTCCAAACCGCAGTGGATATTTCCACCATTGTCCGAATAGAAAATGACGATAGTATTATCGGCAATTCCCTCTTCGTCGAGCCCATCGAGCAAACTACCGATGGCGTCGTCAAGAGAATGTACCATCGCGGCGTAGGTTGGAGATTGTTGTGGCAGTCCTGTTGCGGGCAGGTGCGATGTCAGTCGCTGTTCCCTAAGTGCGGGGAGTGAGAGTTCGGCTACGGAATTGCCAAGCTTTTTGCGATAATATTGGATTAGTTCTGGCTTGGCACCGAATGGAGCGTGTACAGAAAACTGCCAGTAGTTCATAAAGAATGGTTTGCTGCGATCTCGATTTTTTAACCATGAGATTGCCTCTTTCGCCATTCGGTCTTCGATGTGCTCGCCCGGTTCTCCTTCCTTAAAATCCGGATTCTTATAACCCCAGGGAGCCAGGTAGTTGGATTTCGGTCCGGGCCCCCACCAATGTGGAAGGTCGACGTCGAATCCATATTCAAGCGGAGAGTGTGGTTCTCGCCCCAAATGCCATTTGCCAAAATGTGCGGTTGTGTAGCCGGCATTTTTAAGGAGCTGGCTCAGCAATGGTAATTCAGGCGCCAGTCGCGTTGTTGATTTGACATTCGTGCTCTTTTGGTGGGGGGGGCCGGTTGGGGTGGCCAGCGCATCGAATCGTTCCACAGCAAGGTGTGCCGTAGGAGCCGTCATTCCATGTCGAGCGGCATTTTGTCCGGTGAGAATACTAGCGCGGGTTGGCGAACAGATTGGGCTGGCATAGGCTTGGGAAAAAGTCATGCCGCGCGCGGCAAGCCGCTGAATGTTCGGCGTCTCGTAAAGCGAAGTTTTGCCGTAGAGCGTCGTGTCAGCCCAACCGAGATCGTCTGCCAGGATTAGAACGATATTTTTGGGTGAGTCGGCGAATAAAGTAGGGGCGGCCCAGAGAAGTAACAGCAAGCTAAGGATTGTCTTCATATTCAATAGGTACGAGAAGGTGTGCGAAATTTGATATTTATTGCTCTCGATGGCTTATCCAGCTTGGAAGTAAACTTCCTCATAGGGTTGAATAACGACAAAGCCATTGCCAGAGAAAGCAGTTTGGATTGATTCGCCGCTGCCTCGGCCCAGGAATGTCTTAAATGACATATCCGTTTTAATTTGGGGCTCCAACGATCCAGACCAGGCGACGGTGGCGTTTGGGTCAGTAACCACAGGACTGTCGGGGGTGACTAAGAGAGTGATCGGGTCGTAGTGAGTTGTAAAGGCAACCATCCCTGAACCTTCGAGTTTAATATTGAAAAGGCCACCGGCCAGCATCGATGACATTTTCTTCATCATTTTGATTTCGTATCGAATGGACGGTTCAAATGCGAGCAGGTCATTTCCGTTAACGTAGATTGACTCGCCGGCAAGGCTGAGAATCGTGATTTTTTTTCCGCTATCGGCGAGATACACTTGCCCCCGACCTTCAGCCTTCGTCAATCGCGCGCCTTCTCCGGATACTGCCTTTTTTAATAAATTACCGAAGCCCTGTTCGAGGATTCCTTCCCGTGTAAACTTGATGTTACCGCGATAGGAAATCATGGATCCCATCTTCGTCCACATTTCTCCATTCAGGTTTAGCTCCAGCATCCGTTCTGTCTCAAGTTCAAAAATTCCTTGATTAAGGTTTTGCTGTTGTGTTTTTTGAACAAACTCATCGATGGTGTAGCGATTCATCTAGATCTCTCCTATCCAGTGGTTAGGTCGACTAATAATTATTTTGTTATTTATACCAATAGTTGACTGGACGAACCGAATGTAAGGTGTAGATTACATTGTGTAATTTCTAATTTACATTCGTTTCGCAATCCAGTTGGGGTGTATTATGGGATTTAGGGAGAAAAATGCGTGGTTTTGTTTAGTATCAATCCTCGTTGTTTTCGTGCCGTATTTTTATTTTTCATTTCAGTATCCAATTGAGCACATTTCCGTGTTCCTGATCACTGTTGTTGGACTGATTTCATTGTTGGCGGGTTTTCATGCGATCAACGCAATCGCCACAAATTCAATCAGAGAATCGGGAGTTGCGATCAATCCTGATGAATTGGATAAGCTTATTGAGCTAGTTGCAGCCAAATGGGCGGGTTTAGTTTTAGCAGCAACTGTTCTGATTTGGTGTTGGTTTGCGATGTTGAGTGTTCCGATAGACGAATTTTCTAGCACGGTAAATCAGCCGTCTATTCCAGGGGCAGTGAATGAACTTGGTTTTACAATTTCGCCAGTACAAGGTTTGTTTTGGGTCAATTTGCTGTTCGCTGGGTTCGTGGTTTCAAACCTGATTTACTATGGCAAGATTATTGTAAGTTATCGGGGTATCTCGAATGGATAAGTTTGTCATCCACAATCGAATTAGGGAGCTTCGATTTCAGGCGGGCGAAATGACTCAGCAATCTTTGGCAGAACGCGTCGGAATCACACGCCAGACCGTGATCGCATTGGAAAAGGGAAAATACTATCCATCGCTTGAGTTGGCATTTCAGATTGCGCGGGCGTTTGCGATTCCACTCGATGAAGTTTTTCAGATCGTTGATGATCCCGACAAAAAATAAACCCCTGAAACGTAGGCTTGAGTCGTGAATTTCGGGAAATAAAAATTTCCTATTGGTCTCGATCAACCCGTCCAACAAACAGGGCTCTTCTCGGCGAGTGAATATATCAGTGTCATTTTGTATAATTCGATCGAGCCGTGTGAAGGTGACGTCAAATGTTGGTAACCTTGAATTCGATCTCTGAACTAAATCGAGTTAGGTTTAATTTGATAGAGTTTCGCAAGTCAATTGACTGGTGGGGATTTAATCAGCTCAATTGTATGTTCCGCTAATTAGTTTTTATGATCGATCGATTGGGGATTTCGAGCAATGAATCAACTAACTCCACGTGTGTATTTACTGGCAGTACTGTCGATTGCATTTGGTTACATGCAAACTTCTTCAGCGGACGCATATTCTGACGAAACGCGAGCGCCTAATATTATTTTTATTATGGCCGATGATTTAGGGTACGGCGATCTTGGTTGTTACGGCCAGAAACTAATCGAGACACCGCAGCTCGATCAGTTGGCCAAAGAAGGAATGCGTTTCCGTAATTTCTATGCGGGGAACACCGTCTGCGCACCATCACGGTGTGTTCTTATGACGGGTAAACATATGGGGCATGCGTACGTCCGGGGGAATGGAGGCGCTGATGTTCAGGGGCTCCGGGATAGTGATGTTACGGTTGCTGAGGTTTTGAAGAATCAGGGGTATCGAACAGCGTTGTGTGGGAAATGGGGGTTGGGCGAGGTGACAAAGGACAACCCGAATCACGAGGGTGTCCCTAATCGGCAGGGGTTTGATTTCTTTTACGGGTATCAAAGTCAGTTGCATGCGCACAATTATTTTCCAGCGTACTTATGGAAAAACGATGAACGCGTTCTACTCCGAAATGAAGTAGTTCCAGCGGGTAGAAAAGATACCAACCTGTATTTCAAGCCCGGCTATGCAACGAAACGACTTGATTATTCCCATGACTTGATTCACGCCGAAGCGATGTCGTTTATAAAACGCAATCGAAGCAATCCATTTTTCCTTTATTTGTCGTTGACGATTCCACACGCCAATAATGAGGGAACGCGGGGCACGGGCGACGGTCAAGAAGTGCCCGACTATGGAATTTACGCGGAGAAGCCCTGGTCGAATCAAGACAAAGGCCAGGCTGCCATGATCACTCGGATGGATCATGGAATCGGAGAGATCGTGACGCTGTTGGATGAACTTGGTGTAGGCGATAATACAATTATCATGTTTACAAGCGACAACGGTCATCACGATGAAGGTGGCCACAATACAGAGACCTTTGATCCTAACGGTCCACTCCGAGGAAAAAAGCGAGATCTTTATGAAGGCGGAATCCGCGTTCCTATGATTGTTCGATGGCCGGGAAAAATTAAGCCCGGGAGTATTACCAACCATGTGAGCTATTTTGGAGATGTGATGGCGACGGTTTGCGAGCTGACGGGCGTTTCCGTTCCGGAGGGTCTCGATTCAATTAGTTTTTTACCGACGCTTCTGGGGAATCCCGGGCAACTGAACCATCAATATCTTTACTGGGAGTTTTATGAGCAGGGGGGGAAGCAGGCAGTAAGATCTGCAAACTGGAAGGCGGTTCGAATTCCGATGTTTAACGGGCCGATTGAGCTTTATAACCTTGAGGAGGATTTAGGTGAAAGCAGGGATGTGGCGCGTGAGCACCCTCAGGTTGTTCAGCGGTTGAAAGACTTCATGGACTCGGCTCACCAGCCAAATCCAAACTGGACGGCGCGGGGGAAGACGCCAAAACAACGACCCGCACCGGGAGATGGAAATCCCCGGTTCTGATTTGCCGCGCCGTTCAGACGCGACTGTGCGGTGTAAGTCGGGGCGTTGTCTAACGTTATTTCTTTGTTTCTAGCGGGATGTCGATGACATTCGCTTTGTTTTCCACCGTGATTTGCATGATTTCCCCCCAATAGCTATCGGGGAAAGAAGGCCGTTTCAGGTTCGCTTGAGCAGAGCTTTCCACTGGTTTATTGCTTTCGCCAAGTTCTTCTATATTGTCCGGCATCGCTTCGTCTCCACCGCCTCCGCCGCCGGGAATAAATGAAACACGATGTTTACCTACCATGATTCCCTTTTTTGAAAAAGAGAATTCTGCCTCGTAATTCCCATCAGCGTCAGTGATCGCATACGAGGGCGAACCTTCACTAAGCGGCTGAAACTGCAGGGAAATACCAGCTGGCGCGGGGGCGCCATCAACCGTCACCTTCCCTTTGAGCGTTACCAAGCCGTCAGAGTTGCAACCCGCCAATGCAAGGATGAAACAAAAACAAAGTATCAGGAGTGTTGGCTGATTCGACATGGCGAAATCACCTTTCTGTCAGTCAAAAAACGGAAGCGTTTGACTGGCATAGCAAAATGTTGAATTGAAAAAGACCCTAATGGAGTTCAACGTTGAAATTTAGAACTCACCGCCGAGAGGCTCGCCATCAGCTCGGCAGCCGAGCTTTTGATAGACGCCAAAGGTCGCGGGATCCATTTGATCAAAATTATGCCACCATCGATGAGGTGTACCATTGTAAAGTCTACCGTTGTTGAAACTAATGCTCTCAGCAATGAAGTGAACACTTCCGTCAGCAAAAGCAAAGTTCAGGCCGCCGGGGTGCATGCTTGCGAATGCTGAGTAGTATCGGCCAATTAACGGTGGGTTGGGCTTGAAAAGGAAAACACGGCCGACGGCTTTGGGAGATGACCACGCGGCTTCGCTGTTGACGTTTCCGACTCCAACCCAATAGGCAGATCCATGAGCACTGTCACGCTCGCCAAGAAGAAAGGTATTGGACGTTCCATCCGTTACATAGGCGAGGGAGATACCGTTTTGTGGACCAAAGCACCCTTCGACCTGAGGGGCAGGTCGTGAGTTCGAATTGTACCAGTTTGAATATTTATAGGCGTAGACAGCGGCGTAATTTGATTTGCCAGGCTTGTGAGTGTTGGGAACGCTATTGCTACAGAAGGCTGTCGAAATGTTAATGTCTTCTTCGCTCGGATCACTCGGGCAGCGAAAGGCACCGATATTTGTTTGCATTGCGGCTACTTTTACGGGGTCCCAGCTGGACCAGTTACCCCACGGAAGCACTTGATTGAATTCTCGACTTGATACCTCAAGTACCTCATGAACATTATTCTGTTCCATGAACGGCAGGATTCGAGCGCTCCAGCTCCACGTCTTACGCCAGTTGCCCCCATTGGCTGTGTCATTGAAACCATAGCCGTGGGGCAGCTTTGAAAAAGCACTCTCGTAGTTGAGAACCGCCAGCGACTGCTGTTTCAGGTTGTTAGCACAAGTCACTCGGCGAGCCGCTTCTCGAACCTGCTGGACTGCGGGCAATAACATTCCTATCAAAATGCCAATAATTGCAATCACAACTAGCAATTCTACGAGTGTGAAAGCGAGACGCTTGGAAGTGGTCATCTGTCACCCTTTTCAATGGAAAGTGTTTCGTTAATTTTGCCAAACGGCGGAAGTGGTCTATCGTCGATTTACGCGAAAGTCGGATCGATCGTAGCGCACGAGGCATTCAAATTGAAGCGGGATCGGTCGCGCCGTGCCGCTCGTTGGCAGCGTTGTTCTCCGTTCAACTCAAAGAAGCTTCGCAATGAAAGAATCCCATCCGTCTTTGCCCCGTCATTCTGATGGGAAACTGAACGATTGTGTAGTGATATTTGGAACAGGGGTGTGCGCATTTGGAAAAAAGTGCCGGCTGACCGTTAAAAGCGTCAATTTTAGCAGTAGATCCGGTGTTAGTGTCGCATCCGCTTCCGATGCTCGCCCGGTGTCATGCCCGTTAGTTCGCGAAATGCACGTACGAAACCTGAGGGACTTTCATAGCCGCACATGAAGCCGATTGCGTTGACTTGCAGATTTGTGGAACTGAGTAGTTGACGTGCTTTTTTAATCCGCGATCTTCGGATTTGTTCAGCCATCGGATAGCCGAGGCTCTCAATGCAGCGCTGATCGAGATTACGCCGAGAGACCCCAACGTGATCCGCAACGTCGACCACCGTAATTGGGTGACCACAGCGAAGGTCAATGTAGTTCAATGCCGAGACGATTCGCTGGTCATTAATTGCAGAGCAATCGCTCGAATTTCTGGCGATTAAGCCCTCAGGTGGAACCCGGATGATCTGTGTAGGTGGGGGGGTATCAAGAATAAGTTCGTGTAACAGTTTACCCGCGCGATACCCGATTTGATGAGCTGATTGAGCAATGCTTGAAAGAGGTGGATTGGTGGTTTCGCAGATCAATCGATTATTATTCACCCCGATGACAGCTACGTCGTCAGGTATTTGCAGTTGGAGGCGTTTGAGCGTTTCCACAACATCGTGAGCGAATTCATCGTGTGCGGCAAAAATCCCAACTGGTTTGTGAAGTTCGTTTAACGCATTCGCTAAAGGCTGTTGGCAAACTTCCGCTGGCCATGCCCATTGATCCGAATCGGTAAACTGAACATTAATGATTTCACAGTCCGCACTTTTTTTGCGGAGTTCAGCCTGAAAACCGTCTAGTCTTTCTTGATTATGAAACCAGTTTGAGTTCCCCACGAAAGCAAACTTACGCAAGCCAGTTCCATAAAGATGTTCCGCCGCAATTCTTCCAATGGCTTCGTTGTCAGAGTGAACCGTGGGTAGCGAATCTGGAGGCTGGTGATGGAGCGATACTGAAACGCAAGGAATCCTAAGTTGGGTGACCGAATTTAATCGCTCCCGAGTTTCGGTTGTACAGATCACGCCTGCGCCATTCCATTCGATTAGATCGGCTAAAGGAAAGAATGGAATCGCACCGACCTTATGGACACGCAAATCGGAGTTTGCGTTAACATAATCGATGACACCTCTCAACATTGCTTGGTTGTTGTCTGATATCGGTTCAATAGAAATCGCAATTTCGTGATTCATCACTCATTTATCTTATATGGAAGAAATTTAATTTCACGGATCCGAATCTAGTTGTTTGCGATAATTCGAAAGTTCTCTGGCGCTCTAAGGAACGATGGCTTTGTTTTTTATCAAAAGCCATCAAGCGTTTTTTGAAGTCAGTTGTGTAAAGCGTGATTCTATCAATTTTTGATTGTTTGCTTCGATGAACCCCGCCAAGTCGTCGTCAGTCCAGTTTTCTAGGCGCCTCAGATTTTATGTTAGAGGCGTGTGATTGAGTACCGAGTAATTGCTTGCAACGGAAACTGCCTATAAACAAAACGGGTAGAAGGACAGGGGTCAGGGTGAGACCAATTCCGAGGGTTGACCGAATGAAAGTTGCAATCGTTGGATGCGCGATCGGGTCGTAACGGAAGCAAAGAAATAATGAAAAAACAAATTGAATATAAAAGTAGGGTAGTGTAATTACCTGAATTTTCGAGTTGCCGTCCCCGTTTAAAAACGCGGCGGTAATTCCCAGGCAACCGAAAAGAATTCCGAGCGGGAATATAACTTTGGCGACCCATAAAAGACGTTTAGAAACAAATTGCTGCGAAAATATGTCTTCGTTTGTGGTTGAAACGAGACTGATGTAGGGATACCGAATGACGACGTAACAGGCTGTGATCACCGCAAGGCCAGCTATTCCGGAAACGATCCCCCAAAATGCGATCTTGAGTGCGGGGGCTAAAAGTTGGAATGGTACGTGCTTTGCAAAAAATAAAACTCCGACACTAGCCAGCATCGTTGATTGAGATAGCCGGTAACTTGCAGGAAGTCTATCGTAAGGAATATCGCTCATCGTTTTTTTCGGTTGAATTTGAGCTGGATTCTTGAGCACCTATTGTATCAGGTGCAATTTAACGCGGAGAGTACAAGCGGGAGTCTAGCTAATTGAGGGGGGAAGTGCCGGGTTTTCAGGAATCGTTCGCTTTCGGTTGATATATCGGTAATCATAAAGGCAACGTTTCGCTAGAGAGGACATGTAACCCCGGACGTTCTAATTTGCGGAGCGTGAATCCGAGAGGTCTTAGCAATGGGCGATATTGAAGGCGGGGATGGTGCTGCAGACCTTGCGAAGGGGCGCAGCGAGCGGCATGCCTTGTTAATGATTTGGGGCGCGATAATTTTAATCGGTTTCCTTATCTTTCTATTTGGGCAATATCAAGCTTTTCGATCAAAGGCCAGTCTTGATTGGCCAACGACAAGCGGAGAGATTGTTGTCTCCAGGGTAACCAAGAACCAATCTGAAGAAGGTGTAACCTACTCCGCTGATATCGAGTACTCCTACACCGTCGACGGAGAAAGATATTCTTCAAATGTTGTTGTCATCGGCGGTCATGATTATTCACCCCGAGACGTGGTCAGCCGATATTCGGTTGGAAACGAAGTGTTAGTAGCCTATGATCCGGTTAGGCCTCATAAGGCAGTGCTCGAGCCTGGCAAATTGACTAATGGCACGCAACAATTTGGGCTGATGATGATGGGCGGCGCGCTGTTTATGGCCGCTTTAATTGATTTTATTTTTCGACGTTCGCTTAATGAAGAGCTGAACCTTTTTGATCATGTGATGATCATCAGTTTCAAAATTGTTTTTTTTCCGTTCTGGTATTTGAAGGGAAACTTGTGGATCCTTGGGGCAATGGTGGGATTGGCAGGCTGGCTTTCGACGTTAGACGGGAGTCCGGTAATCACTGTCCCTCTAATGTTTTTCGCGGCGTTTTATGGAGTTCTGGGAGCGTTGCTTCTGTGGTGTCGTTTTATGGGTTGGGTTTACAGTTTTCAGGATGACGGTTCAGGAGCATCGGACGACGCGACAGAAGATTCGTAAGGTTTGTCTTCCAAAAGCTAAATCTAAAGCCTTACGTTCGAAACCGGCAGAGGCTCTCCCGAAATCCACACCGGAGACCGCAGCGTTGTTGAGCCGTGGTTGCAGCGGTACGGATCGCCAGTAGGCAAGTTGCGTAATGTAATTGCGTGAAAGTAATTGCGCAACGTAATAAAGCGAGCGTCAGGTCTATTGGAACCAGACGGTATCAGCGAGCCAGTTTCCGTCCTGTCGTATAAATGTCGTGAGTGTCCGACCGTTTTTCATTTTCACCTTACAGGTTTCCGAACCCTGGTACTCGCCGCGTTCTTCCGAGGCAAACAAATCGTCGAGCGTGTAACTCGACAGTTCTTTTTGTCCCTTGGCGACTGATTCCGCGGTAATGCTGCTGCGGAGACGTTCCGTAAAACAGGATTTCAATTTTTCAAAATCGCCTGCGCTCAGTAATTCCATTTGGTAGGTCAGAGAGCCGCGAGGGGTAGTGAGCGGAGAGGCGTTTTCTTGCGGCTGGAGTTCGGTTTGCTTCTCTGCTGTTGCGGGCTTGGCAACAGTATCGTTCCGATGGCTGGATTTTGTTTGATCGGAATTAGTAAGATCAGTTTGAACCGAGGTTTCGGGTTTGGCTGAGGTCTTTGGATTAGCTGAGGTTTTAGTCTGCTTGGCTTGATCGCAAGCGGTCAATGTAAAGGCAGAAATAAAACAGACGCAAATTGTTAAGTGTCGAGCGTTCATCGGCTTGTCCCTTTTCGTCAATGGAGAATGAAGTTGGCGAATGAAGTTGGCCTAACTGCTCAGAACCATATTCGAATTCCACTTATAAATCCATTAAATTCCGTCTCGGCGAGCCAAAAGTGGTCGTATCCGATGAAAATCTCAGCGTGGCGATAGTTCAAGCCGGTAGTAAGGCGAAGGTGAGACAAGGTCGCGCTTCCTATTTTGCCCAAATCGAGTTCTGCCGAGAGAACCAACGGGTCAATCGGAAAGAAGTCACCTTTATACGTAAAGTTAAATCCAAAGTCAGAACCAACTTCATCGGAAAGCCAATTAAACCCGATCCCAGTTCGCATCTGAAAGGACTCGGTTTGGGCAAACCTAAAAATTACATTGGTATCGCCAGCCCAAAAGTCCTCGCTGTTGCTTCCTGGCTCTGACTCTTTCCAGTAACTAAATTCGCTGTCGATTCCAAAACGGGATGTTGTATCGATTAGAAATCGGGTGCCTATTTTTGAAATGTCCTGAGAATAATAGATATATTCACTGCTTGATTGAATCGAATAGTTGAATGGTTCACTGGTGAATGGCTGATTGTGAGAAGGGCGATCGAACAACATGTATCCTCTGGCATCGTCCTGGTACGGATAGCCAGGGAAATAGGCTGGGGTTTGGTAGTTGTCCTCGGCAATTGAGATCGGCAAGGCGATAGGCGCTGTTACTGCTACGATAACAGCGCCCCCTACTAACGTGGAAAAACGCTCGCCAAAGGAATCGTTTAAAAACGGTTCAACTGTTAATGGCTCAGGGTAATTCTGACCCTTGTTCTTTGTCTTTCGAGGGTGGGGCTTGCGGACGCTGTTCTTTAATTCTGAGAACAGTCCCTGCGCTGCCGTTTGTTGAGGGGGAACACCCAGCAACATGAGGATGGTCAAGCAGGCGAAAGCCCCTAATTGTTGAAAGGCCATTGAAGTTTCAGACTGAGAGAAATTTTGGAAGCGTTTCCTAGGGTAGCCTTAAAAAGGTGTCAAGCTGGTTAAATTTGCTAGCCAGAGGTTTGGTCCACTGAGTGCCAGCACTCGGTTCTCGCTGCTGCTGGTGCCGGAGGTGGATGGATTCGTGGTGCAGTTAGTGATCAGCTCGTTCTCTAAGTTATATTTCTATTGAAAAAGCAAAACCTCGTACGTGGTTCGGGGAGAAAGATAGACCTTTCTATAGAGAGATCACGAGGGCGATGATTTTTGATCTTGGTTCAAGCCTTGTTCGCATGGTGGCTGGTTTTCTACATTTGTTTCAGAAATATTTTGGGTGCTCGTGTCGCGACTAGGGAAGCGGCGGCAAAACGGTTTAGTGAGTGTTAGTCTCACCAGGTTAGACGCTAATGAAGATTATCCGCCCTTGGCGTGTCGGTTTTTAAGTAAATTGCGGCAATTCTTTATTTTAAGGTGCTGATTTTGACTTAGGTCGATATTGACCCATGCGTGCGGATAACTATAGTCGTCGACTCGATGGTGTTCCGGAGATCGGAGCATATCTGCGGTCTTTTGAATTGCCGCTGCATCGCCATTGATTGGCGTTGAGAATCATTCTTCGAGGTGATCGACAGTTTCGCCATGATTTTCTTGTCAAGGCGAATTCGTAATAAACCAGGAACTTGCATGCTTAATTTTTTTCGTCCTCACTCCGGCTCACTTAAGAACGACCTTCTATCTGGCATTACCGTTTCGCTGGCTCTGGTGCCGGAGGCAATTGCTTTCGCATTCGTCGCCGGAGTTTCACCGCTGATTGGTTTGTATTCTGCGTTCTTCATTGGATTGATATCAGCGGTTTTGGGAGGCCGGCCCGGTATGATTTCCGGTGCGACCGGGGCGATGGCGGTGGTGGTCGTTTCGTTAGTGGCAATGCACGGGATCGAATATTTGTTTCCAACCGTCATCCTTTGTGGGATTCTTCAGATTGGCATTGGAATCGCTCGATTAGGAAAGCTGATTCGGATGGTGCCTCACTCGGTTATGTTGGGATTCGTGAACGGCTTGGCGATTGTCATTGGCTTGGCTCAGTTGAGCAGTTTCCAAACCATCCGAAACGGTGAGTTGGCATTTGTTCAGGGGCCACAGCTTTGGTTGATGCTTGCTTTGGTCGGTTTAACGATGGCAATCATTTGGATTTTGCCAAAACTAACTCGTGCGGTTCCGGCATCACTGGTTGCCATTTTAAGCGTTACGTTTATTGCAATTGTCGTCAATTCAAATTCGTCGTCTGAGATGAACAGCGTCGCAACTGTGGGTGACATGTTGCGAACCAACTCGCTCGCTGCCTCGCACTCAACCCATTCATCGCCCAATGGTATTGAAAGCGAGTTGACCACGACCTCTGCAAAAGAGATCGCTGTACACCCGGCGGCAGATATCAGTTCAGAAATCGCGATGGTCGGACAGTCGGAAGTAGTGAGTGGCATCAGTGGTGGACTGCCAAGATTGTTTTTCCTCGAATATTCAATGGTTCCGCTAAATTGGACAACGCTTGGAATCATCCTGCCCTTTGCTATTGTCTTATGTGGAGTAGGGTTGATTGAATCCTTGATGACCTTGACGTTAGTGGACGAAATTACTGAAACAAGAGGGCAGGGGAATCGAGAATGTGTAGGGCAGGGTGCCGCCAATCTCGTTTGCGGTTTGTTTGGCGGGATGGGGGGTTGCGCAATGATTGGTCAATCGTTGATTAATGTGAATTCGGGAGGCCGTGGACGGTTGTCCGGCATTACTGCTGCGGTCTGCCTACTGTTCTTTGTTTTATTTTTAGCGCCGCTGATTGAGCAAATTCCCATGGCTGCACTTGTCGGGGTGATGTTCATGGTAGTGATTGGAACTTTTGAGTGGGCCTCACTGAAGATGTTCAATCGAATGCCGATCAGTGACATGTTGGTGATGGTTTTGGTTGCAGGATATACCGTACTGATGCATGATCTCGCTTCGGCTGTCATTTTGGGAGTAATCGTTTCCGCGCTAGTATTTGCATGGCAGCACGCGACTCATATGGGGGCTGATATTAAATTCAATGAATTTGGCAGTAAGATTTATCAGTTACACGGACCTCTGTTTTTTGCATCGGTTTCTTCCTTCAAAGAGATGTTAGAGCCAGCAGCCGATCCAGATGATGTCGTACTGGACTTTTACTACTCACGAGTTTACGACCAATCTGGGTTAGAAGCGATTAACTCGATGGCCGAGAAGTATGAGAGTCTTGGAAAGCGACTTCACCTGACTCACCTAAGTCCGGAGTGCCGAACGCTTCTGAAAAAAGCTGGAGACCTGGTGGAAATCAATATTTCTGAAGATCCTCAGTATCATGTTGCGACCGACCGTCTTGCCTGGCGATCGACCGCTGACGTGACGGATTCCAAGCAGATCGAGGCCTGATCTGCGTCGTGGCCACGATTGCGTTGGGAGGTTCTTGCCAAAACAAAGTGATCTGACAAATTGTTTTTTGGCTGGGCGAGTCGAGTGTTTATGTGTCAGAGCGGAGTGGCCTTTCTGAAAGCGGGAGGGCTGCATTGTGTCACGATCAACGATGTGATACCGCTCACTTTATGATCCCGGTAGTCACCATTCTGGGCAATGTTGGCGGCTTGTGATCCAATTTTGATTTCCAAGTGCGACTGCCTTAAAATGATCGACTGTGATACCTGATGATGAAGGTGTAGCGTTTTTTTTAACTGCGCTCAAATGGTCGACGAATGAAAATATCAGCTAATGCAATGCCCAGACGGAGCTTTTTAAAAAGCGCGGCAATTAGCGGTTGCTTGAGTCCCGGATATTGGTTGGGGGTAAAACTCGAACCGAAACCTGCGAAAACTCGCTCTGCTTTTGAACGTGTCGGAGTGGGGTGTATTGGTTTGAGGTATCAAGGAAGCGTCCTCGCCAATAAAGCTGCTGCTTATGGAGATATCGTGGCCGTTTGTGATGTTGACCGCAATGTTCGTGATCAGGCAAAAGCATCGTTCGGAAGTACCCCTTATAGCTGCGAAGATTATCGACAGTTGATTGCAAGAAAAGATGTCGATGTGGTCACAATCGGAACTCCGGATCATTGGCATACGAAAATGGTGATTGATGCATGCCGCGCGGGCAAAGATGTTTATTGTGAAAAGCCGATTACGCTGACGATTGATGAAGGGAAGCTGCTTCGCGATGTTGTCAAAGAGACAGGGCGCGTCGTGCAAGTCGGGTCTTGGCAAAGAAGTGATAGCCGTTTTCGGTTAGCCGTCGAAATGGTTCGTGCCGGGCGAATCGGTCAGCTGAAACATGTCGATGTTGTTCTTGGAAAAAATAAAACGAGCGGGTCGTTGCAAGTGAAGGCACCGCCAAGCCATTTGAATTGGAATTTATGGCAGGGGCAGACGCCCGACGTCCCTTTTATTGAAGAGCGAGCCCACTATACGTTTCGGTGGTGGTATGAATATTCAGGTGGTCAAATGACTGATTGGGGAGCTCACCATTTAGATATTGCACAATGGGCGATCAATTCGCTTCCCGTCAAAATCAACGGAGTGGGGTCGATGCCCTCGGTTGAAAATGGCTTCAATGTTGCCGTTGATTTTAAAGTCGATTACGAGTTTGAAAACGGTGTGACCATGGCCGTCCGGGATACGGGAGATAATGGAATATTATTTACTGGTGATCGCGGGAGAATTTTCGTCAATCGCGGGAAGATTACGGGGGCGCCGGTCGAGCAATTGCAAGATAATCCTCTTCCGCGCGAGGATTGGGTAATCTATCGGGGCGATAATCTTAAGCGTCCGCCAAGAGCAGGGAAGCTAGATGCGATTGTTAATCACATGGGTAATTTCTTTGATTGCATTGAATCGCGTCAGGCGCCAGTTTCGGATATCGAGAGTCAGCACCGGAGCGTTTCGACTTGCCATTTAGGGAATATCTCGATGCGTTTGGGGCGGGAATTACGATGGAACCCAATGCTCGAGCAATTTGTCGGTGACGCCGAGGCCAATGGTTGGCTCAAACGCCAACAGCGGGAAGGATTTGAGATACAATGAGCAGTTCCCTCGATCGTCGATGTGTTTTGAGAGCAGCGATGCTTGCTGGGATACTTCCTGGTCGAATTTGGGCTTCCTTTTTTCAAGATACAGACCGCGATCTCAAGTTTAAATACATGTTGGGATCCTGCATGTATGGGTACACGGATCTTGAAGAAATTGTGGCAGAGGTGAAAAAGATTGGGGCCTCAGCGATTGATTTATGGCCCAAGGTCCATGGGAATCAGCGAGAACAGCTTGACCAAATGGGGGAAGATAAATTTGTCCGCTTGCTCGAAAAGCATGGCGTTGAACTGGGGTGTATTACGCAGTATCGACTAGGGCCTTTTGGACTTCGCGATGAAATGAAATTGGTTAACAAGCTCGGCGGGGCGACGATGGTAACAGGTGCTGTTGGCCCGAAAGGTTTAAAAGGCGTCGAACTTAAAAAAGCGGTGGCATCGTTTATTGAAAAAATGAAGCCGCATCTCGAAGTCGCGGAAGCAACAGGCGTTACCATTGCTATTGAAAACCATGCAAATAGTTTAATCGAGTCTGCGGATTCAATGCGGTATCTTGCGGAGTTGCGAACTTCTAAACAGCTTGCCATTGCCTTCGCCCCCTATCATCTACCGCAGGACGCCGAAGGGATGGGGCAGCTCATTCGTGATCTTGGAGATTCGATCGAGGTGTTTTATGCATGGCAGCATGGAATGGGGTGTATGAAAGCGTTGCCGAAAAAGCAGGAATTGTTGCAAATGCCTGGGCGTGGACCGCTCGATTTTAAACCGTTGAAAGAAGCTTTAGCCGCCATTGACTATGAAGGCTGGGTCGAAATATTTATGCATCCCTTCCCACGTGGGATTCCAATTTTGGAAACAACCTCGGAGGTAACGAAGGAGATAAATCGGGCCAGAGGCTATCTCGAGCGGCTTTGAGCATTGGGTTCTTCTGATGTTTAGAGGACGCGAGTTTGTTCGCTTGCTTAAAGGGCCGGGATTGGATTTCTTCGTAACGGAAAATGGAGGTCTCGATTTTGGATTCCTCGAATCGCCTTCGGTTTGTTCTCATTGCTGCGGTGGATTCCCGCTCGTTTCAAAGAGGTTTTCAGCGGGGCTGCAGAGGGGCAGTGGCGGCGGTTAATTGTGGGTAATGTATCCAAATGTTGCGGTATTGCATCCTATTGTGAAATATTACGCATTCGTTGGAGCTGAATGTCGATTTTTCTGTTTGACAAGGTGAGGGAGCCGAGGTTCAATGATGCACTCAAATAATTAAATGTTCTTTGTTGTTCTCGAAGGGATCCAAATACATGTTGAAGATTCGTCTGACGTCATGCGTTGCGTTAATGTTGTGTTTTGCAACAGTTGCCGTAGCGCAGGACGACGCAAAAAAAGGAAAAGATAAGAAGGCGAAGGCCGCAGGCTCAGCCAATGCTTACATCATGAGGGCTTTCAAATCAGTTGAAATGACTGATGAGCAAAAAAAGAAAGCAGAAGCAATTCTCGCCAAGTACGATGGTGAGATGAAGGATGCCCGTAAAGCTGTTGCTTCCGTCCTTTCGAAGGAAGAGAACAAGGCTAAGAACGATGCTCGCAAAGAAGCTTCGAAAGCTGGTCTTAAAGGAAAGGAAATGACCGAAGCAGTCGAAAAGGCAATGGGCTTGTCTGAAGAGAAAATGGCCAAGTATCGCGAAGCACTCAAGAAGCCAGCTGCGGTAGGTGAGAAGATCAAAGGCGAGATCATGGCACTTTTGACAGATGATCAGAAGGCAAAAATGCCTCAGCCTAAAAAAGGTAAAGGCAAGGGTAAGGGCAAAGGCAAGAAGAAGCCAGCGGGAGACGGTAAACTACAAACCGTTTCTCTCAAGCTTCCGAACATGACCTGAGGTGGTTGTGCGCGTTCCGTGAAGAACGCATTAACCGGAGTCAATGGTGTGGTCGAAATTGAGACCAATCCATCGGACAATTCTTGTGTTTTCAAAGCTCCTGCTGATTTAAATGTTGAAAAGACATTGAACGAAATTGCCGAAGCAGGCAATAAGCACATTCAGGGCTGGGAGTTGAGCGGCAAGTAATTTTATTTGCTAATCTCAGTCTTAGACTTCAATTGAACCCGTCCTCGATTAATCGAGTGGCGGGTTTTTTTATGGCGGCTCAAAGCTGGCTGCAGAACGGTCTTGGCAGCTGATCATCCACAAAGTAGCGTGAGTAGGCTTTATGTCAGTGGGTTTGGCACAGCGTATGTTTCCCGCTTCTTCAAGCAGGGCAGGAATCGCCGATAATTGGAACAGCGAGTCGTTTTCGTGATGACCGGCTGTTGTCGAGTCGAGGATTAGTTGCTTGCCGTCGAATCATGCGGAACCCGGTGTGTCATTAACAAGCGAGATCGGGATTTTTAGAAAGTGTCTCGTCTTATTAATCGTTATATTGAGTTTGGCTTTATTTGATTCAAATTTCGTTTGAAAAAAAAATACTTTTTTTAGTTATTTCGGCCCCTCAATCGCATAAAAGTGGCAGTATTAGTAGGGAAAGCATCGACTGAGCCAATGAACGGATTTTAGATTGTGGAAAAACGCGAACGGACAGCTTTCGAGATACTGGTTCGAGAAAATGCCTCGATGCTATCTGCGTATCTAGGGAGTCTGTTGGTCGACAGAAATGCAATCGATGATCTTTTTCACGAAGTGATGATGGTGGCATGGCGCAGTTTCGATGGTCGGGATTCAAAACAACCGTTTGGCCCCTGGCTTCGCGGTATCGCATCGCGTTTAGTGATGGCGGAGTACCGGCGTAAAAATAAGGTTCCTCGGTTGCTTTCGGACGACGTGCGAGTCGCGGTTTCTGAGCAATTCGATGCAATCGAGTCGAATATTGGCGATACTTGGGAGCAGCACGCAGAAGTGTTGCGGAACTGTGTGGCAGGATTGCCAGTTGAGCGGAAAGAAGTCATTTTGCAGCGCTACCGTGTCGGCCATTCAGTCGAAGAGATTGCAGCGAGCGGCGAGTTAAAAATTGAGGCCTGCATGAAACGACTGCAACAAGCACGAGTTCGACTTCTGCGGTGTTTGCAATCAAGGGGTTTTTTGATTTCTGAGGCATTACCTCATGAATGAGCCCATTGAAAAAATTTTGAGCGATGCCGTGGACGGTGCGCCGTGCGATTCGAGAGAAAGAATAGGCTCGCTAGAACCGCCTGAGCTCAATCGGGTTGCCGGTGAGTTGGTCGTTCATGGTTTGCTAGTTGAGTGGGGCGGCCGACATAAAAATCAAAACGATCAGAGAATTGATCGGGTCTTGGATGAAATTGGCGGAGGTTCGAAGCGGAAGTTTCGTCGAAAGGCGAGAGGGAAGCAAGTTAGTTGGTTCAAAATTGCCTCCTCGATTTTAGGGGTTGCAGTCGCTGGGCTGGTCATTTTATGGTTGGCCAATCCAAAAGGTGATTTGTTAGCGGCGACAGATTCGGTTGAAATCATGATGTCCGCAACTCTGGATGAAGTCGATCGAACGTATCGGGTTCATGTTGTCGAGAAATACGATTCTGCTGAACTAAGCGCTGATCCACCGGAGGAAAGGGAATTCGAGAGGGAGACCGTTGATGAAGCAACGCTTGTTGTGCGAGGATTGGACCGGTTTGTTTTGATCCATTCTCCCGTTTCAGAAGATGGTAGGGTTGCAGGCTGTGATGGCGAGCAAAGTTGGTCTTTTCGAAATGATACCGCAGTCTACATAAGTTCTGATTTGGAGCATTTCCGAAATAGTTTGCCGAGAGAACAAGGTGAATTGCCATCGTTAAATATTCAAAAATATTTGAGTCAGCTCAAATCAGGTTACCGGCTTAAACTGCTTCCCAGGTCTAAAGCAGGGCGGAACGGTGAGACTTTGTCACAATTAACCGGCGTAAAGAAGTTTAAAGATGTGTCGGGACCCAAAGAAATTGAGATTTGGTTTGACGAATCAATTGGAAGCATTCACTGGATGTTGTTAGATCAGTTGCCGCAAGGGAGGGGCGAGCCGAAATCAATTTTACTCGAATTGGTCGCGGAATCGCCCGTCTCGGAGGAGTTCTATTCCTTCCCATTTCACGATGGTCTGAATCGACAAATTTTTACGGAATAGAGTGGAGCAGTTGAAAATGGGCTGGGTCCGCTTTACTTAGCGCCCCTTTTTTTGGCGATTTGGGTTGTGACCGTTTCGAGGATTTAAAGAATCTGAATCGATTCAGTTAATTAGATTTAGTTAATTAAATTAAATGCTGGCTTCGCTCGCCTCCGGGAGCTCCTGGCCGTTTGAAAGTCGAAGCGAAGCGACTCAATAATGGGGGGGCCCTTCCGCGGAATTTCGGATCTCGTTACCTGGCTGGTGGTATCTGGTGTAGTAGCGGGGTTTTGCTTCATACTGCATGTTAAGATGGGTTGTTTGGCGGGTAATTCTGGATTATTTGAAGTTTGACGAAAGAAAGGAGTCTGACGATTCCGATCATCCTTACCAATGGCCTCATGCGCGAGTTGCTGCAACTTGGGCCTCTAGCAAATACGACAGGATGATCGAAATGTTTTTGCCTTTCAATATGAAGGCGATCCTTCTTGGGTCGCTGGCAACCGTCTTAGTAATCACCAGCACTTCAAATGCTCAGCAGGCGGAGTACAACCGCCGCGTGGCGGCAATGCAGGAAGCTCGGTTGAGAGCTCAGAGCAAGCCAAAGCCTAATGTTCGGCCCGCCGCAATGCAGAGCGACATTGAAATATCTGTTGATTTGAACGCTCCCAAGATGAGTCGAGCGGCGACTCAATCTCGAGCGAGTGTTTCTTCCACGAGGTCTGCGCGACAGGCGCAGAGGGCGGTTTACACCGACCAGCGCAGACCGCAACGCACCGGTTTGATGCAGACAAGCGCTAGTCAAAGTCTGTCGCGAACTCGCTCGAATCCTATTCGGGTTGCCCAAAAGATGGAATCAGCTGTGGTCGATGGTGGAGCACCGGTTGTCTCGACTGAGATTCTTGACGATGGTTATTATGATGGCGAAATCATTGAAGGTGAATTCATCGAAGGCGGCTGTGAGAGTTGCGGTGAAGTCGGTGGATATTTTGATAGCTGCGACAGTTGCTGCGGACGCGGCGCTTGCCCTCCAGGATCGTGTTGGATTACCGGCTTGGGAGAACTACTTAGAAATGCTGAATATTTTTCCGGTGCGACTGCTTTCCGATCTCCAATGTTCCGAATTCCTGGCACTACTTTTGAGAATCAGATGTTCGATGACAGCAGCTACGGCCTGTATGCTGGCTTCAATGCGGGCTTGCCCCTTTGCCGACTTTCATGTGGATTATTCTCTGGTCAGTTCGGTGTTCGGTCGGTGCAGTCCAATTTCAATGGGAATCGGTTTACAGCGGAAGAAAGAAATCAGACCTTTATCACCGGCGGTTTTTATCGACGGGTAGATTACGGTATGCAGATGGGCTTGGTAGTCGATGTCCTCCATGATGATTGGTTCACGACAGACGACGTCGTTCAACTGCGAGGTGATCTTGGATGGGTTTATCCTAATGGAACAACCCTCGGCTTTCGATTTGCGAAAGGTGTTCAGGATGCCGATACATCGGGAGAGTATGACAACGTCGCGTTTACTGATTTAATTCAGCAGCCGATTGATCACTACCGGTTCTATTACAAGTATGATGCACCTTCTGGCGGAACTGGTGGCGGGTACATTGGGTGGTCGGGCGATTCCCAGACAGTTTTGGGACTTGATTTTGACATTCCCGTTGCCGAGCGAGTGGCAGTGCAAGCGGGGTTTTCGTATTACCTGGGGGAAGAAGGAATGCCAGCGGGTAGTTTGAATGTCGGTGGTAATCCCAATGATGCGTTTAACATATTTGTCGGAATGTCATTCCGTCCACGTGGAATGTGCCATTACAACTCCTATCACCGCCCGCTGTTCTCTGTCGCGGATAACGGTTCGTTGATGATTCGACGAGATATCAATTAAACCAGAGCGATTGGTGCGAAATGATCAAGCTCGGGATTGCCCCGGGCTTTTTTTGTATTCCGGCCCGTTTTTCGGGTGATTTTCTTAGATTGCCCAGTCAGACTCGAATTGTCTTCCATTGGCGGCAACTGTCTTGAGGTGCAATCAGGTGATTCTGCTCCAGCTTTCGCCGAAGGGGTTCCTTAAATCAAGCATTTTGCGATATATTGGGGGATCAATGAATAAATTTTGGGTCTGTTAGTACTGGCCCTGCAAATATACTGCTGACCGCCGAAAATAGCTTTCGCGAGTCCAGCCTTGCGGTTGACGACGTCAACGGAGAATTATCGTGACAGATGAGCTTTACGATTACTTTGGTGGTAACGCATCGAAAAAGGTAGAACCGATTGAAGATGATGAATTCGACAATGAAGTCGAGGATGAAGCAACCAATGAAGAGGTTTCCGAACCTGCCATAGAGGCGGTAGAGAAATCGAATGATCAAGCGGCGTCGCCTGCCGAGGCGGAGACCGGTGGAAAAAAGGCGGGGCACTGGGATTTTCTCGCTAATATGCTCGGTATCTCTTCGTCTAAAAAAGCTACGCCCGAAGCGGATCCAGCACCGGCCGCTGAAGAAGTGAAAGAAGCTGCTTCCGAATCCAAAGACGAATCAGGCATGTTTGGCTTAGAACCCATTCCGTCTCCTGAGGAATCCAGTGTGCTTTCTTCGATGTTTACACCGAGTAGTACCCCAGATTCAAATGATGTGGAAACAAACGATTCTGTTGAAGCAGAGGCGGAAGCAAACGATTCCGGTGACGATCTGATTGGGTGGAATCCTCGACCACGGAAATCATTCATTACAGAGGCTGAAGTACCGGGTGGGACTGTTGGACCGTCCCAATCCGAGGATGCTCCAGACGAAGAAGTGGAAGTCGTCTACGAAGAAGGCTATGACGATGTGGATGTGAGCGAAGGTGACGAGGTATTCGAGTTCGAGATTGAGGAGTTGGATCCGAGGCCTCGAACCGACGAAGATGATGCGGCCCATGGCCGGCGTCGACGAAAGCCTTCACGTTCTGGAGATCGATCGGACGGCAGAGGGTCAGGATCACGCCGCCGCGGTCGTCGCGATAAAATATCCAGTGATAATGGTGAGGATGTGCTGACCGATTCGAAGTCTGAACGTTCGGAACGAACGGATCGAGACGAAAGTCGTTCGGAAAAACCGCGGCGTGGGCGACGCTCACGACGTGGTTCACGGGGAGGAGATCGCCAAGAGGTTGCGGCCGAGCGGAGGAGTGAACCTAGCGGAGAAACTTTGGGTGCGCGGCAGGCACGTAGCGATTCGAACGGTGGATTTGGTGCGGGACTGGAAGATTGGGACCACGAGATTGATGAAACACCGGTAACGTCACGAAGCGAACAGGGGATTGAAGCCAAAGCTGATCATTCCGACACTCAGAGTTCTGAATCGCGGCCAAGCGGCCGAAAGCGAAGGCGGCGACGTGGTGGTTCAAAGTCGTCTTCCGAACGAACGGCAGAGCCGGTCTCGGAGAGTAGTAACCGCCCGAAAAGTACTGGATTTGGAGCTGGAATCCTCGACGAGGGGGATTTCGATTCGGATTTGGATGCCGATTCGGCGGAGGATGTTGTTGAAGGCAAGGAGCGTGGTCGAAGCCAGCGATCTGAGGAAGGCGAGGGT
>WTFU01000032.1 GCA_011523945.1 Mariniblastus sp. | reverse complement strand
CACATTACGAACATTCTGAAATTGGATACAACTACCGAATGAGCAATTTGCTGGCGGCGGTTGGTCGTGGACAGTTGAAACATCTGGATACACATGTAAACCGCCGAAGGGCAATCTTCGATCGGTATTATCAAGCCCTCAAAGGTCTTCCCGGAATTAGTTTCATGCCTGAGCTACCCGAGGGAAGATCAACCCGATGGTTATCGGTAATCACAATTGATCTAAATTTGTTCGGTGCTTCGCGGGAGGATGTCCGCTTGGCACTTGAAGCTGAAAATATTGAATCGAGGCCCGCCTGGAAACCGATGCACCTCCAACCCGTCTTTGCAGAAAGCAAAATGTACGGCGGAGAAATTTGCGAAGCAATTTTTGATCAAGGTCTATGCCTTCCAAGCGGCACTAATCTTACTGAAGAACAGCAAGATCGCGTGATTGCTGTAATCCAGTCTTGCTCCAATTAATCTGATTGTGCAGGTTATGCCAGCGCACCGAGAATATTGGTAAATCCTATCCCCAGCCAATCCGTATCTTCGACAACAAACAACGGTTTTTCTAGCTCAAACTCTTCGTTGTTCGGTCTTCAAAATAAACTTTTCTCACTCGTCCGATTATACTTAGGCTCAATGCGATGCTATGAGCATCGGACATTAACCCCGTTAGTGGTCCTCTACGTGACGACAGACCCTTCCTCGCTGTTCAATCGTTGATTTAATACGACCGCTCAGTTTAAAACCTAATTGCGATCGCATTTCGATCTAATCAAAAATGTTCTCTAACGCTCTTTTAATCGCCGCAGCAATTGCCCAACTGCCCATTCTGCTTATGTATTCGCGGGTGATGTGGAATAAAGGGCACTACCAGTTCTTTCCTTTATTGTTCTGCGCAGTTGCGTGGCTTCTCTACGATCGACTTTCAAAACATAAAAAAAACACAAAAGGAAACTGGCTGGCGGTTGGCTTGTTGCTCTTAAATTTACTTTTTGTTTTCCTCTCCATTGCTGTATACACTCCTGTTTCTGTCATCCCCACTCTTATTATTTTCCTCTCTGCCGTTGTTCTTGATCGATACGGATTCTCTGGCTTCTGGCTCGCTTTGCCGGTAATTGCCATCCTTCTGTTTGTTACTAAGTTGCCCACAGGTCGCGACTTATTTGTGATCAATGAACTTCAATTCTTAGCAAGCCAGTTGGCGAGCTGGATTCTCGACTCGTTCAGCATCATCCACTTTCGCGAAGGCGTTATTTTAGTTACCGAAAAAAATCAGTTTTTCACCGAGGAGGCTTGCAGTGGAATTCGCTCTCTGTTTTCAACCTTAGCTGCCGTTGGAATTTATGGACTTTCGAGAAAATACAGCGCGTCCCGGCAAATTTTTAATCTATTTCAGTCAATCGTTTGGGTTATTGCCGGAAACGCGATTCGCGTCGCTTCGGTCGTCTACCTCGCTGATCATGGGTTTGAACAATTCAGCCAGGGAACGCTCCATGAGATGTTCGGGCTCGTAACATTTATTGGTATTTTTGGTGTAACGCTAAGTGTCGACAGGGTTATTGATATCTTCTCTCGAGGATCCAAACGGTCAGCTTACGGAGAGTCGTACAGTGAATCAGCCTACGGTGATGTTGCCTACAGTGATATTGTCCAAAGCAAAAAATCAGATCCTGAAGTAGAGTCGACCGAAATTCCAGCTGAGAACCCTAAACCAAAATTTCTCAATGTCGCGCTCATCGGACTTTATGTTGTTTTGATCCTGTTTTCTACCCGACTAACTTATGCGAAGTGGAACAACTTTGACCGCGTACGTCTCGATATTTCTGAACTTGAACCGATCTCTGAATCACAACTCCCTAGTGCCATTGGTCAATGGAAACTTTCAAAATTCGAGACACAGGAACGCGGGGATGAAAGCCTGTTCGCACCTGAGTCTTACATCTGGTATTACGAACGGGGCAACTTAGCGGCAACCGTTTCTTTCGATGCACCCTATCCCGAATTTCATGATCTTGCATTTTGTTACCGAGGAATCGGATGGGATGCAGATCTAAATCACTCATACACAGATGGATCCGAAGATGGAATGAGTTGGCTGGAAATGCAAAAACCTGACCAATACGGTGTCGTCTATTTTGCGGGATATACCAACGACGGCAAATTGGCGAGGCCCGCCAATGAATTTTCGCCCGCAACTCGTTTTTACAGAAACATCGAGTTGGCAACCGGCCAACTCGCCATTCCCAACGGAGATGTCAACCGGAATGGCGAAGCACTTCCGATTTCTCAGATTCAGATCCTGGTTCAAAGTGCTTCGCCGATCACCGAAGAAGAAACCGCAGAAATTGGATCGCTGTTTAACATGGTTCGAAAACAAATTCTATCCAGCCCTCGTTTTTCGAAGTGATAATTCCAGCACACCTTTTTCTCCTTTATTCGAATAGTAAAAGCTCTGCTACTCAAACTCGATTCGAAAACAATCTGACATGAGTTTTATTAAATCCATCCAATCCAAATATCGATCCTGGAGAAAGAAGCGTCGCGGCTTGCTCGATGACGATTATATAGATCGACCAATCGGCTACCGTTCGCCCTGGAAATCATTGCTTGGGATAGTTGAATTTCCAATAAAACTTGTTTTCTATCCATTAAGACTTGTCGGACTTATCCAAACCCAAGACGCTAAGACAGAAAACGAGACAGAAGGGCTTGGTTTTTCTGCGAGACTTCTTTTTGTCTTGAAACAAATATTAATACTG
This sequence comes from Mariniblastus sp., assembly GCA_011523945.1. Classification (GTDB taxonomy): domain Bacteria; phylum Planctomycetota; class Planctomycetia; order Pirellulales; family Pirellulaceae; genus Mariniblastus. Next base: position 1,256 of record WTFU01000032.1, on the reverse strand, counting down.
CCATTCTTATTGCTTCGAGAGCCAATCAGAATCTTTAAATCTCTGAGGCGAGCAAAGCCAAGGGATTTATTGTTCGCATTACCTGCGATCACGATCCTTGGATTCTTTGGATTTGTCTTTGTCCAGATCTTTGCTTACGGAGAGGCGATTGATAACCGCTATGCGCGCGGCGCCCAAATTGCGAGCGAACAAAAGGATTTTGAACTCGCCAAAACTTACTATCAACGAATTCTTGGCGACAACAATATTACGCCTCGGCAACAATACGACTGGGCAATGATTCTCGCTCAAACGGGGGAAGACGAACAGGCATACTCGTTGATCGAAAAGATTGCTCCAGATGATGCAATGGGATTCGGGCCGGCGCACAAATTGGTCGCTATATCAATTGCCCAGCAAATTGAACAGGCAAAAGATAAAGCTTTACTTTCCAAACTCCGACACCATTTGGTCGCATCTCGAGACCTAAGTCCGGAAATTGAACAAGTTTGGGCAGCTTATTACATTGCAACAGAACAGAGAGATAAAGCGATTGGCTCGCTTGAACGGGCTGCAGAAAGTCGCCCTTCTTTTTACATTGCCATTTCCAATCTGTACAAACAGGCTGGTCAAAATGCCGAAGCAATTAATGCTCTAAAAAAAGCGGAGATCGCATTTCGAAACACTTTTAGAAGAAACACACTAGAACACCAAAACCGAATTGCTTTTGCAAACGTACTCGCACTTCTTGAAAAGTATGATGAAGCAGAAGAACTATTACTGCAGGGAGTGCGAGTAAAACCAGACGATTTAATCAAACGTTCGCTCTCTGATTTTTATGCGATGCGATACGACATAGCGCGGAAGAAACAGGAAAACGCGCAAACGCAAATGGACTTCCTAACTCAGGCGATTGAAATCGATCCTAATTACAGCATTGTTTATTCGCGGATGATCCAACTTTTTACAGAGGTTCGTGATTCGGCGGAACAAGCTAAAAAAATACGGGCTCTTTTTGAAGAAATTGTCACCGGAGACCAGCCAACCGCATTAGCTCATTTCGCGCTGTCCAATATCGTTTGGATAGTAGGCGAACGTGAAAAGGCAAAATTTCACTTAGAGCAAGCTTACCTGCTCAACAATGAGTTTGTGATTATTATCAACAATTTGGCATGGATTTTAGCCCAAGAAGAAAATCCCGACCTAGAGCGAGCCCTCGAATTGGCCAAAACTGCCGTCGCAAGAGCACCTGAGAGTCCCCGATTTAGGGATACGCT
>WTFU01000087.1 GCA_011523945.1 Mariniblastus sp. | reverse complement strand
TAACCGTAAAGATCTTGATATTCAGAGTCGTAAGTGAACTCCCATTGTTTCTGACCGGTTGCTGCATCCACGCACCGGAGATTGGCCCGATTCTCTACTCTGCCAAAATGGTAGAACTTCCCTTTCGCCACACTGCCCATAGCATAGCCTTCTCCCGTTTCCATTTTCCACAGGAGTTTGAGCTTGCCATCGCTCCAGTCCGTCAAAATATTTTTCTCGGGCGACTTCCCATCCCCGTTCGGCCCCAAAAATTTTGGCCAATCGTTCTTATCCGCGGTTTGCTTTTCTGCCCCCTGTTGCGGACCATCACTGCCGCAAGCCAATAACGGACAACAAAAACTGGCAACAAAAATTAATAAGATAATTGAACCGGTATCATTCAATTTCATCTCAAATCTTCCTATGATTATTCCCGTCGGCAAGCAAACGAAATCGGGACTATGTTTTTTACTTATTCACGCGGTTGACGCCCTACCAACAAAGCCGGACTTTCTAACGCTAAAACTTTAATGTTCTACGAGACGCGATGTTTAAGGTTAACCGAAAAATCTCGATTCGTCTCACGGAATTTAAATTCAGTTTCGCAAGGTCTCCCGGTCCTGGCGGACAAAACGTCAACAAAGTCAATTCCAAGGCAATCCTCAAGTGGTCTCCCGCAAAATGCAAGTCGCTACCCGAAGCAGTACGTCATCGTTTTATTAAAAAATTTGCAAATCGAATCAACCAAGAAAATGAATTTGTAATTTCTAGCCACCGATTCCGTGACCAGGGTCGGAACGTTGCGGACTGTTTGAATAAACTTCGCGACCTAATCATCGAGGTTGCCGAACCTCCAAAACAGCGAAAAAAAACTCGCCCTACGGCTGGATCGGTTCGCCGACGTCTCACTGAAAAGAAGCGGCAGTCAGAAATTAAAAAGTCGCGCCGCTCATTGCCGAACGATGACTAATTCGCTGTCTTGCACACCCTTCCTGATGCCGCCCCTAAGCGTCTTGCGGCCCAGCTAAATTTAAGAAAAATTCCTTAACTCTTTAACTCCGGAGAAACCTTGAGTCATCGCCGTCAATCCCTAGACTTCCCCACAGCGGCAGCGAAATTTTATTTTGCTCGGGATAGATGTTATCGAACAATTCTTTTAGGCTCAACCTTTCCGGTTAAATCGGTTCTCGCGATTTTGGTTAGAGCTAGACCAAAGGAATTGCGGGACAAGGTTTCACTTTGCCTACCCGGAATCAATAATGCTATAGTGTTTTAGGCTGTCAGATTATTCGAGAAGAGAATATGGAACGCGATCAAGACATCGATGAAATTTTAAAACAGTGGCCCTTTGATCCACAAAGCGTCAATGTGCGTTTACTGGAATCTGCACAGCGACGAGTTCTCCAGATGCGTGTCGATATGGGAATCCTCCAGCTCGAGACCGACGGAAGACCAGATGGCAATCGATTTCACGGCGCAACGACTTACTACGAATTCCTACGTGTGCAGTCGAACCAATCGGAAGATAAATTCGAGTTAGATGAAGACAGTTGCCTTGAAGTCGATCGAGAATTCGTCCAATTTTATCACCGTCGCGTTTGCTGGTTGCAACTTAAAGAATTTGCCCTCGCCGTTCGAGACGCCGATCACACACTCGCGTTGATGGATTTTTGCAAACGGCATTCCAGTGACGAACAATGGACGATTTCTCACGAGCAATACCGTCCGTTCGTGCTGTACCACCGTACTCAAGCCGCGGCGCTCGCATACATCAATCAAGCAGAAGACCCGGACGACAACGAAGACGGATCCACCCCTGTCGACACAGCCGAATACGCAATCGATGAAGTTAACGACGGTCTCATTCGGCTACGCAAATTATTCACTGAATACGATGCAGAAGAACAATTCGACGAAGACGAGCTCGTTCAACGGCTGACAGAATTCCGCGAGGGCCTGCGTGAAAAATACGAAGTTGGCGCGACCGCAAAGGAGCAACTGGAAACAGCCATAAGGAACGAAGACTACGAAGCCGCTGCAAGACTGAGAGACCAATTGTCCAGACGGACTGGCGAAAACTATAGAGCCTGACAAAACGGCAAACCTCAAGTTGCCAATGAGTCCGCTTTCACGAACTGACTTTAAGGAAATTGTTACAAAGTGTGAATTTATTTCACATTTTGAGACTGATTTTAAAATTAACTCGCTCCTGCAAGAATGCTAGCACCGTTTCATCAGCTGTATTTTTACGCGAATTCCTCACTGTCACAAAATCGCTTCCCTTAAATTTTTCGCTTTGGCATGAGTCCTGCAGTTGTATAGTTCATGACAAGACGTTTGTCATATGACAACTATTACTGCTCGCAAAGGAATGAAAGAATGCTTGTATTATCACGGAAGCAAAACCAGGAAATTATCATTGGTGACAATATAAAAATTACTGTTGTCAAAATGAAGGGAAACACAGTTCGGCTGGGGATCGAAGCGCCGAGAGAGGTCAACGTGTTGCGTGGCGAATTGCCTCGCCACGAATCATCCAAGAGGGAATTTGCAAACTCGGAAGAATCTCAGGCTGAGATGACGGTCGTTTTCAGCAACCACGAAGGTGATAAAACAGCCGCTACAAACCGAGAGGCTTTTCAGTCTTTTCAAACTAAAGCTAGACTTACCAACTCGAATCGGCAGACACCTCAACCACCACCGCACCACGAAACGCAGTCTTTGAGATTCCGCGGTACGCTTCCGACACAACTTCAGCACAATCGGCTCAAAGCAATTGTCGATCAACTTACTGCGAAATCGACAAAATGAATCCCGCAACAATGACGTTGCTTGAGCCCTACGCCGTTGTGGCTTAACCCGGAAAACTGAGCTAATCATGCAGCACGGACGCTGCAATTAGTTTTTTAGATCACTCCACTGCCTATCAAGGCTCTCTCTGTCTCCAGCCTCCTCACTCTCCTAAAACGCGGGCGCCTGCATCTCACCAATTGCTGAGCCATTTTCGCTGGAGAGAATGGACTTAATCTCGAAACTGGAACTGCACTCCGGTTCCATCGCCAGCGTTCTCTGTGGAAACAGAAATTACAGGAGGTCTCCCACTCGACTGCTGCCGTTGCTCCCAATGGACTCTTAACAGACGGCGCACTTCATAAATGGTGTCGGGATGTTGGTGAACGTGATTATGCTCACAAGGGACTAATTTCTTAGAAATCGCGACCTTACTAAATGCATCTTTGATATCGACGACCCCGTCGTCATCGGCAAACTTAGGATTTGGCTTCGGAAAGATTGTTTTTTTCTCCACCTGTCCCGCGATGTTGTGCATTTTGACGCCACTTGTATCCAAACGCTCGTTGAAGACCTGGATGGCAGGATTTTGGGGATGTAAGGACTCAATACTCGTCGTAAACCCAACCAATGAATCCTGCTTCCATTTCCCTTGATTAGAGTTAATTAACTGTTCAAGATCGCCTGCTTTTTCCTGAGTCCCCGATATGACTTTTTTCCCAAACCACTGGGTCGCTTGATTTGAATATCGACTTCCGCCAAAAGGAGTCGCAATGGTGATCACCCGATCAATCGATGGATTCTTTCGAAAATAAAACGCATCTTTGAGTGAAGCAAGAGTCTCGGGATCGCCTTGGAAAGCACTCAGCGGATAATCACTGTTTAGTTTCCAGAATTCATCGCCACTATCGAATGTCTGCATCAAAGAAAGCAAGCCGCCCATGCTATGCCCCACCATCACCGCTTCATCTCGACAAATCGACTCATGATTGGGATCCAGAGATTCGACCATCTGCGCTAGATCGCTTCGTAGTTCCCGGGCGGATTCCCAGAACGGCTTTCCTGTTGGATACGAATAAAACCAGAATTGGAACTTCTCTTGAATCTCCGCATCGCCTCGTAGTTCATTGAGCATGTGAATCCACGTTGTTGCACTGGACCAGAACCCGTGAACAAAGATGACGGGTATTTTATCAGGATCAAATGGTTCCAGCATAAAAAGCCCGTAGCTTTCGGGAGCAAAATCAGGGTTGAAGAGCGACACGGTTGCGTTCAGTTCTTTATTTAGAAACGGATCTAATAAACCGTAAGCAAGAGGCGTGGTAATGTCGCTCTCAAGTTCCAAGCGACGCTGCCCAACAGCGACGGTCGTTTCCTCCAGAGGATCAAACAAAATGAGCTTTCCTCGCATGAGACTAGATTCTGCGTTGCGATTCAGTTGGTTCAATGGCTCGTCAACCTGGCCAGCGGGCGACGTTAGTTGAAAGACTGCTGTCATTGGAACCGGAAGTTTTTCCGGATAGTACCGTTCGTTTGAATCTGCATTCAATTGTCGATCCCTGACCGCAATCAAAGGAACACCCCAGCCACGACCATCGGTTCGAAATTGATTTTCAAATCGCCCCACTTCAAAATCACGCGTTAAGACCACCTCAGAAAATTTAACATCTCGCCAACGTCCGTTGATTTCTAACTCAATTTCATAACCAGCTGGCAAATTTTGAATCTTCCCTGAGTTACCCCTTGGCAATTCCCCTCGCGCAACCACCCCTGCGAGAACCCTCTCGAGTGCTTCGTTGTAAGTGTTGCGTAAATCTCTATCTCGCCCAGTCACTTTTGGATGCTTTCCTCCGGATAGGCCAAAGAGATACAAGCTAGATGACTCAAGCGCGATCATGTTCATCTCGAAAGCAATTTCCGATTCACCTGAATACTCAGCCCATTGAGCATGGAGTCTTGCTAGTTGCGAGGTCGCATAAAGCCCTTCGGAAGTTGAGGGATTCTCAGCCAGAACTTTTAACTCGCGCGTAACTTGAAGTGGATCTGCAAGATAAGAACTCGAAAGTCCATACTGACAGATGATGGACATTACTTCGTCTGACGGAGCAGGGATCTGATAACGCCATCTTCTTCGGATCCGCTTTCTCGATTTCGATTCAACTGGTTCAATCTCAACTAACCCTTCGTATCCGACTCCACTCAGACGCACCAACTGCATTTGAGTTGCGGCACATCCAGAATTCATGCCAACCAGACAGAGTAATCCAATCAACATCAAGCAAGGGCGGAATAACAATGCGCATTTTTTATCGACAAGAAAAAGATACATTGTTCTTTTGAAAGCGTCTGAAGCCCCTGAAATCTCGAAAATATCAAGCTGAACGCTGCGTTTCGATTTCACGTTTGAATTCCGGGCAATTAATTTTCAGTTCAATAAATCTTAAGAAATTGCAGCGCCCAATCAGCTTTACAAAGCATGCGATTGAAGGGCAGAATATAGAACTACTTGAACCGCCTATGTTCCGTCAACTGCGTTTACGCTAGCACTGCGGTTCTTCCCGTCTCTGATTCAAAATTCTCCGATAAATGGTGACCAGCTCCATGCCGAACAAGATCACACGCCGAACTGCACTGGCAAGTTACCTAGGCACCCTAGCAACCGCTGGCCTACCCGAATCCCTCCTGGTTTCACGAGAAAAAATTCTCCCCTTCGCTCCCAATCCGGCGGTAGCTCGTTCGCCACTTTGCGTTTTCACCAAGCCGTTTAATTCGATTAGTTTCGATGCCCTTGCTGATCAGATTGCTGCACTTGGGTTTGATGGAATCGAGGCGCCCATTCGCAAAGGCGGACATATCGCACCGACCGAAGTACCAGAAAAACTTCCGCAGCTTGTCGAAGCGTTGGCGAAGCGAAATTTGAAGATCACCATTCTTACGAGTGACATAAACGATGCCTCCGATCCGATATCCTGCAACGTTCTCAAGGTCGCAGCCTCGTTGGGAATCGAGAGATATCGCATGAAATATCTTAAATACGATCTCAATCAGCCGATCATGGAGCAAATCGAAAGTTGGCGTCCGCAATTAAACGAATTAGCCGAACTCAACCGTGACCTCGGCATCACTGCCGTGTACCAGAACCACGCGGGCAAAAATACGTTTGGAGCACCGCTTTGGGACTTGAGCGTCGCCCTTAAGGGTATTTCTCCAAATGATATTGGCGTCGCCTATGATATCCGACACGCCGCCGTGGAAGGGGGCCTGAGTTGGCCAATCACTTTTGATTTGATTTGGCCTCACGTCGATTCTGTCTATGTGAAAGACTTTGTTTGGGAAGGTAAGAAACTTAGAAACGTGCCACTGGGTACCGGATTAGTGCCAAAAGAATTCTTTAAAAAGCTTAAAACCAAAAAGTTCACCGGCCCCGTATCACTTCACGAAGAATATCTCGACCACAAAAACCCGGAATTGGTTGAACAGCATTGGCAGGCCATAAAAACGGATTTAGAAACGCTCAAATCACTGATTTAAGTGACCAATGTGGCAACGATTACGAAGCAATCGAATTCACGATCGTCCATTATCCCAATCAGCTGGCTCGATGAGTTGGCTCCGGTTTTCCGGGGCGGAAACTCTGCATTTGCCCTACGGCGAGGACAATATTTAATTCGCTCGCCAACGCGGAGGCAACTTGGCTAACGATTGACTCCAACAGTTCCGGGCTCGACGCCACTCTCGCGTTGACTAACAAATCCGCGGAAAGGGTTTTTATCTCACTTGCTAAACTGAGTTCCGTCTCGGAAGCAGACCCCACTCGGTTAGCTACTGCAGAATCATTCAACGTTTGCCCCAAGACTTTCAAATGAGCAATCTCACTCCCCGACCCCTCAAGCCCCTTACTAACATCATCAACGATTCGAAGGACTAACTGATCCAGATCAAATCTCGACGCGGCAGATGCTTGAATTTGACAATTTAACCATCCCAATTCCGCCTCGCCTTCCGCGTAAGTGACATAATCCATGTCCATCATTCGATCACGCTTAACAGGGTCGGCTTCCACGGCTTCTATCAGGCAATCCATCCCTAGGCCTTCGCGAGCGCTAAAACCGAACGCTTTGGCGTGTTCAAATCGACGCCGCGCAAGACCAAGCAACTCCTCTTGGACTTCCACTGTTAGACTGTCGATCTTGTTGATCGCAATTGAATCTGCTTCTTCGAGTTGCTTAAGAAAAATGTACTCGGCTTTGGGGGAAAACCCTTTCCCTTGACTGGCCGAAAGTATTTTTCGTCCATGACTTGGCTTTAGCAGCACCACCAACGGCCCCATCTCGAAACGATCTCCAAACAACTCACGCATCGGTTGAATGACAGTCGCAACGAGGTCAGTACAACTTCCCACCGGTTCAGCAATTACGATATCCGGTGTTTTTTCTTCGGAAAGTGTCCCTACCGTAGAAATTAAATCATCAAATTTGCAGCAAAAACACGCACCAGGCACCTCACCTACCTGAAACCCCTTAGCTCTCAGGGTTTGCGTATCTACCAAATCGTACGCCTGATCATTGGTAACGAGGGCAACATTAAGTCCCTGTTGGACGTAATGAGCGGCCAAACGACCAATCGTGGTCGTCTTGCCGGCCCCGAGAAATCCGCCGATCATGATAAAACGAATAGGTTTCATTTTAATTTCCGATGTGCTGCCGGTTAAAAAGGCGATTATACTTTATAATAGAAAAATGACAGTACTCGATGAGCGAACTTCATCAAGATGTCTCAAACCGTTCAATTGTGTACAACTCAACAATCTAATTCCTTTGTGGTGACAAGTTGACCAAAGTAATGCTTGCGATCGATGGCGGCCCTCCTTCGGTGGATTCCGCGCCATTTCAATGGCCTTTCGCTAATGAAGCGATTCGCAATGCTGTATCTGAAGCGATGAGCGATGGCTCGTGGGGCCAATACGATGGACGTTGGACGCAAAACCTTATCGAGCTATTGAAAAAGAACTTCCAATCAAAGGAAGCTATGCTTTGCTCCAGCGGGACTATCGCTGTGGAATTAGCGCTTCGTGGTGCTGGCGTTCAAGCCGACTCGGAAGTCGTTCTGGCAGGCTATGATTTCCCTGGAAACTTTCGTGCGATCGAAGCAATCGGTGCCCGACCGGTGCTCGTAGACGTGGTTCCCAACGGATGGGTGTTGAGTGCTGAGCAATTGTCAGACGCATTAACTCCGCAGACATCCGCTGTGATTGTCTCGCATCTCCACGGGCAGGTCGCAGACCTTGAACAAATCCAGACGGTCATTCGCGATCATAATCTCAGCGTTGAGCGACAAGTCATTCTTGTTGAAGATGCGTGCCAAGTCCCCGGCGGATCGCTTCACGGAAAACCGCTGGGAAGCTGGGGGGATGTTTCTGCACTTAGCTTTGGGGGGAGTAAACTCCTTTCTGCGGGACGAGGCGGAGCAATTCTAACCGACCACTCTGACATTCTTCAGAGAGCAAAGATCTTTGCTCAACGTGGCAACGATGCATTCCCAATGTGCCAACTACAAGCTGCGACGCTGAGCCCCCAATTTGACACCCTGCCTGATATGACTGAAGTACGTCATCAAAATGCTACACAATTAATCGATTCCATTTCGTCACTGGACGAACTAGTCGGACTGCAGCAAATCGTCGACGGAACCACACCTGCTTACTACAAAGTTCCCTGGCTTTTAAAAGACAGAACACCGGGTTGGTCAAGATCCGAATTAGTCAACGCTCTCAAAGCTGAAGGACTTCCCATCGGTGAAGGCTTTCGGGGATTCCTAAGACGTTCCCCACGCCGCTGCCGGAAAACAGGCACATTGGTAAATTGCCAAATTGCCAGTCAGCAAACAATTGTTCTTCACCATCCAGTACTTCTTGAGCCCAAAGAAACCCTGAAGCTCGTCGCTGACGCCATTCACAAGGTCGTTACCAATTCACGATAATATTGAGCATATGACCGATTCCCCAACTGCCGCTGTATCTGGCCGTACTCGCGACGCCCTTGCGCTTGTCTTCGCCATCACCTTTCCGACTCTGGTTACTCTGGTTTATTTCGAGTGGCTCGAGGAAGCCAACGCTCAATTCCAACAAATCGCCTTTGCGATCGGAAAAATAATTCAATTTGGATTCCCCGTCGCCTGGGTTTGGCTGTGGTATCGCAAGCGACTTCGCACTTTTTCGCCATTTGCGAAAGACACACCCGAGAAATTTCGCGAGCCTGCCGAGCATCACTGGGCCTCCAAGCACGCCAACGGAATTGGCGTCGGATTCGGGCTTTTAGTTGTCGTTGCCATGTTCGGTCTTTATCTATTTTTGATTAAAGGGACAGCGCTGGGAGACCAGCTTTCTATCCTTGTCCAAGAAAAAGTTATCGACCTGGGAATAAAAAACTACTGGCAATATCTGGCACTTGGAATTTTCTATGCCCTTTGCCATTCGTTTCTTGAAGAATACTACTGGCGTTGGTTTGTATTCGACCTGTTGAAAAAATTCGTGCGTCCAGAGTTTGCAATGGTCATTTCAGGCCTTGGATTCATGGCTCATCATGTTGTGTTACTTGGCGCATTTTTCGCTTGGTCGAGCGCCACGTATTTACTTTCAATATGCATTGCAATTGGCGGTGTATTCTGGGCTTGGCAATACGAAAAAACAGATCGTCTCATGGCCCCGTGGCTTAGCCACATGATCGTGGATGCCGGAATCTTTTCTCTCGGCTATCTAATCGTCCAATCGATCCTGACCTGACCTAAGCATTACTTGAAACTGTCGGCCGCTTATCTACCATCGCTCCCGGAGAATCTGGCAAAACAAATTTCTATTTACGGCTGAATGAAGAGTGCCCGCTTTTGATTGGGAAGCGAGTAATCAAAACCGCAAGTTAAAAACATCTCGTCAGACGCCGAGATTGCCATCAGTTCTTTAACTTTTTCTTCGCGAGCCCGCTCGACGCAGCGTTGAACTAAAATCCCCCCCAAACCTTGGCGTCGATAATCCACATCGACAGCGAGACACTGAATTTCGGCCAGCTTTTTGGAGTAAATCTCAAGCGCACAGAATGCCACAATCTGTCCGTTGGCGACCGCCTTAAAAGCATGTTTCAACAAGAGCTCCAACTCAAGAGACGTTCGCCTCAACAATTGACGGTCGTCCAAATAGGGCTCGAGAAAAGACTGCACTTCACGCAATTCATCCGAACAAACGGCCACGACCTCAACTTCGCTCTTCTCCATAGTCCACGCTCTTTTCCGATCTATTTGCCGCAACACCAATGGCGAATCATCTTGGCATACATATCGGTGCCAAGAGAAAGCTGCTCCAATGAAATCCATTCATTTATCGTATGAGCCTGCTCAATACTTCCGGGACCGAAAACAATCTTATCCTCTATCTCGGAAAACACTCCGCCATCGGTTCCATAGGAAACAGTTTTTGATTTGGGACGATGAGCCAGTTTCAATGAATCTTGTACAAAATCCGATCCCGGACTCGCAAAAAAAGTATTCCCCCAGTGGTTGATCCGGACTTTGACGTCGTGCCTTTCACCCGCCTGACGCACTCTCGTCAACAGCGGCTCGACATCAATTCCGGGCATGGGACGAAGATACATCCGGCAAATCGTCTTGCCGGCAGTAACATTTAAAGCCGGGGAATCATCTTTAATGATAATATTCCAACTAAGGGTCGGTGGATCGAACATATCATTCTGCCACTTTAATTCAGTTTCCACCTCGTCATGGATTGCTTTTATCTCTTGGAGAAATGGGATCATGCACAAATTCGCGCTCACATTTTTTCGGCTACTCGAATGGCCTGCGACGCCCTTTGCGGTCGCTTTAATTTCCACCGACCCTTTGTGAGCATGGACTACTTCGAGATTGGTTGGCTCCCCAATAATTCCCTTCGTCCCGTTTTCGACGATTTCCCGATAGAGCTGGCTCTCTTCAACGACGCACCTAGCTCCATGGAAACCGACCTCCTCATCTGCAGTAACAACAAAATAGAGCGGAGCATTTAAGTCATCCCACGCAACCGTTTGAGCCGCTGTTAACATGCAAGCAATTGACCCTTTCATATCGCAGCTTCCCCGACCATAAAGACGCTCGCGGGCAACCGCGGGTTCAAATGGCCCGAACTTTGGACTGAACCACTTCTCCGCGGGGACAACATCGGAATGGCTGAAGTAGGCCAACCCCCCAACTCCTGCTCCTTTTTTGGCTACCAGGTTGACTTTAAGAGCCTTGTTTTTGTCTCGATACTCAGTCTTTTCGACAACAAACCCGTGCTTGGTAAGCTTCATTTCAAGATATTTACTGACCAAAGCATTCGACAAATGACTCGTCGAATCGAAACTTACTAATCGCTTGGCGTATCGAAGTGCTTTCACGTTAGACTCGTATTGGTAAATGAGGGAGGCAGGTGGGCTGTTCGCTATGACCGAATACATTTCCCGTTCAATCTCAGCTACGCAATTATATACAAAACGCCTGCCGTTCGCGGCAAAATCCTCTATGATTAGGCAAGGGAATCTTAAAATTCAAGCAAACGGGCTTTCGTATTCATTCCTCTTGAAACAATTCAGGTTAGACAAGAGATTCCGAACCACACCATTCGATTCCGCTCCAACAGCTCGCCCTACTACCTTACGCCCAAACTGATTTATTCATTCCACGCAATCACGTCGACACCATGGCCTTCGATAACATTCATTTTGTAACAGGCCGACTTGCCGAACCAGCGTTGCGTCACTTACTTCCGGAACTCTCCAAAAAAGTTGGCTTTGACTATTCGATTCAGGTGATGCCAATAACCGTTGCGGCTCTGATGACGCCTTCTTGGATCGCAGCGAGGCTCGAAATCCCTGCTGAAGCTACCAAGATCATCGTCCCTGGTCATTGCCATGGAGACCTTTCACCCCTTCATGAAAAGACAGAATTACCCATTGAGCAAGGCCCAAAAGACCTCCGTCGCCTTGCCGAACATTTTGGACAAACCGCCGATCGCTCTGATTACGGCGATTGGGACATAGAGATCATTGCTGAGATCAATCACGCCCCGCGGCTAACCATCGAACAAATTGTTCGGACAGCCAATGATTTGAAAAAGGATGGAGCTACCCTGATCGATGTCGGCTGCGAGCCCAATTCCACTTGGAATTCAGTTGCCCAGTGCGTCACCGCCTTGCAGTCAGAAGGACACCGCTGTTCAATCGACAGTTTGAATCCCAAGGAAATCGCACCGGCAGTTGAGGCCGGTGCTGAATTAGTGCTGTCGGTCAATTCTTCCAATCGTCAGCATGCCCCCCATTGGAATTGCGAAGTCGTCGTTATCCCGGATAACATTCGAGACATCCATTCGATGGAGGACACCATGGAATTTCTGGAGCAGCAAAAAGTTCCCTTTCGAATCGACCCGATTCTTGAACCGATTGGCCTGGGATTTACCGATAGCCTCGCACGATACATGCAAGCCCGGCGCCGCTGGCCCCATGTCGAGATGATGATGGGAATTGGCAACATCACTGAGTTGACTGATGTCGACTCTGCTGGGATCAACGTTCTCTTGTTAGCAATTTGCCAAGAGTTAAAGATTCGCAGCATCCTCACAACACAGGTCATTAATTGGGCACGAAGCAGCGTCAGAGAATGCGACCTTGCCCGCCGCCTCGTCCATTATGCCGTGAAGCAGTCGATTCCACCCAAACATCTAACCAGTCAGCTGGTTCTTCTGCGAGATGAAAAATTATTTGAATTCGGCTCTGAACAAATCAAAGCATTAGCATCGCAAATTAAAGATAATAATTACCGAATCATTTCCGAATCGGATGAGATTCATTTACTTGGCAGCCGAAAGCATTTCCATGACGCTGATCCGTTTTTAGTTTTCGACCAACTCATGGCTTCCGCTCCGACCAATGTCGACGCATCGCACGCATTTTATCTGGGCTATGAAATGTGCAAAGCAATGACTGCCATGCAACTGGGCAAACAGTATACGCAAGACGAAGCGCTTGACTGGGGGTTCCTCACCCAGCCGGAAGCTGATCGCCACCGACTAAAAAAGAGGCGAACGGATCGTATGCAACCGCCTCCTCCGAATTCCGAATCTTAGAAATCCCGGACCAACAAATACAAACGAACAACGATAGGCAATTCGTTCACCTGTTTCAGTCGAGCCTTTAAATGAGTAACGCCGAGAGAGATTCCATCTCTTCCGACCATCCCCAAGAAATCAACCGCCTTCGTCTGAAGACTGCATTTCACGAAGCCGGACATGCGGTGATGGCTCAAATCGTTGGTCGTCCAATTGAAAAAGTATCAATTTCACCCGCTCATCTGCAAGCTGGAGGGATGCGACTGGGGGTCTGCAAATTACAAAACGGAAGAAAAAAATCATCCAAAGACGCCCTCGAAGATGAAGTCATGATTTTATTTGCCGGCATGGTCGCAGAGTCGCAACTGACCGGTGAATATTGCCGCCAAGGGGCAGGGCAGGATCTCAAAATGATTCGCCGGCTGCTTTTGAACCGCGGAGGTAGCGAACGCAGCCTACATAAGTTGGAAAAAAGAATTCTTGAAAAGACGGAACACATTCTCGACGACCCAGCGCATTTAAATGCGATTCGAAAAATTGCGGAGAAATTGGTTGAAAATGAGTCTATCAGTGGCCGACGCGTTCGGCAGGTCTTAGACGAATCAATTGCCCACGAAGCGTAAATCACCCTCTTGCCTTTTAAGAGTGACTTAACGCTAATAAGAGCCAAGCGACGCTACCACCATTCCGGAACGATTAAATTGATTTTTGAGCCCCTCGTAAAAGAACTCGTACCCGCGCCCTCGGTTGACACATGTACGTCGAATCTCTCATCGCTGCCAGGTTGCCTCCTGCTCGATAGTTCGATGAAAATTCTTAACGACGGCGAACAACCGCTGGGGCGTTATTCTTTTTTAATGGCCGACCCTTTTCAAACCATTGAAATCCCTCTAGGCAATGAACAACCCTTTGCGGAAATAAGACAACTACTCAACCAATTTTCTTCTCCGACACTACCCGACCTGCCGCCAATGCAAGGAGGCCTTGCAGGATTCTTCAGTTACGATCTGAACCAATCTATTGAGAGAATTGAGACCGTCGTGCACGATGAGTTCCAACTTCCGGCCCTCGTTTTAGCTGCCTACGACGTCGTTATCGCCTGGGATCATCAACTCAACCGAACCTGGATAATTTCCCATGGCTTTCCTGAGAACAGTCCGGCGGATCAAAAACAACGGGCTCAAACACGAATTGAGTTTTTCAGTAACCTTCTCATCAACAAAGAGCAAAGCAATACCGACGATGTTTCTTCCAAGCTTTCTCAGGAATTTGCATTAGAAATTTCGCACGCACTCAATGTTGATGGCCCTAGCGCGCTGAAAAGCAATTTTTCCAAACAGAAATACATTGAAACCGTGCAAAGGTGCATTGACTACATCTACGCGGGGGACGTATTTCAAATTAATCTATCGCAGCGACTGCTGCATCCGGCTAATTGCGAATCACTTGAACTGTACAGACGTCTGAAAGCCTGCAACCCGAGTCCATTCGGCGGCTATTTCGATATCAGCGGTATCACGGACTGCTCGGCACAAATAATAAGCGCATCTCCCGAACGTCTTTGCTCTGTCCGTGACCGAATGGTAGAAACCCGCCCCATTAAGGGTACTCGTCGACGCACTGGGCACCCCATGGTAGACATCCAAGCTCGAGAAGAATTGCTGTCCTCGGAAAAAGACCGTGCCGAGAACACAATGATCGTCGATCTCATGCGGAATGATCTTTCCATCGTTTGCGAACCGGATTCCGTCCGGGTCGGCCAATTATGTGAACTGGAAGAGTATCAAAGCGTCCTTCATCTGGTCTCATCGGTTGAAGGAAAATTAAAAACAGCAAAGAGCCTGATCGATCTGGTCGCTGCGATTTTCCCGGGTGGTTCCATAACCGGTGCGCCGAAAGTCCGCGCCATGGAGATCATCTCCGAACTGGAACCTTCGGCGCGGGGAGCCTACTGCGGCTCATTGGGTTATTTAGGGTTCGATGGAAGTGCCGATCTCAATATTCTGATTCGAACGATCACTGCGTCACAAGGGTGGTGGCAAATCCCCGTCGGTGGAGGAATCGTCAGCCACTCCATTCCACAAAAAGAGTACGAAGAAACGTGGACCAAAGCCGCAGGCATGCTCAGAGCCGTTACAATGGATCAGACTCCCACCTAAATCTTTCGTTTCGATTGACGCAAACTCGTTCATAATTCAGCTTCAAGACTCGTTTTCTATGATCCTCGTTATCGATAATTACGACAGTTTCGTTCACAACTTAGCGAGACATTTCCATCAACTAAAATGTGAAACGGAAGTTGTTCGCAATGACAAAATTACGACTCGGGAGATTGAGCAAATGGCTCCGGATGCGATTGTGCTCTCTCCGGGTCCATGTACTCCCGATCAAGCGGGATGTTCGCTTGAAATTGTGAGGCATTTTCATCAACGCGTTCCCATACTCGGGATTTGCCTGGGCCACCAAACGATCGTGAAGGCACTCGGCGGACACATCGTGATGGCAAATGAACCTGTCCATGGGCGACAAAGCCGAGTAATTCACGTCGGCAGTCCAATGTTTCTCGGAATCTCGAAAGAGTTTCATGCCGGCCGATACCACTCGCTCATGGCTCAAATCCCTAGGCTTCCCGAAGAGCTTAGGGTAAGTGCGCGTTCCGACGACGGTACCATCATGGCCGTCGAACACAAAAACCATCCAGTCGTGGGACTCCAATTTCACCCGGAATCAATCCTAACGGACTGCGGTTACCAACTGCTGTACAACTTCCTAAAACTCGCCAGCCTCGTAAGTTCGGAATCATCTGAAGCATTTGCCAAGCTTTGCGAATCCCATGAACTTAAGGAACTCTTACCCGTTACGACCATCCGATCAAATCGACTTTCCACAGCGGTCGCGGACAAGCCTTACCTTGGAGGCAATACGGAATGATTCTCGAATCAATCGTAACGACAATTAACGAGGACGGTTCCGTCAACGTTTCCCCCATGGGACCGACCGGTCCATGGCAACCTGCAAAGTTTTGAATTGCGGCCATTTAACACCAGCCGGACTTTCGCCAATTTAAAACGGACTCAATCAGGCGTTGTCCATATCACCGATGATGTTGAGCTGATTGCTCAGTCAGCGATCGGAAAACTTTCACCACTACCTGATTTTTTTCCAGCCAAAAAGGTTACCGGGCAGGTGATTGCCAACACCTGTCGATGGTATGAATTCGAAGTCGAATACATCGATGAAAATAACGCAAGAACCAGTATAAATTGCAAGACATTGCATACCGGCCGCAATCGGGATTTCTGGGGATTCAACCGGGCAAAACATGCGGTGATTGAAGCCGCCATTCTGGCGACAAGACTCGACTTCCTGCCCCGTGAAGAAATTCAGGATCAGTTTCAGCGACTGGCAACTATCGTTTCGAAAACAGGTTCGGCACAAGAAGTGAATGCTTTCCAATTATTGAGCGTGCACATCGGTCACCAACCGGGGAACAACGCCAGTGCTTGACCAACTTACTGTCTCCGCTCCCTCTCGCCTACATTTTGGGCTTTTCTCTGTTGGCAACAAAGTAAAAAGACGATTCGGCGGTGCGGGTTTGATGATCGAGGAACCGCGAACCAAAATCGAAATCACTAGCTCCTCCCGCTTCGAAATTCTCCCGCATCGCGACAGCTCTGCCTGCCAAAGAGCAATCACGGCTTGGTTTGATTCGCTAAAAGTCACACTGAAAAACGACTTTTCTATAACCCAACTTACAGAGCTTCCCCTGTCAGTCCGTATCAAAGAAACACCGCACCGTCACGCAGGTTTTGGCTCAGGAACGCAACTGGCACTCGCTGCAGCTTTCGCTGTTAACTCATTCCTCGAACTACCGGTTCCTCCGCCAGAAGAAATCGCAGTTTCTGTCGGAAGAGGCAAGCGCTCAGCGATTGGTTCACACGGTTTTTTTAGAGGTGGGTTTCTGGTTGACCGAGGCAAGCTAACGACCGATTTATTGGCGCCGCTAGATTTCCAAGTTGATTTTCCGCAGAATTGGCGGATTGTGACCATGATCTCTCGGAATGGAGCGGGCCTCTTCGGAAATCAGGAACTCGACGCCTTTGCGAAACTTCCGCAAACGACGCAAACCGAGCGTAACCAGATGATTCAAATTGTGCGAAATCAAGTTTTACCCGGATTATTAAAAACGGATCTCGATGCATTCGGTGATGGTATTTTTGAATTCGGACGCCGAAGCGGGATGATGTTTGAGAGAATTCAGAATGGCCCGTATTATGGCGCTGAAGCAGAATCGCTTGTTAACAAAATTCGCAAACGAGGCATCCGGGGGGTCGGTCAAAGCTCCTGGGGTCCTTGTATTTTTGCCGTTCTGGATAACGATGGGGAGGCGGATGATCTGATGAGATGGTTGAAAATAAATTATGAATCCCCACTTTTAATAAACAAGTGCCGGGCCGACAATCAAGGCGTCCGCATTGAACGATCTTTTGGCGCTTCGGTGAAAAACAATTGATCCCCCGGGGCGTCATTAGTGGCCACATCGCACGATGACTTTTCGATTATTAAATTCAACACTTAAATGGATCCTTCCCCCTAGTCACGTAGTCCAGTTTATTTAGCCAACCAGCCCTAACCCGTTGTGAATTCCCATGCCCACTCTTGGTGTTAATATTGACCATGTAGCCACAGTCCGCCAAGCGAGACAAACTACTGAACCCGATCCTGTTTGGGCGGCGGCGATGGCCGAACTGGGAGGCGCTGACCAAATTACCGTGCACCTTCGCGAAGACCGACGCCACATTCAAGATCGTGATGTTCGAGTCCTGCGAGACACAGTCAATGTCAGACTAAACATGGAGTGCGCCTGCGTTCCTGAAATGCTGGACATTTCGTGCGGCCTGGCTCCACATCAGGTTTGTCTCGTGCCGGAGAAACGGGAGGAAGTCACAACCGAAGGGGGACTCGATGTGGCTGCAAACCGCTCCAAAATTGAAGACGCGATCAAAAAACTGCATGATGCCGGAATTGTCGTCAGCCTTTTTATTGACCCCTCCGAGGATCAAATTCGATTGGCCAGTGAGCTTGGCGCCGACGCAATCGAACTTCACACGGGCACCTACGCTGAATCCACACCGGGAGCCAACCGCACCGCACAGGTTCAATTATTAACCCAAGGTTGCCGACTGGGGCGAGATTTAGGACTGCAAGTACACGCTGGCCACGGCCTCACTTATTCGAATGTCGTCCCCATCGCCCAAATTCCCGGCATGGAAGAACTAAACATCGGGCACAGTATCGTTTCGCGGGCACTATTTGTCGGATTCGAACAAGCAGTCCGAGAGATGAAGCGACTTTGCGATACGGCCAGTCGTTAAACCACTGGGCTCCAAAAATTATTTCCCTCGGGACGCTGGAAAATTAAGGAACGACACCCTATGATTTGCGTTCGCGCCGCGTTACAGAAGTAGTCAAAAGAGAAATTGGGAGTCGAGAACTATGTCGCGTAAAGGATCTGATTTTGCCGGATTGGCAGTCGCCATTGTAACCCCCTTCAAGGACGGCAAACTTGACATGGACCGCCTGAAAGAGCAGGTAGAATTCCAAATCGAATCGGGTACCAACTGCCTCGTTCCCTGCGGAACAACAGGTGAGTCTCCGACACTTTCTCATCCAGAACATGAACGTGTCATTTCCGAGACAATTCAGATAGCTGCAGGACGCATTAAAGTGATGGCCGGAACTGGCTCCAACAGTACCGACGAAGCAATCAGTTTAACAAAATGGGCGGCAAAGGAAGGTGCGGACGCAACTCTCCAAGTTGCCCCTTACTACAACAAGCCGACGCAAGAAGGAATGTACCAACACTACAAAGCGATTGCCGAAGCGATTGATATTCCAATTTGCGTTTACAATATTCCCGGCCGCACTGGAAAAAACATTGAGCCGGAAACGATCGCGAGAATCGCAGAGTTTGGTAATGTTACGATGGTGAAAGAAGCGACGGGGTCTCTTGATCAGGCATCTCAAATTCTTGCACTCACCGACCTGACCGTTTTGAGTGGCGATGACAGCCTTACTTTACCGCTGCTATCCATCGGAGCCGAAGGGGTTGTTTCTGTAGTTGGCAATATGATCCCTGGCGATATGATTGCATTGGTTAAAGCCTATATGAACGGCGAAACCCACGAAGCTCAACGTCTTCACCATAAACTATTCCCTCTTTGCCGTGACATGCTTGGTTTGGCAACCAATCCAATTCCACTGAAAGCGGCAATGGCCGAGATGGGTAAAGATTCCGGAGAACTGCGGCTTCCTATGACCGACTTAGATGCTGATCAACTGGCATCACTGAGAAAAACTTTAGCCGCTTACGGTATTGGAGCAGTGGCTGTTTAGAACACTGGCTCGCTCAATTTATCATCAGACATCTTGATAATGCTTCTCATGTAGTAAGGGAATAGCGTCCCAATTCCCAGGCTCGTTATTGAGGAGACATCTCGTAAGATTTATTAATTCCGTTCGTGAGGGGAGTATAAGCATGAGTATGAGTCGCCGAAAATTCATTCAAAACTCAGCATGCCTCTCTGCGACGGGTGCCATTGCCTGCTCTGCGAATTCCGCAAAAGTGGCTCCTCCCGTCAATGATGAAAACAATCAAAAGCCTCTTTTCATCGCGACTTGGCCGTTTGGTAGATTTTCCTGTGAAGCAGCCCTCAAAATTGCGTCTAACTCGGGTTCGATGCTAGACGCCATCGAAAAAGGAATCTGGGTTACTGAAAACGACGTCAAAAACGCATCGGTTGGAGTCGGCGGAATCCCGAATGCCCATGGTCAGGTTGAACTCGACGCCTGCATTATGTCCGGGCCAGATCACAACGCAGGTAGTGTTGCCGGCATTCAGGACATTCTCCATCCTATTTCTGTTGCCAGACTCGTCATGGAATCGACTCCTCACGTTATGCTCGTAGGTGAGGGTGCAAAGCAGTTCGCAATTGAAAACGGTCACCCTGAAACAAATTTGCTTACCGCTCAACAAAAGTCAAATTGGGAAAATTGGCAACGCAAACAACTTAACCAATCGAAGCCCAGCCAACCTAAGATTGATGAGGAGCACCACGACACCATTGCCATGCTCGGATTGGATTCCGAAGGCAATTTATATGGAGGTTGTTCGACGAGCGGTTGGGGATATAAGATTCCCGGCAGAGTTGGAGATTCCCCCATCATCGGTAGTGGACTTTATGTTGACAACAAGGTGGGAGCAGCGGGGGCAACGGGGCTTGGCGAAAATGTGATGCGCCATTGCGGATCATTTTTGGTTGTCGAAATGATGCGTCAAGGAGCAACCCCGACTCAAGCTTGCGAAATGGCCGTTAACCGAATTGCTGAGATCGATCCGAAAAATCTCGGCAATCTGGACATCAATTTCATCGCTTTAAGTAAGGAAGGGCATTACGGTGCCGCCGGTACGAGTAAGGGGTTCAAATACTCTGTCTCATCCCCAGCCGGAAGTGAGGTCCTCGATGCCAAAGCAATGTCAGAGAAGACGATTGGACCGGAAGGCGGCAATCGAAAATAGAAGATCTACTCTTCGTCAGAATTCCCACGCTTTAGAAGTCCGGCACTCGTTTTGTAGATCCGCTCTCGCCGGGTCTGCGACAGTTCCGAATTTTCACTCTGCTGGTTCTTAAGATCGTTGAACATCGCCAAAGTAAAGCAACATTTCAGTTCGTCCATCCGGAACTGAATGTATTGGGAATCACCCTCCGGCAGAATACCCAGAATGAAATTACCCATCACCTCGGGAGTTGGAACTCCGATTTGATTCCGACGCCAAATCTCCCCGAGCGTATGAATCCCCGCATCGCGACGCCCATTGATCATGGCTAAACGATTAAGCAAATCCTTATCATTTGCAAGGGCATCTTCGATTTCAGTTGCCCGATCAGAATTCAGTGATTCGTCGAGATAGGCTTCTAAATCAGCATCAGTAAATTGCGGTTTCACGGCGATTCGTTTCAAATCTAAAAATGCTTGGTCAAATAAGTTTCACGTCGAATTTGCTCCGGCCTTAACCATCTCTTTTTTCTCGACGATAAACGAACGCTCGACATGATAAAACAACCAAGGTTAGTCAGCAATTGAACAACCAAAAAATATCCTCCGCAAATGCCACGGAAAATTAAAATATCCCCACCAAATTGCCTGCTACCGGTTAAAAATTCGCCAAAACCCAGTACCATTAAAAAGGTATTCACCCCCTCTACCCATCAAACCAACATGAATCAGCACCTGTTAAAAAACCGAGTGATCGTCTTTCACTTGATTCTTGTGTCATTGGTTGCCGTCGATTCAGCGACTTTCGCATACCAAACTGCGGAGGAAATTGAGAAAGGTCCAGCCCCCCCACCCAATCAGCAGATCGCCAGAGGCGTTGTCTTTTGCGATCTCAACAACGACGGGAAATATAACACTGGAGATTCCGCTTTCGTTGGCATCAAGGTTTCCAACGGCAAGGACATTGTAAAAACGGATCGCGGTGGACGTTACGAAATCCCAATCGATGACGGCGGCTGCGTATTTGTGATCAAACCTACCGGCTACCGAACGCCGGTCAACCAACATCAACTTCCAAAATTTTACTACCTTCACAAACCTTCAGGATCGCCCAAACTAAGATTCAAAGGCTCTCCGCCCTCGGGGCCTCTGCCGCAATCCATCGATTTCCCCCTGTACCGCAAAAATGAACCTGAAGATTTTAAGATTCTACTCTTCGGTGATCCACAACCTAGAAACAACAAAGAGGTTGACTATATCAGCCACGATATTGTGGAAGAGTTAATTGGCGACAAAAGCGCCTTCGGTGTTACCTTGGGCGACATTGCATTCGACAATCTCAACACGTTCAAGACACTCAACCAATCCATCGCAATGATCGGCATCCCTTGGTACAACGTCATCGGAAACCACGACATCAACTTAGACGCGAAAAGCCGAACCGAGGTCAACGAGACGTTTGAAGAAACTTACGGCCCCTCGTATTATTCATTCGATTACGGGCAGGTACATTTCGTTGTGTTAGACAACATTGACTGGGTTGCTCCCAACGAAAAAAACCAGCGGTATCGTTACGAACCGAGATTTGGAAAACAACAGCTCGAGTTTCTAAAAAAAGACCTTGCGATGATTCCTAAGTCCCAGATGTTGGTCATGATGATGCACGTTCCAATCATCTCGGTTAAGGACAAAGCCGAATTCTTTGAGTTAATAAAAGACCGCCCCTACTGCGTCTCCGTCTCTGGCCACACCCACGACCACCGGCATCTTTTCCTTGGAAAGGAAGAAGGATTCCATGGGAATAAAAAACATCACCACATCGTCAATGTCACCGTCAGCGGCAGCTGGTGGTCGGGCGCTCTAAATGACAATCAGGTTCCACACTCGACCATGGCCGACGGAGCTCCAAATGGATATTCCATCATGTCGTTTGACAAAGACGGTTACAAACTGGATTTTAAAGCTGCTGGGAAACCAGCAAGTGAACAGCTCAGAATCCACTTGCCCTCAACTGTTTATACAAGAAAAACCCAAGAGGTACCCATTTGGGTTAATGTTTACAATGGTTCGGAACAATCAAAGGTCGAATATCGCATCGACAGAAAAGAATCATGGATCGAGTTGAACAAGACAATTGAACCAGACCCATACTTCATTGAATTATCCAAGCGGGACGAAAATGTCGATCCCAAGCTTCCTAAGCCCAAAAATTCATACCATTTGTGGAAGGGAACTCTTCCCGCCGGAATTGGCCCCGGCTCCCACTTGATCGAAGTTAAAACGACCGACCGCCATGGACGAGTTTATCTTGCTCATCACAGTCTCCGAGTGACTGGAAAACCGATTGAAGAATAATTGAGATTACAAGCACAAATACTTCAAGCTTCCCCAGTCTCCGGCTTGGATGAGATTGTGTTGCGTTCCCTCATCGTTATTGAGTATCTTTTTTTTCGGTACCAAGAAGAGTTTTTAATCGCGTTACCTTGATTTTCATTTTTAATTTTAGAATTAGCGAGTCGAATTTCCCCACCCCCTTACCTCCGAGAGATCACGTGAATTCAAGTGATAAAGTATCCCCAGAAGTCGACTTGCTCGCCATTCAGTCTGCAGTCCGCACGATCCTCCAAGCCGTCGGGGAGGATCCGGAGCGACCGGGCTTGGAAGAAACCCCTCGTCGAGTAGCCAGCATGTACGCTGAAATGTTTTCCGGTTTACACCTGGATCCTGCTCGTCATTTGTCGGTTACCTTCCCGGAGCAATACGATGAGATGGTACTCATCCGTGACATCCAATTCACTAGCATGTGCGAACATCACCTACTTCCGTTTAATGGTGTTGCCCATGTTGCTTACATTCCCGATGGTAAGGTTACCGGGTTAAGTAAGATCGCAAGAGTCGTTGAAGAAGTTTCTCATCGTCCGCAAGTTCAGGAACGAATGACACAAACAATCGCAGAGCTCGTGAATGACCATCTAAATACATCCGGCGTAGCAGTGGTGATTAGCGCGGAACACTCTTGCATGTCAATCCGCGGCATTAGGAAACCGGGTAGCAGCACGGTCACGAGCGCCTTGCGCGGAGAATTCAAAACCAACCAATCAACGAGAGCGGAGTTTATGTCGTTGATTAATAGTAAACCGTAACCAAGGTTTATTAAACACTTTTCCCATCTTCGTTGCGTTATTTAACGAATCAATGTGCACTTAGCCGTTGAGGTGACTACTCATGCCGGAGAAGTAGTTGAGTACGGCCAACTCGCAAATATCCTTCGAAAACAAGTTTGGTTTTCGGTGAAACTCGCAGAAATCGCGACACTGGTTGAGAATATCGAGTACGTGGCAAAAACGAAATGAACGCCCGGGGCGTTTGTAGTGATACTCAATCAAGTGATCCAGCACACCGTACTCTACTTGAAAATTCATCCGCGACATTTCGCGTTTAAATAAATTTCGGAATTGAGTTTCCGTGGGATCAAAAACTTCTACCTTGTAGGGAATCCTCCGCAAGAAGGCTTCATCGCACAGTGAGGTAGGCTCGAGATTAGTTGAGAATATCAACAGCTGTTCAAACGGTAATGAAATTTGTCGCCCCGAAGGCAAGTTAACAAAGTCACTGCCGGATTCCATTGGAACAATCCATCGATTCAATAATTCCCTAGTAGAGATTTGCTGCCTCCCGAAATCATCAACCACAAGACAACCACAGTTACTTTTGACGTGAATCGGAGCCTCAATAATGCCTGTCACCGTACTTAGCGTCGCTTCCAGATGTTTCATCTCAAGTTCACCACCAACAATAATAGTTGGTCGTTCGATTCGCACCCACCTTTGATCAATCCCTTGCTCTACCAGCACCCCCGAGGTAGCGGCCAAAGGAGCTGCAACATGAACGCTTGGATCAAAAACCCGAATCACCTCTCCACCGACAGTTAAAGACCGCGGGATCCAAATGTGCTCACTCAATGCGCGAATCGCCCGGGTGGCGATACTCGTCTTCCCATTCCCCGGCGCACCAAACAGGAACATACTTTTACCGGAATTAATCGCTTGCCCAAGTTGACTGATTTGAAGATCTGTCACTTCTAGATCATTCAAAGCCTCCGCGACAGCCTCGAACGTTGGTTTTAAATTCTTTACCGATTGTCTCAAGATCGACTTCCGATATTCCACTAGAGTCACCGGAGCTGAGCCACAATAAGTACTTCGCGACAAATGAATCCGCGCCTGTTCAACCCCTTTGGGTGACAACTCGTATTCGTAATCGGCAACCCCCGATGAGCTCTTATGCCCGATAAGCATATCGGATTTCAGGGATTCAAGGACAGGTATGATCAACCCGTAGGGGACACGTATTTGCTTGGCGATGCGTCCGCCAGATTGATTCCCGTGAAGAAATAAAAACTTCAGCACAAGTGGGAAAAGATCATTGCGATGAAGCCCAGCTTCTAAAAGACTGTTGGGCTGGCGCGGAACAAAATCATTGCTTCCCATCGGCTCAGAATCCGCGCGGACCGGAACACCTCCACCCGTTTGGAAATTAACTTCCCCGCCGCTTAAACCTGTAGGAGTCTGCATATTTGTTCCGTAATCTGTGCTGTTGTTTAATCTCATCGACAACTGCGGGACTCAATAGGCTTCGCGAATCTAAAAACACCGCAAAAAATAACCCATCAATCCTCACAACCGTAAATACCCGATTGATTTGAATCTCCTCGTGGGATTTATAAGCTAGGCTCTTGCGTCCTCTTTAAACTCAGCGCGTTGCCGTCCCTCAACCCACCGCAATTCAGGACAAACCCAATCGCAAATTTCCAATCAAAACACTCAGATCTGGCCTCTCCTCAGCCACCTCTTTTCGTAAGACGACGATGATCCACGTTAGAAATCTCAAGAAAACCTACAAAGACATTCAATCAGGCCAGTTCACAGCGCTTGCTGGCATCAGTTTCGATGCGATGCCGGGACAAATCTATGGTTTACTTGGACCAAACGGCGCTGGCAAAACCACCGCGCTGCGGATCCTGAGTACCGTGCTGAAACCCTCGGGGGGGTCGGCTGTTGTGAATGGTTTCAACGTGAATGAACAACCGGAACAAGTCCGACGCCAAATTGGATTTGTATCATGTAACACCGCAATCTATGACCGCATGACTTCCTGGGAGTTGGTTCAATATTTTGGACAGCTATATGGAATGCCACTGGATCGCTTGCATTCCAAAATGAATGCTCTTTTCGACCGGTTCCAAATGAATGAAATTCGAGATGTACTTTGCAGCAAAATGTCAACTGGCATGAAACAGAAAGTCTCAATCGTCAGAGCGATGATCCACAACCCACCGGTGCTGATTTTTGACGAAGCCACTTCCGGGCTCGACATTCTAGTCGCGCGGGAAGTACTAAAGACAGTCGAGCAACTGAGAGACCAGGGAAAGTGCATCGTCTTTTCCTCGCACATTATGAGCGAAGTCAAACGTCTTTGCGATCGCGTAGCGATCATGAACCGTGGTGTCATTCTGGCTGAAGGGACACCGACGCATCTGGCCGAAAAGCACGAAGAAAACGATATGGAAGAATTGTTCTACCAATTAATCTCTCAATCGGAATCTCAACTTGAATCTGAAAAATGTGTCGCCGCAGCCTCCGGCGTTCTTACTTCGCAAGCGACGAATTAAATAAGCCGTAAAGAAATCCAATCATGAACTGGCCCACAATCAAGCTAATCTTTCGGCGAGAACTTCGAGATCAACTGCGAGATCGACGAACATTATTTACCGTTGCGATCATGCCAATGCTGCTTTATCCCTTGATGGGCATGGCAATGATGCAAGTTGCACAATTCATGCGAGAGTCGCCTTCGAGAGTTTGGATTGTCGGAGAAGAGAAACTTCCTGCCAGCCCACCCCTTATCGTGGGCGGAAAATTCAACCCAACCTTTGGCACCGCAGAAAGTCAACTCATTGAATTAATTGGGTCCTCTGCTGGGGATGGGCACTTTGAATCGCTGATTAAATCAGCCACCAACACTGCCGAAGACAGCCTGAGCGTCGAGGAGACGCTTCGACAGGAGATGCAAACACGCAAGATGGACTTAGCGATTTTCATCCCTAATCAAATCCAAATTCCCGAACGACCAAATTCCAAAACTAACACCGCCCCCCAAGACTCCACGACAGCTCCTGCAACTCAGGTATTTGTGCTCACCGACTCCGCGATTGACAAGTCAAGGATTGCCAGCGAGCGAGTGAATCGAATTCTTAATCAATGGTCTACAGAGTTTTCAAAAGAAACGTTGGCGGCCAACGATATCCCGACATCGATGATTCAAGGCGTCGTTTTTACCACCGGTGATGTCGCTAATAAGACAGGAAAACAAGCTGCCGCGTGGTCAAAGATCCTTCCCTTTATCATTATGATCTGGTCGTTAACCGGCGCCTTTTACCCAGCGATCGATTTGTGCGCCGGTGAAAAAGAAAGAGGTACTTTCGAAACCCTGCTCAGCAGCCCCGCAGCCCGTTCTGAAATTGCTTTTGGCAAACTGTTAACCGTCATGACCTTCAGCATGGCGACCTCATTTTTGAACCTACTGAGCATGGGGTTTACCGGCATCTTTGTTTTAACCAAGCTCGGCAGCGGCATCGGGGCTGGCGGTGCCTTACCAATTGGCATCCCTCCGCTTGCCAGTATCGGCTGGCTTTTGCTGGCTCTAATTCCGATTTCAGCACTTTTCAGCGCGGTTGCTTTGGCCGCAGCCGCCTTTGCGAGAAGCAGCAAAGAAGGACAATACTATCTGGTTCCACTATTGATGATTTCGATGCCGCTGATGATGATTCCTATGCTGCCTGCAGCCGAACTTGACTTCGGCACGAGCCTGATACCCGTTAGCGGCCTGATGCTACTGTTGAGAAGTCTGATCGAGGCAAACTATACGGACTGCCTGAAATTCGCAGCCCCCGTCTGTGCAATCAATCTGGCCTGTTGTTGGTTGGCCGTTCGCTGGGTAATTCACCAATTCAATAGTGAAACAGTGCTGTTTCGAGCTTCAGAGCGGTTTGGAATCGGAGCTTGGATAAAACACATTATGCGTGAGCGCCGATCCCTTCCATCGCTGGGAAGTGCAATTCTCTGCGG
The DNA here is from genome assembly GCA_011523945.1 of Mariniblastus sp. Taxonomy (GTDB): domain Bacteria; phylum Planctomycetota; class Planctomycetia; order Pirellulales; family Pirellulaceae; genus Mariniblastus. The sequence goes on along the minus strand of WTFU01000087.1, from coordinate 350 downwards.
CGTCGTGATTCTGGTGGCAAAATTTTTCATTGGATTTGCGGTAACGGCTCCGCAGAACTTTGGACAATTCGCCTTACAAACCGTCATCATTTTAGTGGCAACCGTTTTCGTTCCGTCTGTCATGATGGCGCTATTTCTGACTCGCAATCCGAAAAAATCACTACGACTCCAAGGATGTAAAATTACGATGGCGGCTGCCGCAATTCTGGCCGCTGTGTTTCCCAACTCAATTCTTACCTGGTTGACAGGGCTCATCATGTCTATCTACCCGCACAGTGGTGATATGTTGATGTTGCAAGAACCAGTTTCGCCAATTTTAGGATCAGCTCCAGACTTGGGGGCAATTACTC
>WTFU01000150.1 GCA_011523945.1 Mariniblastus sp. | reverse complement strand
ATTCTACTGTGCCAGCCTCTTTCCGGCATCCGTTTCTCTCATTTCGAGTCATGGCTAAATCGATTTGGCAGAATCAGGATTGAAAACGAATTTTTTGGGTGTCTCGGTACCACAGGCTGATAAAAATGGGCACCAATACAACGACTGCCCATTGGTAAGCGGAGAGTCCACCAGCCCAATCGATTTCAGGTCTCAAGAATTCAGTGAGGAAGCGGAAGCCGAAATAGGCGAGAAAATAGACCTTGATGAGCTGACCCCTAAGAATGCCATTTTTCAGCATCCAGAACAGTAGTCCGGCCATTAACAAATGGAACGCCGCCTCGTAAAGCTGATTGGGATGGCGGCTAAGTTGGTCAACGGTAGGGAATACCACTCCCCACGGAAGCTTGGTTTCAACGCCGTAGCAACAGCCACCATAAAAACACCCGAGTCGCCCCACGCCAATGGCAACGGCGACCGGGACAGCGAATGAATCGCCTGTCTTGGTTTTAACTCCGCGAAACCATTTGCCTAACTCGACGCCAAGGTAACCGCCGACCAGGCCAAGCAAAACCGTTTTTCCACTAAACAAAAATGAACCAGCATTGTGAAGTACATCTTGTGATAGAAGGACGAATGGTAATTTGGCAAAAATAATTGCCGAACAGAAACCCGATAACAAAATAAAGGTTTTATCAGCCGTCGAAAGCTTAATTCGTTCGGCAGTATATTTTGAGGTGTATTTGGTCGTAAATGCACCAGCGATGCAGCCAAGTAATGTAAACAGTGGATAGTACATCGTTGATTTTTATGAATGCATCTGCATGTTATTTATTGGCAAGCAAAAATAAACTAGGACAGGCCGTCTGTCTAAGCTTATTTGAAAATGTTTCAATTATTATGTGCTAATGGAACAGGTGCTGTTTCGGTAAGCTTGGGAAGCGGTACGTGCCCGTTGCGATAAAGGACGTTATATGCTGAAAACGGAATTAAATGGCCTGATGGCAATATGTGATGAACACACGATTTCATCAATTGACGGATATCAAAATTATAGGCGTCCATAAAAGATGTCGTCGTGATTCGGAGCATGTGTTCTGGCTCCAGTTCCAACTTTAGTGCACTGTCGAGAAAGTCCTTTGCCAGTGAGACGGTGCGGGATGTGGAATTTTTAATCTGCGCCGAAGAATTTTCAATCTGGAGTTGTTGAGCAAAGATATCCAACGCGCTGTCTATCTGCGGTGGTGTGGCATTTGCCAACCCGCAACCAAAGGATTCCAAAACGGTTGAAATCAATTCCTTAGCTCTTGGGCGGTCGAATGTAATGCGGCCAGATAACAAATCGATGTGTTTTTCAATGTCGATGAAACGAGCAAGGGGGATAAACTCTAAGTTGGGCCTAAATCGTCGAAAGGTATAGGCTAGGGAATGTCCGTTGGGATGTGCGCAAGGAAGTGGAGAGAAATCGGAAGCTTTCCAAATTCCGTCTGTTTGTTTTTCAAGGCCATGGAGAATGTCGGGAAATGTAATTCGCTGCTCGAGTTCTTTCGGTAAGAAATAACGTCCCGTGTATGTGGTTGGCTGGAAACTCACACCCGTGATCCACGGTCGCTCGATGGCAAACTGAGTGATTGCTCCGATTTCGTGTTCGTTGACGCCTGCCTGCAAAGTGCAAACGAGTGTGGTGCGAATTCCCAGTTCACCCAGTCGTTCGATCGCCCTGAGTTTAGTTTCGACAAGTGAAAGTCCCCGGAGGGACTCAGTTTGAAGGTCTTCGAACGAGTCAAACTGGAAATAGAGTTCGATTCTTCCGCGGTGGGAGGCCAATAGTTCCGTAAATGCTGGATCTTTCGCGATTCGTAAACCGTTGGTGTTCACCATGATGATGTCGATAGGTTGATCGCAAGCGTATTGAAGGATTGCTTCGAAGTCTGGGTGAATGGTCGGTTCGCCACCGGAAAGCTGTAATATCTCTGGTTGCGTTTCCACCTCAACGAAACGGTCGATCGCCGTTTTGCATTCTTCAAGGGCTAAGTGGTTTCCTCCGGGGCCACTTTCTGCGAAACAGATCGGGCATTCAAGGTTGCAGTGGGATGTGATCTCGAGCAAGCCTATGCAGCTATGCTGTTCATGTTCGCTACACAGTCCGCAGTCGTAAGGGCACCCCATTTTAGGTTCTGTCCCAAACTTGGTGGGTTGTTTTCCTGGTAGCGTAAATTCGTTTCGATCAAAAAGCGCCGCGTCGCTACAGACAAAGTCATCTCGGAATCCATGCTCCGAACAGAACTTGCGAAAATATACACGATTATTCTTTGTAATGATTTTTGCATCAACAACCGCTAGACATTGAGGGCAAAGGCTCTTGGTTGTTCCGAGGAAATTGTGCTCACGGTATTGATGCATGTGTATCGCTATTAAATTACCTTATAGGGATGGCAAAACAGTATATTAAAATTCAGTCACTTGAATTTGGAAATCGCTTTGCCGCCATAGAAGAGAGTTCCAATAAACGCTAGAAGACCGGCCGCGGTCGATAGCAAAAGAAGCACGTTCAAGCCTCCCATGGTATTCAAGCCTCCGCCGGTAAGATCAGAAAACCCGGCAGCGCCAAGGCAAGTGAAAAAGAATGCTCCCCCTCCGGCTACCGGAGAAATTAAGATTAATAAAACCCACGCGACTATCTGTAAAAGGGTAATTTTTTTTCCCGGTGGTCCTTGATCGGCCTGCTCATCCACATTGTATTCTTTTTCAACCGCATATGGATTTTGAATAGGTTTCTCGTTGGAATTGTCGAAATTTTGCATCGTCTTGATGTGAAAAATTTGGAATGGAACGAACTCAAAAACGGTACGAATAGTATTGGCAGAACGCTTCTGTTGACGATTTCGCATGTCGTCTAGAAATGCGTTTAACAGCTTTGGGTAAGTCGACGGAGTAAATTTTGGGCGAGTTTGTTTTAACGTATTTAAGAGCTAATTGCCAAAGCGTTGGTTACATAGTCGGAGGGAGATTTTTCAGGTAGGTCGAAAAGTGGCCTGTGTCGGTGGGAGATTTGAGGAGGGCGGATATAAGACTGCAAAGTTTTCGTTGAGTGGTTTTTTAAAAAATCCCCCGTTTATCGAAATAGCGTGTAACGGGGGAACAATTTTTGAGGGCAAAAAGGCTACTTGCTGTATTGAAGTGGGAGAGCTCTGTTTTGCCTATATTCGCTATCATTTCTTAAAATCGATTTTTATGGGAATGTTAGAATTTGCTCAAAATCTGCCGCTCTTGCGTTAATTTATTGCCGATTTTTAATTAGGTCCCACGTTCTTAATGAAGGCGTAAAATGTCCAAAATTGAACTACTGTTTGATCAAGCCGTGCAAAAACACCAAGCGGGTGATCTGACTGCCGCTGCGATTGGGTATGCCGCAGTATTGAAAGAGAATTCCCGCCATTCAGATGCTTGGCATTTCGCAGGATTGATTGCCCATCAGATGGGAAATTCAGATGATGCGTTGCAGCAGATTAAATATGCCATTGAAATTGATCCGACAAACCCGGAGTACTTTTCCAACCTTGCGTCGATTTTTAATTCAATGAAAGAACAGGAGTCGGCATTAGTGTCGGCCGATAAGGCGCTCGAGTTATCGCCTGAATTTGCTCCTGCGTTTTTCCAAAAAGGAATTGCGCTTGGTAAACAAAATCGAAATAGCGAAGCGTTAGTTAGCTTCTACTCGGCCTCTAAATTTGGATTTTCCGAGGTCAAGGTGCTAACAGAAACGGCGAGGATTAAGCAGTTTCAGGGAGATTTTATAGGCGCCGTTGAGGATAATCGCCGAGCGTTGGCGATTGATCAAGACAATCCCCAGGCTTATTTCCAATTGGCTCAATTTGTAAATATGGGTGAATATCAATTCACGGAAACACAATTAGACTCTCTGCGAAATTTTTTGAGCCTAACCAACCTAAATTTGACCGCGTCCAACCGGCTCAATGTAGCGATGGCTGTCCACCTCGAGAAAGAAAAAGAGTTTGTCGGCGCTTTTGAGCATTATACACGTGCGGCCGAGGCGACTCATTCATTAGGCGAGGCCGAAGGGCGGCGGTTCAATGTAGAGCAGCGTCAAGGCGTGTTGGATGATCTGACAGAGTTTTTTACGCGAGAGACGATCGAGAAGTTTGCTAAAAATGGTAATCCTAGCGCTGCACCGGTCTTTATTGTTGGAATGCCTCGGAGTGGTACGACTTTAGTGCAGCAAATGCTTTCCCGACATTCTGCTGTTGAGGCGGTGGGGGAACTGGAGTCACTCAATGATCTGATAACATCAAGGTTTGGTGATGCAAGTCAAGTTCGGCTGCGCGATATGTTTAAAACGCTGGATGATTTTTGGATTCGAGCGAGTGCGCAGGGATATATAGATCAGCTAACAAGATATACCAGCTTTGATGATCTGGGTGAGGGCGGTGGCGCAGATTTCTCAATGCGGTTTATCGATAAATTGCCAGCCAATTATTTTCACATTGGCTTTATTACTATGCTCTTTCCAAATGCCCGAATCATAAACTGCATGCGGGATCCAAGAGATGTCTGTTTGTCATGCTTTTTTCAGTCTTTCAGTGATTCGAATTTGCAATTTAATACATCAAAGTTTGAATATCTTGCGACCATTTATCGTAATTATGCGAAGTTAATGAATCATTGGCGACTGGTTGCGCCCGAGGCACTAATGGACGTTTGCTACGAGAAGCTTACTGAGGCGCCGGAGGAGGTTATCCGCCCGGTGGTTGAACATATTGGGCTGGATTGGGAAGGAGGCGTTCTTGAGTTCCACAACAGCGATACTCCGGTTAGTACGGCGAGCGCTGTTCAGGTTAGAAGGCCACTTTACAAGACGTCGCGAAAAAAGTGGCAGCGTTACGAAGATCATCTTGCTGATTTTTTCGAAATGCTGGCTCCCGAAATTGAAGCTTATGAATCTCAATTACTTTAAGGGTCGCTCGTATTCGCAATCCAAGCCTCAGGCTGTATCCAATCGTTTCGTCGCTTTTATTAAATTTGGATTCGCTGGCTCAAGAAATGTCCGAATAAGAGGGGTCGTTTCCACGTTTTGTAATGCTGTCGTGCGGTGGTCACAACGGTGGCATAATTTTACGTTAGATTATAAACCATCTCTAATTTGTTTTGGTACTTACTTTAAAGATCCTGGGAACTAACTGAAATGACTTCTCCGCAAACAAGCACAGTTTCTGCATCTCGGCGCGATTTTATTAAAACAGGTGGTGTACTTGCAGCCGGAAGTAGATTTTTGATCTCAGGCACGAAAGCATCTGGAAATGTTATCGGGGCCAACGACCGAGTGAGAATGGCGGTTGCTGGACTCAATGGTCGAGGTAAATCGCACGTCGGTGGTTGGAAGGGTCAGAAAAACGTTGACGTTGTATCCTTGATTGATCCTGACCAAAATGTTTTAGGGAAGATGCAGGAAAAGGTACCAGGTGCAATTGGATTTGCTGATGTCCGTGAAGCGCTTGACGATAAAAACCTAGACGGTATTTCCATTGCCACACCCAATCACTGGCACTCTTTGATGACGATTTGGGCTGCCCAGGCGGGTAAGCATGTGTATGTCGAAAAGCCGATGAGCCACGACATTGCTGAGGGAAGAATTGTTGTCGAAGCTCAAAAGAAATATAACGTTGTTATTCAACACGGTACCCAACGCAGAAGCTCTGCAGGAATTGCCGGTTTGCATGAGGCTTTAGAATCCGGAGAATTGCCTCGGTTGAAAATCGCCTACGGTTATTGTTGCAAGCCTCGCGGTGGGATTGGATTTAAGAAGGCCGCCTCACCACCTCAAAATCTTAATTGGGATCTTTGGAAGGGGCCTGCGAAAATTGATGATTACCATCAAAATTTCGTTCACTATAATTGGCATTGGTTTTGGAAGACGGGAAACGGCGACCTTAACAATCAAGGAACTCATCAATTGGATGTCGCTCGCTGGGCGCTGGACAGTGATCAGTCTCACCCAGTGCGGGTGATGGCGATTGGCGGCAGGTTTCAGTGGAATGATCAAGGAGAGACTCCCAACACGATGTTCGGGATTGCTGAATATCCAAATCGCCAATACGTCTTGTTTAATGTGCGCAACGTCAATTACAAAGGGTACAAGAATCAAGTTTTCAACGAATATTACTTAGAGGATGGCAGCGTCATCACAGGTGAAAATAGTTATAGAATACGACGCCCCGGTGGGCAGGTAGAGGATCTCCCGATCAAACCTGGAAAAGTCACGCCGGGGGGAAATTGGGGTAGTTTCATTGCCGCGGTTCGGGCTGGTGATCCGAGCCTGGCAAACGGCAATGCTCTTGACGCTCATTACGGATGTGTCATGGGGCATCTCATTAATAATTCATACCGGCTTGGTAAACAGGTTCCTTTTAATGAAAAAGCTGTCTCGTTTGGAGACAATAAAGACGCCGCCGAGCATTTTTTGAAACTGCACGAAATCATGCAAGGTGGGGTCGGAATCCCAAGAGATAAAGCCGAGTACACGGTCGGACCGTGGCTAACCTTCGACTCTGAAACGGAGCAGCATGTGGGGGACCATGCGGAGGAAGCAAACGCCCTTTTGAAAGATCAAAATCGAAGCGGTTTTGAGGTTCCCGGTTTAAGCGAAGTTTGAATTCGAAACTTGCAAGACGGTTATGATGTCGAAAAACCGGCCTACTCTCCTGAAAGAAAGATCGAATTTCCAGTGAAGCGATTGTTAAACTCTTCATCGCTCCATACGACCATTCCGACGGCTGGATCGCCAATTAACCAACTCCCTTCATGGCGATCGACTACGACAACTGCGTGACCTTGTGAATCCGAGAGCCCAAGAAACCGGGCTGGTCGCGTTAGCCTGCGGCGTGCGTCAGTGGCGAATTCGTTTTCGTCAAAATTAACCAACGAAATGTTGGGTAGCTGAGATTTCCGCATCCAATCCGATGGATTGCTAGATCCAATTCGTACCGATTTATTCGAAGATCGTGTGGCGTGTTTGAGCCCTCGAAAAAGACCAAGCGCTTCAGTACCTTGATTGCTAGTGAGGCATTTTCGCACCATCGACTGTTCAGTTTCGTCAATGCCGTGCATCTTTAATAATGTGGCGGCTGACGCGGCCGCACAGCTCGACTCATGCGTCTGGAGGAAGAGTTGTCCAGTTGAACGTGCAGTTGGCTTAACGGAAGCTGGCCACATTATTGGACGGATGAAAGGAAGGGTTAAAAACAGAATTCCGAGTGTCGAAAACGCTGTCGTTGCAAGAAATCGCGAGCGAGAACTTACTTGCTCCAGCGACGAAAAGCAACCTGCGGAAAATCCGATTAGAACGGGCGCTAAATTACACCAAACAAGCGCTTCACTTACGGGAAAATACCTAGCCCAGAAAAGTCGCCCACTTAGGAACTGACAAAAAAGTAGAGACGTAAGGAGTGATGCGAAAGTGAGCCAGAGATGCGCCTGAAAACGAGAATTGAGATGCTGCCCAGCTTGAAATGCGACATACGCTGAGCAACTAACAAAGATTACTGCAAGGACTGTATCAAATTCAGGAATCATATCGAATTCAACCTGAGAGGACGAAGGCTTTTGATTAACTATTGCTCGGATACAATATGAAGGATGGGTTAAAAAGTATTAAATTCATGGTTTTTTAATATATCGCCATTAAAGGATGATTTGGTTCTTTTAATAATATTTTAATGGGACAAGTTTTATCTTTGATTGTTTCGTAGCCGGTTTTTATCTGCTTTCTCCCATAATTTCGACCCATTCGAAAGACGAATATAAACATTTCTTTATATTTTTAAGGCATCGTTAAAATAGGCCAACATGAAGACAGTATTTATTCGACTTGCCAATAGCGGATGGGCAGGTTTTGTAATCCCAAGAGCCAATTGTCACCAAATCGGGCGCCCCTAGTACTTTCGTGTCTCACGTTTGGGGGATACAAAACCTTAATTGTTGGTAATGCGTCACCGTTTGGTTCATTTGTGACTTTAGCTTCTGTACATCTCTTAGCTGAGATAGGCTGGTTATGTTTTTGTGTTAGGTGAGGCGGTAGGCTTGGAACATGGAAGAAACTCAAAACCCATACGAGCCGACAGAACAGAGAAAGGTTGAGGAAAGATACAGTATCTGGACGCGCCCGCTGACCTTTGGGTCATGCCTTTTTTGGCTATTCATGATCCCGTTTCTCATTGTATCGGCTTTAGTTGTTCTACTCTTTTTTACTTGCGCCGGCGTAGTTTGGTTGTATGACTTTAATTCACAGTAGCCCACCCCCAAATCTTCGAACCGATTCGGTAGCTCTCGAGAATTGAATTCGCTGAATCCGAAGGCGCTCGAGAGGTGGGGCTAGTGTTGTAATTACTTATACTTACGGCTTCTACTCGGCGAGGATGAGTAATCGCCTTCGAAAAATAACCTAGGTTTACTGTAATTGGCCGTAACATTAAGAAGCCACTTTAGCGGCTCAGGAGTAGCTGCGACGGTTATTTCGTGAACGAGGCTGAATTTGTCCTAACGGATGTACCTCGATGTCTCGGACACAAGCCAGCGATCGCTATCAAGTACTACAATCAAAGCTCGCCAGCAACGCTTGAAAGGGATATGATGATAGGGTCATAAGCAACGAACTGAGAGACCTCACAAACGTACAGAGTGACCAGCGGTAAGTACCGGAAAGTGCGGCTCTCAGAGCGTATCTAACGCCGCCAGTTGTTAAAAACGCCGTGTATATACCACACTGAGTAATCCAATGATATTTATTCGATTTGCATTCGCACTGCTTTTAGTTCCATCGATTGGTTGGGCACAGGTTGTTGGGGATGAAGCTAAACCTCATGCAGTTTTTGTCGTGGGAACTCCGCATTACAGCCCGGAGCGATCGATGCCGCTTTTGGCTTCGCACCTGAAACAATTAGGGTTTAAAACAACAGTTTTGAAATCCGAAGGAAATCCTGAAAAAAACCCTAGCGGGATCGAAGGATTAGAAGCATTGGAGTCCGCCGATATCGCAATATTTTTTGTTCGGTTTCTGACCCTTCCAGAGCGACAGTTAAAACTTATCGATCGATATTTAAAGTCTGGAAAGCCAATTGTCGGGTTCCGAACTTCTTCCCATGCGTTTGCCTATCCTAAAGACAGCAAACACTTCCATTGGAATGACGGATTTGGGCTTAAAGCGTTGGGTGTAAAATATGAAATCCACCTCGGCGGGAATACGACGGTTTCTTGTAACGATTCTACGAAAAAGCATCCGGTTTTGGCGGGGATCAATTTTAATAAGCCACGGGTTGCGGCGGGAACGCTCTATTTAACAACCCCCCCTTCTGACGCAACGGTTCTGCTCAATGGAGTGGGGAAATCGAAAAAAGTTGGTAAGGTAAATAATGCGTTCGGGTCTCATTCGCTTGCCGAAAATATGGAAGAGCCGGTGGCATGGGTTTGGGAAAACGAATATGGCGGTAAAGTATTCGCCACCACGCTTGGTCACTGGCAGACCTTTAACGATGCCCGATTCGTTCGGCTGTTTCTCAACGGTATTTGTTGGGCGAGCGGGTTGAAGGTACCGCTGCGTGATGAATTTAAAGTTGTTGGGTTGGCGTCTTATGAACAGGAACTAAAAAAACAAAACAAAGTTGCAAACGGGAAACAACAAGACGCTAAAAATACTAAAACTAACGATCCGGTTCCGCCGGAGGATCCGGAATATAAAAAGTATGGGATCTATGCCAATACGGCCCCTCGCGCAAAAACGATTGCACCCGGCAAAACCAGCCTTCCTATTCAGTTAAATCCTCGGAGTCGAATTGCGTTGGTGGGCAACACGCTTTTTGAAAGGGCTCAGAATTATGGTTATTTCGAAACCTTGCTTCTCCAGTCATTTCCAGAGCATCAATTGGTGGTCAGGAATCTGAGTTGGTCTGCCGATACAGCATCTCTTCAGCCGAGGCCAAGTAATTTTGCTGACCAAGACCAGCATCTGACCCATGAAAAAGCCGATGTAATCTTTGTTGGCTACGGATTTAATGAGTCCTTTCAAGGGGAGGCAGGGCTTTCCGCTTTTCGAGAAGAGCTTAAAAATTACCTAAAACGTTTGCGTTCCAAAGCGTTCAATGGAATTGCTCCGCCGAAGCTGATTTTGGTTTCTCCGATCGCCTGCGAAAATGTTGAAGGTGTCGATGCAGCGGATTTAAATAATGCAAATGTAGCGATGTACGCGGCGGCCATGAAAGAGATAGCCGATGAGCTTGAGATTGGCTATGTAGATGTCTTTCGGGATACGCTCGCTGCAGGGAGTTCGGCCGCTGATGATATCACCTCCAATGGTGTTCATTTAAATGAACGCGGTTACAAAATTTTCGGGCAGTCTCTGCTTCGTGGTGTATTCAATAAGCCGCCAGTGGCAATTAATGAGGCATTAAGAGAAACCATCATTGATAAAAATCGACAGTATTTCCGACGTTACCGGCCGCTCAATACGTTTTATTACACCGGTGGACGAAATAAGTCTTACGGCTATTTGGATTTCTTGCCGGCCATGAAGAATTTTGACCTGATGGTTGAAAATCGTGAACGTCGGGCGTGGGCGTTGGCGTCGGGAGAGAAGGTAAAAGATTTGGTGGACGATTCAAACGTCCCGCCTCTTCCTAAGACAAAAACCAGCCGAGGAGCGAATCGGTGGATGTCGGCGGTCGACGAACAGAAGGCGTTTAAGGTTGACCCACGCTTCGAAGTTAATTTGTTTGCCAGTGAAGAAGAATTTCCGGATATAGCCGCGCCGATTCAGATGCGATGGGATAGCCGCGGCCGTTTGTGGGTAAGCTGTTCAACCACCTACCCTCACGTTTATCCGGGAAATGAGCCGAACGACAAGTTGGTCATTCTGGAGGATACAGACGGCGATGGAAAAGCTGATAAATCTTCAGTGTTTGCTGATAATTTAGATATTCCCTTGTCGTTTGAATTTGGAGACGGCGGTGTTTACGTCTCGGAGAGTCCGCATTTGACGTTTCTTAAGGATACTGACGGTGACGGGAAAGCGGACGAGCGAAAGATACTATTATCGGGTTTCGGAACGGAGGACTCGCATCATGCGTTGCACGATTTTATTTGGACTCCGGACGGTGATCTAATTTTCCGGGAATCTATTTTTCACCACTCACAAGTAGAAACGCCGTACGGCCCCGTTCGACAACAAAACAGCGGATGGTTTCGATTTGATCCACGCACCCATCGTTTAACGAGTTTTGGAACGTATCACAGTACCAATCCCTGGGGAGTAACGTTTGATGATTGGGGGCAACATATGGCCAGTCATCCCGTTTATGCGGCAGCCTTTCACTCGCTTGATCCGCCCTACCCTGCTCAGCATGAAAAGCCAGCGGGCTTGCAAGCCTATTCTGGAACCTGCGGTCAGGAGTTCGTGGATTTCAGTACTTTTCCCGATGAGTTACGCGGGCATTTTATCAAGGCACGTTATAAACCGACGAATCGAATTGAAATCCTTAAATGGAAGGAAACCCCTTTTGGCTTTGAAGAAAAATATGTCAGTGATTTGATTTTTTCATCCAACCTGAGTTTTATACCCGTCGATTTGCGTTTTGGTCCTCGCGGCGCGATGTATGTCTGCGATTGGTACAACCCGGTGAAAGGGCATGCGCAGTATTCCTTAAGAGATGAACGCAGAGATCGTCATTCGGGCAGAATTTGGCGAATTACTGCAAAAGGTAAGCCGGTTCAATCGATGCCCACGATCTTCGGTGCTTCGGTTGAAGCGCTTTTGGATTTACTCAAGCGACCCGAGTTTCGTATACGGTATCTGGCCAAACAAGAACTAAGAAAACGGAATCCTAATCAAGTACGGATGGCATTAGACAATTGGGTTGCGGACTTGAAACCGGAAGACCCTCGATATCGCCATCATCAGTTAGAAGCACTGTGGTGTTTCCGTTGCATTCACGCGAATGGCCGCGGAGTGCCGCAAACAGACGGACGAAGCAAAACGGCGCACCGTTTGCTTCGCGAGCTGCTGAATTGTGAGCAGCATCAGGCGCGGGCCGCGGCCGTCGAGCAGTTGAGATTTTGGCATTCCGAGCTTAACGATGCACTTGGTTTATTATCGAGCGCCGCGAACGACCCAAGCTCAATTGTTAGAATGCAAGCGGCAATTTGCTGCAGTTACGTCGGAACCGGCGAGGCACTCGAAATTCTGCTTCAGACGCTCAATTTACCCGCGGAAAAACATGTGGCTTACGCAATTCAATCGGCGCTAAACTCTTCTACGATCCAACGTCACTGGAAGGGGAATCCAAACTATTCGATTGATCAAATCATGAAACGGCTTGACCGGACTCGTGAACTGAAAGAACCGCCACCCAATGCTCAGCAAGCTCAATTTGACACACAACGAGACCTTAAGGTGGTCAACATTTCCTGCATTCCGGAGCGAATGCTCTTTAGTGTTAAACAGATCGTAGCGAAGACTGGGCAACCTTTGAAAATTGTTTTCACGAATCCCGATGCAACCGATCACAATCTTGTGATTGTTAAACCGGGTGCGCTGGAAGAAGTAGGAATGGCGGCTAATGAAATGGCTCGCGAAGCAGCCAATGCGAATTCAGACTTCATTCCTTCCAGTAAATCAGATTTGATTGTGACCTCGTCGCCAATGATTGGTCCCACTAGGGAATCCTTGGTGCATGTGATGAGAATCGAAACACCTCTCGAGCCCGGAATATATCCGTTTGTTTGCACGTTCCCAGGGCACTGGGTAATCATGAAGGGTGATCTCGTGGTGGTTAACGATCTTTCAGAAGCAGAGGCAATGATTGCTGCAGCTGAGCCAAAGGTCGTTCAGGAATGGTCAATGAAGGATTTTGAGGAAATCCCCGAGCAAAATATTGACGACACGGTTGTCATGAGAGGGATGCAGAGCTTCGTTAAAGCGAGGTGCAATCAGTGCCATGTGGTATCGGGGCACGGAATTAATCTGGGGCCCGAGCTCACCAAGATCTCTGACAGAATGAGTGGTAAAAAGTTGTTGCAGCAGATTGTCGAGCCATCGTTTGAGTTAAACAAGCAATTTCAAAACCATCAATTTATTTTATTGGACGGCACGGTAGTGTCAGGTGTAATAATCGAAGAAACTCTTAAGCAATATAAAATTGCAAGTAATTTACTCAATCCGAACGACGTGCGACTGATTGATAAGGATCAAATTGACGAACAAATTCCGTCTAAAATTTCCGCTATGCCGAGCGGGATGTTAAACGTGCTTACACGGGAAGAAATTTACGATTTGTTAAGCTTTCTGGAATCCGGTGGGCACAAATCGGAAGGTCACGGGCCAAACGGCCATTGATTTTGTGCGTGAATGAAACATGCCTCCCATTTATCTCGGAGGATGAGAATTAGGTTTGAGAGTGAATTCGTTTCCACAAGATTAATTGGTGAAACGCATGTGTTGGTGATTAAGGAATTTGTTCGCTATTTCTCTGTCGTCTCAGATCCTTGAGACAAGTATTCGAGATAGCTGATTAGACTCGCCAAGTCGTATAGGGTGTTTTTCTCAAGTAGGTTGTCTGGCATTGAAGATAGTTTTGATTCTTTGCGAGAGTCGATTTCTCCTTTACTGAAAATAAACTCTTTCCCTTCCTGGTCGCGAAGAACTACTTTTTCAGCCGATTCCTCTGTGACGTATCCGCTAACGAGGCGTCCATCGAGGTCAAGTATGATATTTGTTTTAAATCCTTGAGCAATCGTTTGATTGGGTTTTAAAATCGCCATTGCTAATTCGCGAGGTCGATAGGTTTTTGTGATGTTGCCAAGGTAGGGGCCTTTTTGCTTTTCTGTCAACTTGGTTGTATGACAGGCCGTGCAATTAGATTTGATAAAGATTGTCTCGCCGTGGCCTCGATCGCCTTTGATTTTGAGCGCTTGATCCACGGCTGATTTTGCATCGAGTGAACCAAGTTTTGCAGATCGATCGGTAAGCAATGACAGATTGAGAGCCTTTGCGGCAACCGCTGCTGCCTGAGCCAGTTCTGGTCTTTCGGAATTAAGGGAGGCTAGGATAAACTCATCCATCTTGTGGTTTTTGAGATAAATCGCTGCGGAAATTATCCGCTCCTGCAATAGTGGGTTGGAACAATGCGTTTGAATTACTTCGTCGCAAATGTTTTTTGTATCAGGGTCTATTTTCTTTTGTGTAGCGACAGTCAAGAGTACGCAATCCGCCCAGAATCCATTCTTGCCGGGTTTCATCGAATACTCAGCGATGTTTTTCAAATTGTTTTTCACTAGTTTTGATTTGAAAAATTGTTCGCGCGCCTGTTTGATATGTTGTGGTTCATGATCCGGATGATTAAGTGTGTCGAGTGCGCTAAAAACAACCGGGATGGTCTCTGGGGCGTTTGTTTTAGATAAGAGGAATACGATCGTCTTCAAAGTGGCTGGCGCAATGTCAGTTCCAACTGCGGAAATCAGAAATTTCACGGATGGCGATGTAAGACGATTCGCATTACTAAGGAGAGCGACAGCGGGATCAACTAATTTTGGATCGGATGAAGCAAGCGTAAGAATTTGCTCCATGGCTTCAGTAGGGTCGATGCGGTGTTTAGCCAACTGCTCCATTAAATGAGCGGTAACTTGGCTTTCACTGGTTTTAAGCTGATCCATTAGAAGTCGGTGAATGTTCTCAGTTTCTTCCCATTTTATGGGTTGGTAATACGGGCCTCGGGTGTCGGGACGAGTGCCCCAAGACTGCCCTTCCCATTCTGCTTCTTTAAAATACAGGCGGCATAGAGATGTGAGAATTAATTTTTTTTCTTCACTGTTAGTTGTTTTTAGACGTTTTACCAAGTGACGGATTGTTGATGGTTGATGCATCATCGCGAGAGCACGATAGAGATTGGTCGGATCATTGGTTGTTTCAAGTTGGGATAGTGTTTGTTCCAGGAGTTCCCGTTTTGCGGTTTCACGAATTGCAACGTGTTGAATTGCGGAGTCCTGGTTCGCCATGGCTGAGATAATGACGCGAGCATCATCGGTGTTCTGGATTTGATGAATGGCACGACGGGAATTGTTCCAGCGTGCGGTTCCTTTTTCTATTAATTGCCTGCTTGCGGGATCTTCGCGACGAATTAGCTCCCGTTGGGCTGCAAGACGGCGGCGGTGACTGGGGGAGTCAAAGAGTTCAACCAGTTCGTTAGAAGATAGGGCTTTAAAATTCGGAAGCGGATTGGGGTTATAGTTTTTTGGCTTTACCTGAATGATGTAGCCCACTTGCGGTCCAGCCCATCGAAACGTCGCACCTTTCCAGCTGGAACAATAAAATCGGCTCATCGCATCTACGTCAGCATCGGTGGGCCGGGGAAGTTTGACGAATGCTTTTGGTTTTTCTGTCTCTTGGTAGGTCGCTCCGGCGGGTGTGACGCTGTGGTGATAGATGCCACCCGTTCCCCAGTCGGCGGTGAATGGTGCATGATTCCAAAGTCCGAATCCAGGTTCGTCAACATAGGCAGCCCCACAGCCCGATCCTCCACCGTAATCGGCAAGCGGGGGAATGCATTCATCGGCAAAGTTTTTGTAAAGTCTAGGGTATCCATGATCGTCACCACCGGTGAAATGATGGAATCGAACATCCCATCCCCCTCCATCATTGGTGTTATCGCGAGCAAATAAATCCATTTCTGGACTGATTGCGACTTCAAGGATGTTTCGGGTGCCCGTTGAATACAGTTCCAAACCCGTACCATCGGGTCTGACCCGAATCACACCTCCTCCACGATGCGTTAAAATGGTGCCGTCGGTGCCTTGAGCATTCATGAACCCAAAGTCGCCGCCGGCAATATAAAGATAGCCATCGACGCCAAGGCTCAAACCGTTGGTCGTGTGGTCAGCGGGGCGTTTGTCGTAACCAAACGCAATATTGCTTACAAGAATGTTCTGTCGGTCAGCCACTCCATCATGATCGTCGTCTATGAATTCCGAAAGATGCGGTGGATGCACAAGGTAAAGTCGGTCGTGATCCCAGATAAGTCCCCGCGGAGCATCGATTTCACAAAAAATTTTTGTTTCATCGGCGCGGCCATCGCCATCGGTATCTCTTAGTCGAATTACACGCCCACGATTAGGGTCTCTCCCCAGTGAACCATTTCCATCTGAGCTTACGTAAAGAGTGCCATCGGGTGCGGCAGCAACAAAAACAGGGTAATTCACCGCTGGCGGTGCAGCAAACACAGTAGCCTCGAAACCCTCCGGAACAGTGACATCCTTGAGTATGGCAGCCTCCTGTTCAGAGGTGAGAGGAACCATTTTGGGAGTTGAATTTCCCTGTTTTTGATAAGGGTCTGGCTGAGCGGCTGGAGTTGGTTCAAAGGCAGAGTTGAAGTCTTTATCTGCAGGCCAGATGTTATTGACCTGTGGCCCCGATAATTTAATCTCGCGAATGCTACACCATCCGCCCGAAGAGCAACCTAGACCTTCAATTCGGATTTTCTTGGTTAGCTGGAATTCGGCGGGAATCGCTTCGGATTTGGTGATTGCTTTTTGATTTTTTGAATGGTCTAAGGCAACTACCATTTCTCCTTTTTTTTCTGTCAACACCCTATACTGATAGGCGGACTTACGTTCCCAGTCAATTTTGATTTGTTTGACGGTTTGCGATTTCTGAAATTCGAGTTCAATCCATTGTGGGTAACTTCCGTTGGAAGCGCACCAACGCGTGCTGTTTTGTTGGTCTATACAATGTGCGGGGTCGTGCCCGGATTGGATGGAAGAAGCTGTGACCGATACGAGCGTAGGGTTTTTTGGCGGTTTTGCCTGTTTCTGCTTTGGTTTTTTCTCTTCCGTTTTCTTTTTTTCGACAAAAGTTATTGTGTTCTGGCCAGTAAACGGCTGAACTGTTTCTGGAATGTCTTTCTTGCAGGCCCACAAGATACCTCGGGTTACTAAGTCAAGGTAACGATCATCGGAAACCCCCTCGGTGTAATGGCCAATTGACATGCTAAAGCTTCGTGTCCCTTTGACCTCATTGCTCCAGATGACAATTGCATTCTGTTTGTTGGTTTTTCCCTTCCGTTCATAGGTTTGCGTGCCCATTGCAATCGGATGGGCACCGAATAATTTTGCATTGTTGTAAAGTTCATCTTTCTCGATCTTCCAGTCTTGCATGCCTTGAGCAACAGGATGATCTTTGTCCACAAAGGTAACCTCGATTGGTTCATGTGGACCGTGGCCGGTTGACTGCAAGCCTAGATGTTTGAACCAGAGGTCAGTTCCATTTCGAAAGCTATGCATCGCACAATGAAGATGAACTGCAGGTGTTTTTTCGTGGACCTTTAAGATCCGTTTTAGAACTTCAAGGTTTGTGTTCCTGGCCGCGCACTCGTCATGGATGATGATATCGTATCCATTGGCCCAGTTTACATTGTCATACACAGTTAACGGTGGGTTAGTTGATTTGTCATCGGTCCACCAGACGTCAACTCTTATATTTGCCCGAGATTGGATTCCATCAGAAAGGACTTTATGCTGTTCTGTGTAGTCATGACAACATCCGCCGCAGATCAAAAGTGCTCTAAGTGGTTTTTCTTTCGGGGCGTTTTCACTAGGTGAAACGTTTTGAGCGAACAAAATTTGGGGTAATAAAAGCGCTGTGGCGAAGATCGTGAGAAACTTGAGCATGCGTATGTCCATCGGAATGTTGGTAATGCTACATTGTGTTGGTTTTAGCCCTAAAAATCCACCTATTTTCGGTTGTGCATGGAAAATAAGATAAGTTTCGATACGAGGCAATCGTGTAGTTCCGCACAGGGTATCAAATAGCGTTATAATGAACGGGTAGTGTTAAATAAATTTGAATGTCTAAGAATGAATAAGACGCTAAGAAAAGAATTGGCGAGCATTTCAGCTGTTCTAGTGTGCTGGATGTCGAATTCGGTATCGATGATGGGGGATGAGATATCTTATTCTCGCGATGTGCGACCGATTCTTGCTGCGAACTGTTTCAATTGCCATGGTTTCGATGCGGGGAGTCGCCAAGGTGGCTTAAGATTGGATCGCCAAGAATCGGCTGAACACGTCCTTGCTGAGGTAGGTGGTTCGATTGAGCTGCTGGATCGCGTGACGTCAGAGGACTCTGAGGTGCGGATGCCTCCGCCCGAAAGTAAGTTGAATCTCTCGGCTAATGAGATCAACGTTATCAAACAATGGTTGGCTCAGGGAGCGAAATACGAGGGACACTGGGCGTTCCAGCCCCCCATGAAACCAAAAGTTCCAAAGATCGAGTCAACGGGCCTGCGGAATCCGATAGATAATTTTATTCAATCGCGATTATTGGCCGAGGGATTAATGCATTCTGATGAAGCGGAGCCGACAACGTTGGTTCGGCGCCTGTCGCAAGATCTGCATGGTTTGCCACCTGAGTTGAGTCTCGTTGAGGATTTCTGTCGCGAGCCTAGCGACGAATCTTATTCGAAGTTGATTGATCGATTAATGGATTCGCCTAGATACGGCGAGCACATGGCGGTCCCGTGGCTGGATGCTGCGAGATATGCTGACACCGATGGCTACCAAAACGATCGATATCGATACATGCACGTATGGCGAGACTGGGTAATTCATTCCTTAAATGAAAACATGCCATATGATCAGTTTATTCTCGAGCAAGTTGCTGGTGACATGTTGCCGGATGCGACCCTCAAACAGCAAATTGCGACAGGCTTTTGTCGCAATCACCGAATTAATTCAGAGGACGGTTCGATTCCAGAAGAATGGCATGTAGAGAATGTCGTGGATCGAATTGATACGATTGGCACAGCAATTCTTGGGCTGACGTTGGGGTGTGCGCGTTGTCATGATCATAAATTCGATCCAATTTCTGCAAAGGAGTATTATCAGCTATTTGCTTTCTTTAACAATGTTCCTGAGTGGGGAGTGGGTCCCAATAATGGGAATAGCCCGCCTTTTGTAGAGGTTCCAGATTCGTGGCCTAACCTTTCCCCCGAAGAGAACGTGGCAATAGTTCCGGAACCAGTCAAATTACGAGGAGCCAGAAAGCAACAACTTGGCAACGGGTTAAAAAGGCCACAGGCTGGGAGTAAAAAAACGGTGATGGTGATGCATGAGATGAAAGTGCCCCGTCCAACCTACTTGCTAACTCGGGGGCAATTTGATCAGCCGGACAAGTCGGAGGTGCTGATTCCTGGCGTTCCTAAGGTATTGCGCGTAAATAGCGATCGGCAGCCAAAAAGTCGACTCGAATTTGCAAAGTGGTTAGTAGCGAAAGAAAATCCTCTTACAGCACGGGTTGCGGTCAATCGTATTTGGCAACAGTTTTTTGGCCGAGGTTTAGTAAAGACAAGCGAAAATTTTGGAACCCAGGGCGAGTTGCCAAGCCATCCTGATTTACTGGATTGGTTGGCCATTGAGTTAATGGAGAGTGGTTGGAATACCCGGCATATTCAAAAACTGATTCTTGAGAGTTCGACCTATCGGCAAAAATCAGAAATTACACCTGATTTAGCGCAGAAAGATCCGCAAAATGTGTTTTTGGCCCGCGCGCCAAGATATCGGTTACATGCGTTCGCGTTGCGTGACTCGCTATTGGCAAGTAGTGGGCTTTTGGTTGAAAAGGTGGGTGGCGTGCCCGCGATGCCGTATATGCCGCCGAAAATTTGGCGCTCTATTTCGAATAACTCTTATAAGCAGGGGACCGGTGACGATCTATACCGAAGAAGCATTTACACTTTTTGGCGACGCACAATTCCACCCCCCATGATGGTCAATTTTAACTCCGCTGACCGGGAAGTGTGCAACGTTCGCAAAGACCGCACCAACACGCCACTGCAAGCGTTGACACAGATGAATAACGTGGCCTTTGTAGAAGCTGCCCGAATGTTAGCTGAAAAGATGTTGTCCCATTCTGATGACCCACTAATTGCAATTCAGTTTGGTTTTAAAGAATTAATAACTCGGACGCCTAAAAAGGTTGAAGCAGATCTTTTGTTGGCGGCGTATCGGGATTTTCAGGAAAGTTACCGATTTAAATCGAAAGCAGCAAAAGATTTACTCTCGGTTGGTCAAAAGCAACGAGATGAAAAACTTGATCTTACTGACCATGCGGCGATGACCATGGTTGCGTCATTGATAATGAACCTAGATGAGGCGGTCACAAGGGAATGAAATCGGATCTAATAACTCGAGTAGAGCGTGAACGGTCATTTATTAATCGCCGATTCTTTTTGGGACGCGCCGGGGTCGGCTTGGCGGCTCTTAATGGATTAATCGGCAATTCGCGTGAGTCATTAGCAGGAGGTAATCAGACGGATCGTTCAGCGCCGAATACCGCACATTTTCTGCCGAAAGCGAAACGAATCATTTATCTTTTCCAATCGGGCGGCCCTTCCCAATTGGACTTGTTCGATCCGAAGCCCGGGCTCAGGGATCGGTTTGGCGAAGAGGTGCCAAAGTCAATTTACCCGGACGAACGTAAGACCACGATGAGCAATGCGCAGAGTAAATTTGGGACTGCGCCAAGTGCGTTTAAGTTTAACCGCTGTGGAAATTCGGGATTAGAGCTAAGTGAGCTGCTGCCCAATGTAAGCCAATTGGCTGACGATATGTGTGTGATACGATCCATGCATACCCAAGCTATTAATCATGATCCTGCGATTACGTTGATGCAATCCGGATCACAAATACCAGGCAGGCCTAGCATGGGAGCGTGGCTAAGTTATGGGCTTGGCTCGGAAACTGAAAATCTACCTACATTTGTCGCAATGAGTTCTCGGGGATCTGGTAAAGGAGGTCAGCCCATTTATGACCGCTTATGGGGAAGTGGATTCCTTCCGTCGGTCCATCAGGGGGTGAAATTCAGGAATCAGGGCTCGCCGGTTTTAGATATCTATGATCCCGCGGGCGTCGATGCTAATGTCCGTCGCACGATGTTAGATTATCTAGGAAAATTAAACGAGCTTAAATTTCAAAGCTCGGGCGATGATGAAATTCAAACACGAATCGCGCAGTATGAGCTTGCGGGTAAAATGCAGGCATCGGTTCCAGAATTGCTTGATTTTTCGAAGGAAACTGAGTCGTCTATGGCGATGTACGGCAAAGACGTCCGACGTCAGGGCTCCTATGCGTTCAATTGCCTGGTGGCGCGTCGACTTGCGGAACGCGGCGTCCGCTTTATTCAGCTGTTTCATCAAGGGTGGGATCAACACGGGAATCTACCTAAGCAAATTCGCAAACAGTGTATCGATACCGATCAACCGACCGCTGCGTTGATTCATGATTTAAAATTGCGCGGAATGTTTGAGGATACTTTAATTGTCTGGGCCGGTGAGTTTGGTCGAACCGTCTATTCCCAAGGTGCTCTCACTCATCAAAATTATGGTCGAGACCATCATGGGAACTGCTTCTCAGTATGGCTTGCGGGAGCCGGGATTCGAGGTGGGATGAGCTACGGAAAAACTGACGACTATAGTGTGAATGTCGTAGAGAATAAATTAGAGCCCCATGATTTAAATGCAACCATCCTGCACCAAATGGGAATTGATCATACTAGGCTCACGTATCCCTTCCAGGGGCGCGACTATCGCTTGACAGATGTGCACGGAAAAGTCGTGCGAGCTATTTTAAGTTGAACTAGTAGAAGTGCGTCGTTGATCCGCTATCTTAATCTGTTATTTACCCAGCACGCTTAAAATAGATATCGCCTTTGGGTGATGAATCGTGAGAATAATAATTCAAAGTGTTTGGTTGGTTCGTCTTGGGTTTTCTTGTAAAAAGCCAGCCCGTGAACAGGACAAAGAGTCCGGCAAAGACAGAGGCAATTGCAAGTGTCTGTTTAGCTTCGTTAATGGCTAAAACTACGATCGCTTCACCGTAGCTGGCGGCCTCTTCGGTTCGTTTCCTCGATAGCTGATCGACGGCGTTAAGTGCTTCATCGGTTCGTTTTTTGGAGAGTTGATCGACCGAGGTGAGCGCTCTGTCAAGTTGTACTTTTAGGTCTTCGGTGGCCATTACCCTCTCTTGATTGACGGTGGCCAAGACGATTTTACGTTCCTTCTGCAGTTGCTCGATTGTTTTCACTCGCATTGCTTCGATTTGATTGACCGTTTTTTCCCGTTGATCATTGATTGCGATTTCGACGGTTTGTCGTTCGTGGTCAATTAGCGATGGTATTTGCGCGACTGTTTGAGATATTGAACTTGCGGCTAAAGTGGTTTGCTTAAGGTCGGCTAGCGATTCAGTTAGCGGTTCAAGCTCAACGACTTCAAGTGAAAGAAGTTCCGCTTGCCACCGTGCCTGTTTGGGTAGGAATTCGGCGTAGAGTCGAACCAGTCCCTGGAGCTCATCGATGTTACCTTCTAAGCGAGCGAGCACTTCGATTGACTCGGTAGATTTGTCCCGAATTGCATCGAGGTAGTGGGAGCTGGCGGACTCCCGATCAAATTGCAAATTATTGATCGGAAATTTTGCTGCGAAATTTTCCGCGAAGCCTTCACCAAGTTCCGTGCCATTATTTAGTTTCGGTATGTCTTTGCCTATTGTTTGTTGGATCGCCAGCAGTCGGTCATTGTATTGATCATTTGCACTCAGCGTCGTTAACGGGAATGAACCGAAAAGTTCGGTGCTTTCTCTTTGAAAAAGGTCGTCTGTTTGTTTGACCAGTATCCAAAGGTCAAGAAATGCCCCCATTGGGTCTTTACGGCCAGACGCGCGCAGAGTTGCGTTGATTCCGTTGATTTTCCATAAAAGTGCATTACGCCGAATGTGGGTTGGAGGGGACTCAGCTAGGATTTGGTCGCTAGTATGTTCGATGTGATTCGCGTATCGCAACGTGAAATCATTGATGAGAACCCGTAACTTATTGGAGGAGAGGACATCTTTTCCCCCCGACTCTTCGAGGAAGCCTCGCTCCTGTACCGCAAGATGGCAGCCGAGTTGCGTTAAAGCAAAACCAATTGCAAAAAATGCGATCAAGTTTTTGAAAATCCACAAAATCATGGTGCTGATTATCAAATTAAGCCACTCCAGACAAGATCAGTTCGGGATCGCTTCTTAACGTACTCAGGCGAATAATATGGGTGTTTTAAGTCTTATACGGTAAGTTTTCCCATAGGAACCAAGGGTGGTTCGAGACAATTAATGAGGCGTTATGTTGTTTCGTAAGTGGATCGCCGTATAAGCCGTGCAGGTTTGCGGATTCGAATGCGCAACTTATAATTTGTGGGTTCTTGCAGCGGCGTCCCGTCAAAAACTTTAGGTGCGTCTTCTTATTCATGCGACGTTTGGAGTGAGATTTTGGCAAACAATCAGCGTCGTAAATTTCGTTTGGTCGTGAATCCATATGGAGGAAAGAAACAAGGGCTTTCTATACTGGAAAGTGTCAAGCCGATCTTCGCGGAAGCCTCCGTTGATCTCGAGGTCATCCGAACGACGCATGCTAACCATGCTTTTGAAATCGCCAAAACCCAATCATTCGATGAGTACGAAGGATTAATTGTGATTGGCGGGGATGGAACGATTCATGAAATTATCAATGGAATGATGGGGCGGAGCGATAACAAGAGGTTTCCATTAGGACTGATTCCCGGTGGGTCTGGGAATTCTTTTCTAACCGATTTGGCAATTCTCGACCCAGTGAAAGCAGCGGGGGCAATAGTCAACGGGCAGCGTCGAGTGATCGATCTTGCTGAAGTATCGGTAGGCGGTCAGGTTGTTTATGCGTTTAATATTATTGGCTGGGGACTTGTTACTGATGTGAATGTTCGTGCCGAAAAGTTTCGCTGGATGGGTCCCGTCCGTTATACAGTGGCAACTATCGTTGAACTATTTCGCTCCAAAAGAAGAGTTGGCAGATTGACCTTTGGTGACTGTGTGATCGATGATGGGTTTTGTTTTGTGCTGGCGTGCAACACGATGCATACGGGCAAACAAATGAAAATGGCTCCGCGCGCAACGCTGGATGACGGCTTAATTGACTTGGTGGTTGTAAGGCACGGTCTTGGCTTATTTAAAATGCTGTCTCTTTTTTCAAAATTATATGATGGCAATTTTATCAATGATCCCGCCGTCGACTATTACCAAGTCAGAAGTTTTGATTTGCAGCCGGAACTGGCTGAACCGCTAAATGTTGACGGTGAACTGATTGGCATGACCCCTGCTAAGGTTGTAATGAAACCTGCGGCGTTTGAAGTGTATTGCAATCCGGGCGTTGGGCAATTGACATCGAAGCAAAAACTAACGTCGTAGTCCGTAGTTCAACCAGAATTTAAAAATTGGTTTATTGAATTGGTTTTATTAATCCGGAGGCCGGATTTTCATCGATTTATGGCTAGTCAGCTTGATTGTATCTGGATAACTGTAGTCTTAACTCATTGCCGGTTCAGAAACAGCGCGGGAAAGCGGTAAATAAGCGGGACGTGGGGAGCAGTGGAGAAATCTGGGTTTCGCACATGAATTGAGGGTGCCCTTGAGTCGGTGTAACTGATGGCAGGCCAATTCTCAACTTGCAACTACTTGTTCAAAATCACTTCGTAATATTCTCCATCGTTTACCAGTCTTGGATCGTTGGTTTCTTTCAGTGTTGCCAACAATTTGTCCCTTAGCTTGTGTTTTATGTTGCTGTAATCACGATTCTTAGCGACGTTGGTTAGTTGATGCGGATCTGCTTTTAAGTCGTAGAGTTCCTCCATCGGACGTTTGCCGTAAGCATTTTCAAAAAATGGTTTAACATCTAAGCGGTATCTGTTGCTGACTATCCAGGCTTTGGTTGGCCCTGCGTCTTCATCGGCGAGGGTACAAAACGTATTGTTTGTAAGACGATCGAGGCTTGGTGTAGTATTTGCGTTTTCGAGGCCTTTCGGATCTCCCAACGGAAACCGATCGGGCTTGAAATTCATAATGTATAAATAATCTTTGTTTCGGATGGCCCGCTGTGGGTACGGTAGATTGCCTTCGCGTGCTGCGGCAACGTGTCGCTCCCGGCCCGTAAATACTTCAGTGCGTTCGGGATCAACTAAGCCATTGGCCGTGGAACCTAAGGTTGCCCAAAGCGATTTTGCAGTCATCACACTTGGGATGTTGACGTTGGCTGCCTCTAGGAAAGTAGGTGCAAGATCAGGAAGTGTCGTGAAATCTTCAACCGTTCGTCCTCCCTTTACGCCGGGGCCAACGATACAAAGTGGAACGCGAGTTCCAAAATCATACAGATTGCATTTCCCGTGTGGAAACCCCGCGGGTCCGTGGTCACCCGAAACCACAATGATTGTATTGTCGTAGACACCGGCCAGTTTTAATTCGTCGATCAAGGCGCCGAGCGCTGAATCAAAAGCTGCGACCTCGCCAAGGTAATCAGCGAAATCTTGGCGTATCTCCGGGACATCCGGTAAGAATTTGGGGAGTTTGCCTTTTAATTTATCAGGGTCGATGTTCCAGAGTCGTTTGCCGGATCCCTTGATCCATTTTCTATGAACATTTGTAGGGCCGAACCAATAAGCGAACGGTTTTTCGTTCTTGTCTTTTAACAAGCTTCGAAAATTAGTACGAATCTGACTAATTAGTACTTGTTTCGCCTCTTCGGAGTCCCGGCCAGTTTCTAACGCTTTCGTCACATATTGTGAGAATCCATTAAATTGTCCACCGCCGTTTAAATATTTATTTCCAGATGAACCAAACGGGGCATCCTTCGGTTTTCCAGGCGACCAAACCTTAAATGAGTAGCCGATATGGTATCCATTCGCTTGCAATAACAGTGGCCAGGAAGGTATTTTTTCATCCCACACGGCACCCTGGAGAATTGCACCTCTTCCCGTTCTCCAAAAATGTTGTCCCGACAAAATCGAACTTCGACACGGTGTGCAGGAGGGAGCGTTTACAAATGCGTTCGAGAACAAAACCCCCGTCTTTGCAAGCCGATCAAAATTTGGGGTCACTGCAAGATCATTTACGGTTCCAGGGCCGTCCACTTCCGCATAGATTCCAGCATGCCGACCCCAATCGTCCGCAAATGCAAAAACGATATTGGGGCGTTGATCAGCTATTCCAGTACTGCAAATTGCATTTAGTACCAGGATGGCGGCAAGCAGAAGGATTTTTTTCATCAAATTGTCCTGAATATCTTGTCGGCAGTAAATTTGTTCAGCCCAAAATATCATTCCAATTTTATCGAGGCAAGCTTTTTGGCATATTTATGGCAAGCGAGGTTGTTTAGGGTTACACTGGAAATTCAAAAGGAAAGTTGGCAGTACTACCCTAGGAATTTTAATTTATGCTTGCTGTTTGTTTGCGATTTAGCGTTACGTTTGTGGTCTTTGTCTTTACTGTATTTGTTGGCAGTGAGTTTGTTTCGGCGCAGAATGATTCTCG
Source organism: Mariniblastus sp. (assembly GCA_011523945.1). Lineage (GTDB taxonomy): Bacteria > Planctomycetota > Planctomycetia > Pirellulales > Pirellulaceae > Mariniblastus. The sequence continues at coordinate 1,573 of WTFU01000150.1, read as the reverse complement.
TCCTAATATCGTTTTCTTTTTTGCGGACGATCAGCGAAATGATACTCTCGGATGCGCTGGTCACGACATCGTAAAAACGCCAAACATTGATGCATTGGCGAAGCAAGGCGTGTTATTCGAAAATTGTCTGGTCAGCCATTCGATCTGCTGGGTTAGCCGGACAACTATCTTGTCCGGTTTAACGGCACGAAGCTTCGGCAGTGAATCCGTCGCTGACATGGCGAAACCAGATGCTGTTGAGACACTGTATTCGGATATCCTGAGGTCGGTTGGTTACCGAACGGGTTATTTTGGAAAGTGGCATGCCAAAATGCCGCGTGGCTACCGTCCCGAAAAGCACTTTGATGAATTTGAAAAGATTGGCCGCAATCCTTATTTTAAGAAACAGCCTGACGGCACAACGAGGCATGAAACCGAGTTGATTGTTGACCGTGGTATTGAGTTTATTAGAAAACGACCAAACGATAAACCATTTGCGTTAAATATGTGGTTCAACGCTTCTCACGCTGAAGATAACGATAAGCGTCCTGGAATTGGCCACTTCCCGTGGCCGCGCTCCGTCGACGGCATGTACGAGGACATTCAGGTACCACCGCCTCGTCTCAATGATCCGGCCATCTTTGAATCCCAGCCTGAGTTTTTGAAGCACTCGATAAATCGTGAGCGATTTTTCTGGCGCTGGGATACACCTGAAAAATATCAAACTAATATCAGAGCCTATTATCGTATGATCTCAGGAATCGATCATGCGATGGGACGCTTTTTAAAAGTGTTGAAAGAAGAGGGCTTGGATCAAAATACAATTATCGTCTACTCGGCCGACAATGGCTATTACCTTGGTGACCGTGGGTTCGCTGGGAAATGGTCCCATTATGAGCAATCCCTTCGGGTCCCATTGATCATTTATGACCCGCGTCAACCTGAAGGAAATCGCGGTCGAGTGGTGAAACAGACCGCGCTTAATTTAGATTTTCCGCCTACATTTCTCGATTGGGCTGGTGCTGATGTCCCAAATCGCTACCAAGGTAGAAGTCTTGTGCCACTGGTGAATGGCGCTGAGGCGTCGAGTTGGCGGCGCGACAGTTTCCACGAGCATCTAGCCGTTCGAAATCGACAGGCCGCATTCGAAGGGATTCGTGAAGGCAGGTTTAAGTATGTTAGGTATTTCGATGAAACACCTGCGTATGAATTTTTGCACGATTTAAAAAACGATCCAGACGAATTGGTAAATTTAGTAAATGACCCAAAATTCAATGACGTGTTATTGAGGTTACGTAAACGCTGCGAAGAACGGGTGTCGGAGCTAGGCGGTCCAATCACTCCGTTGAAGGCAAATGGCGGCTCAAAAAAGTAATTCAGCGTCGATCGCTTTTTAAACTTTTTTCGCGAATTGAGTCGATCTCAATCGTACTGTTTGAATCGCCTGAAAAATTCAATTTTATGTTATTCAGCGTGGGCTGGGTTTTCCATAACACATCGAGGGGAATGGTTAGGGTTTGATAATCAGCTGACTTTGTCAGCTTGATTTCGGGTGTTAATTTGATCTGGTTTGCGAAGGGCGTCAAAGAGACAT
>WTFU01000021.1 GCA_011523945.1 Mariniblastus sp. | reverse complement strand
GCAATTAATCTCATAATTTGTTGTTTTGCTTGCGGACTGAGATGCGGTCATCTCAGTCACGGATTGAGTCAATTCCTACGTTTTTCCCAAACGCTGTTATGAATCAAGCTTCCAATGATGGCTATCAAACGCCTGAATTCCAAAACGAAATTACGCTCCAACTCAGCCGTAATGAGTCGAAATGCGCAATTGACAATCTTGAAGACAGACTTGCAGCGCTGGACCAAACACTAATTTCGAGCTATCCCGCTCATCAGGAGCTTCAGAATCAGCTTGGAGTGTATTGCGATGTCCCAGCCGATCGAATCGTGGTGACCGCGGGCGGCGACGACGGTATCGACCGCATCATTCGGCACGCCCTGCGAGGGCCAGCCAAGACCATCGTCACCCACGCGCCATCTTTTGAAATGGTCGATATCTATTGCCGCAATCACGGCGGTTCGATGGCCCACGTTACGTGGCTCGAGGGAGACTTTCCCGTCAAGGAATTTGTGGATCAGATTAACCAAGAAACGGCATTGGCTGTACTTACATCTCCCAACAATCCAACCGGCGGAGTTATCTCGCTGGAGGTAATCGAGGAGGTCAATCAGGCAGCAAAAAAAGTCGGAGCGAAACTTTTAATCGATCACGCATACATTGAATTTGCCGATCAAAATCCGGTCGCTTCGCTTTCTGCCGATGACAACATTGTCATCATCCGAACATTTTCAAAAGCCTGGGGACTAGCCGGACTTCGGGTCGGCTACCTAGTCGCGCCGAGTGTTGAATTTGCCAATACCATGCGTAACTCATCTGGTCCGTTTCCGGTTAGTGCCGTCTCCCTCGAACTGGCACGACTATCGTTGGTCGAATTCCAGAACTCGATGAAACACAACGCCACGCAAATTAAGAAATTCCGGAAATTACTGATTGATTTAGTCATTCAGTGCGGTGGCACTCCGGTTGAGACCCAGGGAAATTTCGTTCTTGTGAAATTCAAGGATGCAGACAGAATTTGGAAAGGCCTCGCCGAAGATGGTGTAGGAGTGCGCATATTTACAGACAATATTTATCTAGAAAATCAACTCCGCATCACGTGCCCAACGTCTCCAGCAGATTATCTGCAACTGGCTCATTCACTTTGTCGTTTGTGCGATCTTGATTTCGAAACGCAAAAAATTTCGATTGGCCTGAACCACAACCAAGACATTGAGAACACACTATCTCAAGAGCCTCGAAGCGAAACCGGACGGGTCTGGGATTCCACGCGGCAAACCAAGGAAACCTCGATTGAACTTTCAATCAATCTCGACGGTTCCGGATTAATTGAGGTTGAAACCGGCATTGGATTTCTGGACCACATGCTGACAGCACTTGCTTTTCATGCCGGCTTCGATCTTAAATTAAAATGCGACGGGGATCTTTTTGTCGACGACCATCACACTGCAGAGGACTGCGCGTTGGCACTCGGAACGGCAATCGACAATGCACTTGGAAAGCGATCAGGCATCAAACGATTTGGTTACGCCTATGCTCCTCTCGACGAATCCCTTGCCCGAACGGTTATTGATTTAAGTGGTCGACCGTGGCCTGAAATTCATTTGAACTTGGAACGCGAAATGATTGGAACGTGGGCCTGCGAAAACATTACTCACTTTTTTCAATCATTGGCAATGACGCTCAAATGCTCGCTGCATGTCGATGTATTAAGAGGAAACAACGATCACCATCGCGCGGAAGCGGCATTTAAATCGTGTGCCAAAGCACTTCGCGAAGCACTCACACCGACTTCCGGTGAAGTTCCAAGCACCAAAGGCGTTCTTTAAACTTGCATCGCCTAAATTTGACCACCTTAAACCAACTACATTCAAATTATTTATCCGCCATTTGTGTATTCTTATGATTCAGATAATTAATACCGGCGTAGCCAACATTCGATCCTTACAAGCGGCATTCGATCGCCTTGGTTGCACTTGGAACCTCACAGTGAGCGCCGAAGAAATTGCCACTGCCTCGCATGTCGTCCTCCCGGGGGTCGGCGCCTTCGCAGCAGCCGCCGAAGCAATCGATGAACTCGGTCTCCGGAAAGCAATCATCGACCGCATCAATCACCGCGAATCGGCAACCCTTTGTATCTGCCTCGGCATGCAACTACTGTGTGAATCGAGTGAGGAATCCCAATCGGCAAAAGGACTTGGAGTTATTCCGAAAGCAATCACTCGATTCGGGGAAGGAGTCAAGATTCCACAACTAGGGTGGAACGAGGTCCGCCCCCTCGATAATGGCCCCTACGCCCGCGGCGAGGCCTATTTTGCAAACTCGTACCGCCTCGAAACCCCACCAGATGGCTGGGGGGCAGCAGAAACCGACTACGGTGGAACCTTTATCAGTAGTATCTGGCGAGGGCGAACACTGGCATGCCAGTTCCATCCCGAACTTTCAGGAACGTGGGGAGAGTCAGTGCTGACACAATGGATCGAGGGAATCACATGTTAAAATCAAGAATCATTCCCTGCCTTGATGTGAACGAAGGGCGAGTCGTCAAAGGTGTAAAATTTCAAAATCTTCGTGATGCCGGTGATCCGGTTGAACTCTCAATTCACTATCAGGACCAGGGCGCTGATGAGCTCGTTCTCTTGGATGTCACCGCGACCCGTCAGGAACGAATTGCGATGCTCGAGACCATTGAGCGGGTCAGGCAAAAGCTCTCGATTCCGCTAACCGTAGGTGGGGGAATTGGATCGCTACAGGATGCGGGACGATTGCTCAACGCCGGGGCTGACAAAGTGAGTATCAATTCAGCCGCCGTTCGGAATCCAGAATTGATCGAAGCAATGTCCACGCGGTTCGGTGCTCAATGTACCGTTGTGGCAATCGATGCAAAAAAACAGGGGGAGATCTTTCAAGTGCTCACGCGCAGTGGCACTAACGCTGAGGCAATCGACGCAGTTGCCTGGGCGGCCCGTGCCGAATCTCTTGGCGCTGGAGAAATTCTATTGACCAGTTTTGATCGCGATGGAACACGAAGCGGTTACGACTTACCCATGCTCTCGGCGGTCACTGACGCTTGTTCTTTGCCTGTCATTGCATCCGGAGGTGCCGACTCCGTCGCTCACATGGTCGAAGCCTTTCAGCACGGAGCCCATGCGGTTTTGGCCGCGTCTATTTTTCACGACGCGAACATGACCGTCGGCGAGGTGAAACAAAAACTTTCAGCAGCTGGAATTCAAGTTCGAAACGACCGGTAGAAATTTAACCAGCCCAAGGAAACCTCGCACTCGAAACCTAACTTGCTCCCATGTTCAAACGTCACGCTTCATTCCAGTCGTTGTGTTAACTCACCGCTTAATCCAAATACCACCTTCATATCAATCATGATTATCCCCGAAATCAAATATTCACCAACCACCTCACCGGAACAGTTAGTCCAGACGATCCAACATTGGAGTCTTTTGGGACAGATCGCTATCACAGAAATCAATGCAGACGCTATCGATGATGTGAAACATATCCTCCGCAAGTTAGGGGGAACTGTTGATATCTTGATCGAGTTCGATTCGCTCGACCCCGTTGGGCAATTGGCGATGCTTAATGAAGGGGCATGCCGTTTAATCAACCGCGATCCTAAATCCAATTCCGATGGAGTGCCCGCTGATCGGCAAATAGGCTTGAAAGAAAACCCACCGCTTGATCAAGCCGTGCCACCCAACACCTTAATCGCTTTGGATTCGCCCAGTGCCTCTCGGATTTCAGAATTGGAGATGGCGAGGATCGATTGTCTTGTTGACATCGCCCACTTATCACCTGAGCTAATCGCTGACTTTTTCAAGACAGTGCTGGTCACTGACCGGCCTGACGGGTTGTGGGCAACGGTCATTGTCGATCCGATTGGAATCGCACTTGGATTGGCTTATTCCAATTACGAAAGTCTACTACATGCGATTGAAACTCGATGTGGAACCTACTGGTCACGGTCGCGCGATGGCTTGTGGATCAAGGGCGAGACGAGTGGAGCAACCCAGCAACTTCTGGGGATTCGCATGGACTGCGACCGCGATTGCCTTCGCTTTACCGTGACCCAGGATTCCCCTGGATTCTGCCACCGCAAGACGCACACCTGTTTTGGTCAGGAACGAACCATTCAGTCGGTGGTCGAACGCCTGCAACAGCGTTTAAAAGAGGCGGATGAAAGTTCATTTACACACCGTCTTGCTAATCAACCCGAAATGCTCGAAGCCAAGCTACTTGAAGAAGCCAAAGAACTTTCTCTTGCAAGCCAACAAAGCGATCAAGATGAAATTGCTTGGGAAGCAGCCGACGTATTATACTTTTCGTTGATAGCGATGCTTAAAAATGGAGTTCCCCTCGAGCGTGTCTATGCTGAGTTAGCCCGACGGATGAATCGAGTAGTGCGACGCGATCCCGGACTCAAAAAATAATCTCAGACCGCATCAAGCTCAATCTAGGCGTTATGACCAATTCAAATTCTGCGGTTATTGCGTGACAGTTCGTTTCCTTCTTCGTACCGAATTCTCTCACCCGCTACATCTGCCCTTATCGGATTACCAAGTCGTGTTAAAAATAATCGAAGCAAGTTCATTCGAACCAACCAACCTGTTCACTCCGCTCGACGAGGCTACTGCCCAGACCACGGCTGGCATTGTTGACTCGGTACGCTCCGAAGGCGTCGCGGCCATCCGACGGTTTGCAGAACAGTTTAGCGAGCGCACCGCTGACCAACCGCTACTGATCGACCAAGACCAAATGGAGACTGCCGCTGGCCGGATCGAGCAAAGTGACCTAGACGTACTGAAACGCGTTGCCGAGCGAATCCGACATTTTGCCGATGCTCAGCTAAGTTGTTTGAGTGAACTAAAAACACCGGTGCCCGGGGGATATGCTGGACATACGATTGAACCCATCAACCGGGTGGGTTGCTATGCTCCTGCAGGGCGATTTGCATTACCTTCGACAGCACTGATGACGATCGTTCCGGCTGTTGCCGCAGGTTGCCCTTTTATCGTCCTCGCAACTCCCAACCCATCTGACATAATGCTTGCAACTGCCTTCATCGCCGGTGCGAACCAAGTTTTGGCCATCGGAGGCGCTCATGCTGTGGCCTCGCTTGCCTATGGATTCGAAGGGTTTGAAAAATGTGATCTGATTACAGGCCCTGGAAATCGGTGGGTCACCGCCGCCAAGAAAATAGTCAATGGTGACTGCGGAATTGACATGCTCGCGGGTCCTTCCGAATTGGTTCTCGTCGCCGATGAAACCGGGAAACCAAAGACGATTGCCGCTGATCTTTTGGCCCAGGCTGAACACGACGTTGACGCTCGTCCGTTCATGATCACCACGTCGCGGGAACTAGCCGACGAAGTAAACAAACAAATCCAAACTCAATTGTCTACGTTACCAACAGGTAACATTGCTCAACAGGCGATTCGAAATGGCGGAGCAATTATTGTTGAGTCACTCCAACAGGCCATTGAAATATGCAACGCACTCGCACCGGAGCACCTAGAGCTCCATTGCCTCGAGGCAGAGGCCATTGCTTCTCAAATCAAACATGCTGGCTGTATTTTCATTGGGCATCAATCAGCCGAAGTGTTTGGTGATTACGGAGTCGGCCCCAACCATACCCTCCCCACCGCTGGAACCGCCCGTTGGAGTGCGGGGCTGAATGTGTTCACCTACACCCGCGTCCGTACCTACCTGCAACTTACCCAAGCCCCCGATTCGCTCGTTCAAGACACCGCGCGACTGGCTGAAATGGAAGGGCTCATTGGCCATCAACAAGCTAGTCTCCAGCGGCAGCACGATAACAAGTAATGGGTGCCAGCGCATTCGCCACCATTCTTGATTTCACGGTTCGAAAGCTTTTGGCTTAAGTTTTCGGGAAAACAATTTCAGGCTGTCTAAATGAGTGTCTTAGCCGTCACTCGCCGTCTCCGAATTTGTAAATCGAGTTGTGGATCTTGCCTCGAACCGGCTTTCCATCGGTTGAATTTAACGCGTAGTTAATTTCCATCCCCCACGTCAAGGCAAGATCAGGAATTTCAAGGAAGACAGTTGTGCCGTCATCTGACAACGTCGCACTTTTCACTGCCAGTCGTTTTTCGTTGTAATGTTTTGAACCATAACTTGCCGTTCGTTTGAGATCCCAGGTGTTAATCGAGTAATTCGACACATCGGTGGCTGACTCTGAATCCACAGCACCCGACAAACGTATTTTCACACCGGAGCGAGTCGCATTTAGGCCGATCGGCAAATGCAGTGGTTTTCCGGTATAGCGTACTCGATAGAACCCGCCTGGTTGATGCTGACTACCAGCCCACGCAAACATCCCGCAGCAATACAATTGACCGTCGTCCGGGCTAAATCGCCCTCGCATGACGCCGGTTGGAAACTGCGAAATTGGAAACTCACACATTCCGCCTTGCATCTGACCATCCACTTCTTCGTGAGGTACGACATAAATTTTTCCATAACCGTAAGAAAAATTTAACAACGCTCCATTCAAAGGGCCCCATTGATCCGTATCCACCCACAAGAGTTCCGACGGCGAACGATCAAATGAATTTGTAATCCAGCACAACGGATCTGACATCGCCTCATCCGATGAATCTGTCACATCGTGATAACCAAACATATTCCCGTAAAATTGCCCCGGTTTCACCCAGTTGATTCTATTTTTTGGATTCCAGTGCCCCTCCTGATCAGTCACAACAAACGATCCATCCGGATTTAGACACACGCCGTTAGCCGCTCTAAATCCGTTGGCAATAATTTCGGTCGTCGAACCGTCGGGACTGATTTTCAGTAAAGTTCCATGGTGAGGCACCACTGCTTTTTTTGCGTGGCGGGCTGATTTTGCATAATAAAAATTACCAGCTTCGTCAGCCTGAAGCCCCATCGCAAATTCGTGAAAATGCTCCGTCACCTGATGATCACTATTAAAGTTCTCATACCAATCAGCTTCGTGATCTCCATTTAGATCATGCAAGATCACAATTTGATCCCGACAAGTCACATAGATTTTCTGATTCAAATACTTAACACCCAGCGGTTGAAACAAGCCCGAAGCAATTCGCTGCCACTGAAGTTGTTGCTTGCTTTCCGGCTTTGCAAGTGCACCAAGGCCGGTCACGCGCCAAACCGAACCATCCCATGCGGCAACAATCACGGTGTCGCCATCAGGTAAAAAATCGAGCCCCGTCAATCGAAGCTGGCAATTCCAGGGATTATTGGTCGGACGCTGAAACACGTCGACAGCAAACGGAGAAGCGTCATCTCCACGCAAAACGGGAGCCATCAATTTCTCGGGATAATTGGCAGGCCCCCCTCGCGTTAAAGCGGTTAGATTCACCGGCTTTTGGATATCGGCAAGCTTCCCTTCAATTTCGGCCACCTGCTCCACCGCACTTAAAGGAGCTTGCGTGACAACAAATTGAGTTGGTTCACCCGCCGGAATCGTAAGCCTGATATTGCCATTCTCGTCTGATTGCCACACCGCTTCACTGAGCGAAGTGCCAACGAGGATGCCGTTGGCAGGTGCAATTTTTTCGGCAGCCCCCATCACAATCGCGGATAGTTCTTTCTGTCCACTCGCTTCCGGAAACTCACTTCCTCCCTGTTTAAGCCAAGTGCCGACTAACTTTCGCGGTTTAATGGTGTCTTGGTTCAGCAACTCTTCCGCTGACAATCGCCGTTGATAAAACCGCAAGCTTTGGATCTCACCCTGCAACGCTGACTTCGATGGAAAATTATCATTTGTAAACCCAAAACGAATCACAGCATTTTTAAGAGGTTCAACCCGCTCAAGCGTTCCACCGCCCGCGGGTTTCCCATCGATGAAAAAGTCCGCACGATTGGCTTTCGCATTCCAGGTCAATGCAACGTCATGCCATTTCCCATCATTGACGGATCGATTCGCAGAGACCGCTCCCACCCAGCCAACATCGAGACTAGGCCGGCCGCCACGAAGAAAAAAGGTTTTCCCCTGAGCAAGCCATTGATCTTGTTTTCTTGTTTTTGCAAGGATGGTTCCATCCTGCCGCGTTTTCAATCGCACCAAAATTGAATAATCCTGCCGGGCTAATTCAAACTGCTTCGCGGATTGAATCTCCGCAAAATTGTTCCCATCAAATACCAAGCCACGGCTCGAGATATTTTTTGAAGAATCTAATTCACCTTTATTCCCCTCCGGAAAAACAAAAGCGATATTCTCAGAAGAAGCCCCTTTTTTCAACAGCCCGTTGTGCTTTGCGATTTGAATAGTCAAATCTCGATCTCGACGCCCAATTTCAAAGCGCCGTTGGTAAATCGGCTGGCCTCCAACAAATTCCAAACCGGGTGACTCAAGTATTTCTGTATCTGCTACCCGATATTTTAGAATTGTTTGTTTGCCAAACCGATACATTCCAAGGTACTTTGCCCAGGAAGCCGGCAAGGGTCCGTAGTGCTTTCCGTCTCGCCCAACGACACGATCATCCTCGAAACGCTGTGTCAGAGAATCCCGATTACTCCGATCAGGATTCGCCCACCCTGGACCTGTCGGATTGGCAACGTGTAATTCACCTGCAATTTTCGGATGCCTTCCGTGAGTCCCATTAAAATGAATCCCTTCCCAGTCAATAAATTTTCCACTCCAAGCTCCGGCCATCCGCATCGTATCATGCTCGTACATCATCCAGTGACTTCCGGACTCAACACCGCCAGGGCCAGCATCGAGCCTAACCGCAATTCCCTTTTGTGCGATATTCGAACCGTCTTTGGAAACTTCGATTGTATTATTTAGACTTGGCCCATAATCCATGAGTGTCCAGGGAGTCGATACCACAGGCTTGGGACCCCGCGTGTTACCGGCAGGTAGCGAAGCGAGATAGTCATCCGTTATTTCAAAATATTCAGAGGGATTGTGATCTTTCAAAAAGTGTTCACGAATGAAGTGAATGACTTCGTATTTCTGCTGAGGAACCATCCATCGCTGCGGATTCATCATGCCAAATCCGTGCGTCAAGGTGTTGTACATCGCAAGGGGCTGGTTTCCGTGTTTAAACTTTCCTGAAGCAAACCTCAGAGAGGTCGGCATTGAACCTTCCTCATCGACGGTACCGTGGCAACTGGCGCATCGGAGGCGATAGGTTTCCTGGCCACGTGTAAAACTGGAAGCATCGAGACTGGTCAGTAGTCCGGCATGATCAATTCGTTCCTCGTATTCAGGTAAAGGCGCCAAGGCAATTGATCCAGCAGGTCTTAATTCAGATGCTCTTCCTGGGCCGTTGGCTGCAATCTCAGTCAGATAGGCAATGAGATCCAGAAATTGCTGCCGGTCGACGAGCTGGTTTACTAAATCCACCGGCATCGTTGAAGTTTTTGTTTTCGACCAATCATCAGCATCATCTTTTAAAATTTCTAGTGGTTTGTTGGGTTGTTCAATTTGATCTAGAAATAAACGCTCGTCGGTTTCGCTCGCCAGGATTCCGGAAACGAGTCGCCCATCTGCCAGCAATACCTTCATCGTCTCAAAACCTTCATTGATTTTGGCTGATGGATTGAGTACTGATTCAATGAGATGGGAAGGATCTACAATTCGTTTTTCTGACAACTGAGGCCCTAGCCGCCGTCCACCAGGAGTAGCCTCATGACATCGAGCGCAATTCATTGCCGGCTGATAAAAAGCAATGGCCCCCCGTTGGGCATCTCCAAATTTAACAGCATCATTCACTAACTGAGCCAATGGTTCGGCCTGAAGACGTTTCGCAAGAGACACTGATTTTTCGGTCTGAGCCGAGGAATCTGAAATGATGCTCAAAAGCAAAACGAGCACGAAAGTACACAAGAAACGATTCAAACCAAATCTCCAATACAACTAAGCATGCCGGTCGAACGCCGGGGCACACTATCAAGCATAACAAATTTTGCAGGCGAAACTCGAATTCATTTCTAAATGCCCGTAACCTAAGTCAATCGAGTGGATTATCGAGCGGTTCAATTCCGAGTTCCTCAATCGGTTGAGAAAGAATATCGAGGTCACGCGGGGGCAATTCTTCTCGATCCTCACTGTCGCCGTGATACGGCTCGACATATATATGATTTCCCCGAACTGAAATCACTCGAACAGGGTCGCCTTCCTCTACTGCAAAGCCCTCACTAACAGCATCAAATTTTTCGCCGTCAACCATTACAATCCCGCTGGGAAGCATTTTGGTCTGGGCAATTCCTAACTGTCCCTCGAGACGCTCCTTTTGCTCCTTGTTCTCAACGTAATTCGGGAGTACATCCTCTGGCTTTAAGTCCTTTAAAAGAATGCGTCTTCCCAACGGCGTGTAAGGCCACACCTTGACCATCAGCGCTAAAAGTCCCGGTATCGTCACCACCGCAGCCGTCAAAAGAATAACGCCATAGGTGAAGCTCTCCATAAAACCGAGAACAACCGATGTCACAATTAAAATTCCGGCAGCGATTCCCAAAATACCGGCCGACGGCACAAACAGTTCGAGAACAACGGCAAACAGACCGATGACTAATAATAAAAAGGCCCAATAGATCATTCGATCAACTTTAAAAAATAAGTGTGCTTTTCCATTATCTTATGCCCACCGTCACCTGAATTCTAGCGAATCAAAATGACTGCCTGAATCATTCGGACATTTTTTCAACTTGATTTCTTCTCGGACTTGGCTGTGACCACAATTCGGTTGCCAATTGCCTCGATTACTTCAATCCTCTGACCTTGATCCAACATTTGTCCGTTAGAAATAACATCGTAAACTTTTCCCTGAATCCTTGCCTTCCCGGACGGATTCAAACGGGTGGCCGTTTCGCCCGAAAGCCCCAACAGGTAACTCCAGTCCACGACTGCTTCGGGATCCGTTTGCCCACCAAGCCCGGTATCAACGATCTTGCGAGGTTGCAAGATCATGCGCCGCAACATCGGAGTCCTTGGAATCAGGTTTCGCAGTACGACAGCCGCCGTTAAAACTCCAAATCCGGCTCCGATAACCGGGACAAACGAATATGTCATTTCAACGAGATCGTTCAACGATCGGGGAACAAGAAATGACTGAGACGCCAGTACCAATGAGCTGAAAACCAGCACGATGCCACCAATCCCAAACAATCCGAATCCCGGAATCACAAAGATCTCCATCAAGATGAAAATTGCCCCAATAACAAACATGATCACTTCCAGCCAATCAGCATTTCCATCGAGACTCTGGCTCCAAAAAAACAAGCCAAAACAGAGGACAGCCAAAAATCCCGGCACGCCGAGTCCCGGAGCGGACAACTCAGTCGACAAAAAGAACATTGCCCCAAATAAGAGAAAGGGAGAAACGAACGGAGAAGATAAGAATTCAGCAAACTTGGCAATCCGACGGTCGACTTTCGAGGGAGCTAAAGTGGGCATTGAATCGTCGAGCTGATAGAATTTCTTGACTTGTTCAATGTCCGAAACAATGGTTCTGGCTATTCCATTTTGTTCGGCGGTGAGCGCATTGATGCCTTCGGGACTACCGATTGGCCCCATGGCTTCCCACTGATCCGGTTGTTCGAGACTTTCAAATTCAACGTTACCCAACAATCGAGTTTGACCCGTCGACTGATCGCGATAGCGTGTCACCACCAAACCTGGCTCTAACATCTGCTGCAACATCGACCAATCTGATTCTTTATCTTCCGCTAGCCGCTTAACTTCCTCCCGAAAACCGTCCAGCTCTTTTTCATTCACAAAATCACTCTGCCCGTAGTCACCTCCGATTCGAGCGTTCTCGCTCATAATCAACTGATTACAAGCTAAAGCAATCACGCCGACAGGCCCGCGAACCGAATTTTCCAAAAAGGCTACTGTTCGCACTTTGTCCGGGTCATAACTGGCAATCAATCGACCAATTCGAAGACAGGCCTCCACATCTCCTAAATTTTCGCCAAGATTGAAGATGACTAAGTTCACTTCATTGCCGCCTAATTGCTGCTTCAGTGATCGGGTCACCCACGTCGCCGTTCGGCTGTCGATGAACGGTGGCAACGTTACGAGCAACGGCTTCCACTCCCCTGCACTTCCCGGATCACCCTGAAGAACACTTGGGTCCAGGTCCAATTCCCGACCCAATTCCGTTCGAGACTCTGGCAGCAAGCGAACTAAACCAAAATCTCCAAGCTCCTGTCCATCTAATAAACTAAAACTACCCTGCGGGGTGACTGTCACAACCGTAATCGGTTTTCCAGAGGCCTCCATCTCCCGTAATGTTTGCCCATTAACGTAAGACACAGCGCCTTCGCTATCAGTCACTCGGTATAACTCCTGATCTCTTTCAAGCATGCTTAGGACAACCGAAACTGGTAAGGTAGTTAGTCCTTGGGAGGCAATGCTGCGATAAATCTCACGATGGAGGTCATCGGCCGATTTATCGTCGATTCCAGCGTTCCCAATTGACGCGCCCGGATCGATTGCGATTTGATTGGCGGCAATGGCGACAAGAACCGCATGACCTTCAAGCCCACCCGCTGGCAATGTTGTATCGTTATTCCAACCGAGCCCCTCCCGACGTTGAGGAATGTAGGCAACCGTCTGAAGACGATTCAAATCTGGATCCCGCAGATAACGAGCCAAAGCCATGCAGGCTTCCAGTTCGCTGCCGCGGCCCGTCTGTCCGCCCCGCGTATCAAACTCCAAAATAACAACCGGCCGATTTCGACGCTGGGCAGCCGGGCTTGTCTTTTCTGATATTCGTTTCAGCGTTTGACGCACCGAGGCACTTGCCTGTCCGTCGATCGGCAAGGGCACTTTGATCCGGTAGCCCTCGCGTATCGTATCCGAATCAACCTCGGCGTCCCCTTGTTGACATCCCATATTGCTTGGAATCGCAGCATCAACGCCAAGCGGCAATGCGAACGCAAGAACAAGGAATGCCAATAGGGCTGCGATTCTAATTTGAATCAATTGAGTCATCTTCACTTCAAGAGCTAGTGTTTACTGGATGGCGGGTTGCCACCGTTGTGTAAGTATAGGTCTGAAATGGTCTTTAAGTACAGCGAAATAAGAACCACACCTATTACGCTCGTGTCGAGACTGCCTCAAAACACCGTCATTATGGAAAACAGGATGCCTAGAAAGAAAAGAACGATTTCTTTTGCACCGTCGACGCGTCACCACTGACCCCGGCAAATTTACCGCTTTTGAAGAGGCCTAACTGCCCGTTGCCCAGCCGGAGTCAATAAAGATTAACTTGAGGATAAAGTAGAAAATCATACAGAGGATAGCACCGGCCGGGATAGTAATCGCCCAGCCAGCAACGATATTCCTCATCGTTTTCAAATTCAAAGCATTGATCCCACGGGCCAAACCGACCCCCAACACCGCACCAACCAGCGTATGTGTCGTCGAGATAGGCAAGCCGATAGGCAAGACAGACGCACCCAAAATGGTAATCGCCGCTGCAAACTCAGCTGAAAAACCACGACTTGGTGTCAACTCGGTAATTTTTTCACCGACCGTCTTGATCACCTTCCAACCCCAAGTCGCCAATCCAATGACAATTCCAATTCCACCCAGCAACAACATCCAAGAAGCCGTGGTTGATTCCGGCGAAATGGCATTCTCCTTGACCGCCTGATACGCGGCTGAAAGTGGACCGATCGCATTGGCCACGTCATTCGATCCATGAGCAAATGCAACCAGACATGCAGTAAAGATCTGCAACACACTGAATATTCTTTCTACCTGCCGCAATTCATCAGAATCGGTATTGGTTGTAATATTATCTAACGCTTTATCCTGAAGCGCCTCAACATCTACCAACAACTCTCTTGCACGATCCTGAATTTCATCAGTTGAGTTATTTCTAACCCGCTGAAGATGCTTAATGGTCTTTGCGAGCGACCTAGAAACGTCTGCGTCAAGGACTGGATTTTTCACAGAATCTGAACTGGTTTGAGGTGACTGTGTTTTCGCCAACGCCAATTTAGTCACCACGAAACCCAGGACACCGAGCACCACCGCGACGGCGACAACCGCCAACGTAAAACCCGGATCATCTGGATTCATCTCCAACCTCTTCCAAAGCGGCTTCAGTCCTTTGTAGGAGGTCAATCCTGTCATCACAAACATTAAAACGAAAACGAGTTTCGGCGCAACCTGTCGCGCCGCGGCAACCGGATCCCGTTTGTAAAACACTGTCTTCAGTAGGACCCCAAAAACGATATAGGCTACAACGGCTGATATTAATGGCGAAACGACCCAGCCCGCACTAATCAGCCCTACCTTATCCCATAAAACGCCATTGAAACCTAAAGCAAGGGCGCCAAATCCTACGACGGCTCCTACAATGGAATGGGTCGTTGAAACTGGCCACGACATATAAGTCGCAATTAATAACCAGGTCCCTGCCGCCAATAACGCCGCAATCATCCCGCACGCTAAAATAAAAGGGGCTTGATCTGCCGGATACATCGTAGAAATATCCGTCGGATCGAAAATTCCTTTTCGGACCGTTTTTGAGACATTGGAACCAACGATATAGGCGCCGGCGAACTCAAAAATTGCGGCAAGAATCACCGCTCGTCGAAGTGTCAGCGCGCCCGATCCCACTGAGGTTCCCATCGCATTGGCGACATCGTTAGCGCCGATGTTCCAGGCAACATAAAAACCGCAAATAAGAATCAAGCCGATTAAAACAAATTCAGCACCCATGATGGCGAAACGGCCTTATATAAAGCAAAGGATTAATTATTTTCCAACACACAATCAAAAACAGAAACGACGCTAACCAAGTCAGAACGCTTTACTTCAGACTCAACGTTTTGAGAATCCGGTTCGCAAGATTTTCAGAATCATTCGCCAAGCGACTCAGCACCCGCGTGACTCGCATCCAAAGATGAAACTCGCCAGTCGAAAAGTCCGAGTCGTGAGCATAGATCTTTTTCAACAACTGCAACTGTACAACGTCGGCTTCGTGCTCTGCCAATGCCGTCTCTTTCGCGAAGCCGCGAATTCGCTCAGCTTCAACGCCTCCAAACCCAGACTCAATCAACTCATCCATCTGGTTGATGATGGACGCACAGATTTCACACGCCTTGATGTTAAACCCGACAAATTTATCGAAATCTTCGACTAGGTCTTCCGGGAACGGCAAACGCTTAAGAGTAAGTACCTTGCAAACATCCTCAGCTGTATCTGCAAGGCT
Source organism: Mariniblastus sp. (assembly GCA_011523945.1). Classification (GTDB taxonomy): domain Bacteria; phylum Planctomycetota; class Planctomycetia; order Pirellulales; family Pirellulaceae; genus Mariniblastus. The sequence goes on along the minus strand of WTFU01000021.1, from coordinate 12,906 downwards.
ATCTTGAAGCGACAAAATTTCTAAAACTTCAGCTCGATCGATTGGCATAAAGAATCGCTTCAACAAACGCTCTCGTATATCGGCCTTAATCTGATCCGCCTCGTGCTCCAGCTCGGAAACCTCATGAGAGAGTTTATCGAGGCTCTCAAAATTGCCGGCCTTTACCGCGTCCAGTGCTTCAGCCATCTTGGCAACGCACTTATTTACTTGCTCCATATGAAGCTGAATTTGACTAAAAGGCGAACGTCCAAATAGCTTGCCGATTGTGCTCATAGGTTCTACCGATGAAATTTGAGGTAAATGGAATTGTGATGATAAGGTGAAGGTTTCTTCATTTCCAGTGGGCTAGTTTTAGTAAACCCAAGCGACCATGAGGTTTGTTAGAATATGCAGAAAATTCCATGAAAATTACAACTCCAGGCTCTTAAATCACCTCGAGAACTGCCAAAATTGACATAGAACTGTGCTTCGCAACCTGCCCATGCTGACAATTTCAGCTGCTTTGTCGCAACGCCAGAACTGAGGCTATGACTTCTGCCTGACCAGCTTTCAAAGAAAAGTAATATGAAATTTACACGTGCAGCACGCCGGTTAATGCTGGGATACTTTATTCTGCATCTCCTCACTGCCCTACTATTCATTTTCGTGCTCTCGCAAATCGTTCGAAATCAAAAAATTGACTACATCGAAGCCGAAATGCAATCCGTTGCTTTCATGCTTGCCGGACACATTGAAGATCTTGAAAACGGCATCCAAGACGAGGCGCTCGTCGAGCATCTGAAACGCCTCGGCAATCTTACCAACATGCGTTTCACACTGATCACTGCCGATGGAACCGTGGTCGCAGACTCGGTCAAAGGGACCGAAGAAATCGGACCCCACGGCACTCGTGAGGAAGTGCTCATTGCAAAAAATGAGGGCTGGGGATTTTCTCAAAGATACAGCGATACTCTGCGTGTCAATATGATGTACGGTGCGCAGCGAATCGATAACGCTAACCGTGACATCGATTGTTACATACGCGTCGCAAGTGAAAGCAACAAGATCAACCAGGAGATTTTAGAAATCCAAACATTCGTCTGGGTATTTGCCTTGATTTTGAGCTTACTCACCTCCGGGCTGATGGCATTGTTTTCGATGCGAAGCATGCAACCCCTTTCTGCTTTTGCCCAGGCAACTCGGCAGATCGGTATCGGCAAGTATGACACCGACTTGGCAATCCGCGGACGAGACGATGAGTGGGGAGCTTTAAGCGAAGCATTTGAGCAGATGCAAACTGAGCTGAATCGACGTGAACAACATTTACTCCAGAATAGCCAACGGCTTGAGGCGGTTCTCTCGAGCATGATCGAAGGAGTCCTTGCTATCAAACCGTCAGGCGAAGTAATGCTGGCCAATGGCGCTGCCTGCCGAATGCTTAGACTGACGCACCCGGAAATTTTCGGCAAAAAACTATTGGAGATTGTAAGGATTCCCGAACTTGCTCAAGCAATTGAAAAGACTCAGTTGCAACGAACCTTTTCTAAAACTGAATTTAAAACAATTTCGGGCGCCCAAAGAACGCTTAAGGCTCGTGTTTCCATTCTAGCCAACGACGAAAAACCCGGGGTCGCCATTGTTCTTCATGATGTCACAGAATTAAGACAACTCGAAACGATGCGTCAGGATTTTGTCGCCAATGTTTCTCATGAATTAAAAACACCACTCGCATCAATTAAAGCTTACGCCGAAACCTTACGACTCGGAGCCCTCCACGACAATGACAAGAACATGCAATTTGTCGAACAAATCGAATTTCAAGCTGAGTTACTAAACCAACAAATCCTCGACTTACTCCAACTTGCCCGCGTAGAATCTGGAAAGAAGACATTCACAAATACTGATTTTGAAATCAATCCAATCTGCGAGGCTTCTTATCAACAGTTCGTGGAAATAGCAGCCGAGCGAAAACTGAACTTCCAGCTTAATCTCACCGAGCCCAGTCCCGTCATCAACGCAGATCTGAAATCGATTGAGACAATCGTGAAAAACCTCGTTGTCAACGCAATTCACTACACCCCGGAAAATGGATCCATCACCATTGCGACCTACCGCAACAATGACTCGGCTGTTATCGAAGTCAAAGATACGGGAATTGGGATCGCCCAAGACCAGCAAAAACGTGTCTTTGAGCGATTCTACCGAGTCGACAAAGCAAGATCTCGAGACATGGGAGGTACCGGACTGGGACTTGCAATTGTAAAGCACCTGACCCAGTCCAACGGTGGTTCAGTCCATCTTGAGAGCCGACTGGGCAAAGGTAGCTGCTTTGAAATTCAGCTACCCCTTAAAACCGTTTAGTACTAAAAATCGAATGCTTACGCTTTGCGGAACTACTGCAAGAGTGATTTAATCTGATTCAGCTTTATCAAGCCGTCCAGCCAGCTCACTTCTTTTTTGGTGATTCAGTATTTCGCATCACTTCAGCCAGTTCTCCTTGTATGACTAAGTCCAATGGAGAGCTGGCAATCGAAAGAGAATCTCCAGCAACGGCAACCGCTTGAATTTGAACCGGTCCTCGGCCGAGTAATTCGGCAGGCACCGAAAATTCAAGATTTCGACCGAACTTTTTCATCAATGTCCGACCATTGTGTCGCAACTCAATTGATTCTCCAGACGTAGCTTTCGCAGTGACCTTGATGTTGTCGGTATCGCGATATTCCGTTTGCTCCGTTTGCAACTCAATCGAGTCGCCTCGATTGTTAACTTCCAATGTGAGAACCGCACGTCCTGTCGTTTGAACAAGATCATTGGCAATCGCCACGAACCTTAGCTCATGGTAACCATCTTGCAGGTTGCGAGTGTCAAGCTCTATTTCCGACACGACGGGCGTTTCCTGCACCAACCGGCCATCGAGATATAAAAGAAGTCCTCCAACTTTGACAGGAGAGCTTTCAACATCAACCGAGAAACTCAATTTCCCCTTGACCGATTTTTCAAAACTCGACGGAGCAATTTTGATTTCAGGTTCGACCGCCCAGGGACTGCATAACGCATCACCAACAACAATGGTCTGAAACGGACCGCTCACCGATTGATAAAAAGCCTCAGCCATTGAGCAGCCGCGAGCATAATGAACGTGAATCATGGGGTGTGGAAACTTCGCTTGTACCGCATACGGTTCCACCACCGTCCCGCTGCTCCCGGCAGCACCGTATTTTAAAAACTGACTACACTTGGTTTGTCCAGCGCGATGAAACATCCCGCCAAAACTCGTTAAATTGTCACAAAAAGCACCCGGCAGAATCTGACTCCCCGAGGCAGCCCAATCGAAACCCGGAGTACCGCAGGTAAGCCCGACAATATCCAGAGCTTTCACGGGTACGCCCGAAGTTACCGTTTTTGTTTCAAATCCCATCGCCTTTAGCTGAGTGATCGCTGACTCAAAGTTTGGCTTTCGCGTGGTCGAGCGAACATCTTTGGTATCAGTAAAGTAAAACGTGCCCTCCGGTTGGGTTCCATCGGCTTTGATCGACCGCTGCAATTGTTCAACTGCCTGTTTTTCAGTGATACCGAAATTCCTTGTTACCGACAAAATGGTCGACAAAAAATATTGATCTCCCTGGCCACGCTCCTTGTTGAGCATTCCGTTTGCGGCCCACTTATATTTGTTTTTGAACCCATGAGTTGGTGCAAAGACAAAAGGAACATCAGGAATGCGATCCACAATCCCGCGAAACAGCGGATCGTCCTTCACTTGCTCGAAAGCTAAATCCGATTGGGTATATTTCTGAAATGACCATCCCTGCCGTAGTGCAATGATTAGCCAGTCGGTTGCTTTTGCGGCATCACCAAGCTTCCCGTAAAATTTCGCCAACCAATAGCTAATTGCCAACTGCGATGGGTTGCGTTCTCTAAATTCGCCGAGCTTGGTTATTGCTTCTCGATAATCCTCTTCATTATCTGACTCAATCAAATTAACGACAGCCTCAAACTCCGCTTGGCGTTCACCTGAAAATGGCGAGCGAAGTAATTTTTCAGTTGCTTGCCGATAGTATCGATTGGACTCGAGCAACATATAGGCCGGTTGATCTCGTATCGCTGGGCCGGCAAAAAATGTAAGTGACGTGATCGATGCGTTCGGATTAAACAACTGCGGAGGTACGTTTTCCTGCCCCTGCGCCTTAAGCAATTCTAATAACTTCGTTCGATGCTCATTAACGATGATCGTTGTTGGAAAATCAGACGAGTAGACCACATAGTCGATCTGCCCAACCAACTTTCGACGCTGAATCTCATTCAACAACGGTTCTAAAATCTGTGATTTAAACTGTGACCATTGGATTATCTCCCGGTCGGGAACATCCGCCAAATAAATGACATTGCTCTGGGGAACCCCTCGACCATGGATGTAATGATTTGCTAGTAACTTAGAAGAAGCTGAATCGGCATTTACAACGAGAATCAGATTCTCGGGCCCGCCACCAGCGAAGGCAGCAACTGGCAGCGTACAAAGCGTTAATCCCAACCCAATGGAAATGAAGGCGGCGAGGCGGCAAGCCTTACTGAAAAGTGAATCCAAGAGACGATAGCATTGCATTTCGTTCTACGTTTCCGTTCGAGTGTTTGACAATTTAGTTAACCACATCCATTTAACATCACGCGCAATTTCAAGTCGAAAAACTCCTTCGCTGGCGAGACTCCGACCAATCAAGTTGCCCCAACCGGACATCGCATGCCAAGGCAATTGTTAATTTATCTTAACCAAAAGAGTCGAGCCAAAATTGAAGTAGCGATCACCTCAAGGTTTACCACCGTTATAGCAAAATCACGAACCGCTCATTTGACAGGAAAAAAACAACCATTTTCCTTATAAACGACTGAATCCACCCCCTGGCCTTTTGTTCCAGTCACTCAAATCTCCACCCCCGCCACAGTTCGGTTGAGCCATATCCCCAGGCTCAAATATTAAGGTGATGTGAAGAATTCCGCATATTAAGAAATCCTAACCCACGCCCCGATTCTGCTTGTTACCTTTTGCAGAATAAGCTTGGGAGTTAACTCAGGTGTGCCCAATTTAACCTCTATCTTTTATCGGAAAGACAAATGAATCGAACAGTTTTGAGCTTAGTTTTGTTGACGTCTTTGCTTGCATTTGCTGCAGGCTGCGGCAAGCCAAAAACGACTGAGCCCTCCAACTCGGGAACGACTCCGGGTGCCACCAAGAGTGATAACGCCAGCCTTTCAGGCAATATAACTATTGAGGGCTCGAGTACAGTTGAACCCATTTCAAACCGAGCTAAAGAAAAGTTCAATGGTAGTTTTCCGAACGTCAACATTTCTGTTAGCGGTCAGGGAACTGGCAATGGATTTAAAGCTCTCGGTGCCAAAGAATGCGATGTCTCTGATGCTTCCCGACCAATCAAGCAAAAAGAGTTAGATGTCTGTGAAGCGGCTGGCATCAACTTCTACGAAGTTCCAGTTGCCTACGATGGATTGACAATCGTCGTTAACAAAGAAAACGACTTCGTCAATGAGCTTACCGTTGAGCAACTCAAACAAATTTTCCGCGAAGATACCGCTGCAAAAACTTGGAAAGAAATTAACGATGCATGGCCCGATAAACAAATCGCCATTTACGCCCCGGGAATTGCGTCGGGAACGCATGATTATTTTGTAGAAGTAATCGGCAAAAAAGACGGCAAGGGACTTCGTGCTGACGAACAAACCATGCTGAGCGAAGACGACAAAGCACTTGTAACGGGTGTTAAAGGCGACAAATTCGCAATCGGGTTTTTTGGATTCTCCTACTACGATGCCAATAAAGATGAATTGAAAGCGGTCTCCATCGTCAACCCTGCCTCAAGTAAGGCCGTCGCGCCAAGCATGGCTTCAATCGAATCGGGAGAATACGCTCCCTTCAGTCGACCTCTATTTATTTACGTCAACTCAGAATCTTACCAGCGAGCCGAGGTAAAAGAATTCGTTGATTATTATCTTGATAATATTGTCGACATCGTAAAGGACGCCAGTTACGTTCCGCTTCCCGCAGACGTTTACGCTTCAGCAAAAGCGCACATTGTCAAAGATCTTTCCGGATCCCATTACTTAGATTCGGAAGGGAACAAGCGAGACGGTGCGGTCACCGAGGTTTACGTAGAAGAAAATCTCCCCGAATAAGCTCCCACCGCTGTATGGGGGAGACAGTCCATCTCCCCCTTGTTTCAACCTTCCAAATTTTTGAAGATTCCGAATGAGCGACCAATCACTTGGCCAAGGCGAACTTCTAGCCCCACCCGCCAGTCCGCGGCGCGAATTCCGCCCCCGGTCTTCGAAGTCGAGTAAGCGTTGGCAGGCGGTCGTGGTAACGGGCCTCGTCTTCTGTGCCTTGGTCTCTGTGTTTACAACGATCGGCATTATCGTGATGCTGGTGGTGGAATCTTGGGGATTCTTTGCAGATGACCAAATTGAAATTTGGAAATTTCTAACCGGTACTAAATGGACGGTTGGGCAAACACAAGGTGAGCTCAGTTACGGTATTTGGCCGCTGTTATCCGGTACGCTGCGGATCACTGGAATTGCGATGATGATCGCGCTTCCCATGGGTCTCATCTCTGCGATTTATTTAAGCGAATATGCCTCAAAACGAATCCGCTCTCTACTCAAGCCAACCCTTGAAATCCTGGCGGGTATCCCAACGGTTGTCCTGGGGTTTTTTGCGGTTAAGTTCATCACGCCTTATATGCTTGAACCGCTGGGCGACTTTAAAACATTTAACGCGACCTCGGCGGGAATTGCCGTTGGTATTTTATGTATTCCACTGGTCACCTCCCTTGCCGAAGACGCCTTGCAAGCTGTCCCTAACCGCCTTCGCGAGGGTGGATACGGTCTCGGAGCAACTCGATTGGAAGTCACTTTAAAAGTTGTTGTTCCAGCGGCGTTATCCGGAATTATCTCAGCATTTCTATTGGCTCTGGCACGTGCGATTGGCGAGACAATGGTTGTCGCCCTTGCCGCGGGCAGTACTCCCACCCTGACGCTTGATCCACGAATGCCCTCGCAAACCATGACGGGCTTTATCGTGGAAACTTTCAAAAGTGAATCTGTGGTTCCCGGTACGTTGAGTTATTTTTCAATTTACGCGGTTGCCGCCGTATTATTTCTAATCACTTTTGGAATCACCTTGATTGGCCAGATTATCCGGATGAAATATCGGGAGGTCTACGACTGATGAAAGATCCGATTAACGAACCTCGTGAATATAGAAATGATGCACGGCGGAAAATGTTCAGCAGTTCATTTTCCGTTACCTGTCTGCTCGTATCCAGCCTCGCCATTGTTGTCTTGGCAACGCTCCTACTCTCAATTTTCTCAACAGGTGGCGGCTGGTTGAGCGCTGAAATGTTGACCGCCAGCCACCGCGAAAACAATCCGGAAGAATCAGGCATCGGACAGGCGATTATTGGCTCGCTCGTCATCTGCACAATCTGTGGTTTAGCTGCTTTACCGATTGGTGTGGGAACCGCCATTTTCCTCGAGGAATTTAAACCAAAAAATCGATTCCTGAGAATGCTGCACGGTTTGGTTCAACTTAACATCAATAATTTAGCGGGCGTTCCCTCCATCGTATATGGAATCTTGGGACTGACCGCATTTGTCTACATGTTTGGCGCCTTCAGCCCAATCCGGGTCAATGATCAACCAGACTATGAAATTGGAGCAACCTATTCTTACCAAACCAAAACCCTTGGCGGTAATTATGTTCGTTTCCCGGCGACTCCGAAGATTCAGCCATTTTTTGAAATTAAACAGCCACGTCAGGTAAGCAGTTCCGAGGGACAACCGTTCAAACTCAATGTCGTTTCTGCAACCACAGATGCCGCCGAATACAAAGACAAGCTGGAAGAGACAGTCATCCTCGGCACAAAGGCTGAACTGACTAGTCACAACGGCGTCGAATCTTATACAACCCAAACTTTAGGCGGCACAACTGTTTTTTTTAAAGCAGAGCCGACTTACAGTCAGTTTGCAAAAATCCTTGAACCTTTGATGGTCTCAGATCCGGAGGGTAACACCTTCGAACTTAATGTGCTAAGTAAATCGGATGCCATTCCCACCAATCCAGAGGTCTTATCGAAGTCGGTTTTCGCAGATTCACCCGATCCGACAAAACGATCGTCTGCCTCGATTTTTCGTGAAAATTCGTTTTTCCACATGCACCTGCCGTTCAGTAAGAGTGTATTATCAGCCGGTCTCACGCTGGCCTTGGTTATTTTGCCAATCGTAATCATCGCTTCTCAAGAGGCGATTCGTGGCGTACCCCAAACGCTTCGGGAAGCGGCGTTTGGCATGGGAGCAACTCGATGGCAGGTAGTCCGTAGCGCTGTTCTCCCTTCTGCAATTCCGGGGATTATGACCGGAGCAATCCTTGCGATGAGTCGAGCCGTCGGCGAGGCTGCCCCCCTTTTAGCCGTCATGGGAGGGGTACTCGGAACAACCAATCACTTATCAAGCTTGATGGATAAAACTCCGGTTCTTCCTGTGACAATTTTCAAATGGGCCGGCGATGAAAATCAGGGCTTCGAGCACTTGGCTGCGGCCGCCATCATTGTACTGCTTGCCTTTTTATTATTAATGAACTCGGTCGCGATTTTCATACGTTACCGCTACGAGAAAAAACTAGCCTAAGTCAAAATTTTCAATTCACCAATTAACTCCGTGAAAACGATGCAAAAATTAGCAACACCCTCCAACCGAGCTCAAGGTCGATCCCTTTCGAAAAGCACGAAATACCAAGCTTCAACAGCAACGATTGATTCTTCCTCCGAAAGCATGATGACAGCAATCGACATTGCAAACTTCAATGCGTTCTACGGTACCTTCCAGGCACTGCATGATCTCAACCTCAAAATCCCCAGACAGCAAGTGACCGCATTCATCGGTCCAAGCGGATGCGGGAAAAGCACCCTGTTAAAATGGTGCAATCGCATGAATGACATCGTGCCGATTGCACACGCTACCGGCAGCCTAAAAGTAGGTGACCGCAATATTTTGTCCCGCAATACGGATGTGGTTGACCTGCGACGGCAGGTTGGAATGGTGTTCCAAAAAGCCAATCCGTTTCCCAAATCAATTTTCGATAACGTCGCCTACGGTGCCCGCCTACACTACAAGATTTCCCGGTCAGAGTTATACGAACTCGTTGAGTGGTCGTTAAAAAAAGCTGCGCTCTGGGACGAAGTTAAGGATCGACTTAAAAGTTCCGCCCTTGGTCTTTCCGGTGGCCAGCAACAAAGGTTGTGCATCGCCAGAGCCATCGCTACCGGACCTGAAATTTTACTAATGGACGAACCCTGCTCGGCGCTGGACCCTGCATCCACCGCTCGAATTGAAGACCTGATCTTTGAATTGAGAAGACAATTCACGATCGTAATTGTCACCCACAATATGCAACAAGCCGCACGGTGTAGCGACCGAACCGCTTTTTTCTTCGAAGGTAAAATCGTTGAAGAGGGAGCTACCGAAGATGTTTTCACCCGTCCCCAAAAACAACAAACCGAAGATTATGTCACCGGTAAATTTGGTTAGGATCGCAAGGTAAATCGCCAGGCTAGAGTTGTTTTCCAACAATTCTCACATGGTGTTTTTTTAAAGAGTATTCAATCCATGTCAAAACATTTTCTAAAAGATGTCGAAGTCATTCATAAGCGAATGATGTCACTGTTTGGGGTCGTCGAGCAAATGGTTGACAAGGCCGTTCGCGCACTGTGTGAACAAAAAGTAGAACTGGCGATCGAGGTCATTGAAACAGATCACGAGGTAAACCAGACAGAGGTTGAAATCGAGGAAGAATGCCTCAAGATATTAGCCCTCCATCAACCGGTAGCAACAGATCTTCGACGTATCACTACTGTTTTGAAGATCAATTCTGATCTGGAGCGTATCGCCGATCTGGGGTGCAACATCGCAGAACGTGCTCAATGTATGCACGAACATCCGTACTTCCCAATCCCATTGCAACTGACTGATATGGTCAGCCAGTCAACCATGATGGTGCGACTAGCACTTGATGCCTTTGTTGAGTCGGATGTCGAACTGGCCAAAAGAGTCATTCAATTGGACGCCTCCGTAGACGCCTACAACTTAACTGTCATCGAAGAACTGCAGACGCTCATGAGGCAAGATGCCAATCTAGTGGTACCTGCCTTACACTGTTTTTCGGCGTCCCGCCATGTTGAGCGAATAGCCGATCATGCGGAAAATATTGCTGAAGATGTGATCTATTTGGTGGATGGAGATATAATTCGACATCGGCACGACCTGCTCTCTAAGGCACAAAAACCATTGAAAGATCAAAAACTGTAATCCCCTCACCCCCATCGCGTACCAATCGCATAATCATGATTCATTGACTTCATTTTTAGAAATTGGATACTGTCTGGGCGTGAAATAACTCCGGCATTCCCAATCGATTCAACTTTTAGTCTTTTGTTTTCCAGCTCATTACTTTCATCCTGTTATGTCAAAAAAGAAACTCCTAATCGTGGAAGACGACCGCTCACTTGCCGGTGTTCTGGAATACAACTTTTCAACCGCTGGTTATCAAGTTTTCTGTGCCCACGATGGTTTGGACGCAATCAATCAAGCTCGCTCGAAAGCTCCAGACCTGATCATTCTTGATCTAATGATTCCCGTGATCGATGGAATTGAAGTTTGTCGTAAGCTTCGTTCCGAAGGGGATACAAAAAACACACCGATCATGATGCTGACCGCGAAGGCAGAAGAATCGGATCAGTTAGTTGGATTCTCAACCGGTGCGGACGACTATGTTGTCAAACCTTTTAGCGTTCGAGTTCTTCAGGAGCGAGTTAAATCTTTGCTTCGACGTCGCCAGCGTGGAAGCGGACATGGCGAAGACATGGTCGTCAGAGGATCGATTCGTGTCGACCGCGTCAAACATCGGGCGTGGGCAAATAATGTAGCGATGGAGCTAACCCCGAGTGAGTTCCGATTACTCGACACCTTGATTCGCAATCCGGGCCGTGCGTTTGACCGGTCAGAATTGATTGATTCCGCACTCGGTGCGGATACGCTTGTCCTGGAGCGAACCATCGACGTTCATATTCGCTCGCTAAGAAAAAAGCTTGGAAGCGAGGCTGATGCCGTTCAAACCGTCCGTGGCGTGGGTTACCGATTCCAGGAATCCTCTGAACCTGAATTAGCCTGATCCTTCGGGTGCATCAGGATTTCCAGCCGGTGAATTACTGGAAAAGCATGGCCAAGGCTCCTTTAGCGGCGAGTCCATCTTCACTAGAGAGAGACAAGGGCATGCCGACAAACGCCTTTGTGGTTATCGAGACTTCTACCCTCCCCTGCATAAACCGGTTCTGATCTTGTTGAATCCATCGAATCGATTGGTTATGGGACTTGAGAAATACAGAATTGCGAGAAAATTGCCAGGAAACGGCCTTGCCCATCGAAATTACATTTTCTAAACTTAGCAGCCTGCAAGACGGACTCTGGTTCGTCTTCGCGTGATCCCCTGTAGCTCAGTTGGTAGAGCAACGGACTGTTAATCCGTTTGTCGTAGGTTCGAGCCCTACCGGGGGAGCTCTTCTTGATGATGGCTGCTGGTACGCAAACCAGCAGCCATTTTTTGTGCCCCGACCGTCGGGTTTACGTTTGCCGATTGTACGCACTGGCAGATCCCGATTCAGGCCAACCGAACGCTGAGTTGTTTGTTACAATGGGGTACCCGACGAGTCGCGGCTGTTTGGTTTCCACCTGCCCGCTCGCGGCGACAGATCTTCAGATTCTGAGAATCCCTAAACGAAGTCCGAGACAGATTGTGACAATACCCGGCGTCAATCACGCGTTTGCAGCCTGCATCATTGCGCTCTCTACGGCGATTGCCAGTGCTGAGGATGGAACGACCAGGGGTGCGTTCCTGAAAACGTATTGCGTGAAGTGCCACAACGCAGACTTGCACAAGGGCGATGTTCGGCTGGATCAGCTTGCTTCGCGTGTGACGAACGAGAATCAGGAACTGTGGATCGAGATCATCCACAACCTTCAGCGAGGCGACATGCCACCCAAAGATGCCAGACAGCCGACCGATACTCAACGACAGGCTTTTCTCGCAGAGGTTATTCCGAATCTCGAAAAGTATGCAGCGGAATCAATTGCCACCTCGGATCCTTTGGTGCGACTGACGAACAATCAGATCGCGCACAGTCTTCAGGACCTGCTGCAAACGCACGAGCATATCGCAGACCAACTCATCGGCGACCCAGTTGATAAGCATGGTTTTTCTCATCAGGCAGAACTTGATCTGTCGGGTTCCTACCTTCAGCTCTACGCAAATGCTCTCGAACAAGTCATCGAACGGGCGATTCCGAACATTGAACCGACGCGGCCGGATGTGTTTCGCATCACAGGCAACGAGTGGGAAAAATGTCACTGGGCGGGCGACAACTATCTTTACCGGGGGTATCGGCGGTTGTACGAAGGGCCGAAATGGATCGGTGATGATTTCGAGATCCCGATACCACCCAAACACGAATACCGCATGTTCCTGCGCGAAAACAGAAGCAAGGGCAGATTCCGGATCAGGCTGACGTTACGCAATGAACCACCTGCAAACGGACAGCCGCCTACGCCGCAGGAAATCGGCGTATACATGGATCAGGCCGGAGACCATCCGTACAAGTTGGTGGAGCCGATCACCGTTCCGGTTAAAGAGGGTTCGCAGGAATTCGAACTGTTCGGCACGCTGGAAAATCACCTCGGCGTGGTGTCAGACCCCATTGTTACCGAAGATCGCACTCGTGGTTACTGGTTGAGGTTCCGTACGCTGTCGATCGTGAATACCAGCAACCTGGAATGCTTTCCTTTGCCTGCTCGCTTCGAGTAGCCAGAAGCGCTTTA
>WTFU01000199.1 GCA_011523945.1 Mariniblastus sp. | reverse complement strand
TTACGGCGCGATGTTATGTGCCTGGATGATGCAGAGTGTAACGCCTGTCTCCGGTTAACTTGGGGGCCCCGGGTGGAACCAGCATCGAGGAGATCACCGCACTGAAGATTTGGCTATTTTCGAATTTGAAAATCTAAAGCCCTGGATTGGTGTGCCGGAGGTAGAGAAGTAAGCTGTAAACAACGACAACGCCAACGATACAAGAACCTGCATTGAGCAAGAACTTTGCTGTTTTTACTTTTTTGATGGCTACTATTTGTGCGATTACGCAAACGACGGTAACGACGAGTAATTTGAAACCAATAGCGCCATTAAAGTCGAATTTCTCAATAAAAAAATCGGCAATTGGATTCGTTTCCACCGCACCTTCGACCTTAAAAAGAAGCCGGTGCGTCATGAAAATGTCTAAACAATTGATCAGAATAAAGGTCGTCGTTTGGTTTTGTAAAGGAAGTTGTCCGGTAAACAAATTTTTCCAACCGTGGTTGGGATGCCCCTCTGCATGTTTGTTTGTATTTTCAGCCATTGGAGCAGTGCTTTGGGGGGTGTTGGGGGGCGGCGATTCGAAAGGATTCTCTGTATCTTTTTGATTCATCAGCTCGTCAAATGCATCTTTAACTTGTTGAAATGCCCAACTGTCCCCACCCTGATCGGGGTGGTGCTTTTGCGCTTTTTCACGATACGCTTTGCGAATTTCCTGCGGTGTCGCATTGTTGCTGACACCTAGTATTTTACGTGCATCCATGAATCGATTGTACTGGGGAAACGAGGGGCGAAAATACGTCGTGCCACATGGCTCCGTTAAATTCGCGAAAAATTAAATAAAAAAAACGGTGAAATTTCTAATTAGGTAAGTCAATCGAGCAAAATGACGCTCTTGAACTGCCAAAATTGATTTCCGATTATCTCAGTCGGAGTCGGGATCATTCCAGATGAGCATTTAGATTGTTCCCGTAATATCCATTCCTTCCCAAGTTGTTTTGTTTGACCCAGGTGAAGACTGCCGATAAAGTTTCAGTGGAATTTTTCGAATACGGTGTATTAATGATTAAACAAAGACGCGGATTTTCCTTGATTGAACTGTTGGTCGTCATTGCGATTATTGCGATTTTGATCGCAATGTTTTTACCGGCGGTTCAAAACGTGCGGGAAGCAGCAAGGCGGACAAAGTGCAGTTCAAATTTGATGCAACTTGGTTTGGCTAACCAGAGCTTCAACACCTCGAACAGCCATTTTCCAAATGGCTGGAATGGAGAAACTGGTTGGGGAACCATCAGCTATCTTCTGCCATTTATCGAACAGGGAAACCTCTATTCGAAAATTGACTTTTCGACATTTACCGACGCTGTTGAAAATCAATCGATTGTTAAACAACGGATCCCGTTGTTGTATTGCCCAAGTTCTGGCAACAACTCGAGTACTTTCCAACTTGAAGGTTTAGACGGGTTTGTAGATGTTGGCCGGACTCATTACGTTGGTTGCATTGGTTCGTCCGTTAGACAGGAAGACATGGGGGATGGACAGTTGTGCCCCTCAGCTGATTTGCTCGATTCAATCGGTTTTATTGATGGGATGTTTTACGAAAACAGTACAACGCCGCTACGAGACGTCCGAGATGGACTTTCAAATACCATCTTAATGGGTGAGCGCAGTGCAAATGTGTTCGATTCACAGTGGCCCGGAATCATCGATGGTTCCGAGCACACTGGTTGGCGGGTGGTCGGTTGGACTGGAGAGCCGCCAAATAACCCACCTCGCCGCGATCCGGTTGTTATTGTGAATGATGACGGGAGTGAAGAAATTCTTGAAATCCATTTTCATGGGTTCGCCCAATTTAACAGTATGCACGGGGGTGGGCTGACAACGTTTGCTTTTGTGGATGGCTCCGTGCGATTCATTAGCGACGACATCGACCCTCGTGTGTTTAAAGCGATGGGTACTATCAAAAATGGAGACAAAGCCACCGAATAGATCCATCAGCTTTTGGGCTTTTGTTTTGTTAGGCAGGCGTCGCTATTTACCAAGTGAAGCAACTGCGTAGATCCTTGCGTTCAAAGCGACATCGAGCTACATGTTGATTTCAAATCCTTTACGATAGGGTCTTGCGAGAAATGAGTTTGCAATGTCATCACCAATGATTTGTTCGTTTTCGTCGTCCCATTTTAACCCACGTCCCAAACGCGCCGAAATGCCTGCAAGATGACAAACATTGAGCATTTGCATGTGCGAATGGACGTCTGAAATAGGCTCTTTTTGCTCACGATGGCAATAGAGGAAATTAGCCCAATGAGCTCGCCGCTCGTTCTGTTCCATTGGCAAGCCCTTGTAAACGTTCTGGAGGGCGTCTTCCGGCAATGGGTTTTGTTTGAGCGCTTTGACAGGGGCGCCGTCTAGTGTACGGCGACTGACGAAAATCCGTCCCTTTTCTCCCTCAATTAAGACCCCGTTCCGTCCTTCGCTCTTGATGATCATCTCAACATTGTCGGGGTATTTTACGGTGAATTCAAAACTAGTTGCGGTGTTGTATCGATCTCGTTCGACCGGAATTCCGTTTTTAAATTTAACGGGATGTTCAGATTTGCCAGAAATTGAAATTGGCCCTTTGGTTTGCCCATTGGATTTCAGTGCCCAGTTTGCAATATCGACATGATGTGCTCCCCAGTCAGTAAGCTTCCCTCCGGAATACTCGTACCACCATCGAAATTCATGATGACAATTCGTGTTACCCCATCTATTTTTTCCAGAAGCATCAGGGCGATTTAGGTAAGGAACTTTTGTTGCAGGCCCCAGCCAGCGATCCCAGTCCAGCCCCGAAGGAATTTCGATGGAAGGAATGGCGTCGCACTTTGGAGCACCGCCGATACAACATTCCATTCGTTTAATTTTGCCAAGTCGACCATCGGCAACGACGGCAATTGCTTTGGTAAATAGGTTGAACGTACTTCTTTGTTGGGTACCGACCTGGACAATCCGGCCAGTTTCTTTTTGAACTTGACGAATAAGCTGCCCCTCCGCAATTGTAAGGGTCAGTGGTTTTTCACAATAAACATCCTTCCCAGCATACATAGCTTCGATAAGCGGCTTGGTGTGCCAATGGTCTGGAGTTGCGATATGAACGACTTTAATGTCGTCTCGATCCAAGATCTTTTGGTAGTCCGCGTAAGTATCTGCCTTTCCGTTGCTGAGGGACTGGTTACTTGAATTGCACCGCGTCTGATCCACGTCGGCGATCGCTACGACATCGACCCATGCCTTGGCTGCTCGCATATTTCCATTGCCCATGCCTCCTGCGCCTATAAGCCCAATGGGAATTCGGTCATTTTTCTCCCGGGTGATTGCCGATATCGAGTCCGTGGAGCGGTAAAGGCATGGAACCGAACAAACCGCGGCGACCGCGGTAGAGGTTTTCAGGAAATCACGACGATTTTTGACGTGTTTTTGCATTGATAATGACTCAGCTTGATTTAAACAATCACTTGATCCTGCGCCATGAAATAACCATAGCGAGAAATTATGGATTTAGGTCTACAAGAATTTTGGACAATACCAGATCTTTTGGGGGTAAAAAGATTCTATATACGCGGTGGTTTTTCTGTCTATATCGGAATTTCCACGGATACTTAAGATTGAGGCGTTGCAAAATTGATAGCGTATTATAATTTCAAAGAATCTTAGTTGAAGCAGATGTTGATCATGTGTATTATTCCATAGATCCCATCAGTCTTTTACAGCATCAAATATGCACCGTTTTTTAAACATTTTCCTTGCAATCATGGTTTTCAGCTGCCCGCTTCGGTGCCAGCTGGGATGGGGTGATTGCTGCGATCAAACGGCAGCAATATCACGCGGCGATTGTTGTTGCAGTGATACCGAAAATGGATCTCCAGTTTGTCCCGAGAAAGACACTGAGGAGAAATGCGGGTGTATCTGTAGCGGGGCAACGATGCCGGACGCAACGGATTTAATTACGCAAACCTCAGTTCAATTTGAATTTGCCGTGCTCCCCTTTTCGTTGAACGTCAATTTCGCTGAGCAAGCGAATGTCGCATTCAGCTTGCGTCCTTATCGGACTGAATTGCCGATGCGCGCGCGTAATTTCGGATGGCAGATGCGCTGCCTTCACAGCTCTTTCATCATTTAGAAACGACAATCGTAATTCATTTACGTTTCCGTTTTCTATCGGCATTATTCGATAGTATTGTTTTGATGTTTCTTGGAGTGAGTGGCAAACATGTTTTTTCGCCCATTGCCATGGGAGTATGGCGTTCGAAATCTTTTTCGAAGGCCGTTGCGAACTTTCCTCACCTTTCTTGGATTAACTACGGTCGTGTTGCTTGTCCTCGTGGTTGTTGGATTTATTCGCGGTCTAGAAAAATCGTTATCCATTAGTGGAGATAGTCGAACTGCGATTGTTTTCTCGCTGGGGATGGGGGAGAATCTTGAGTACTCTTCCATACCCATGCGAACGAATGACTTGGTGCCAGCTAGTATTCAAGGAATCCAAGAAAGATATGGGACAAAATATGTATCTCCGGAGCTCTATCTTGGGACTCAGGTGGGTATCGTCGATAGCGGCCGCGAAGGTTATCGGGAAACGTTGGGGCTGGTTCGGGGTATTACTCCGAGTGCGTGTCTGGTTCGGCAACAGTTTCAATTAGACGAGGGAAGATGGCCTGAAGCTGGAGAGATAATTATCGGACGACTTGCTGCTACAAAACTGGGCGCGAAGTCGGACGCTATCTCCATTGGTGAAACAATCCAACTAGAGAGTCGTGTTTGGACAATTGTTGGTGTCTTTTCGTGTGGTGGTGCGGCGTTTGAATCAGAGATTTGGTGTCGGCTGGATGAGTTGCAACAGGCGATGAAGCGGCAGGACTTAAGTATTGTGGCTATGACGTTAGAGCCAGATGCGGATTTCTCAGAACTGGATCTGTTTTGCAAACAGCGCTTGGATTTGGAACTGCAAACAATGCCTGAGTCGGAATACTATGCTGGCCTCCAGAGAGATTACGAGCCAATACGCTGGCTTGCCTGGCTGGTCGTTTGTCTGGTCGCCGGGGCGGGTGTATTTGCGGGGCTTAACACAATGTATGGTTCGGTCGTTGGTAGAATTTCTGAGCTTTCGATGCTTAGGACAATTGGCTTTGTTCGCCGTGCTATTGTTGTAAGTTTAATTCAGGAAGCCGTTTTACTTTCATTGGCGGCGAGTTTAAGCGCCAGTTTCATGGCGTTGCTTTTTGTAAATGGGTCTGCCGTGCGTTTTACGATGGGCGCATTTCAATTGCGAGTTGATAGTACATCGATATTGATTGGTTGCGGCGTGGGATTACTTCTCGGCTTTTTAGGAGCGATCCCTCCCGCTATTCGTGCTCTTAAAATGCCTATTGTTGATGGCTTGAGAGCTGTTTAAGGAGTGAATTAAATGAAAAACCTCATGACTTTGATTTCGATTTTAAGTATGGCGTTGTTGCTCTTGGGTTGCTCGGATTCCACGAAATCACCACCCGCAGTGAGCTTGGCCAGCGTAGACCCTTCTCCGTTTCTTTTGGCATCCGAACCGGATGAGGTGGTCGGCGTGATCGCTGCGAGGGAATCGGCTGAAAATGAAGATGCGGTTGTCGTAGTCGGGCGCATCGGAGGCGGATTGAATCCGTGGGTGGATTCACTGGCGGCTTTTCAGATCGTTGACAATTCACTCATTGCCTGTAGTGATGAGAAGGCTGAGGGCGAGGCGTGTAGTTGCCCGACTCCGTGGGATTATTGCTGCCACACCGACAAATTGCCCAATGCCATGGCTTTAGTCCGGTTTGAGGACAGTCAAGGTAAAGTCGTTACGGAAGATGCCAGAAATTTGTTTGGAATCAAAGAATTGCAGAGCGTGGTTGTCAAGGGAGTCGCGAAG
The DNA here is from genome assembly GCA_011523945.1 of Mariniblastus sp. Taxonomy (GTDB): domain Bacteria; phylum Planctomycetota; class Planctomycetia; order Pirellulales; family Pirellulaceae; genus Mariniblastus. The sequence continues at coordinate 22,219 of WTFU01000199.1, read as the reverse complement.
CGCGATGACGCCGGCAATTTGACCATTGTTGCCAACGGGATGTTTGTTCGTGATTGATTGGGTCGCGGAGTTTTCGCAGTCTTTGGGTTGAAATTAATTGGATCTGAAATAATGACAGAAGTTGATCTATCACAACTTGCGGTTGAGCGAAAGGAGGATTCCCAATCGCCAAACCGAAGTCGGCATTGGATTGTCCGCTATGCCTTTCCAGGGGCGCTCGTGTGTGGTTTTACGGCATTGATTTTCTGGTCGTCTGCTGAGTTTTTTTTCCCAGCGAGGAAAGTTAAAGTAGTTCCAGTGTTTGCCACTCAAGCCGAGGTTCGAACGGAAGGCGCTGAACTTTTTAAAGCTGCTGGCTGGATTGAGCCTCGTCCGACTGCGATACGTGTTGCCGCTCTTGCAACTGGTGTCATTGAAAAACTGCTAGTTGTGGAAGATCAACTGGTAAAGCAAGGCGAGCCGGTCGCGGAACTCATTAAAGATGACGCTATTCTCACTCATAATGGAGCCGTTGCTAATCGCGAATTGGCAGAAGCGGAGTTGGAACGGAATAAGGCAGCAAGTGCGGCTGCTAAAATACGCTTTGAACAACCGGTTCATCTCGAGGCGAAGTTGGCGGCGGCCGATGCAGATTTGGCAAGAATTAACACATCACTCTCCAATCTACCGTTCGAAACGCAGCGAGCGGATGCGGAATTAAAATTCGCAAAGGGAGATTATGAAAGGATGTCAAACGCAGCGGCGTCGGTTTCGGAACGAGAAATTGACCGTTCAAAAGCAGATTTTGAAACGGCAAAAGCCCATCTTTCAGAATTGCAAGATCGTAAACAAACCCTCGAGCAAGAGATGTTTGCCGTCCGCCAGAAACGCAATGCGATTAATGTCCAGTTGCAATTGTTGGCGGACGAGACCAAGGAGAAAGACGAAACCGTTGCCATGGTCGAGGCAGCGAAGGCGAAGCTTAAGCAAATGTTGGTGGCTGAATCCGAAGCTGAATTGCGACTCCAACGAATGACCATTCGAGCCCCAGTCGACGGGCGAGTTTACCGCTTGCTTGGAATTCCCGGCGCTAGCGTTGGGGCGGGGGTCATGACGGCGATGGACGGACATGACGGTAGCAGTGTGATTACGATGTATCGCCCAGAGAGTTTGCAGATTCGCGTAGATGTCCGATTCGAGGATATTCCGAAAGTGAGTCTCGGCCAGGTTGTTGCGATTTCGAATCCGGCGATGCGAGAGCCAATTCGAGGGAAGGTTCTGTTTATAAGTTCTGAGGCAGATATTCAGAAAAATACGCTGCAGGTCAAAGTTGCCATCGATAATCCGCCACCCTTCTTTAAACCGGAAATGTTGGTTGACGTAACCTTCTTAGCCCCCAAGCAGACCGCTAACCAGGATGCATCAAGTCAAGAATTGTCTTTGTTGGTCTTTGAGAACCTGGTTTTTGACGAAGGCGGCAAGTCGTTTATTTGGGTTGCGAATCGCACTGAGGGAGTGGCAGAAAAGACGGAGGTTCAACTTGGTCAGTCCGGCGGTAATGGAATGGTTGAAGTTTTAAGCGGTCTTGATGTAGGAAGTCGTTTAATCAGTCGTGGCGGAGATGGTTTAGTAGACGGTGAACGGGTGAAGGTAACCGGCGAGTCATCTGCAGATTAGGTTTTCTGAGAAAACGTTTTATTGGTTTAAGGCTGTTTGATGGTAAACAAATTTTTTAACAATTAGGTTGATGCGATGGCACTGGTCGAAATAAAAAATGTAAAAAAGCATTACCATAAAGGTGGAGAAACAATCAAGCCGCTCGACGGGGTATCTATAGATATTGAGAAGGGTGAGTTTATCTCTTTGATGGGATCAAGCGGAACAGGTAAATCGACTCTGTTAAATGTTATTGCCAGCATTGACCGTCCGGATGAGGGTTCGGTCAAGATAGATGGCGTAGAGATTTCCCATTTGTCGCGGACTCGGTTGGCAAGCTGGAGGGCGGCAAACATTGGCTATATTTTTCAAACGCACAACTTGATTCCCGTTTTGACCGCTTATGAAAATATTGAAATGCCTTTGCTGCTGCTCCCATTGAGTCGTGCGGAACGTCGGAAACGCATCGAGGTTGCCTTGGCTGCCGTTGATTTACTTGACCGGGCGAATCATTACCCGCGACAGATGTCGGGGGGGCAAGAGCAACGCGCGGGAATAGCGCGGGCGATCGTCGCTAACCCGAAGGTAGTCGTTGCGGACGAACCGACCGGAGATTTAGATCCGGTTACATCCAATCAAATTCTCGGTTTGCTAAAACGACTCAATCGAGAACTCGATACTACATTATTGATGGTCACCCACGACGCAGAGGCGGCGGAGATTGCAGATCGACAATTTAAATTAGTTAATGGGAAATTGGCGGAGAATGGGGTAATTGTAGGATGATCAAACTTATCCCCTATATTCTAAAAACGCTTTGGCGGCATCGCTCAAGAACAATCCTGACTGTCAGTGGTTCGGCGGTTGCGCTGTTTGTATTTTGCTTCGTGGGGAGTGTTCAGGAAGGCATGAACGATCTTCAGGATCGGCAATCGGGTAAAAGGTCACTTATTACGTTTCAAGCGAATAAATATTGTCCAGCTACCAGCCACCTTCCTCAGGATTATGAATCGGAAATTGAGAAAATTAGGGGCGTGCGGGAGGTAATCCCGGTTCAAGTTTTCACCAATAATTGCCGTGCGAGTCTTGATGTAGTTGTGTTCTACGGGGTGCCGCCCGAAAAATTGCGGGTTGCTCGGCCAGATTTTGTTATTCGCAATGGCTCATGGGAGGAGTTTCAAAAAAACCAGGATTCAGCAGTGATGGGGGCGGCAGTCGCCAATCGTCGTGGCGTTTCTGTTGGTGATAAATTTTCGATTGGATCACTGAGTGTTGTCGTCGCGGGTATTTATGAAGCGGATGATCCAGCTGAAGAGAATTATATCTACTCTCATCTTGATTTTTTACAAAGAAGCAAGGGTATGAATCTCGTTGGGACCGTTACACAGCTTGAGGTGCTGTTAGATGAAAACGCCGACGCAGATGAAGTTTGTCGGGCAATCGACACGCGGTATTTAGCGGGGCCCGTTGAGACGGACACGCGGCCTAAAGGTGTTTTTCAAGCAAAGAGTTTAGGGGATTTAACGCAGCTCATTGGAATGGCCCACTACCTTGGGCTTGCTTGTGTTGGGCTCGTCGCTGCATTGGTGGCAACAACAACCGTGATGTCTGTACAAGATCGAATTAAAGAGCATTCGGTACTGCAAACTCTCGGATATTCTGGTTGGAAGGTTTTTCAATTAGTACTTGCGGAGAGCGTCACGTTGTCCATGATGGGAGGCGCTTTGGGCGTGATCATAGCGATGTTAGTGTTGAAGTTAAGTAGCTTGTCTGTCGGCGCCGATGCTGTCACCATAGCGTTTACGCCTTCGTTGACTCTAGCTCTAAGTGGTATGGTGGTTGCATTGCTGACCGGTATTTTTGCGGGACTTTTCCCTGCAATCCAAGCTGCTCGAGCGGAAATAGTCGTCGGTTTGCGTCAGGTTTAGTTCGACGCCAATTAAAGGTAACCTGTTCTATTGAAGCGCAGGGAATAGGTGGTCACGCTAAATTTTTTTCGCTTAACAAGCACCTTGAGTTTCGGGAAAAGATCTTGCTGTTGTTCGTTATTGAAGAAGATTGAAATGACTGAATTTTTAGTTCTTTTGGCTGACTCGGGCGTGGATACAACTAGCCCGGATTCTGATGGAATAAGTCAGTGGGCGTGGCTTTCTTTAGCAGCGTTTCTTGTAATTTTGAACGGTTTTTTCGTGGCTGCTGAATTTGCCCTGGTTAAAGTTCGTTTAAGCCAAATTGACAAAATGGTTGCCGAAAATCGTCCTTTTGCAAAATCCGCTCATTGGCTAGCGGTTCGGATGGACCATTCCTTGTCCGCGTGTCAGCTTGGTATCACGATGGCCTCTTTGGCGCTAGGTTATGTTGGGGAGCCTGCATTTGCTCAACTACTTGAACCCATTTTTTTGATTTTAGGCATCGAGTCAGAAAACTTGTTACACCTCTGTGGTTTTGTGGTCTCGTTTTCAGTTATCACTTCATTACACTTGGTAATTGGGGAACAGGCTCCAAAAATATTTGCGATCCGTCGCCCCCAGAGCATGGTGCGTTGGTGTGCACCGTTGATGGTATTTTTCTTTTATCTTTTGTTTCCATTCATGTACGTGTTGAATTGGGCGACAGAGATCTTCTTAAAAATGGTGGGTTTAACCGGTGGAGGTAGCCATGGCAGTGTCCACACAGAAGATGAAATAAAAGCTGTTCTCCGAGAATCTTATTTTCACCAACAACTGACCGACTCTGAACATTCGCTCTTAAACCGAGTTTTTGAGTTTGATGATCTTCTAGTCCGAGAAGTAATGCTACCTCGTGCGGATGTTCAAATCCTTGATGTTAATTTACCCATCATCGACCTGGTCGAGGTCGTGCAAAAAACCCGGCACACACGTTATCCGGTTTGCGATGGCTCACTTGATTCATTACTTGGCGTGCTGCATGTCAAAGATCTGGTTGGAGTGGATGTATCGCAGCCCGATTTTAGTTTGCAGACAATTTTGCGAGAGGTAAAGAAAGTACCTGACGGGATGCCCATAACGTCAGTTCTGAAATTAATTCAGAAATCCCGTCAGTTAATGACTTTTGTTGTCGACGAGCATGGGCTAATCGTCGGTGTATGTACCCTCGAAAATATTCTTGAGAAAATTGTGGGGCCGGTTGATGATGAATTTGACTCCGTCCAACCGCCATTGATTCAAGAGATCAGGGAGCGAGAGTACTTAATTCAGGGCAAGGCACTGATACGTGACGTTGAAAGAAAGTTGAATATTTCACTGGATATTGAGGGCTTTGATACAATCGCCGGCGCGGTGATGGATCGCGGCGAAAAAGTCCCGGAGGTGGGTGACAAGGTTGAATTTGATAAAGCTGTGGCAGAAGTAATTGCTGTAAGTCATGATCATGCAGATCAGATACGTATCATTCTTCTGGATGATTCAGATAGCTAAACAAACAAAGTAACCTAGTTCGGCGGGTTTTCCACTGTTGAATAAAGGGAGTCCTTAAAATTCGAATACTTATTGTCACACCTGCAAAAATTGGATCGCTGTTGGGCAACAGTGTTACTGCGGATAGGTGGCGAAAATTATTGAATGATTTAGGGCACGAAGTAACGGTTGCTCATCGATGTTTAAGGGGTCCCTTTGACTTGCTAATAGCTCTGCACGCGCGCAAAAGCCACAACGCAGTGCTTCAATTCCAGAAACAAAATGCCAAAAGGCCCGTCATTGTTGCGATGACCGGTACCGATTTGCATAGTGATCTTGGGCGTTCAAAAAAAGTAATGGAATCGGTCGAACTCGCACAACGAATTTTGTTACTTGAACCAAAGGCCGGTTTTAAACTGCCCACAAAGCTTCGAAAAAAAATACGTGTCATTTATCAATCTGCGGTAGTGATTAAGCCAACGCCAACACGCCTTAAGCGATGGTTTGAGGTGACGGTGGTCGGACATTTGCGACCGGTTAAGGATCCGTTTCGAACCGCACAGGCTGCAATGAGATTGCCTACCGTCTCCCGAGTAAGGGTAGTTCAGATTGGTCGAACGCTTGATCCGTTTATGGAGCGTAGAGCGAGATCACTTGCTGAGCAAAACCCACGGTATAAATTTTTGGGACCACTTTCTCATTTGGAGACTCAGCGACGGCTCGCAAGATCGCGTGCCACTGTTCTCAGTTCCAAATCCGAAGGCGGGCCTGCAGTACTTTCGGAAGCAATTGTAAATTCAATTCCGGTTCTCGCATCACGGATCGATGCGACGGAAGGGATTCTTGGCGAGTCTTATCCTGGATTGTTTTGCGTGGGCGATACCCGGCGGCTGGCCGAACTTTTATACCGAGTTGAAAAGGACGCGTCGTTCCGGCGAGAACTGGTTAGCTGTACAAAATCAATCAAGCGAAAATTGCAACCGAGTTTCGAACGGAAAGCCTGGAGAGCGCTGTTAAGCGAATTTAGTTATTAAGCAGTCAGCTGTGCATAGCAAAGGAGGATTGTGCGTTAGTCTGATTCGGATTGCGGTTTTTCTGCGTTAAACGGTTCAGACACTCCTTTGATTGATGCGAGTGCGTTCGCGGCTGCTCGCTGTTCGGCTTCTTTTTTATTTTTACCCCACGCAGGGCCAAAGGCTTTCTTATCTACTTGCGCCGATACTTGAAACCACTTGTCATGGTCGGGCCCTTTGTTCCCCAAGAGTCTGTATTGGGGCGGGAGCCCAAATCGTTTCTGAGAATATTGTTGAAGTTCCGATTTGTAATTGACATCCAGTCCACCCGCAATTGCAGCTTTGACTTGCTTTTTAATGAAAGGGGTGAGAAAAGTTTTCACGCTATCGATTCCGGCATCAAGGTAGATGGCAGCAACAATGGACTCAAAAGCATTGGCGAGTAGCGATTTAGGAACTTTCCCTTTGACGCCAATGCCCTTCCCGACAACTAAAAATTCTTCGATATTCAAACTCTCGCCAATTTCCGCGCACGATTGCCGACTGACAACGTTTGACTTCACTTTTGTCAGGTCCCCTTCCAGCCAATCAGGGAAGTTTTTGAACAGGTATTCGCAAACGGTGAAACCAAGAATTGAATCGCCAAGGAACTCAAGCCGCTCGTAACTGCAGAGTCTGGTGTTGGCGACTGAAGCATGGGTGATTGCTTCGAAAAGGAAGCCTTTTTCGTTGAATTCGTAGCCAAGGTTTTGTTCGCAACGTTGGATAGCTGCGAGATCGTCGGGACTTAGTTTAAATTCGCGAGATTCAGTCATAGGTTGCGTTAACGGGCGTGGAACGAAATGGAAAAAGCCGTTTTCCTATGGTATGTGATCTAGTTGAAATGTCTCGAAGAATTTCAAGACATAGGTGCATTTAAATCAAATAAGTGCACCTATTGGTTATTTGACACCGTCCAATATTATGAATTATCCTGCCGTCGTGAGACACTTAGTCTTGAAGGTGGTCCTTGTTCGATTTCATATTATCGGCTACTCGAAAAGCAAGTTCCATGGCCTGGTCGTAATTCAATCGCGGATCGACTTGGCTTTTGTAGGCCCGTTCGAGATCGGGCTCGGTCAACTTCCCAGAGCCACCAATGCACTCGGTAACATTGTCACCGGTCAGTTCCAGATGCACACCACCGAGAATGGATCCATGGTTTTGATGGATCTGAAATGCGGCTTCCAGTTCATTGGCAATTTTTTCGAAGCTTCGAGTTTTGATTCCGGAATTCGTTGAAAATGTGTTGCCGTGCATTGGGTCAGAGCAGAACAGTACTTTTTGGTTGGCGGTTTGTATGGCGTCAATGATGGGTGGCAGGCAGGCGGCGACGTTGTCAGCACCGAAGCGGTGGATTAGCGTAATTCTGCCGGGTTCATTGTCAGGGTTTAAAACGGCGATTAATTTTGTCAATTCATCCGGTTCAAATTTTGGGCCGACTTTGATCCCGATTGGATTGGAAATCCCTTTCATGTATTCGACGTGAGCACCATCGATATCGCGTGTGCGGTATCCAATCCATGGAAAATGAGTACTCATGTTGTACCAGCCGTCACGACGCGGAACGCGTCGTGTTTGCGCCTGTTCATAGCTCAAATGCAGTGCTTCGTGTGAAGTGAAAAAATCAATCGTCTTGCTTTGTGAAATTGAAGTGCCTAGTACGGCTTCCATGAAATTAAGAGAGTTTGTAATGGACTCAATCATCTCGTGGTATTTTCTGGCGCGCGGAGAATCGGTGGCAAATTCAAGATCCCAATTTTCGGGGTGGTGCATATCGGCGAATCCGCCCACGCTAAGTCCGCGGATGAAATTTAAGGTTAGGGCTGCCCGTTCGTAACCGCGTAGTAGAAGTTCCGGGTCAGCGACTCGATCGACCTCTGAAAAGCCAGATCGGTTAATAATATCTCCACGATAAACCGGAAGCGTTACTCCGTCGCGCGTTTCTGTTTCGCTAGACCGCGGTTTAGCGTATTGCCCTGCAATTCTTCCAACTCGAACAACTTTATTCATCGAGCCAAAAATGAGTACGAAGCTCATTTGCATAATGACCTTCAAATTGCGAACAATGGAATCTGTTTCGCAATCATCAAGACTTTCGGAGCAATCTCCCCCTTGCAGTAAAAACGCCCGGCCTTCTGCAGCTTCTGCGAGTTGGTGCTTTAGACTCTCAATTTCCCAACTGGTAACGAGCGGTGGTAATTTTGCGAGTCGATGCAAGGTGTCATCCAAATGTTGAAGATCCGGGTAGACAGGCTGTTGCGTGATGATTTTTTTTCGCCAGGAACTTGGCGACCAGTGGTTGGTCATGGAAATTTCGATGGGTGCGGGTTGATTGTGTGAACTTGAATCGTAGTAAATATTTTCGTACTCAGTTGGAGAGCATTCTTCCGTAGATCGGCGCAACCGCAATCGACATGTGATTTAATCTTTTGCATCTCATCGTTTTGCCACGAAGTTACTGCTAATTTTAGATATGGCAATGGTTTTGCAGATCGCTGATGGAAATCTACGGCTTTCCATCAGGCGTCATCCTATCGTGTGAATTTACCGATTTCACCGTCAGAATAGGTTTTGTCCGTGGAATTTGACACGAAACGTGAATTCCGCTCCATAGTTACGGCGGATAATGACGGGGAGTTGTTCATGAAGCGACTGTTTAAGGTTACAATCGAATCTTTAAGCCGGAAGCACTTTTTTTTCTGTAATCGTTTCCAAGGATGCATTCTGATGAACTTCTGCCAGTTATTGGATCGACAAAATTTTTCGACGTTGAGTTCGATAATGGCGTTGGCAATTTTGATTTTCTTCTCCAATGACGCATTGGCGCTCCAAGACGAGTCCAAAGCGTTGAGAGCGGAAGCCGCCGAAACCACCAGTGTCGACGATGATGTTGAGAAATCCTTAAAGGAGGTCCTTGAGGGTCATTCGACTCACGGCGAGGCTTTTAATGAAGGACCGAGGCAAAGTGCTTATTTGATGGGGGGGACTGGAAACGTACATTTTCCTGTTACGACCGATTCGAAAGAAGCCCAAGCATTTATAGAACAGGGAATCGGGCAGCTACACGGGTTTTGGTATCTTGAAGCTGAACGATCCTTTCGTCAGGCGGCCGCGATTGATGAAGATTGTGCAATGGCGTATTGGGGTGCTGCCATGGCAGCCTATTCAAAGCGTGAAAGATCACAGGGCTTTATCAAAGAAGCAGTAGCTAGAATTGAATCCGTTTCCGAGCGTGAAAAACTCTACATTCAGTCGCTCGACAAATATTTCTCCGACAAAGAAAAAGACAAGAAAAAGCGGGCGCAGAATTATTTAAAAGATCTTGAGTCCATTGTCATCAAATATCCTGATGATTTGGAAGCGAAGGCGTTTGTTGCCCATCGTATCTGGCACAACGCTCGTGAAGGCACACCTATTAGTAGCTATGTCTCGTTGAACTCACTCATTGAAGACATTTTGGTGGTGGAACCACTTCACCCATCGCATCATTACATGATTCATCTTTGGGATTATCGGCACCCTGAGAATGCCGTCCAAGCGGCTGCTCGGTGTGGCGTTGCTGGGCCTAGCATTGCTCATATGTGGCACATGCCTGGACATATTTATTCGCGACTCAAGCGGTACGAGGATGCGGTCTATCAACAAGAAGCCTCTGCTCGTGTTGACCATGCTCACATGATGCGGGACCGGGTGATGCCTGATGAGATAAACAATTTTGCGCACAATAACGAGTGGCTGATACGTAATTTATCTTTCGTGGGTCGAGCGAGAGACGCAATGGATTTAGCGGTGAACATGACTCAATTACCGCGTCACCCAAAATATAATACACTCGCCAAAAATGGTGGAAGTGCAAGTTATGGCAGGCGGCGCCTATTGCAAGTTCTACGTGAATATCAGCTTTTCGAAGAAGCAGTTGAGCTGTGTCAATCGAGTGTTCTTTCGGTTCCTTCGAACCCTTCCGAACAACTCAAGACGCTGCGGCTTCTAGGTTGTTCGGCGGCAATGATCGGCAGCACTGATTTACTTGCTCAAACGAGACGGGATTTGAGGGAGTTGGGTGAGGTAGCTGAAAATGAAAAAGCGGACCTGGAAAAACAGATCAAGAGACTTAACGCATCTCTCGATCGCGGCGCTGACGCTCCTCCGAGGCCGAAAGATGAGAAGTTTGACGAGAAAAAAGCGAAACTTCACCTGAAACAAGCCAAGGACAAGGCTTCCAAGAATAAGCAAAAACTTGATCGGCTGAATAAAGCAAAATTGGCAATCGAAGGTTATGAGCTAGTTGCTAACGAGGAATATGCTGAGGGCTTAAAAAAATTAGAGTCAGCTTCAGGCGAAGATGTCAGTTGGTTAGGTGAGTTGCAGTTTCTTGCAGGGGAGTCCGAAAAGGGGCTTGAGAAAATAGCGGAACAAGTAAAGCGCCGTCCGTCAGAGGTAATCCCACTGGCTCGGCTTGTGTATCTTCAATTTCAAAATGGCGACAACGAATTAGCGCAGGAATCTTTTGAAAAACTACGGAATACTTCGGGCTCGATGGATCTTGATATTCCTTTATTCAATCGATTAGCCCCTGTTTCGATGGAGCTTGGTATTGGTAAAAGATGGAAAAAGGAAATTGGACCGGCAGTTGACATTGGATTTCGGCCCCCGCTAGAGTCTCTTGGCCCATTTCGCTGGTCCCCGTCGCCGGCGCCGGAGTGGAGCTTGACCGACTCGGAGAATAAAACCGTAGGATCGGACGATTTTGTTGGGCAACCGCACATCGCGATTTTTTATCTCGGCCATGGTTGCCTCCATTGTGCAGAACAACTTCAGGCGTTCGGTCCAAGGGTTGCTGATTTTGAAAAGATTGGCGTCAAGATGATCGCAATCAGCACCGATGATCAAAGCGGTTTGCTGAAGTCCATCGAAGATGCTGGCACAGGGTCACCAATCCGTCTTGCGTCTGATGCAAAGCATGAAGTCTTCAAGCAGTTTCGCGCTTTCGACGATTTTGAAAATCAACCGCTTCATGGAACTTTTTTAATTGACGGAATGGGGAAGGTTCGTTGGCAGGATATTAGCTACCAACCATTTATGGATCATCAATTTCTTATTGACGAAGCGAAACGTTTGCTCGGGAGTGACCGAGCTGTCTCCGAGCAGGCTGGGAACGGTCCAACTGAGAAACAGGTATCTCAAAGGTAATGCCGGGTGCCCTTTGGTTTTCTCCAACTGCCTAGATCAACGTGGGGATAAATTGGTTGCATCTCCTCGTATGTAATTGTGAAATCTGCCTGTTGAGGCTTCGAATTCCGTTCAGGCAAAACTATCGAGTTGGTTATCTAAGGTAAATAGTTTCCTTTATTTTTCCAATTGTCCAGTGATCCGTGCGAATACCGTCTTGGGACAGGCCTGCATTTGCTTCCAACCGCAGGCGGCTTGCCAAGAACAAGGAGAGTTTGAAAGGCTCGCCAAGACAGAACGTACTTAGATCGCAGGGATTCGGGAAAATGGGGACAAACCACCGGGAGTTTAGGGCATATTCGAAAACAAATTATTTCGAAGGCGTTCCCCCGATAAGCCACAACGGGAGAGGGTGGCTATTGGAGAGTCACAAGTTGTGGTTGGGATATACATTGTGGCTGCTCGGATTTTTTGGAATTCATCGGTTTTATTTTGGGCGGCCCTTTTCCGGTGCGATTTGGCTTTTCACTTTGGGTTTGTTTGGAATTGGGTGGTTAATCGATATTTTTCTCATTCCGGACCTGAAGAGAGCAGCGGAAAGGGAATATCAGAGCGGTCCGCTTGACTACAGCGTCGCGTGGATTTTGTTTCTTTTCTTCGGCGTGCTGGGAGTGCACAGGTTTTACCAAGGAAAACTATTTACTGGACTGGCATTTTTCTTTACAGGCGGTTTTGTTGGTCTTGGATTAATTTATGATTTGCTGACGCTCAACGAACAGTTGTCAGAATTGAATTTGCGCAGGCTCAAGAATTCACGACTCGGAGTTATGAGTTATTGAGCCGTTTAGATGCAATGTTACGCAAGCCGCAAGTTAGCAAAACTTGCGCACCGTATTCGCGATGGATACATCTAGAGAATGAATGATTAAATCCATTCGAATGGATGTTTGGGGAATCCCCAATGCTGGGCAAGTGCGTCGGCTGCTTCTTCTCGGTCGGTGATTTCTCCCCAACCGCCATTATGAAGATAAGCATGTGCAAATTCATGCGCAATGATGTAACGAGAGAATTTGATCGAGCATTGTTCCAGTCTTGGTTTAAGCACAATGCAGCGACTGGTTCCACTTGGGCCAAGTAACGGCATGACGACGGTTCGGCCTTTCCCAGGCTCACAATCGTCGAGGGAAATTTGAAAATTAGTATCGGTTAAGAAATTTGATTTGATATCTTCGGGAAGCGAATTGAAAACGTGTTCGATTTGACTGGAGATTTTTGGATACTCGGCAAAAGCTGTTAGGTAGGCGTCTTTGATTGTTATGCCCTCAGTTTTCGGGTGGGAGAGTAATATGTAACTGACAAGAGCTGGTCAAGGTGGTTTTTTTGACCAGAAAGATAATTCTTTTCAGTGTGTCATTACGTAGGTGACAATGTTGATCCCAAGCGGATAGGAAACACGTTCCGAATAAGTCTTAAAATATTCTTGGTTCTCACCTTCCCTCTCCCATCCGTCTCCAATGTCGTTATTATGACAAAGCAATGCCATTAAACGGTCGTCTTGATCAAAAAATCCCCAGAAATGGGGCGCTTCGTCGCCCTGCGGGTCGCCATGCCAGTATTCAAAAGTGCTTCCTTGATTCCATGCAAATATACTTGGAACCTGGGGAATTCCCTGAATGTCGTAAACGATATTAAATATTTCATGATCACGCGAGAGCTCGCGTGGTTCGAGATCGGGGAATACTCGCTTCATTTCACGATAGACATGTTTCCAGCTGGCGGGTGCCCAGAAGTCATCCGCCATCATAAAACCACCTTTTAAGAGATATTTTCGGAGGGAGGCAACTTCAGGTTCGCTAAGTCTCATGCGATTTATATTTGAAAAATAAATGAACGGATGGTCGAACAGCATCGGATCGGTGAGGCGTATTACTTTTCCATTGGGGTCGACCTTCATGGAGGTCAATTCATGAAGACGTACTGAAAAATTCCAATCGCAGTCGGGATAGTCGTTACTCCACTGCCCTCCCCTTCTTGATCTCCCAGTTGAGTCATATTGAATCCTCACGAATGTAAACACGTCCTCTTCGAACTGGCTGTCAATTTCCCAGTTGGGGTAAGAGTCGCGGTCGGCAGTCGCTTGCCGCTCCTGCTGCTGACGAGCAAAGTCCTGCAAACTAGCGAATTCTGTCGCAATCACTGGAACCGTGTTCAATTCAGTCGGCATGCCAGCCGGCGATTTGAACTCCGTAATCCAGGTCGAGGTTCCCGATTCGGATAGCGAAAACTCGGAAAGGTGATTCGGGACTTGGACAAATGCTATCCATGCAAGCACAGCCGAACACCCGGCCAAAATTACGCCGTGATTAAGTTTGAATATGCCGATGATAGATTTCAAAGTTGATCGCCCATAAATAACGGAACCCCGGATTTTCGAAGGAGGTTGCCGGGATGCTAAAATGTTTCTGCGGAAAGAGTTAATTCCGTGCTTTCCCAAGGAGAATGATTGTACTTAACTCAATTTAAGTCGGCACCATTTCACTTGTGCCCTGCTAACCGACGAACCTTCATCGTTTAGTAATTGTTTCGTCGAGATTCATAATAATACGCGAAACCATTGCGAGAGCCGCTTGGTCTGGTGTCGCGTCTTTTCCACCGATGACCTCAGGGGCAATTTCACCATTCTGAAGGCGTTTCTTTTGTGCTTGATAAAATTGAACGAGTTTAGTTTGTTCCATTTGAGTGGGAGGTCTTGTAAGAAAGCTCTTGAAAATGAAGGCGATTGCTTCGCCTGTGCTCGAGAATTTACGGTCGATGACGTTTTTCGCTAATTTCTGATTGAGTTCCATGAACATCGGATCGTTTAGAACCGTGAGCGCTTGCAATGGGGTGTTGCTACGATTCCGTTTTGCGATACAAGATTCACCTGTAGGTGCATCAAAAACTGTAAACGCAGCGAACGCAGCGGTACGTTTTTTAAATGTATAGATGGAGCGACGGTATCGATCTTCTCCTTGCGACGGATTCCACTTGCCGGAACCCCAAGCCAATTCCGTGACACCTTTGGGTTGTGGAGGTTTCACACCCGGGCCATACATTTTGGATGACAGCGCGCCAGCAGCCGAAAGAGCGATATCCCTGACCATCTCTCCAGAGACACGGAAGGACGCGCCGCGTGAGAGTAGTCGATTTTCGGGATCGAGGGTCTCTTTTTCAGAGGTAATATTTGAGGATTGTTGATAGGTGTTGCTCAAGACAATGTATCGGACCAGACTCTTCGTAGACCAATTCATTTCGTTTTTGAATTGGATTGCCAACCAGTCAAGTAATTCCGGGTGAGATGGCATTTCGGACTGCAGGCCAAAGTCGGCGTTTGTTTTCATCAAACCGCTTCCAAAGATTTGGTGCCAGATTCGATTGACGGCAACCCTCGAAGCCAATGGATTTTCGTCGCTGACCAACCATTGAGCCAGTTCGAGGCGATTCGTCGGATTTAAATGGTCGTCTTTTTGAGAGCTGAAAAGAGCAAATATTCCTGGTGAAACTTCCTCACGCGGCGAAAGATATTCCCCCCGATGGTGCCGAAAGGTAGCTCTCGTATTCGTGGGTTCTCGTTCCCGAAGAATAAGTGTTTCGATATGCGTTGGCTTCCTGTTTTTTAGTTGTTTAAGCTTGTGTGCATCCGCTTGGAATTTTTTTATTGTTTGGGCAAATGCGAGTTGAGCGGTCACGGTTTCGGCTACAGATAACTGAGCCTGAAATTTAGAGTACTCCTTGGATGGAAGCAATTTTGACTTCACCAAAATCGTCTCTAGGTCCTCATCTAGTTGATTTGCGACTGGCTCTTTCTGGCCAGTGAACGAAAATCGAAATCGCCCCAGACTAACTGGGTAATGTCTCTCAAATAATAGTCTGATGGTTAACTTTCCCTTACCAATAATGGGACGAGTGGGGTTAATCACCAACTTCAAACGCATGGCTTTCTTGTTGCCGGGACTCCAACCAGTTGACCCATCTCCGTCAAAAACGTTGGTCGCAGCGGTTTTAGAATTTGTATCTTCGGGTTTCGAAAAGTCATGGGATGCGTTGTTGAATTCGATGGGTTGTCCGTTGAGCGAAGCAGAAATTTCACTAACGAAAAAATCACCCTTGCGACCTTCGTAATAGGTTCTTCCAGGGCCCAGTCCCGGCAGCCTTTCATCCGGGATAGCCTCAAGACGAATGCCGGTAATTGGCGTTTCATCCAGTTCAAACGAGATAAAATACTCGTCCCGTTTCGTTGTGTCTCCTGTGGATAAAATGGAACCGTCGTCAAGTGCCTTAAGCGTGGGAAGGTTTGTAGACAGTTCGGTGGCAGTTGCAATTTGCCAATCCACCGCATTTGTTTGCAAAGCCCTCAACCAGTTTTCCCACGCGGCTTGAAATGCAGTGGGTTGAGAATTTCGCCAATTCTCCAGTTTTTTTAACAAGCCCTCTTCTAGCATTTTAATCTGTGAAATGCTCTCGGCAGAACGACTGCTTTCAACAGGGATTTTAAAGTCCGGCTCATCCGCATTATTCATCAACGCTAAAAAGCGATAGTAATCGGTATGTGTGATCGGATCGTACTTGTGGGTGTGGCACTGCGCACATCCAACGGTCAGGCCGAGCCAAACCGTCCCAGTAGTTGCGACGCGATCGACCATCGCGAGGTATCGGAATTCGAGCGGATCGATTCCCCCCTCTTCATTTAACATGGTGTTGCGGTGGAATCCGGTTGCAATAATTTGGTCGGTTTCTGGGTTGGAAAGCATATCACCGGCAATTTGATCGACGGTGAATTTATCAAAAGGCATATCGTCGTTGAACGCTCGAATAACCCAGTCACGATAAGGCCAAATGGATCTGGGGCGATCCTTCTCGTAACCGTTGGTGTCAGAGTAGCGTGCGAGGTCAAGCCATGGTTGGGCCCACTTTTCGCCAAATCGAGGCGATTTGAGCAGTTGCTCGACTAGCTTTTGATAAGCCTGAGGATCTTTTGAATCGACGAACTGTTCTGCCTGTCCGATGGTAGGAGGCAGGCCAATCAAATCCAAATAAACACGACGAACTAACGCGTGTCGCCCGGCTATTGGGTTGGGCTGAAGGCTGGACTTTCGAAGTTTGTCTAAAACAAATGCATCAATTTTGTTAGCTATAAAACTTGACTTGATTTCAGGAACCGGTGGAGGAGATGGAGGGACGAACGCCCAGTGTTGTTCATATTTTGCTCCAGCGGATATCCACTTTTTTAAAATTTCAATTTGGGATTGGCTTAATTGCTGCCCAGATTCTGGTGGCGGCATCACGTGCTGAGGTTCATCTGACGTAACCCTCGTGATCATTTCACTGGCCTCAGGGTCACCGGGAATAATCGCCAAGGTTTCTATCGGGCTTTCTCGGAGATCAAACCGCAAGTCGGACTCTCGGTGGGAGGCATCCGGGCCATGGCAGGCAAAACAATGCGAAGCGAGAATTGGCCTGACATCTCGATTGAAGTCTTGTGAATTGGCCGTGCAATTCGCGACCATCGAAAAGAACACAAATACAGGGACTTGGATTATGGATGGAATGCGTAGCGATGTTCGTAAATTGAGATGGAACATGACTGGTGCAGATCTTTCAACAAATGAGGATAGGCGACGCAAAGATAAATTTTGATAGGTCCGGTGAATGCTCACCCAAGCTCAATGTTAACGTCGACTGCCTAGGCGACGCTTCAGTTCTGTGTATTCACCTGCGTTACGACTTATCCGAATTATAGCCGGATTTCCGCTGAATTTCATAGGCAAATGTTGTCGTCAGAAACAAGGCCTGATCTCTACCGAATCGATAAAGTGCAAATGGATCCGGTGCGATTATCTAAATAAGATCGAGTTAAGGTTCGATTCGTAAATGCTTTAACAAACCCTGATCATACAGTTCTTGTTCATCGTCCATTTGGTTGGATTGCTAACTAAAAAGTGACTCAACCTTTTAGGGGCCGAAAATTCATCCGCTGCGATTGCTGCGTTGTAGTTAATTTGAACGCGATGAAATTGTCATGGAGTCAATGTTCAATGGCTCGGATCTGGTCTATTATGCGACAACGAAGAGACGAAGCGTTTTGTTGTGATAGGGGAATAGGGATGGCAAAAGGCGAAACACCAGAGCCTTGGTACAAAGACGGATTGAAATTCACCTGCTCAGGCTGTGGCGATTGTTGTACGGGGGCGCCTGGATTTGTTTGGGTCGACACGTCGGAAATTCAGGCCATTGCGGATGCGGTCGGTCTTCCTAAGGAAGAATTTGAAGACAAATACACTCGAAAAATTGGAGCTCGCTGGAGTCTTAAAGAGTTCAGCAATGGTGATTGCGTCTTTTTCGACAACCAAACCAGAAAGTGCGAAATCTACAACGCGCGTCCACGCCAGTGTAAAACTTGGCCTTTTTGGGATAGTAATTTGCGAACGCCTGAAGATTGGAAACGTACATGTGAGGAGTGTCCCGGTAGTGGAACAGGTAAACTCCATCAACTAGATGAAATCGAAGATAGGCGCAAAACTGTCAAAATTTGACCTAAAACCGCTTTCCGTCGATCAATTGGCGAATTCGCCGGTGGTAATCCCCATTTGTTTCTACCTCCATTGCAAGCCGGTTGCCAGACCATTTAATTGACATTAGTACTTGCTAGTCATACACTTACGGTGAATGAGATGCCGGCCGGGCGATCTTTTACACGCTCTCGGTTCCGGCAAGGCGGTGCATTGCGGAAGCTAACATCGACTGATTGTCGGTGTGCTTCGTTGATCAGGTGAATTTTACGTTCAAGAATTAATTAACAACGTCGGATGTGATTAATGACGAAAAAGGAAATCGTTCGCAGAATTTCGGAGGAATTGGGTCTGAAGCAAACGGACACCAAGGAGGTCGTGCAGCGTACTTTCGATGCGATCATCGAGGCACTGGCGACGGAGCAGCGAGTTGAGCTGCGGAATTTCGGAGTATTTGAAGTTAAAAAGCGTGCGGCCCGAAAGGCTCGGAACCCCAAGACGGGTGAGCAAGTTTTAGTTCCGGCCAGATTTGTCGTCACCTTTAAGCCGGGTAAAGAAATGGAACAGCGGGTCAAAACCCTTGAAGAGGACAACCGGTTCAAAGAATCCGGATTTATGCCGGATGCGAAGGCGCAATTAGATTCGTTAGTTGAACGAGAGCCACTTCAAGAGCCTGGTGATTCGACGATTTGAAGGGAATCCGATTCCAAATGTTTTCATGCGACCATCTCGATGGAACGAGGCATTGGTGGGTCGTTTAACCACAGTAAAAACACTTATGATAGGGCCTATTGATGGCAAACATTTTCCGCAAGCTACCCTCAGTTAATCAATTGCTTGAAAGTCCCCAGTTAAAGCAGATGGTGCAAACCGTCAATCACAGCGTCGTTGTGGACGGCGTCAGGAGTTTTCTGGATGACCTTCGAGAGCAGGTAAGCACCGAGTCGGGTGAGGTCACGATACCGACTCCTTCGGAAATCGCTGATAAGATCGCAAATTGGCTGAAAACTGAGGAAAAACCTTATTTGCGGCCTGTAATTAACGGAACTGGTATCATTCTGCATACAGGATTGGGGCGTGCCCCTCTCGCCATTCCAGCGATTGAGTCGGTGCAGAAGATTTCCGAAGGTTACGCGAGTGTAGAAGTGGACGTCCGCACGGGTGAGCGGGGACAGCGGATAAAATCGGTTGAGAAATTGCTTTGTGAACTCACAGGTGCGGAAGCGGCAGCGGTCGTCAACAATAACGCGGCGGCCACGATGATTGCGCTGTCGGCAATGGCTCAAGGAAAAGAAGTCATCGTTTCGCGGGGGCAGTTAATCGAAATTGGGGGGAGCTATCGGCTACCAGATGTGATGGAGTGTAGCGGCGCGAAACTCCGCGAAGTAGGAACGACCAATAAAACTCACCTTTTTGACTACGAGCGAGCGATTAACGAAGAAACAGGAGCCCTGTTGAAGGTGCACCCTAGTAATTTTGAAGTGGTGGGTTTTACGAAAACCGTGACGACGAAAGAAATGGTCGCGTTGGCTTCTGAGCATGGTTTGCCGGTGATTGACGATGTTGGCTCCGGAGCCTTGATCGATTTTTCCGAGTTTGGCTTGATGGATGAGCCGGTAGTTTCTCAGAGTATTAAGGATGGAGCCGATATTGTTCTGTTCAGTGGTGACAAACTGATCGGCGGCCCTCAATGCGGAATCATCATTGGCAAGAAGCAATACATAAACACCATTCTTTCCAATCCGTTGATGCGAGCGATGCGTGTCGACAAAATGACGCTTGCGGCATTGTCCGCGACTTTGCTGATTTATCGTGACGAAAGTCGAGCCCGGACGGAAATTCCAATCCTTAGAATGCTCTCGATGCCAAAGGAGAATTTGAAATTGCGTGCGGAAAAAGTTGTCACGCAACTGAGTCACTTGACTAAGTTAATGACCTGTGAGGCCGTTGAGGCCGATTCAATGCTGGGCGGTGGAAGCTTGCCTACCCAAAAATTATCGACTTGGTGCGTTGCTTTGACCCCCAAAGACCATTCGGTTGACGGTTTGGCTGCCGGCCTTCGAAATGGCGAGGCCAGTGTCATTGGGAGAGTTCAGAAGGATAAATACTTTCTGGACATGCGAACCGTTCAGCCATCGCAGGACGCTTGCCTGGTTGAATCGATCGAGTCCTATTGGGGCGACTTTAAAGGCGAAGCTGAGTAACTCGTCAAATATTGGGTTGCGGATTTGGTCTAAGGCGTCACGGAAACGGTTTCGAATTACCTTCTAGAATTGGTGTTTCGGTGGATTCCGGGCGGGCGGTCATGTTGAATGCCACAGCGTTTAGGGTTCAATATTATTTCAAGTGGCAACTTCGAAGGAATGGCCGAAGGGGAAATTAGCCTTAAAAACACGTGTTTCAACGTGTTTGCTTTTTTTTTTCAAAATAACCCAAACTGGCCTTGAGCGTTTACCGATACTGCGTATACTTTGCTCCATCACCGACACGGTGATGCCGGAAGTAGCCATGGGTATGGCAGTCGACTCAGTCGATTAGGAATCGTGCCCCGTTTAATTTGGCCTTTCTTAAAATCGAGATTCAGCTGCGGTTGACATCAACCGACAATTAAGTAAAATCTTCGATTCCCCAAGAGCAGCAAGTTGGTACCGGTTCGGTTTGACGTACGCGTTCAAGTCGAACCGCTCTCAACTTGAGAGTTGTTAGCCGGACAAGATTCCGGCTGAATGATCTTTGACAATTTGGTTGTGAAGTAGATGGCATCTGAGTAATCAGTGTCGCATCTGCAGGTTTGTTTCTTAGCGGGGGCAAGCTGAAAGTGTGACGGAAAACTGATTATTCGATACACCACTCTTAAGTAGCGTCGAGTCAGTAGAATCAATCAACGAGAGTTAATTGTTTGACTGGCTTGTCAAAAGAACCGAAAATGAAGCGATTATCGTTAATCTGGATCTATGTTTGAGACACAGATTTCGATTCACCTTCGGCAAACTTGTTTGTCAGGGAGAGTTGGATATTTGTGGTCAAGCTATTAAGGGTATATGGGGGATGTCTTGGCATTAGAAGGCTATGAAGGGCGTGAAAGTCTGCGAAAAGCTTGGGGTAGTTGACAAACAAGCGTTGATCCCAAGATCCCTGAACCAGCGTGTGCTGAATACATAGGCACATTGCAGCGAACCGAGTGAACTGAAACATCTAAGTAACTCGAGGAAGAGAAAGAAAAATCGATTCCGTCAGTAGCGGCGAGCGAAAGCGGAACAGCCCAAACCACTGGGGTTTCCCCGGTGGGGTTGTAGGACTTTGCACATGAGAGTTAGAAAACTTTAGCTAGAAGAACGACTTGGAATGGTCGACCACAGAGGGTGACAGTCCCGTATTCGAAAGCTACAAGTCTCTCGCAGAGCACCTGAGTAGGACCAGTCACGTGAAACCTGGTCTGAATCTACGGGGACCATCCCGTAAGGCTAAATACTCTCTAATGACCGATAGTGAACTCAGTAGCGCGAGTGAAAGATGAAAAGAACCCCGTCTAGGGGAGGGAAAGAACCTGAAACCATATACCTACAAGCGGTTGGAGCACTATGATTTGTTCAGTGTGACAGCGTGCCTTTTGCATAATGATCCGGCGAGTTGTCGTATGCGGCTTGGTTAAGGACTTACGGTCCGGAGCCCGAGGGAAACCGAGTGTTAATAGCGCGAACAATTGTCGTATGCGGCAGACGCGAACCCAGGTGATCTACCCATGAGCAGGTTGAAGCGCGGGTTATACTGCGTGGAGGACCGAACCCACTTAGGTTGAAAACTGAGGGGATGACTTGTGGGGAGGAGTGAAAGTCTAATCAAACCTGGAGATAGCTCGTTCTCTGCGAAATATCTTTTGGGATAGCGTCAGGTAAATTGTGACACGGGGGTAGAGATACTGAATTGGATGGGGGCCCTTCCCGGGGTACCTCACTGAACCAAACTCCGAATACCGACAAAACTATCACGGGAGTCAGTCCACGTGGGATAAGCTGCGTGGTCGAGAGGGAAACAACCCAGACCGTCGTCTAAGGTCCCGAAGTATTGCTCAGTCACTAAGGAAGTTAGATTGCTGAGACAGCCAGGATGTTGGCTTAGAAGCAGCCACCATTTAAAAAGTGCGTAACAGCTTACTGGTCGAGCAGACTTGCGCCGATAATGAACGGGAGTAAGCATTACACCGAAGACATGGGTTTACACTATGTGTAAGCGGTAGCAGAGCGCTGTACAGGAGATACAAGCCCAACGGTAACGATGGGTCCCGGCCTGTACAGGTGATTATGCCGGAATGAGTAACGATAAAACAGGTGAGAATCCTGTTCGCCGAAAGCCTAAGGTTTCCTGGGGAAGGTAAATCCGCCCAGGGTTAGCCGGT
>WTFU01000047.1:16189-28231 GCA_011523945.1 Mariniblastus sp. | reverse complement strand
GTGTAGTCGCATTAACCTGCGTCTCATCTCTCAGGGGGCAGGACGCGGACTACAAGATGCAAGGGGAATATAGCGGGACGGTTTCGGCAGACGGGGAACTTAAATTTGGACTTCAGGTGATCGCTTTGGGGGACAGTAAGTTCACGGGAGTGGGTTACCGAGGAGGATTGCCGGGTGACGGTTGGGACAAGACTGAGCCTAAACGCGTTGAAAACGTGAAGTCTGTTGATGGGAAATTGATGTTCGAAGCGTGGGACGCGACCGTTCAGGTCGCCAATGGAGTTGCGACCGTTTTGGTTGATGGTCAAGCTATCGGGGAATTGTCGAGATTGGAGCGAAAGAGCCCGACTCTCGGGAAGAAGCCGCCGCAAGGAGCCGTCGTGTTGTTCGATGGTTCTTCGGTCAACGGTTGGGAGCACAGAGGTAAGCCCGCGAACATGACAGATGATGGGTTGCTGAAGCAGGGGGCCCAAAGTAAGAAAACATTTGGTGATCACAAGTTGCATATTGAGTTCTTGTTACCCTACATGCCCAAAGCAAGAGGGCAGGGTAGGGGAAACAGTGGGCTTTATCTGCAGGGGCGATATGAAGTGCAAATGTTGGATTCGTTTGGACTTTCGGGTGAGAATAACGAGTGCGGCGGAATCTATTCAATTAAGAAGCCCGATGAGAATATGTGTTTTCCACCAATGCAATGGCAAACCTATGATGTCGAATTTCATGCAGCTAAATTCGCGGATGGTAAAAAGATTGAAGATGCATGGATGACGGTGGCACATAATGGCGTAGTGATTCATGACAAGGTTAAGTTGCCTAAAAAAACCACGGCTGCGCCAAATAATGAGGGGCCTGAACCGGGGTTCGTCTATCTTCAGAATCATGGAAATGAAGTTCGGTATCGCAATATTTGGGCGGTTCGAATGGATTTGGAGAAAGCTTCCGGAGCAAGTGAAAGTGAAAGTGAAACGAATCAGGATTGCGTTCTCGAATTGAATCGAGAGCAAGAAGGTCGGCAATCCAATGAAAATTACAAGGCACAAATTGAGATGGATATGAATTACGCATTATATTTGCCGGCGGAATACGAAAAAAAAAAGATTGGCCACTAGTCCTTTTTCTGCATGGTGCCGGTGAGCGTGGTGACGATTTAGAAAAAGTAAAAGTACACGGCCCACCCAAGTTAGTGAAACAGGGAAAGGATTTTCCATTTATTCTCGTTTCACCTCAGTGCAAACGTAATCGCTGGTGGGAGCCAATTTCTCTCTCGGCCCTTATTGACGAGATCGAAGAGAAATACAAGGTTGATAGAAAACGAATTTACCTGACCGGTCTGAGTATGGGCGGATTTGGGACCTGGGATCTGGCTTCTTACTCGCCTGAGCGGTTTGCGGCGATCGCGCCGATATGCGGAGGGGGAGACGCTACCAAAACGGTCTATACGATTGGAAATAAAATTCCAATATGGGTTTTTCATGGCGCAAAGGACTCTGTAGTGCCACTGGTTCGCTCGACAGAATTAGTGGATGGTTTTAAAAAGCGCGGGGTAGAGGTGAAGTTTACGGTCTACCCGGAAGCTGGGCATGATTCATGGTCGGTGACTTACGATAATCCCGAGCTTTATGAGTGGTTGCTATCTCACTCCATCGAATAGTCGACGAATGGGCTTATCTTGTGCGTCCGTTGGTTGAGAGTGGTTGCCGTTTTCGGTCTTTGACTATGAAAGAGGGGGGGACGTTGGATTACTTACTGCGACTTGCCTGCGCCAGGTTGGTTTCAAGTTTTCACTCTATATGAGGTAGTTCATGGTTGGGGTGTCGAGGTTGGACGGCGGTTCGTTTTTAGGTTCAGTCGTCGTATTGATTTGTGCTTTGGTTGGCTGTGGAAATGATGCAACTACGTCTCAAGTTTTAGAGCGGAGACCCGCTGCGATTGAGCCATCTTCTGGTGATCGAGTTGAGGCAAAAGTTGTTCAGCTTTCTGAGCGTGATTGCGAGGTGATTCACTTTGTTCTGTCGACAGAGACAATTTCCAATGGTGGAAAACCGCTCTACTTAACGCCGACGGCGCGGGAACAGTGGAATCAACAGGGTGATTGGGTTTCCATGCCCGCTCAGTTGAAACCTTGGCTTGCGAAATTGTCAGTCGAATTTAGGGCTGCCGCCGATGCGAAACTAGACAAAGGCTACGTTCGAGATAAAGCAACCGACGATCGAGGGACGATGGTCTGGATTGTAATTAAAGAGTGGGTGTCGCCTGACGAAGTAACGCTTGATTTTGGCTTGTGGGGTGGTCCTTTGGATGCTTCGGGGAAAACGATTACTTGCCTGAAGAAAGATGGTCAATGGCAGATCAAAGAAGAAGCCAATGTTTGGCTCAGTTAGTGATTCGCCTTTATATATTCGGCGGCCATTAATTGGCCCAGCGAGATGACTCCGGACTCGTCCAGTACTAACTGCTTTTCCTGCTTGGGAAGCCCGAATGCACGTATGTGAATCCAGTTTGGATCTGTGTCAGATATTCTGACCAGTTCGGCGGTGACATCGATGGCGTTGACTTGTTCATGGTCAGTTGGAGGTTGCTGTGTCACGAACCACCGTAAATCTGGTTGCTTGAGATCGACGCGACTTTGTTTAATCAAGGATTCAATCCAGCTGGGGGCTTTTTTGCGAAACGGACTAAACGACATGTCGTTTTCGCCAACGTGGTAAAAAATTCCCTCCAATTCAACCTTATGCCCATTCGATTCTAAATCCAAGACAGAGTCTTTGATGAACTGAATAAATTGCGGGTATAGGTTGCGGGATTTTGCCTCGCTCCCTTCAGGCGTCCAGTCAACAATTTGAGATCCGCTGTGTGTGAATTTTGCGATTGCGATATTGCCATTAATTTTTTTCAACGCATCGCCGAAACTTAACTCAGGTCCGAATGTGTCGTAGTAGCCAGTTGGCCCAAGCGATTCCCAGTTGTTGGATAATAAATATCCGCCGCCCAGCTGATATCGAAATGGAATCTGTTTGTGGTTGTTGAGTAGATTTTTTTGTTTTGGATTCTCGGAAAGGTTTTTGGTAAATGCTCTCTCTCCTTCCATGTTGCGGTGACCCGCGAGAACGAAGAGTTTAACCGGACTCTTTTCCGTAAACGGTAGTTTGGCAAGTTGGGGCCGCGGCCTTGGCTTAACTCCGATTGAATCCAGATAGGCATTTGCGTAATTAATGCCGTGCTCTAGTTGTCCAAGGGTGCCATAGTGGTAGTGTAGCCCAACGCCTCCGCCAATTTCGACTCCTACATGAGAGGTTGGGACGTAGGTGACGTATGGATCTTTCGAAGCAACCGATTTTTGGCCTACGCTAATCGCATACATGCGAGGTCGAAGATCCATTCCCCAGATTGTTTTGGTGCAGAGCTCGCCGACGAAGAATTTCAATTTGGGAGCGTCCAGTTCGTCCCGCCATGTCTGGATGAAATTTTCTAAATTTCTCCCGTAGTTCGCCATGTATTGCTCATTGAACATGTCGTTTTCACCTTGATGCCACATAAACCCGTCAAGCTGATATTTTATGTTTCTACGATCGAGCTCAGCGAGTGATTTCCGCACTAAATCGAGCGCAAGTGGATACATCTTAAATCCGCTTGGGTCATCCGGGTTCCAGTCGCCGCCAAGGTGGGTTCCACCCGCGGCGCACTTAATGATTGCGATTGGGCTACCGGTATCGTTCGCTACTTTTCTTGCAAAACTTAGCTCGGGACCAACCACGTTGTTAACGGGTCTTAGCGCTGTCCAGCCATTGGATTTCAATTTGTTTTCGCGTCCGATGCAATAAGAGAATCTGACGTTCGGTTGTGGAGCCCCCAGTCCTGTAAATGGAGGAAACCGGTCAATGTCAGAAACTTTCGAATCGGATCCGACCATGTTGGATTGGCCGGCAAAAATAAATACTCGAACCGGTTTCCGGGGTTCCGTTTCATTCGCGAAGTTTCCCCTTGAAAAGGCAAGAAGGACGAACGCCGCAGTAAGAACGAGTTGCGTGATCTTCGATTTCATCTGGGTAAGGCTCCAGGGAATAGAAAGTAGGGCGTCAGTGATTTTGGCGTCAGGTAACGGCACAATGGTGACGCTGTGACGTGACATCGATCGTTCAACCGGTTGTACAAGAAAGGGGGTAATTCGATTACCCCCTTTGATGATTGAAATTCAACGGAGGCGAATGATTAAGAAGCCAACTCGTCAATGACTTTCCTCTCGGCGTCTGAGACTTTATTTCCAAGTCCCAAAAAGCCCCCCGCTGCTTCCGCCACATTCTCAGCACGCCGGATCACGATTGCCTTGAGTTGATTGAAGGCGACGGGGTCAATTGACTCGTTGAGTGCGCCCATATAGTTCTTCCACGCTTCCGTGAGTGAGGCGTCGGGTCGATTGTCTAGCCAGGCAGCAATCGACTGATGGCTCGCGGAGCCTTCTGAAACTCCCGCTTCGTTGGCGGCCTTCAGTATTGCCTCTTTTTCGTTTTCTTCCATTTTGTTGTCCGCCCAGGCTACAGCAACCAGCGGGATCAGCGCAACGGATGCCATCGATTCGGGGGTAATTCCACAATCGATTAGGCTGTCGAGAACGGCGGCGTCTTCAATACCCGATGCGATCGTCATCGCTTCTCGGGCTTCCGAAGCAGCCATTTCCTGCTTTAGCTTTTGGATCAACTCTTGATCTCTGGCATTGAAAAATACATCCTCAATCGCTTTACCGCGGTCGTTAAGCGAATCTGACATTGAAATCTCCGAACTATGGCGGCGAGCCGCAATGGTTAAAGGGTAAAAGGTCGTTTATTGCGAATCAGCATCGACGAGAATTGTAGGTTTGCAAATTTCGCGATACATAATGCTACGCAACTCGATATTTCGATGAAAGGGGATGTAAATTGTCGAAAATCCATGTAATAAATCGTTTTATATTAGCATTCGTCTAGAAACAGATCCCTTAATTGATCACAATCCCAAACTGCCTGATCGTTCCGTTTTTCTAAATTGGTGCAGATTAAGGCTTTGGGGTTAGCTGCAATCGCTTGGCTCCGCTTGATCAAAAAAATTACCTATTGGGAATAATCGATGGGATTGGGAATGAAACCTGTGCAACGAATGGGTCTGTTATTGCTTGTTTTGGTGGTTGGCGTGGCGTTTTTGCCTTTCGTTTCTAGTCCACTACTGGCTGATAATACAGGCGTGGTTGGAAAGCCCGGAGAGGGCGCCAAGGCCGAGTTAAGTTCGGACACAAGCAAACGCCTACAAGAGTCGGTTCGCCGGTTAAACGCCTGGATTAACTTCAATGCTACCGACCAAGAATTGAGAGGCCGGTTGTTGCTGAATGTCTTGGACACCCAGGCGGCCAAAGGGGAGAATGCCGATTTGGTTGAGTTGGAGCGATTGCGAGAGCGATTTGAGTCAGTCTCAGATTCTGATTTAGCCGGTAATATTGAACTCAATGAGGTCTCAGATGCTCTGAGGAGACAAATTTCCAATCTCGATGGAAATCAAAATTTAAACATCGAGGCGGGACTGGAAGCGGCTCGAGGCAAGTTTCGTCAAATATCTGCGGCGGAGTTGATGCGCCAACGGGACGTTATGAAACGGGATCTCGAGAGTCTGATCCGGTTTTCTCGTGAGTCGATGGACAGTAAAGAGCGAGCAGAATTGTTTGTGAAGCTAGGCCTTTACGAAGTAATCAAAGAACTTGATAAAATTCAATTTGATTTGCCACCAGCTAACAGTGCCACCGATATCAATCTTAAGATCAGGGAATTAAATGCTGAGTTGTTGAAGATTGAACGAGCTTTGGATGCCTTGCCCCTGCCGCCGGAGCCTGAAGAGGGTGAAACTGAAGTCGTTGATCCTCAAGCCGATGAGCGAGCTGCGTTGCTTAAGAATCAAGGTGTTCTTAGGGGGCAAGTCTCTAAGTTAAAGAAAGAATCAGCCGAGGCGCGGGCGAAGGATCAGCCAAGACTCAAGGCACGCGCGAAGACGATCGAGCTACTTAATCGCCTGCGAATGAATTTCAGTGCGTTGAAAGAAACTAATGGTGATCCGTTTTTTACCGCGGCTGCTGCGACTACGGAAAAGTTCGCCTATAGCTTTGCCTATGGGACTTCCTCGTTAACTCGTTATGAATATGATCAACGTCTGGCCGCTCTGGAGGCAGATTTAGCTGGGCTAAACAGTCCGGATTCGACTGCGGCAGAGGGTAAGGTTAGCGCGGGGCTAGAGTGGATGGAGCGATCCAATCAAATACCTGAGCTTTTGATTGCCATTCGAGCGAAGTATTCAAAACCGAATCTTTATGTCTCGATTGGTGATGGATTAATTAATCGCCTTGCGTCGAGAAATATTGTGGAAAGTCGGCCAATGTGCGAAAGAATCGACGGGCGGCTTGTTCGGGGGCAGGTGACGACCGACACTTCCGTAACGATCGATCTTATTGACGACCCGAATCAAGTAAATGCGGAGATCCATCTGAATGGCGGGCTCTCATCTGCCACTTATGTCCAGCAGGGTAAAATTCGTGCGTATATCAATACGGCGGGCTCAGTTAGTGGTACACGTGGTGTCTACGCCAATTTCGGTGGTTTCTTTGCTGCGGATCCGACCGTTGATGCGATTGTTGCAGCTTGTTTCAACGGCACCTCCTCAAAACTTAGAGTGGTTGACTGCATTGCCGAAAAGAAATTTGAAAAGGAAAAATGCAAATCGGAAGCAAGTGCCACCCAGCGGGCGAAAAGTGAAACGTTAACCCGATTCACCGAGCAGACCGATGAGGCCTTGGTGGATGGAAGGGGGAAGTTGAATGAAACGCGTGAGAAAATGAGAGCCAAATCGAATTTGGTGCCGGAAATCTACCTGCGCTCATTTGATGATTCTATTTTGGCGACGGGCGAAAAGTCATCGTTGTCGAGACTGGGCGCGCCAGGATTTCCAGTTGCCATAGAAGATGGTTCAGATGTAACCGTCGCGATCCATGATTCGATGCCGAACAACTATCTCGGAAAGCTGTTTGCGGGAAAGACTTTTTCCAATGAAGAACTGGCTGATGAGTTGGGTTCTATTCTCGGAGAAGCACCGGAGACTCTTACCGGCGGTTCGGATGGCGATAAAGATGACTCGTTCAGTATTACGTTTGCCACAATTCGACCAATCCAGATTGAATTTCGTGATAATGTATTTCGGATTGTTGTTTCCGGTTCAGGTTTTTCCCAAGGTGCAAAGAAAATTAGAGAAGGATTGAAAATTGCACTTAAGTTTAAAATCGTCAATCGCGATGGGAAGTTGTTTTTGACCAGAGATGGAGCAGCTGAAATTGACTATCTCGAGCCAGAAAAGAAACGACCAACAACCGTGGCGTTTCGATCCTTTTTAGATGGAAAGCTGAATCCCAAAGAGGGTGATGAGGAACTTGCCAGCGAACTCCCCGCAAATTTAATTCCCATTGATTCTGTTGAGGCGCTTCAAGACAGTGAGATCGCTGCGGCGATGGTCTTGAGTCGGTTTCGAGCCGAAGGCGGTTGGCTTTATCTGGGTTGGACCCAACATGAATCCGGAGATGCGGCCGATTACGCTAAAGGGACTCCGGCGGTTTGGGTTGCGGGTGAATAAGCATTGAAGGCTTAATTTGGGTTAATCTTGGTAGTTTTTGTGCTCTTGCTCGTAATTGAATTTTGCATTGCGCAATAACCTCAATGGATGTGGCACCTTCGGTAGAATCTGAGAATCACGGTGTCTTAATTCCGTGGCAATGGTTCTTCAGGTGTGTTGCGGCGTTGTTCGCTCTGTTTTCACACGGTTAGCAGGTTGAACGAATCCCTTTTATAATGCCGCGATGAATGAGAAATTTGACAATTCGCAAGACGGCGATTCTTCGGCTTTGACCTCGTTCCAACGTGCCGCTTTGAAGGTTCGGACCTTCCCGCAAACGCCAGGCGTTTATTTGATGAAAAACGACGCAGGAGTCGTTATTTATGTTGGAAAAG
Source organism: Mariniblastus sp. (assembly GCA_011523945.1). Taxonomy (GTDB): domain Bacteria; phylum Planctomycetota; class Planctomycetia; order Pirellulales; family Pirellulaceae; genus Mariniblastus. Next base: position 20,222 of record WTFU01000047.1, on the reverse strand, counting down.
CGACCAATCTTCGCTCCCGGGCCGGCAGCTATTTTTTGAAAGCCGCTTCGGAGGATGCCCGGACTGCCTCATGGGTTGGCGAGATAGCCGATGTGGATTATTTAGATTGCGAGAGTGAAGTTGACGCATTATTGGTTGAATCGAGGTTGATTAAGGATATTCAGCCTCAGAACAACAAGATTCAAAAAGACGATAAGTCGTTTCCCTATTTGCAGATATCAACTTACGAAGACTTTCCGCGTGTTGAGATAACGCGTGAACCTGAATCCACCGGTGTTAAACTATACGGGCCGTTCCCGAGCGCCGGTTCACTTCGTGGTGCACTTCAGGTATTGCAGAGGATATTTAAATTTCGCACTTGTTCGCTCGACATTGATGACGGTGATGAGCGTTGGCGATGGTTTCGGCCGTGTTTACTGGCAAGTATTAAGCAATGTACCGCGCCTTGCAACATGAGGGTTTCGAAGGAGGAGTATCGGAAGGATATTCGCCGGCTGCAGATGTTCCTCTCAGGGAAAAAGAAAAAGCTCATCAATCAATTACAGGAAGAGATGTTGGCGGCCTCGAAATCGATGGACTTTGAAAAAGCCGCGAAGTTACGTGATGAAATTGAAATGCTGAATTCACTCGATCGGCGTGGTGAACTGGATACCCATGCCCAACCCGAGGTGTTTCACATTGATCCGAAGAAGGGGTTGGCGGGCCTAAAGAAAGTTTTAAAGTTGAAAGAATCGCCGAGAACAATCGAAGGAGTCGACATCGCGCATCTCGGTGGAGGCGATACGGTGGCGAGCCTTGTAAGGTTCGTCGACGGAATGCCGTTCAAACCTGGGTATCGGCGATTTAAGATCAAAGATGTTTCCGGGATCGATGATTATCGCAGCATTCACGAAGTTGTTTCGAGAAGGTTCCAGCGTCTTTATGACGAGCAAGATGTGTTTCCTGATATCTTGCTGATTGATGGGGGCAAGGGTCAGTTGAGTAGTGCCGTTGCGGCTTTTGAGGCTTTGGGTATTGAGCCGCCGACTCTTCTATCGCTCGCCAAAAAGAACGAGGAAATTTTCTGCCCGGGAGAATCTGAACCCATACGGTTGTCGAGGCACGCATTTTCGCTCCGATTGCTGCAATATGTGCGCGACGAGGCGCATCGGTTCGCCCAACATTACCACCACATACTCCGAAGTAAGTCACAATTTGAGTGAGGATCGCCTGTTCTGCCCGGTACTCGGATAATGCTGGTAATCGGATTTATAGGCAGTTTCTTGTTAGAAAAGTTGCGCATGGCTTGGTTTCCCGTTTTAAGAAATCTTCATGGGATTTTCTTTCATATGTCTCAGTCCATATTATCCTCCCAACCAACGCGAAATTGCTAGGGAAAGAAAAATTTCCTGAGGAGATTGAGCGTCTTGATTAGATGGGTGTATAGTTCAGTGAGTAAATTGCCTTCCCCAGCTGTCGTCTCGTAAATAATTCAGTTTCCGAAATTGAACTGCTCTTTAGCGTTACGAGTACGCTCCCCCTCGCGAAGGAAGGTACCAATCGTGGGCCGATTGGAAATTGAGAACTCGCCGCCAACCAATTTTGGGGTTCCCCTGCTCTAAATGAAGTTGGCGGCGGTTCAATTTCCGGCTTCGAGTTTCTCTCTTGCGAGGTTCAAATCAGAGCCCCTGCGAAGTGTATATTGCAGGATAATCGCAACCTGCCCACTTCACTCATCAACGGTGCTGCCACCCTACCGACCGCAGATCTCGTGTCGTAGATGATAGGTCGATAAGATTTTGGTTTGAGTGGAAAGCTAAGCCGACGTACCTTGAGATTACTGCCTTGAGATTACTGCCGAGCTTGAACTTTAAGTTGCCGAAGCTCCGGAGCGAGCTCATATTTTGAAATGAGACTTTGAATCGTAGATGCGGGAATCGCATAACTGGCGGCACGACCCAGGCGCGCGATGTTGATGCCGACCACCTCGCCGTCCAGGTTGGTGACTGGTCCGCCACACTCTTCAGGGAACAGTGGTGCGTCGTGCTGGAAAACGGAAGGGAAGTTGTCGTAACGCTGGCTGGGAACTGCTCCCAAGCGATTCATCATTTTAAATCGTGCCGCTTGTTCACCTGAATACTCACGTGCCGCGAGCGTTGCAGTGGTGGTCTGTAATCTGCCATTGCGGCTAAAAGTAATCTCGATTTTATCCCCTGGAGCACGATCCCTGATTGCTTTGACGAGTGTTGATGCATCGTTCACAACGATCTGATTTAGCTTAGTGATGATGTCACCGTTTTGTAGTCCAGCCAACGCAGAGGCAGTGCCAGGTTGGATGGCGCTGACGCGAACCCCATCGGCTGTTGTTTCTGGCTGAACTCCCAAGAATGCCTGTTGGCCTACGGCGGTTGAACGCGTGGGGACGCTAAATGTTCCAAGCGCCAACACATTTCCAAACGGATCAGGGGTTAACAGAAAATTACCAATGGAAGCCGATTGATTCGCCCATTTAGCAGGGAGCAGTCCTTTGGCATTGATTTTCAGAATGGCGAGATCGTGTTCTTCATTGATTTCGATCAGGCTGGCTCGTTTTTCGATTGAATTGAACAGCTTGCAACGAATTGTATCTGTGTCATCCAGTTCACTGGCTTTGGTGAGGATATAGCCGTCCTCACGAAAGATCGTACCCAGTGCGACCGACCGGTTGTCGGAATAGACCACGACCGATGACTTCGCGGCATTTTTGACAGCTGGACGAAGGGACGCGAGCAGGCCGCTGTTTTGTCGTTCGAGTGGGTGAACCGGTCGGTTCCGAATATCAGGCAGTTCAAATTTGAGTGCGATGATCGTACCCGATTGATTCACTGCCGCTGATTTTAAACCATCAAAAGGGTTGACCGGGCTTTGCCGGAATCTCCTAAACTGTTCGCGAGTCAGCTTGATTACCGAAGAGTCGGTTTCGAGGGCTTCCTCAAATTTCAATCGGAGATCGTCGTCGAGATCGTCTAGCATTGATTGAAAAATATTCCGCAAGTCGCGTGAGATCTGAGCTTGGCAGGATTCTAGCGGTCCCGCGAGCGAACAGAAAAGTAACCCAAGACAGAGAACTAATTTCAAGGATATTTTAAATTTCATAATGTTTTGCCAGTAATGCAGAGCTGTCGTTACTGAGGCGTAATCTCAAATTCAAGCGTCCGCCCGCCTCGTCGAACGGAGATAGGGTAAGATTTTCCAGCGGTCTGTTTTCTGATGGCGTCTATTAACTGCTGGCCGGAAGCAATGGGGGAGTTATTAAATTGAGTGATGATATCACCTGCCCGGATGCCTGCGATTTGTGCCGGTGAATTCCGGTAGACGGAGGTGACGATGCATTCGTCAGCCGTTAGATCGACGGTAACACCGATTAGCGGGCGGCGTGGTCCACTACGGCCGAGGTTCGCAAGCATCCCCCATTGTTCACCGTCCTCTAAACGCTGCCAGTCGGCAATGAATAATTCGATTGGAATGTGCCGGTTTTCGCTTACCGAATCGCCGATCGAACTGTGGATCCCAATGACTTCTCCCTCAAGATTAAAAAGTGGTCCGCCGGAATCGCCACCGATTAGAACAGCGTCAGTCACGAGCTGCGAGTTCTCCATTTTGAGGTATCGCCCAGTACGCACCGGCGCGTCTCGCCCGAGTTCCCACCCTCCAGAGTGTCCAACGGAAACGACCCAGTCCCCGCGGTTTAGGTTACCGTCTTGATTGATTTTTGCGTGTGGCCAGGGCCCAGGTTCGAGAATTTGGGCCATGCCAAGGTCGTTGTTGAGATTGTACCCAAGGGGTTTTGCTTTGACGCGGCGGCCAGACGAGAGAACGATTTCAAAGCTTCTTAGATTGGTATTTTCAATTACGTGTCCAGCAGTCAGTACTAGACCGGTTTCTGAAACGATGACTCCGCTTCCGGAACCGAATCCATCCACCAAAGCAACGCAGGCGTCTCGGTTTTGGTTAACGACCTGAGCTACTTTCTCTCCAATCGCCTTAAGCGATTTAATGGAATCATTGCCGCCCG
>WTFU01000047.1:0-16089 GCA_011523945.1 Mariniblastus sp. | reverse complement strand
TGAGCTACTTTCTCTCCAATCGCCTTAAGCGATTTAATGGAATCATTGCCGCCCGCCTCGGCGGTTCCGAGAGAAGCGAGAGTGATCGCGAGGCTAGTTGCAATTCGCAACCATCGTTGGTGTAAGCAAATGTTGGTATGGAATGACATTTTGAATTATCTAAATAGCTTGAGGACGGCTAGTAATCATGGCTTTAATTGTCGCCTGGCAATTTTTGTTTGTCTTTTGAGCGTAATCTTCTTTCGTCAGTATTATAGACTTGGCACTGCGTCGGAACTAATTTTTGAGTTGTTGAATCAGAGGGACTCCCTTGAGGTACCGTAGGATTTGGCGGTTTTTCATCAAAAAAACGGCGATAAAGTTACCTGTTTGTTACCAATTGGGAGTGGAAACTTTGTTTTTCCCGTATAAAGTCGCGGTGAATTAGTTGTTTTGGGGGTTCTGTTGAAAGTATTACTGAGCGTCATTTTGTATGTGTGGACCGCTCCGAATTCACTAATCGGTTTATCCTTGGGATTGATCGGCTTGCTAACTGGCGGGCGGGTTCAGGTGAAGGAGGGATGCCTGGAATTTTTCGGCGGGTTTGTTTCGTGGACGCTTGCTTGTTTGGGGCGCCAAGGAGTGGCGGCGATGACGTTGGGGCATACCATTTTGGGGCGGAATATTGAGACGCTAGAAATAGTACGTACACATGAATTGATTCACGTCCGGCAGTACGAAAAATGGGGTGTTTTGTTCATTCCGGTTTACTTGGTTTGCTCCGTTTATCTTTGGCTGGCGGGTAAAGACTGCTATCGAGATAACCCGTTTGAGCAGCAGGCCTACCGTTTGGAAGGTTCCCGCGTAAAAACGTGGCGTGGTTGAAGGCAGTTTTTTACGAGGTCGATCAGAACTTTGTTTGGTTAACCTGCCGTGTTCGAAATTGCAAAAAGAGAGTTGTCGCAATTGCTATCGGAAAATAGTAAATATAAGATAGCATCGGCAGGGTATCGTTTTACTCTTTTACTATCGCACCAATTTTGCGTCCACGACGTATTCATAACTGTGGGCAGCAGTCTTCTAAATTATCAAAGAGACGCTCGATGAGTTTAACTTCAGCAACACCGACGCAATGTTTGGTCGATCAATTAAGATTCCTGATCATCTCGACTCTGTTGGTCTTTTTATCTGCGTTTTCAATTTCTCTGGGGCAAGAGGTTGGCTTCACGGAAGATGCTCCGAAGGCTATTCAGCAAGCGCAGGCTGAAAACAAGGATGTTATCTTTTTATTTACCGGAAGTGACTGGTGTCCGCCTTGTAAAAAGTTGGAGAAGGAAGTTCTTTCAGAGAAAGAATTTCTAGATGGAATATCGAAAGAGTATGTGCTCATTAAGCTGGACTTCCCCAAGAACAGTCCTCAAGATCCAAAGTTGACCAAGCAGAACGACGAATATTCGAAGAAATACGGAATCGATAGTTTTCCAACCTTGGTACTTACGGATTCAAAATTAGTCCCGTTCGCGTTTGCCGGGTATGAGGCCGGTGGGCATCTTAATTACCTTGAGCTGCTTCAGAATGCGAGGAAGTTGAGAGTCAATCGGGACGCAAAATTAGCGGCGGCCGAGTCGGAGACCGGTGAGGCAAGGGCGCGCTTGCTCGATGAAGCGATCAGCGAGATGCGCCAAGAAATAATTGGTGTTTACTATCCCGAAATTATTGAAGAAATCGTCGCGCTTGATAAAGACAATGAATTCGGTTTGCGTAAGAAATGGAATGGAGCAGCGGATGCAGAGATGAGGAAAGTCATCATGACTGACTTGATGATGATTTCTCGAGTTGAGAAGCCTGCGCGGGCAATTCAATTTATCGACGAAGTCGTGGGTGAATTTGATTTCTCCAGCTCTGAACTGTTGGAAATTTTCCAATGGAAATTGAACTTGGCACGTCAGTTGAATGATAACTCGATGACAGATTCAATTCTTGATCAAATGATTAATCTTGAAGGCGTGGTTGGTGAAACGCGACAGAGGCTAATCGTCAAAAAAATATACTTGATGGTCGGTTCCGGGAGACGCGCTCAAGCGATGAAGTTGCTCGATGAATCGATTGCGAAGGCTCAGGGGGCAAACTATTTGAATTTAGCCAAAGGTTCATTGTTGGCTGCCAATGGTGAGTTCAAAGAAGCGGTTGCCTGTTATGACGCGGCACTGGCGAATACACGGAACAACCCTGACATTCGCATAGATTTGATTGGGGCGAAAGCCGATTGCCTTTACGCCATGGATGACCAGGAAGGCGCATTGAAGGTGCTGGATGATTTTTCGGAAGATACTCAGATGCCGGCAGACCTAAGGGCGGAAGCCTTGTTGCACAAGGCGATGATCATGAGGGAGCAAAAACGGACTAGGCAGGCGCGACTTGCAGAAAACCGGGCGATCGAGACGGTCGAATCCGCCAAGGAAAAGGCCGAAATGCAGAAAATCGTAGATCGATTACGTGAAAAGGTGGGTGGTTAACCCGCGAGGTTGACTCAAAAACACAGCGCGGAACGAGCCTTTCGCTTGGCAGCTTCAGCAACCTGAGCTTGCCTCTGAAACAGTGTTAGACGCGATACAATTTTTTAAATGCGACTGGGTTTCCATTAATCCTATAGACAAAGCGAGTGCTTTGGCAGTAATAAGTTGAATTGGCTCGTTGCCGATTTAATTTATAGGCGAAATGTTTGAATTCTTAAGCATTTCCGGATAACTTGGGAGCAGCTTAGCTACTTCAATTTCCAAAGATAAATAACCAGGAGAAAAAATGACGAAGGGTTCTAATCGTCGTGAATTCGTAAAGTCAACTGCGGCACTCGGTGCTGGTGCGTGGGTTGCAGGTGGAATTTCTATTAAGCCGAGTATTTCTGCTTTAGAAGAAATCCGTTTTGGCTGTATTGGCGTGGGTGGAAAGGGTGCAAGTGATTCGACCGACGCTGGAAACCATGGAAAAGTCGTCGCGATTTGTGATATTGATGACAACACTCTAAGCAAGAAGAAGCAAGAGTTCAAAGACGCGGCGACCTATAACGACTTCCGAAAAATGTTTGATGAGATGGGTGACAAAATTGACGCCGTCACCGTCAGCACCCCGGATCACACGCACGCCGTTGCGGCACTTCAAGCGCTCCGGGCTAAGAAGGCAGTGTACTGCCAAAAACCGCTGACTCACTCGATCGAAGAAGCGAGAATGCTAGGCGATGCCGCAAAGGAATCGGGTGTCGTTACACAGATGGGTAATCAGGGAACCGCGCTAAGTAATCTCCGCGAATCTGCTGCGTTGATTCGAAATGGAGTCGTTGGCGATGTCAAAGAGGTTCACGTTTGGACCAATCGTCCCGTTTGGCCGCAAAGTTTTGGACTGAAAGTGAAAGAGGAAACGGCGCCCAATACGGTTCACTGGAATGAGTGGATTGGGCCCGCCAAGATGCGACCATACAGTGCCGAGATTCATCCATTTAAGTGGCGGGGATTTTGGGATTTCGGAACGGGAGCTCTCGGTGATATGGCTTGCCATACGCTGAATATGTCTTACATGGCATTGGATCTTAAGTTTCCGACTTCTGTTGAAGCGGTTTCGGAAAAGCATGATGGAAATTGCTACCCAGCTTCTTCCAAGATTGTTTTCGAGTTTCCAGCGCTTGATGGTCGTAAGGCATTGAAAATGATTTGGTATGACGGTGGCGAAAAGCCGTCAGAAGAATTGATGGCTGATCTGCCCAAGCAGCAGCGAGGGAAAAAAGAAAGGCACTTTACCAGTGCGGCTTTGATTGTCGGCGACAAAGGTAAGTATTATTCTCCTGGTGACTACGGTGGTGAACCGCGGTCAACCGGGTTGATCGTCGATGGTGAATTCACTCGGCAGCGATCGATCACCAACCCAACCGAAGGTGGTTCTCCTTACGAAAAATTCAAGAATATTGAATACGTCAAATCGCCAGGCCACTTTACCGAATTTGCCCAGGCTATCAAAGGCGAAGGTAAGACGGTCTCTGAATTTGTTGAATACTCGGGTCCGCTTACTGAGACAATCTTGCTCGGAAACCTAGCGGTTTGGTCGGGCAAGCGTGTCGATTGGGATGCGAAGAATATGGTTGCGGCTAATGCGGATGAAGCCACACAAAAGATGGTTCGTCACGATTATCACAATGGTTATACCATTCACTAAATTCGGTGACATGATTCGACAATTTTGTCAAATGTCGAAAGAGTAAACGAGTCAATTGCCCGGTACGGTTACGTGCCGGGTTTTTTTGTTTGAATGAATTTGGACCCAGCGAACCACCGCCGACTAATATGGGGTTTGCTGCTGACTTGCGGATTTTTGGTTAAGTCCTCGATGGTCGAATTAAATCCGTTTATATATTCGGTAGACGTTAGCAGTGTCGGCAGTGATCGCTTGTTCTGAGTTTGAGTCGGATTTTTCGTTTCTTATGGTTTTGATTCTCGGTTATCCCAAACGTACAATTGGTTATAATTGAAAAGTGCTTTAAAGGGTCTTTTTGGTTTTCCGGAATCTGGCAGGAATGAGTTGTTTGTTAGGGAGTTAAAATGCGTTGTTCCGCGATATTTTGCGTGCTTTCCATTTTTTTTGGTGCGGGGTTAACGGTGGGGTGTGACACTCCATCCAAGACCACTGCCGTGGCGAAGGCCGACTCCGAACGGAAATTGAGCCAAACATTTGCAAATCTTGAGAAGGCTGGTGATATGGAAAAGGCAACGTTCGGCGGTGGGTGTTTCTGGTGCGTTGAGGCTGTCTTTCTCGAACTAAAAGGCGTTAAGTCAGTTAAGTCAGGGTACATGGGCGGAGAGACCTTTTTGAAGCCGGATGGTGGAACGGACTATTCGTTGAAGAATGTCGTTTCCGCAGGTTATTTGCCCCTTTCGGTTTTCTTGAATGGTGAGAAGATGACGGAGGGTCGGGATCATAAGTTCGCGGTCAGTGGTCGAAAATTGACGCTCAAAATGGCAAAACCGGTCAGTCCTGAGGAAGAACTGTACGTGGTGGTTGACGACCCAACCTACGAACAGGTTTGTAGTAAAGTCTCGGGGCACGCCGAAGTAATTCAGGTCGAGTACGATCCGGAGGTCATTTCTTTCGATGTCCTGTTGCAAGTGTTTTGGAAGACCCATGATCCCACGACACTCAACCGACAGGGAAATGATGTTGGTCCCCAATATCGTTCCGCGGTTTTCTTTCACAATGAATCGCAGCGTGAGAAGGCGACGACTTATAAAAAGAAATTAAATGAGACAAAAGCGTTCCCCAGACCGGTCGTAACTGAAATCAGTCAGGCCACAAAGTTTTATGTGGCGGAAGACTATCATCAAAATTATTTCGCGAGAAACTCAGGGAATCCCTATTGTCGCATGTTGATTCCGCCAAAGATCGAGAAGTTAAAGGCAGTGTTTGGTGACCAGTTAAAGAAGTGATTGGGCGGTTTGGGTATTCGAGGGGGTTAGTGTTGAGTTGGCGGCCAATTTTTTATCCTGAGACTGCTAGGCGGATGTGCCGCATTGGGGCGTCTAGCGTTTGCCCCATTTACCCACAAAGTTTCTACCCACAAAGTTTCTTGTGTAGTAACCACCCTGAAATGTCTGTTGTATAATTTGCAAAGTAAGTATGATTGCGTCGCGGACGACGTACTGACAACGTTACTTGGCAAAGGTGGATAGTGACCAACCTATTAATCGTTGACGACACAGATGTTGATCTGATGCTCATGGAAGGGCTCTTAAATGCTCCCGGGTTTACCATCGTCACGGCCGGCGACGGCTTTCAGGCGCTCGAAAAGATAAACGAGTGGTCTATCGATCTTATTTTAACCGACCTGCAAATGCCGCGCATGGACGGTTTGGAATTGGTGCGCGAGGTAAGGAACAAGCATCCCGACATTCCGGTAATCCTAACAACGGGAAAGGGGAGCGAGGACATCGCGGAGCAGGCATTGCTGGCCGGAGCCTCCACCTACATTCCGAAAAGCAAGCTAAGTGAGTTGCTTGAGTCGACTGTGAAGGAGGTGCTCGATTTACTATCTCCAGCTTCCGTTTCCGATGGCTTATTTGACCAGTCTTTCGGTTCCCGTTTTCAGTTTGAATTGAAGCCGGACTCGTCGCTGATTCCTAAATTGGTGGCGTTAGTTCAGCAGATGCTTCATGCGTTCACGCCGCTCGACCGGATTGACCGTCTGCGAATTGCGATTGCCGTAGACCATGCAATCCAAAATTCATTTTATCGTGGCAACCTAGAGATTCCGGCTGAGCAAAAAATTGATCTTCGCGATTTGGAAACAATTGAATTGATCGAGGAGCGTTTGGCGGACGAAAAGTACTCCAGTCGACGCGTCAGTGTTGGTTTTGATATCAATCATCGTCGGTTCGCGATTCGGATTGAGGACGATGGTCCCGGCTTTGACTCCTCATCGGCCGGGAATTGGGACGAACCAGCGAGTCGCGGAACGGTTTTGATGCATTCTTTCATGGATACGGTGAGTTACAACAAAAAGGGGAATGTCGTCAAAATGCGTTTCGTATTTGACAAATCCGAAGTGATCGCCGAGCCAGTCAATGGAGCCGCGAAAATCCCAACGCTTACGTGTTTGTCAACCGAAAAGGTGTATCCGCTGGATATTCCGAAGTTAGTCATTGGAAGTCGAGAAGGTTGTCACATTAAACTCAAAAGCGATCATGTCGCCGCGTTGCATTGCACCGTCACTCTAATCAGTAAGAAATGGTCGCTGGTTGTTCTTACTCAGCGCGGAGTAACGAAGCTGAATCACTCCACTGTCATGAGTGCGACGCTTACTGCTGGTGACATCGTAACGATTGGCGATTTCGAGTTCGCATTTGATGCGTAAAAAAATCGGGTTACCCATCGTGAAAATGGATAGCCCGATTGGTTGTGCGGTAATCGGTACGACTTTCCTTAATCTTCGGTGAAGACTTCTCTTCCGTTGCGTGTCGATAATGCCTGCCAGACAGCCAGCGAGATGTTGCCGGTTTCAAACTGAACTGATCCGTCGCAGCGAGTCGTATTCACTCCGCCCGGATGGTAACTGCGGGAAGTTACCGCTGCGTAGGTACTGGCGGTCATGGACTTGCCTTCCTGCTGGTTGGTCCAGTCAACGTCGTAGAGGACGTTTCCAGCTAAATAGGGCACGACAGTGTTTGGTGTGAAGGTCGTTGTGAAACTTGTTTGATGTGCACGACCGTCGACCCATTCGGTGTGGCCTGAGCTTGATTTAAAATCGCCTCCAAAGCCGGAGACCAAAGTCGGGTCGGATGGCATTGGTATGCTGCCGGTAATCCCTGCATTTCGAAAGTAGGGAGTGTAGGCTTTCACCTCGGACCAGAACAACGTGTTGCTGGTGCCATCCGTGATGGCGCCCATCGAAAGCTGTCGATTGGTGCAAAGCGTCCCTTGGCCAACGCTGTTGGCCGCTGGATTGAAAACGAACCAGGTGCCAGCGTTCCCAGCGTAATTCAGGGGGTAGTGATACGGTTCGCCGTTCTTCAATCGCATCTCATCACGAACTTCACTTGGGCAGAGATAGGTCGGGATTCGGGTCGCTTGAAGGCGCCGAGTTTCGCCGCCAATCGTAATCGGTGGTTGATCGCCGTAGCCTAAATTGAAATCGACATTGTCAAACAGATTACCCTGTTCAAGAAACGGTAAGATCAGTGCTTGAGTAGACCAGCCAGTCGTCGAGCCGGAGCCCAGGCTGTTGTTATAGGGTAGCTGCCAGCTGGCGGGGAATTTCTGAAACGCTGACTCGTAATTCAATGTCGCGAGGCCGATTTGCCTCAGGTTGTTGGCACAGGCCGTTCGCCGCGCTGCTTCTCGAACTTGTTGAACGGCGGGAAGCAGCATTCCGATGAGAATACCAATGATTGCAATGACGACTAGCAGCTCGACCAGGGTGAAACCGTTTCGGCCGCGCGGGGTTCGGGTGCATTCCACGAGGGGATACGAACGCATATCTCTGACTCCTTAAAAACCAGCTAAGAAATGAAGCCCCTCGCCACAATGGCGTTTGGGGTGGCTCCGTGCGTGGCTGGCTAATGAAGCAGAAATTATTTCTGCAGAGATGGCTTGCTGGGCAGTCGGAATGTATTAAACTAACTCTCTCTAATTGAGACTTAATCTCAATAGTGGATTCTAGCCAGTTTCGCGTGGGAAGCAAGGGAGATTGGTCTCGAAATCCGAGTTTTTATCTGAATGCACGTTTTGCCAAGGCACTAGCTGATTAATGAGTAATCAAGAACCAACAAATCGAGATTTGGCTGGTGGGGAAAACCCTCGAAAAGAGGATTCCTCGGTCCCCAATCTTCCCAAGATTATTCGATTTGATTCCTTGGCCCGCTGCGGCGAAGAGGTTTGGATTGAAAACAATGGGCAGATTTATCGGTTGCGAAAAACCAAACAGGGAAAGCTAATTTTGACCAAGTAGCGGAGGACGGTTAACCTCCATATTAGCTAAAGTTTCAGCGAAAGATCAGCTTTCTTATTGCCTCATTCGTTCAGGCATCACGCTTGGTCGGCGAACGTCTGCATATCTTTCGCGTAGGCATCAATCCTGGTTTCCATTTCACGTTTGGCAACGGTGAGATCGCTCAGGTCCTTTGGGGGCACATAGGTAAACATATAGAATTTAACCTTAGGTTCCGTTCCGGAAGGTCTGGCTGCCACGTAATTACCCGGCACGTTAGTTTCAAAGATTAGCACGTTTCCGGTTGGGCCTGTCATCGGTTCAGAATTTCCGGAGGCATCGGTTCGTTTACCAGACTGATAATCGCGGATGCCAACGATGTCTAATCCACCGAGTTTGGTTGGAGGATTGGAGCGAAAGTTGGCCATTAAGTTCTGCATTCGCTTCATCCCGTCGCTTCCTTCCATGCGAATGTTCACCAATCGTTCGTGGTGAAATCCATGCTTTCGATAAAGGTCATCGAGGTGCTCGAATAAGGTCTTTCCCCTTGACTTCACTAAAGCCGCTAATTCTGTCATTAACAAACAGGCAATTGCACCATCTTTATCTCGGCAGTATTGGCCGACAAGAAATCCATGAGACTCTTCGGTACCGAAGACAAAATTATTTGGATCCTCAATATCCATCACGTTGCAGATCCACTTGAATCCGACCAGATTTTCCTGCGAACATCGTACTTGGTAGGAGTCGCATATTCGGCCTAGCATTTTTGTCGTCACCAAAGTGGTTACAACGTAGCTGGATTCGCTAAGCGTGCCATTTTTTTGTTTTTCACCGAGGACATAGTCTCCGAGTAACGCACAAAGTTGGTTCCCATTAAACGTCCGCCACTCTCCCGTTAAGTCACTGGTAACCGGAGCCGCAGCACCCATTCGATCACAATCAGGATCAGATGCGAGAATGAGCTCGGCACCCGACTCTTTGGCTCGATCAATGATGGCGTCAAACACGACTGCGTTTTCCGGGTTGGAGACGTGGCCAGGGACATTAGGGAAGTCTCCATTGGGTTCCCGGTGAGGTTCATAGATCTCAAGTTGATCAAAACCCACGGCATTGAGAAGGCTTTTTACATTAAATTCTCCAACACCGTGTAATGGCGAGAAGATTACTTTCAAGTCTCGGGGGACATCGAAACTATGCTGGAGGTGTTGCTCCAATAGGGCCTCATCAATTTCTTTCCGAATGATATGAATCTTTCCATCATCAATTCCCTTTTGAAAATCAATCTTGGGAATCTCCTGAACTTCACCGACTTTAGCGATCACTGCTTTATCGTGCGGGGGAATGAGTTGAGCACCATTGGACCAGTAAACTTTGACGGCATTATCGCAAGGAGGATTGTGACTTGCTGTCACCATGATGCCGCAGTCGCAGTTTTTATAACGAATCAAAAACGAGAGTTCGGGAGTGCTTCTGTAGTCATCAATGAAATATACTTCGAATCCATTTGCCACCATTACGCTGGCGCACAATTCAGCAAATTCTCGACTGCGATGCCTCGTGTCATAGGCAATCGCCATATTCCACGGTCCGTCCGGTTTGGTTTCCTTTACGTAATCGGCAAGTCCCTGCGCACTCTCGCCAATGGTCCGTTCGTTGATCGCATTGGACCCGAAAGGGTACATCTTTCCTCGGCGTCCACCGGTTCCGAACGGAATGACTGTCCAAAAGACATCGTCAAGCGCGGCCCATTTTTCATTTTGAATATGTTCAATCACCGCAGGCGCGTATTGAGCATACCGGTCTTCGGTCAACCAGCACGTTAGATTTTCAACCGATCCTTCAGTCAAGAGGCCTTGCTCGAACGCTGCTTTAATCCGTTGTAGGTAGTCCGTTGGTTCCAGAATAGCGTCTTGATCGGTCATAGGTTTACTTTGGTAATCAGGATTAACTTTTCACTCGCGAATTCTCTAAGATTAGGTGCGAATGAGGTGCTGTAATGAAAATGTTCGGGGAAAATAACGGGGTTGGAACGCCGCCGGAATTTTAGTTTGCCAGTCCAAGCGACTTCAACCCCATTGCCAAGCAGTAGGGGCAAATCCGGATTGCGCGGATTACATTAAGTGTAATTCGATAAATGTCACCATTAACGCAAACTCAAGGGAACGTTTCTACCGAATTCTCTGAATTGTAATTATGATGGCACGTAAAACAACAATTAATAGAGCCGTAGAAAATGAAAGAACCTATCATCAGCGTGTCTGGTTTGCGCGGAATTGTTGGGGAAAGCCTCGATCCAATTTTGGCAATTAAATATAGCTGCGCCTACGTCGGAGGATTGGTAGATGAAGGGCCAATCGTCGTGACACGGGACGGACGGTCAACGGGCAGCATGCTCGCTCAAGCGATTTGCAGTGGTCTTTCAGCGATCGGTCGAGATGTTATCTATGGTGATGTGGCGGCGACGCCAACCACGGGCATTCTAGTGCGAGAACACGGAGCGGCTGGAGGAATTCAAATTTCTGCAAGCCACAATCCGGCGCCTTACAATGGAATTAAACTCTTTGAAGCCAGTGGGCGGGTGATTCCCGCTGACGCTGGAGAGAAGGTAATTCAAGCCTATCGTGAGTTTGAATTTAAGACGGTCGCGCACGATTGCATTGGAACAATTTCGGAATTAGAAAATACCACCAGCGCGCACCTTAAAGCCGTCCTTGCAACAGTCGATGTTGAGCAAATCCGAGCCCAAGGGTTCAAGGTTGTGCTCGACAGTCACCATGGAGCCGGTTCGGTTCTCGGAAAAGAATTGCTATCAGCACTAGGATGTGAATTTACCTGTCTTGGCGATACACCGGATGGTTTGTTTACTCGATCTCCCGAGCCGACCGAAATAAACCTTCGTGAGACGACCGCGATGGCCACTGAATTAAAAGCTCAGGTTGTGTTTTGCCAAGATCCTGATGCGGATCGTGTTGCTTTGATTGATGAGCGCGGGATTTATATCGGTGAAGAGTACACGTTGGCGATAGCCCTGAATCACGCTCTTGACTCGAGACAGGGCCCGGTGGTGATTAATTGTTCGTCAAGTCGAATGGCCGCTGATATTTGTAAGCTACACGGATGTGAATTGCATTTGAGTGCAGTGGGTGAAGCGAATGTGACCAATAAAATGAAGTCTCTTGAGGCAGTTTACGGAGGCGAGGGGAACGGTGGACCAATTGATCCAGAGGTTGGATTTGTTCGGGATAGTTTTGTCGCGATGGCCCAAGTTCTCGATGCGATGGCCAAAAATGGAAAGACGTTGAGCGAGCTTGCCGGAGAAATTCCCTCCTATGAGATATGCAAAACAAAGATTGCAATTGACCGAGAGAATATCGCTTCGTTGTATGATCGTTTAAGCGATCACTTTTTGGACGCAAAGAAGAGTACGATGGATGGAATTCGCTTTGATTGGCCGAATAAGTGGATTCTGGTCAGACCAAGCAATACCGAACCGATCGTGCGAGCAATTGCCGAGGCGGGAAATATAGAAGAAGCGGAAATGCTGTGTCAGGTAGCGGCCGATTTGGCAGCGGACCTTTCGTGATAATAGGGACTCGCTGAGTCTACTTTTCTTCTTTGAGATTCTGCATCGCTTTCCGAGCCGCCATTCGAACCAGTGGGTCTTCGTCGTTGAGAAGTCCCTTGATCTGGGGCATATAACTCGAAGCACTGCTGCCCATGTTGCCGAGTGCGGTGGCGGCAAGTTCACGCGTGGCAGGTAGTGAAGAGTTAAGTGACTTTGCTACAGTAGGGGCAAGTGAGACCGCATCCGGTCCCATTTTTCCCACCAGATAAACTGCTTCGTTAACCATCGATGAGTCGTTCAACAGCCTTCGGAAAACGTCGCCCGCTTCCTTAGAATCTCCAGTGATTTTCCAAAGTGCGAAGGCTGCATGTCCCTGCACAAACTGGTTCCGGCCGGACAGCTTTTCCCTTACCGTAGGGAGCGCCTTGGTTGCCTCGGGGCCGAGATAGCCAAGTCCCGTCAGTATACGCTGCTGCTCAATCGGGGAGATTGGTCTCCCGTCTTCGCGGGGTTGTAGTTGCTTGGCAAGTAAATCAGCGACGTCAACATCAGATGAGGTAGGTCCAATGGCTCCCAGGCAAAGTGCGGCCCAACCTCGGGTTGAGGGGCCACCATTTTTTTGTACTTCAAGAAGTGCTGCTTCAGCATCGATGGCGTCGGCGCCGAAGTTTTCGAGGATTCGGCAGGCCATGCATTGGTTGTTCAAGTCTTTGTCTAAAACGCAGGCAATGATCTCTTCCATCGCTGGTTGAGCTTCGAGCCCCATTCCTTGAAGGGCGTACAAGCCGCACTTGCGATGAACTGGATTGTCATCGCGAAGCAAGTCTTTCAGTTCTTCGATGTAGATCTTACTGCCCGGGCCGATTGCTCGGAGTGCTGAACAGGCAATTCGATAACCTTTGGTAGTGTTCTCTTCCATAAACGGACGTACGTGTTCCGCCGCCTTCTCACCAATGACTTGGAGGGAAGAGTCAGCCGCGTGTTTGATCATCTCGTTGTGGATGGTCGCCAACTTGGCAAGAACGGGTACTGTTTGGGAGAGATCCCCGGGGCGAACACCGAGTTGGAAAATCGCATCAATTTGATCGCGCGAGGTTAGATCCTCGGCTGCCGTGCGAAGTTCGGCCTCGCTCAAAGTACCTAGCCGGTCTTGCCCGAAAACAGGCTTGCCAGTTCCCAATTGATAGGCAGAGTAAATGCCAACTAAAACGAATATTGCAACTAAAGTGCCAGTGAAGTTTGAACGCATTCATCGCTCCGATTCGATATTAGTAGTAGGGTGGGGAAGGATCTGTCGCCAATAGATTCTTGCCTTTAAGCTCCTTTAACAGGAATTCTAAGCAACTGGCAAAGCTGAAACCACCCTTGGGCTTCCGTGAGTTACCGACAAAGCTTAGAAACAAACAACCAGTTTTTTTGACAATCTCATGAAAGCGTCATAATAAGTGACGTTCAAACCAAACACCAACAGATCCTGACATTTAAATGAGGAACTTCAGTGCTAAATAACTCCACTGCCAACGCCAAAAATCTCTTATTCGTCCTGATCTTTAGTTTATCGGGCGGTTTGCTCAATAATGTCGCCGGGCAGGACGCGCCCCAGAAAAATGCTGGTTCCAACGGTATTTTCAAAAAAGATATCGAGGGATTATTGCAGAATCAGGTTTCTGCGTGGAACGATGGTAATTTGGAGAAGTTTATGGACACATACTGGAAGTCCCCTAAACTAACTTTTAGCAGTGGCGGTAAAACCAAATTTGGTTGGCAGGCAACCTTAGAAAATTACAAAAACGCTTATCCAACAGTCGAGAAGATGGGGAAGCTTCACTTCGATGAATTAATAGTGAGTCGGATAGAATCTAATTCAGCATTGGTGCTGGGAAACTGGCATTTGCGTCCAGCCGACGGTCAGCAACGGGATGGAAACTTCTCTCTAGTTATCAGGAGAATTGGGGAACATTGGAAAATTGTTCATGACCATTCTTCTGAATTAAAAGAAGCCAACTGAGAAGATCGGGGATTCTAAATAGAGGGCGATTAAGTTTGGACTCTGGAGGAATAACGAAATGAACAGCGATATAATCACGGATTAGGCTTGGCAGGGGATTGTCCTGCTGTTTACCCATGAAACAAATACCCGTCGCGTGGGGTATCGTCTTAGCAAGCGTTCTGGCTTCATTTAATTTTTTATTTCGGGTAGCGTTTTTGGCACCAATTCCGTGTCGGCGAGTTAATTTATGCGACAGAAATTTGAATCACGTTTGATTTTTGGCGTCTTGTTTTGGATCGGCATGATTGCATTCGCTGCAATTTTGCTACGCAATACTGTGTCCAATACACCACGTGCGTCAGGGATGTTGTTCGATTACGTCACGAAGCAGCGTCGATTGGTGGAAATTGAATTTCCAGTTCAGGTTGTCTTATCTCGGGGGACGCCTGTATTTTCGTCGGATCCATTAGAGGTAAATCCGATTGGCGTGGTTTCGACTCTTGACGGATTTGAGAGTAATTTCAAGGGCGCAGCGTGGACCAATAAAGCTTCGGTTTTGCTTTACGGTAATGCGCCAAGGTTGAGTCAAGGTGATTTCGCGACCTACCACTCGGCACCTGATAATACAGAGTGGGTGGTGAAAACGATGCTGCCGGAGAAAAAGCGACAAGAAATTAGTGCGTTAATCGCAAGTGCGTACAAAGAAAATCAAAAAGAAATTCTTAATGCTTTCCGCCCAATTTTAAATGATTCCATTGCAACTGCCAGTCGGGTGATTCGAGAAGAATTGAATGTTGCGCTAGAGAAACGAGAGGATCAGCTAGAAGAGCTTGGGGCTCGGTACCGGAGCGAATTGATCGAAGAGAAAATTGTTCCCTTGGTGAAATCGGAAATTATTCCGATTGTACAAGTGGAGAGTGAACCCTTGGTTGGAGAGATTGGCCAAGAGATCTGGGGTGAGGTGTCAGTCTTTGGTTTTGGCTGGCGTTACATTTACGATAAAACGCCGCTTCCCGATCGCAAATTGACCGAACGAGAATTCAAACGTTTCGCGGATCAAAAAGCGATACCGATAATAATGTCGCACATGGACGAAATTATCGAGGTGCAAAAACGAGTGATTCGAAAGGTAGCAAAAAATCCTAAAATTAAGGCGAGTCTTACCGAGAGCTTTGATGCGGTTTTAAAAGATTCTGAAACTCAGGCGCTGTTAACGGAAGTGTTAAAAGAAGTATTAGTAAACAACGATCGTTTACGGGTGGCACTGGAAAAACAGTGGCAAAGCCCAGCAGCTCAGCAGGCAATCTCAATGGCGAATGAAAGATTAGAACCGACGATCAATGAAATCGGAGTTTCCCTTTTCGGATCGCCAAATGGCGAAATTACGCCGGAGTTTGCACGAGTTGTTCGTCACCGAATTTTGCACAAAGATAGTCGGTGGCTAACTTTGAAAACGGAGGAGGATCAGGTCGCTGGAAATCAGACGGATGAAAAGCCGGATTCAGGTAGAGTCCGAGTGAAAGCCGGAGTTGAACCAAAGTTAATACCTGGAGTGTTAGCTGCTGAGGATTCGAGTATCCCTTACGCTGCGGCCCGAGGTGATCAATGAGTTCATCGTCGGTTGATAAGGGCGGTATAGAAATAGATCAAATTTGCGTGACGGCAGGTGAGAGAACGCTGTTGGATCATGCGAAAGCTGACTTCAAAGCCGGTGAAATCACGTTGATCGTGGGGCCAAGCGGTGTTGGTAAATCGATCCTATTGAGAATAGTGGCCGGATTGTTAGAGGAGACCGCTGAGGGAATTTGTTGGTCGGGTGAAGTCGTTATTGATGGTGGGAAAGCTTCATGTGGTACGGCGGGGGTTGTTTTTCAGTCGTTTGCATTGTTTGATGAATTGTCTGCGATGGGCAATATCGAGATTGCGAGAGCGAGTGGCGGCAAGCATGCGACCCGGAAAAGTCCCGACGAACTACTGGCTTCTCTCCGGATTCCAGCCAATGTCCCAACTTCTCGTCTAAGTGGCGGTCAAAGGCAGCGGCTCGCGATTGCGAGGACGCTGGCCTATAACCCCACGGCAATACTTTAC
>WTFU01000034.1:4371-28513 GCA_011523945.1 Mariniblastus sp. | reverse complement strand
CTGTAAGCCATGCGATTTAACTTAAAACGCGTTACATGCCGGTTTTTCGGCAGCGGCGAACGCGACAAATAAATGCTTAGAAAACATAAGATCGATTTGACACATGACCGGACAAGACGCCACCTCTCAGGTTAATTCAACACCAAAATCAGCCGGAGAGCCGAATCAAGAAATTAAAGAAGTCATCGAATTTATTGAGAAAATACGAACCCGCGTCGCAACCGTGGTTGTGGGGCAGGATGTCGTGGTCGAGAGGCTGCTGATTGCCTTATTCACTGGTGGCCACCTTCTTCTCCAAGGTGTTCCGGGATTGGCTAAGACATTGTTAGTCTCGGTTCTATCCAAAACAATTGACCTCGAGTTCGCCCGTGTCCAGTTCACGATCGACCTTCTACCGTCTGACATCCTTGGTTCGGAGGTGCTTGATCAAAAGACAAATGAATTCCAGGTTCATAAAGGTCCTGTCTTCACCAATCTTCTTTTGGCGGACGAAATCAATCGCGCCGCACCAAAAGTTCAAGGAGCGTTGCTCGAAGCGATGCAGGAAAGAAAAGTCACGATTGGCGGTGAAAATTTTCCGTTACCCGCCCCTTTCCTTGTAATCGCAACGCAAAATCCAGTTGAGCAGGCAGGAACCTTTGAACTTCCGGAAGCTCAACTCGACCGATTTATGATGCTTCACCGATTGGTTTACCCTAAACCGGAGGAGGAAAAAGAGATTTTACGACGAAATGCCCAACTTGGCATTCGGGTCGAGGGAAAAGGCGCCGTCGCCCAAACTGAATTTGACATGCTCAGCAATGAACCTGCCGGCACGAGTGATAACTTAATCGCGGCCATGCAAGCTGTTCAGCAAGTTTATGTCAGTGAAGCATTTATTGAGCATATCGTCGAGATTATTAACCGGACGCGCAACCATCCATTACTTGAACTTGGCTGCAGCCCGCGTGCGGGAATTTCGTTGATTAAAGCCTCCCGAGCACGTGCGTTAATTCGGGGACGCCATTATGTTGTCCCTGACGATCTTTACGCACTGGCTGAAGACGTCATCCTTCATAGAATTCGACTGAATTATGAAGCATTGGCTGATGGTCATACGGGAGCCTCCGTGCTCCAGAGCATTTTGCGAGAGTTCGATTAATGCACGGAAACCTGGATTACGTTGATCCAATGGATTGGCGTCAATTTTTAATTGTCGTTAACAAACTGGCTGACAATTTCAATTACGGCACCGACAAATCTCCTTTTCTCGGGTCGGGCGTCGAATACGTTCAGTCGCGGCAATACCAATACGGCGATCCTGTGCGTTCAATTGACTGGCGTGTTACCGCGCGAACAGGCAAAGTGTTTGTTAAAGAATTCGAGTCCCCCAAACAAATGCCATGCTATCTGATGATTGACACCTCTGCGTCGATGCTGGTCAGTACTCAACTCCGAAACAAGTATGCCACCGCACTTCACATCGCCGGCGGACTTGCATTTGCCTGCCTCGAACGAGTAAGTCCCGTTGGAATCCAGACAACCGGAAGCGATGACTATCAAGTTGAACCCAGCTTATCCAAAGATCAAGTCCTGCAATGGTTGCACCATCTAAGACGGTACACGATGAACCAGCACTCCATCCTCGGAACAAGACTGGGTCAATTGTGCGCTCGATTAAAGAACCGTACATTAATTATTGTGATCAGCGACATGCACGAACCGGCCGCGCTCAATTCGCTGAAAATTGCCGCCCAACTGCATGACATTGCTGTAATTCAGCTGCGGGACCCGGGCGAACGAGAACTTAGTGGCACCGGCTACTTTCGCGCCAGAGAACCCGAGACCGGAAGAGAATTTGTTACGCATGGAAATCGTGAATGGGCCGATCCTTCCATACTTAATCAAGAGCTAAAGCGGCGGCAAATTGATCACCTCTTAATCGATATTGACGAACCTTTCGCACATAAGATTCGCTGGTTTTTCCAATCGAGAGGAACACTCGGAAACGGAGCACGATAATGCGATTCTCATTTATTCTATTCCTTCTCTGGGCTCTCTGGCTCGGCGGGTTCACGACCGCAGCGTCAGCTCAAGAAGAAGGCGTTAACAATAACGAAACTGCTGAGCTAAAAACATCCGTTGGCTTCCCTCTTCGAATTCTTCAAACCAAAATCGCTGGCTCTCATTTGATTGCTAAACCTTATACGGATCAGCGCATACCAGCGATGGTACGAGTCATCGAGTCATTTCCGCATGGAACTGACTTCCGATACGATCTGGAATTTAGAGGGTTTGAACCGGGGCGATACAATGTTATCGATTACTTACAACGAGAAGACGATTCTGAATTAGCCTCCGCACCTTTGTGGGTAACGGTTGAACCTATTTTAGACGCAGACAAGGTTCGCCCCATTCCCCTCCCGCAAAAATCAAGCCAATTTAGAAGTTACTATATCCCCATTTTGTTTGTCAGTGGAACCATCTGGTTAGTTGGTTTACTCGCAATCCTGTTTTACGGACGTGGCACGTTAAAAAAGGCCTCAATCGTTACAAAGAAAATGACTCCTGCTGAGAAGATGCGTCCTCTGATTGGCGCCGCCATCAATGGAAGTCTGACAACGGCTCAACAGGCAGAGCTGGAACGCATCCTTTCTGAGTTTTGGAGTGCAAAACTAAACCTAGGCCACCTTTCCGCTGAACAACTAAGGTCAACTTTGCGGGAACATCCTGAGGCGAACCGAATGCTGGAACAGATAGATCTCTGGCTCCACCGCCCCTCGGGCGAGACCACCGAACCAGTCGACGTGAACGCATTACTTAAACCATACCAAGATTCAACCACCGCTTCGGAGTGAATCCCCAAAAACCAGACTCCGTAAAGGCTACTGATTGACGTGCAATCGCTAATCCAAAATTTAACGTCAGACCTGCTTCCAAGCTTGCTTGCTGAATCCACCCTTCCGAATATTTCATGGTTGCCGAACAGCTTCAATCGGCCTTGGGTACTTTGGTTTCTAGTATTGCCGGCAATCGGGCTTTACTGGATTTGGAATCGACGTTCTCACGGAGTTCCAATCCCAGTTGACCATAGTAAGCATGGATCGGGAATCGTCACCAGAATCTTCATCAGTCTTGCAGAGTCAACCCCTATTTTGGTCAGCATGATCGTCATTTGGATTCTTGCCGGTCCGGTGATCCTCGGTAAACCAACACAAAAAAGAGCCTTGACCAATATTCAATTTTGTGTCGACATCTCGGGAAGCATGACATCGAGATTTGGTGAGGGATCGCGATACGATGCTTCAATGGAGGCCATCAATTCATTCCTCGACTTCCGCGAGGGAGATGCATTCGGCTTATCGTTTTTTGGCAATGCGGTTTTGCACTGGTGTCCATTGACGACTGACACCTCGGCGATCCGTTGCTCACCACCGTTTATGCGTCCTGAAATTGCCCCACCCTGGTTTGGTGGAACCTCGATTGGCAAAGCACTTTTGTCGTGCCGTCAACTGTTGATGGAACAAGCAGATGGAGACCGGATGATCATCCTCGTTTCCGACGGAGCTAGTAGCGACCTTTCCGGTGGTAACGACACAGACATTGCCAAACGATGTATCGAACAAGGAATTAAAGTATTTGCAATTCACATCGCCAACTCGGATGCCCCTGCCGAAATCGTTAATATCACATCCCTCACAGGTGGTGAGGTCTTTAACCCAGGTGATCCGGACTCTCTGGCAGATGTCTTCCGGCAAATTGACAATATGCAAAAATCGGAAATCGAGCAGACGATTGCAGAACAGTTAGACCATTTCACCCCTTACGCCTTCCTCGGATTATTACTGCTAGGCATCAGCCTCCTTTCAACGTTTGGATTGAGGTATACGCCATGGTAGACATGAACTTTATTCCTGAATTTTCGGCAGCGGGCGTTTTCATCATAAGCGCTGGTGCGGAAGCCATTCATATGATTCGGATTCGCCGATTGTCGTCACTCGCCTTTGGCCCAAAGGCCAGCCCAGCATTTTGGGTCAAAGCTGCCGCACCGTTAAAGATTGTCGCCTACAGTCTCATTTGCTGGGGTCTGGTTTCGTTACTGCTCGCCAAACCTAAAACACACAACTCCACTGAAATTGATGCAACCAAACAACGACATGTGATATTGCTACTCGATGTCTCACCGAGCATGCGACTGGTTGATGCCGGGCCGACGGGAACGTTAAGTCGCACGCAGCGAGGTGCAGAAATTGTCGAATCTTTATTTGACCGCGTGCCAATTCGGCAATACAAGTTGAGCGTTATTGCGTTCTACAACGAGGCGATGCCAGTTGTCATCGACACCGATGATCTCGAAGTTGTTAAAAACACACTTTCCGACCTTCCAATGCACTTTGCCTTTAAAGGAAAGGATACCAATCTGTTTAAGGGACTCGAACAAGCAGCAGAAATCGCTGCACCGTGGAAACCGGACAGCGCAATCCTGATGGTGGTCACTGACGGTGACACCGTTCCTGCCACGGGAATGCCCCCCATGCCGAAATCAATCAGCAATGTTTTACTCGTGGGCGTTGGCGATCCCATCACCGGCAAATTCATTGCCGGCAAGAACTCGCGGCAAGACACTTCAACGCTTCGCCAAGTTGCAACCCGACTTAACGGCGAGTTTCACAATGGTAATGTCCAGCATATTTCCTCGACCATGATTTCAAATTTGACCCAGAAAACTCAACAGAATCGCTGGCAGGATCTCACGCGACGCGAGTATGCCCTGATCGCAACCACTCTCGGAACGCTAATCCTCTGCATCCTGCCGTTTCTATTGCATTACTTTGGAACTCGATGGAAACCCGGGATCGTTTGACCCAATTCAACCACTTCGCATCCGGCCATCTTTCATTGGTTAGCAGTCGAAGACGATGTTCTCTCGATCCTCTCCCGTACAATGCGTTCCAATTCTCCGACGACCTCACCGAGCGAGAGATCATCGGTAAGCAGCTCGATCGCATCCTCGGCTTTCATTAGTCGACCGACTTCCCGAGTACTATCCTGTTGATCGCGAATTTCCTGATCACGTAATACGGCTTCAAACTCAACCGGTTTTCCCGATAGCTTTAATTGCTCAACTCGACGCTGGGCCCGAGCACGCGGAGAAGCGGTGAGGAAGATTTTGCAAAACGAATCCGGAAAAGCTACAGTTCCTTGATCTCTCCCCTCGCAAACGAAGTCGCCCTGAGTTGCGATACGCCTTTGCAGGTCGACTAAGTAGGAACGAACGGACGGTGCATTGGCAACAGAAGCAACACTTCGGGTCACCTCCGGTTCTCGAATCGCAGCAGTGGAATTCTCTCCATTAATAAAAACTTCTTCACCATCAAAAACAATCTCTATTTTCGCCGCTATTGATTGGAGCGCAGACTCGTCGTACAAATCCACCCCTTGATTAATAGCCGCAAGCGTAACAGCGCGATACATAGCGCCGGTGTCTAAAAACTGAAACCCCAGCCGCTCGGCGAGTAATCGCGTAACTGAACTCTTACCTGCCCCCGCAGGCCCGTCGATTGCAACTATCATTTTTTCCATCGAATTATTACTTCAAAATAGTCGTGTCGACAAAACTCAACAATAAAACTTGAATCACTACCTTCCACCAACCCCAAAGACTGGACTGTTTCACCCGAGAACCTTACCCGCTCAGCGGCAGCGATCGATCGAGGACAACGCACCGTCAAAGCACCAGCTCTTCCTTCAGTTTCTCGTAAACGAACTTTGACTCCTACCCACTGACCTGCCTCTCCCTCAAAAAACGGACTCCACCAAGTGGCTATCACGTTTCGACGATTGAGATGAAACGACCAGCTAGATCTAGAGACGGCGGGAGCGTCGACCTTAAGAGAAGTCGCTTGAGAAGAATTCAAAACAACGGGAGGTGTCATTCGTGACACCGCAGCAGCAAGAGGATAATCAAGGTTCACGCCGAGCCCGAACATAAACTTATGCTGACTCTCTTTTCCGGCGATCAAAACAGAATCAACAAATCGCCGGGACGCACGTCGGTGGTAAGGCAGGCCACCTGTCAGCATCGTTAGCCGCCCATCATCCTGCACCACCTCAACATATTGAGTTGCATGAAACCAATCAGTGTAAATATCCTGTCGAATTTCACCGGCATTGGCGACCAATCGAGACGCTTCACTCTTCCAAGCCAAACGAGAACAAGCATAGTGGTTTATTGATTTGGAGAATCTCGAAGTCGGGATAATTTCTCCCTCGACTTCAACCACCCGTTGGCCCCGTGTTACCCGCACTTTTTGCCAATAGTCCGCCATTTTCGAATCGTTATCCAGCAAAGTACCGCGTGACGTCAGCGTCCCCGAAATGCGAGATTCCATTGTCAGTTTAATCTCATCGGCGGACATTCGCGTATACCGCGCCTTGCCACCACCACCGGGATTCCCAAGATCTTTGGGCAGCCTCAACGCCAATTGCTGACTAATCAGGTTGACTCGATTTTTGTACAACTGAATCGACCGAATCCCTCCCGTCTCTTCATCGACCAACAACTCAAAAAACTCATTTCGCAAAGTGTGATCTTCGCCAATCAGTGGGTCACCTCGCAACAAGTCTTGAGTCGCCACCGAGGCGCTACTCAATTCGACACTCCCCATTGGCGGTAGTTCCACGACCCAATGTGCCCCCGATTCCGAACTATCACAAACATAAACCGGAGGCGACTTTTTCAAAGTCCCGACTTTTGCACTTTTGGATTGAAGTTCAACCACTCGTCGGAATCCGAGCGTATTTAAAACCTCCATCTGATCAGAATCTACCAAGTCCTGTTGAACATCCTGTAAAAGAGATTTCAACTCAGATTGCAAGTGGGCAAGAGCGTCGTCCAAAGATTCTGCGGAATTGGATTTCTCAACATCCTGCGCTCCAGAATTTTCCTGATCGATCGCCGCTTCAATTTTCGACTGGATATCGTCAATACGAGACTCAAAATCTAAAGCAACTTCTGCCTCTATTCCACGCAAATGGCAGGCTTGCACGAGCAGTGAACGCAGGGCCGCTACCACAGCAAAACGCTGATAATAATTCGTAAAAGCAGAAATCGGTTGCCGGGACTCTAATTCAAGCGACTGCTTAAAATAGGGCGGCTTATATTCCTCCGATGCGAACGTGTCTCCGTAACCAGGATCGTAAACTGCTTCAAAATAGTCGTCGAGGGTTACGAACTTGCCAAACAATGCACCATATTTTGAAATCCGCACAAGATCTCGAAAGGACTCACAGGTTCGATCCGGCCAATGCACGAAAACGGCTGCCGCAACATGAGCAGAATCGATTTGCTCTCCCAGTTTTACACCCAAACCCAAAAACGCCCCCGCATCAGCAGCACTCAACGGAACATCACCAATAGCCAGAATTGACTGATCATCGTCTCCCGTCCAGCGGATATTGCAACTTGAGCTAAGTGGAAATTTCCCACCATCTAAGGTCGCATGAACAGCGCCCGAGAATCCGAGTTGCTCAAGCATTGATGGCAAGGCCGGGGTCAAACCGAAACGCCGCCGCATGAAGACGCTGGGCGTTACCCCAAACTGCGATTTCAGCATTGCTCGCCCTCGGATCAAATTACTAAGGATTGATTCACAGGCTATCAATGAATCCGGCAACTCATCAGCGAGCCCTCCGACGACACTCAAAGTCTTGTCTTTCAATCTTGCAATGGTCTTCTCCCGCAATTGCGGACGCTCCGCCGCCATCAACCTTCCCGTTTGTCCACTGAGAAGCAAGTTGATCGGATGTTCCGTCTCTAATTGGTTGGTCATCGAACGCCCAAGTGTCGTACTGGCGGTCAAAACAACATCCATCAATTCAGGCTGAACTGGGTAGTAACCGTCTTTCTCTTCCAAAAGCAGGTCAAAACAACGCCCCAAAGCATCTCGGGCTTTCGCCAAATCTCCGTCAGTCGCAAATCGAGCAGCTTCCGTAACCGCTCTAGAAAAATGAGTTTCATCAAGGTTACTCGAGTATCTGAGCTGTCGCGTCATCAACTGAACCTGAAGAAAACCGTAACCGAGCGCACAAAAATCTTGTACGAGATCTTCATCGAGTCCCTTGGCCAATCGCTTCGCCCCAGCATTGGCCTCAATTGCGCGCTCCATCATCGCGTCGCGCGACTCGAGATCGGAAAGCAGGACCGCCTGTGCGGACTCCAGATTATCAAGTAATCCTGAATCCATCAGTGATTCAGAAATAAGCGGGATGACAGCGAGCAGGACTCCATCCGAACCCGCCGAGGAGACGTCCTCATCCGAATTATCGGGGAATGTTTCATCAAAACTGATATTTGGGTTATCTGTTTGATGCCAACCAGGCATTTCCCCAGCTGACGCGATCAGCGCCGGATGCCACAACGCTGTCCAACTTGCCAAAAGATTTGCCGCTTCATGCCCGCGATGATGAATCGGAAAGTCTTCCATCGAATGACAGGGAAGCAAGATCAAGAGTTTTGAATAGTTTTTCATACAAACGAATGTGAGTCTTTACGGGAGTATCCGCAATGAGTTAGCGATTCCCAGGCGAAACCATGATTTTAGGCTCAATTTCGGAAATTCGGGACGGGGCAGCCGAAATTTCGTAACGAATTAGACGCCCTAGCTTGTTCCAAGCGATGAAAACAGCAAAGACCGCGTAATCGAATCGGTCGTAATGACCGTCAGGTCAGTCGCTGGTCTGATGACTCTGCCAACTGAACAACTCGTTTTGACCTGCACTTGATGCCGATGACTCCCGAAAAGACGGGTTTTAAAAACGAAAATTTGACACATTTTGAAGCCATCCGGTAGAGTTACACGTGTTTCCATGGACTTTGTGAACGAATTCACCCGTAACTCCTTCAAAAACCGTACAGTCTTGAAGAAAACCACACGAAACAAACTTAACGAAACAACGTCACTGAACCTATAATAAAGAGTGCTCTTGGACAGCCAAGCATTTGGCAAGCGCTTTACGTTATTTTAGTAGTTCCCAGAAATTAGTAGGCAGTAAAAGATGGCAAAACAAAATGCCGTTTGGGGTATCGACATCGGACAGTGTGCATTGAAGGCACTGCGTTGTACATGGGATGCAGATGGGCAGGCCGTCGTGGCCGATAAGTATGATTTCATCGAATATCCCAAAATCCTGAGCCAACCTGACTCAGACCCTGAGGAACTCATTAAGGATGCGCTGGAAGAATTCCTTTCCAGAAACGAAGTCCTCGGTGATCGAGTTGCAATTAGCGTCTCGGGACAGGCTGGACTTTCCCGATTCTTCAAGCCACCACCGGTCGAAATCAAAACGCTGCCCGATATCGTCAAGTATGAAGTAAAACAGCAGATTCCGTTTCCGATCGAAGACGTTATCTGGGACTGGCAACAGTTGGGCGGAGTCGTCGTCGAAGGCCGCGCCATTGACGCAGAGGTCGGCCTCTTTGCGATGAAACGCGAGGCCGTTTACCGGGCGCTACGGCCGTTCGATGATATCGGTGTAGAGATCGATATCGTCCAACTGTCACCGTTGTCCATTTTCAATGTGGTCTGTTTCGACCAGATTAAAAATCTGCCCGATCCCGAACTGTTTGATCCGGATAACCCGCCACCGTCCGTCGTCGTCCTTTCAATGGGAACAGACACAACCGACTTGATTGTCACCAATGGCATCAAACTTTGGTTGAGAAACATTCCGATTGGCGGAAACCACTTTACAAAACAGCTTTCTCGCGAAATGAAGCTGACCCAGGCGAAAGCGGAGCATCTTAAAAAGAATGCTCGCGTTTCAGAGAACCCCAAAGCGATCTTTAAAGCAATGCGCCCCGTCTTTAACGACCTAGTTAACGAAGTTCAGCGATCGCTTACCTACTTCCAGAGCATTGAAAAGTCTGCAAATCTTTCGGAGATCATTCTGCTCGGAAATGCGGCTAAACTTCCCGGTTTGCGACAGTTTTTGAACAAGCAGCTAGAAATTGACATCGCAAAAATCTCTGAATTCAACAAGTTAACCGGCGGTGATGTCACCACTCAGCCCACATTTTCAAATAACCTTCTTTCGTTTGCACCTTGTTACGGGCTTTGTATTCAAGGACTCAAGGAAAGTAGAATCGAAACGAATCTGCTTCCGCAGGAGATTGTCGTTGAGAGAATCATTCGGGCAAAAAAACCTTGGGTTTTGGCCTCCGTGGGTCTCCTTACCTTCGGCCTGTTACTGGGTTACTTTTCTATCGCAAACGCATGGTGGAGCTCGAACGAAAAATTTGTCGACGCCAACAATGTCTCCTGGAAAAAAGCAATTTCACAGGTTAAATCGACAAAGAGCAAGAGTGACGGTTTCGTCGCATCGGACGAAGAACAAATATTAAAACTTCAGCAGTTCAACACAATTGCAACTGAGCTCACATCCGCTTCGGAAGAGAAAGCCTCCTGGATTGAATTTTATTCAGCCCTATCTCAGGCCTTCCCGGAAGATCCCCGAATTAAAGCGATCAAAGATGCTCAAGCTGACCATCGGGCCGCCCCAACTGAAATTCCATTTTCCGACCGTGAAGAACTCTACGTTGATCATGTCGAATCTGCCTACTTCCCCAACTTGCAGACATGGCTGAATGACATAAAACCAATTCACGACAAGATGTTTCAACTCGACCAGGAAGAAATTGACAGGATGAAGCAGGGTGGTGCCTCAGCGGAGGACGTCGAAGACTTGCTCGCGGCGGCCGATGAGATGCAGGAGGAAAGCTCATCTGCCTACGAACCAAGTGGTGAAATTACAACCACAGATGTTGGCCTCGTAGGTCCACTCGGAGGAAAAAAAGGTTGGGTTATCGAAATTCGGGGTCATCACTTTCACAACAGTGATGAACAACTCGCCAAACTCAATATGGGCAAGGCTTACCTCGTAAAAACCCTTATTAAAACACTACTCGAAAAGGATGATGTCGTCCTCCCGACCAACGGGAAAGACGAGGCATTCTCTTATGCTGACATTGGCATCACCTTTCCTACCGTCACATTCCAGACCCCGCTGGCAGAGAAAACGATCGTCTTCGATCCCACTGCAACTGAAGGGGCTGACGCAGATTCAGCGGCAGGTGCAGGAGATGGCCGCGGTAAATTTAGCGGCGGTTCAGGCATGGGTATGGGAATGGGCATGGGAGCCGGTGTAGGTGACGGAGCTGATTTAGGAACTTCTTCAGAATCGCTCTCGCCGGACGAAGACCCCAATGTTCAAAAAGTTAATGAATTTACTTTTGTTGTCCAAATGGCCTGGACGCCGCGTTCGGAACAAGAGCGATTAGACGCTCGCGCTGCCCGACTGGCAAAGATCGCAGCAGATAAAAAAGCTAAAGAAGGTGAAACCACCGAAGAAGAGGGCTAACCAATCTCCCGGGTTTCCCCCGACGCCTACGAATAAGGCTGATTTATTTAACTACAAACTGGGCAAAGTGCCTTATATATAATTTTGAGGATTAAAACATGGACCAATTAGCACCAGCAATCGCTTGGATCAAGAAAAATGTTTTCTGGCTAGTGTGCGGTTTCCTTTCCGTGCTGATGGTCGTTTCTTGGTTTTTAATAACTAACGGCATAAACGGCGAGCGCACAAAACAAGAAGCGCAGCTTAAAAAATCGGTCTCGACGGCCAAAGGAATAAAAACCGTTACCGCGAACCCCCTTCCCAAAAACGGTGTGACGGAAACCGAAGAAGTGACAATCGCCGCGCATCCTAATGAGACTTCCAGACAGGGGATGCAGGATGAATTAGCGGCAACCATCGACTCTATCGTCGCTGCCTGGAAAATTAGAAAACAAGCTCAGGATTCGATCCTTGTCTGGCCAAAATGTATTCCGAGTGACACATTTGTGAATTACTTTAGTCAGTTCAACCCGCCAGAAACCATGCCGGACGAACTTAACTCCGCAGCCGGCACACAAATGGAGCAAATGCTGACGCTCTATCGAGCCAAGATTCCAGAACAAATGGCTTATCTTTGCGGCGACGATGTCCTTAGAGCCTACTGGAAGTACGATCCAAAGTATTTGGATGCCGAGGCCGGTGCTCCAACGGAAGACGAAGACGGTGGCGACCCTACCGGTGGAGGATTCGGACGTGGAGGATTTGGTGCCGGAGGATTTGGTGCCGGAACGGGGGCGCCGACTTTAGGCTCACCCGCAATCGACATGAACCAATTTGCCGTCATTTGGAGTGATAAAAACCAAGACCTTTGGAACCAAAAGTTAACGACCTTCAACGGATACGACGGCAATCAGTTTGATTACCCAAATCCATTACAGTGCTACATGTTGCAGCAAGACTTATGGCTTTTGGAAGCAATGTTTCGAATTGTCCGCGAGGTTAATGGCGACTCTAGCGCGAACGACCTTTCTATTATTAAGAATATCGATCACGTTGCCTTTGGACGCGAAGTTGGAGGAAAACTGGGTGAACTAACCCCGGCGGATCAGCGACTTGCAGATAAAACAACAGGTGGAATGGGATTCGGTAGATCGAACAACGGAATGCCCGGTTCATTTGGGGGCGACGGCGGAGAAGAGGAATACGACGAAGAAGGTGCTTTTGAGCCGGAAGGTGATTTCTTCAACCGCAGTATGCCGATGGGAGGAGGAACGGAAGATGATGTCATGTCTACCAGCAGCGTCCCTTACGACAATCGTTACGTCGATGTAAACTTTGAGCCGCTTCCTGCAGCAGTCGTCAAAGGCGTAATCACCGGGTCAGAACTTCCCGAAAATAACCTCGAGTTGATCGTTGCTAAACGTGTGCCAGTTAGAATCGCTTTAAAGATGGACGAGCGAAAGATCGCCGATTTTATGGCAGCCTGTGCGAACTCACCGTTTGCCTTTGAAATTCAACAAGTTCGCTGGAACCGACACACCCCTGGCGGGGACGACATCATCTTCAACGGTGGTGGTGGAAGTGATGCTTCCTCGACCGAGAAGCGAAGTGGAATGGGACAAAATCTCGGAATGGACGGATTTAATCCAACTCAAGTCGAGGTCGTTCCAGTCGAAACGCGAACGAACTATGACGTCAATGTCGAATTTTTCGGAATTGTAAAAATCTACAACCCGGTCCGTGAGGACGAGTTGAAGCGGGCTGCAGGACTCTTAGAAGATTCTGACTCACTTGACGATTCAGCGGCAATAGCCACCACGCGAAGTGACAACCCAGCAAAACCTTAGAGCATTTCAGACAACCAGCTGGATCGTCAGTCGACTCAGCTGCTAACCGAACTACTGCCTAGTAGTTCCCTTGCTCGATTTTTAAAAAAAGAACAATTAAGAAGAATAACAACCCAATATCAGAATCGATACCTCTTGTTTTTAGAGGCAATTACACGAATCTGATCAGGAGATTTTGAATATGAAAAAGCCAGATTTCAGCAAAGCCGCCATGCAAAAGTTCTTTTTGTATCATACTGAAAAGCTGATTATTGTCGTTGCGTTAATCGCAATGGGCGCCTTCTTTTGGATGGGCTTTGGCATTAAACCCTATTCCGAAAAATCGCCTGACGAATTGGTAAAAATGGCGAAAGATGCTGAACGTTACATCGATTCGGAAAACAGCTGGGATGAGATCAAATCCTATCGAACAGGTCGAAAAAACGTTGACCAGATTGTCCGTGACGGCAGTAAGGTGGATGCGTCTATTTACGAACTTGATCCGTTCACGGGAATCGCTGCTCGAACTCTCGATGCGCGTTTAGATCCGAGTATTTTCGGGGTCATCGAACCGGAAGCAGTAGTTTTCACCGCGCCACTTTTAGTTGACATCGGCGCTTCGGTAGATCGTTTTGCTGCCTACCCTGCCGCTCCGAGCAGTGATCTGGAAGACATGGACGATGGGATGGGCCTCGGTGCTGGGTTTGGCATGGGCGAGGATGATGGAGGCGAAGAAGAACCCGAGGGCGGCGAAGAAGAAGATTTTGGACTTGGCGGTCGAGGTGGTTCAGGCGGAGGATTTGGTGAAAGCGAACCAGAAGATGAAGAGGAAGAAAATCCGATTCCTGTTCTCGACGGCATTGGCACCAGAACCCAAACGGTGAACGTTCACACGTCGAAAGGCGTGAGGCCAACTCACCACAATTTCCCGGCCACAACGACGTCAGCGATCTACAACATTGTTTGTGTCACTGGCTTGGTCGACATCGAACAGCAATGGAAAGAATACGAAAACAGTTTCGCATCAGCCATGGGTTACTACCCTGATCGCGATAAACCAATTTACCAATATCTCGAAGTAGAACGCCGTGAAGTTGGTAGTCAAGAATGGGAGAACATTACCGACAAAACCTCTCACTACTACCCATCCCTATTCCCGAGCATGCACCGGATGCCAAAAGCGTTTTACAACTCGGCACCCGATATCGTAGCACCTCAACATTACGATCCCATTCTAACCGGTCCTATTCCGGCAATTTTTGACTTTGACTATCGCCCCTATATCAGTCACTCCAAACTCAAAGAGAATAGAAGAGAGTTCCCTGAGTTTACTGAAGAAGAGGAAGCAGAAGACGTTGACGCAGGTGACATCCTTTCAGGCAATATCCAGAAACCAGGAAAGCCCGGTGCTGCTGGCGGTGGCAACGCTGGTAAGTTCGGTGGTGGTATGGGTATGGGAATGGGAATGGGCATGGGTGCTGGCGGCCTAGGCGACCCAGCTGGTGGTGGCGGACGGGGAGGCTCCGCTCCCGGTGGATCCGGAGGTGACTTTGGACTTGAAGCACCAGAGATCGTTCAATCTCGCGCTGGAAGTGATTTCACCGATCACGTCAAAGCTCTAGACGCCGACAAGGCTCAACATCAGTACCGACTTGTTCGCTTCTTTGACTTTCATCCAAAAAACGTTGGGAAGAGTTACGAGTACCGCATGCGACTCTGGCTTGGAGATCCAAATAACGAAGATTTAGGAAATCAATTTGCCAACCGACAAACTGGCGGAATGACTGATATGACTGGTATGGGTGGTGGAGGCAGCAACCGGGGAGGCCTGCCAGATGGTGCTGACGAAGACGACAGTGCTGATCAGGAAGACCCAGATGAAGACGGAGATTACGCAGCAAACCAACCGTCCAGCTCGAACAGCACTCCTGAAAAACCAGAAGCAAAATATGTACGGATCACCAGCACGATGCGTAACCCGGACGTGCGGAAGCGACTAAACCGCACGAAAGAAATAAAAGATCCTAAAACCAATCGCATTACCTACGTTGTCTCTGAGATTCGGGGAAAAGACGAAAACGGGAAGGATATCATTGAGGAAATTCCTGTACCGCGAGTTGCGGTCGCAAAAAACAACACGAACAACGGCGAGGAATTTGTCTATCAAGACTACCTTCAACACGCTCGACCATCTGAGTGGAGCAAACCCGTAACGGTTAAGGTTGAGCAAACACGTGGCCAAGTTGCGGCCGGCATGGTAACCCCTGGAAAAACGCTTCGACTTTCTCAAAACGGAAAGAGTGTAGAATTACCCGTTGGTGAACCAGAAGTCGAAGTGGCTGCTTCTTCCTGGTGGTCTGCCAACCTTGGAACATCCCTGCCAACAAAACAAATGGTTCATCGCGGCGACGCGCTGGACTTTTTAGCAGAGTCGTATTTCATTCACCCTATAACCCTCGAGGTCAAAGTTGCCAAAAACGATCCGGATGCTGAAGGCCCTAACCAATACAAGGTTCCAATCACGACTGGAATGGTCGTCGTAGACGCAATCAGTGGCGAAGAACTCGAACTACCACGAACAGAAAAAATGCGTCACCAGACTGCAAGTGAAATCTTGGTCATGGACGAAAAAGGAAACTTTTTAGTCAAAAACGACATGGGCGATCGAACGGAATTCCGAAATATGCTTCACCTTGCAGACGAATCCCAAACCGTCGGCAAAGGCAAGAAGCGGAAGAAGAGCAAAGAGGATAACGAAGGTGCCGGTGGAGGTAAATTCAGTGGCGGTGGCGGACTGGGAGGCGGCGATTTCTAATCGCATACAACTCACGATGTATCCAAGCTTTGCACTCTGAATTTGAACACAGCTAACCCAAAGAAACCCAGCCGCAATTCATTGCGGCTTTTTTTGTTGCAGTCCAAGATTGACTACCACCCCCCCCGACAGTGTCGCCACGGAGTCAATTTTTCAAAAACAATGTGGACGCGAAGCTCAATAAAAATTTAAAACCACGCTAGCGTCTAGCAAATTACTGACGGCAAAAGCACCTCAAAAGCCGCCTTTTATCCTGCAAAAAACACGTCCGCTAGCACGCACGCACTTTTCTCGAGATTTTCCATGCGATTGATGTTGACGGCCAAAACGCACATCGCTAATTAACCCCATCGAAAAGAATCGTGCGCTGTCTACGGACTCCACCGGTCTGCCGTTTCACTAGAAGCGGTACTAATTTCTAAACGGATTTAGGAATGGCCAAGGGGGGAATTAACCCTGTGATGCCGTGGCACAGCTTTAACAACCTTACAGGGTATTTTAGGCGTCACAACAACAAGGAGAGTTGCGTGAGAGTCTCCGTGCGACTTAAGCAAAGTTTATGGGCATCCGCCCTCATGGTATCGACGGTAGTGATCCAATCACCATCGACGGCACTCAGTCAGACACAGTTTCCGGCTCAGGATTCGGGTGCCGTTCAGGCAACTGCACGAATACCTGCAGAAACTGACAAGGCAAAACTGGCCGATGCCAGAAGTGCTTTGTTGAAAGCAAGGCAGGCACTCGCTAAGAGCGATGTCGCCACTGCGAAACAAATGCTGGAAACAGCAAAAGGTATCAACATCGATTACAAAGCGATCGGCGATAACCCCGCTACGCTTCAGTCGATGATCGACCGCCAGTTGTACCTTGAGGAACTCCGGCAGCAAAACAAGCATGAGGCCTTCAATGCAGGTGCCGCTTCCTTTTTGCTAACGCAGGCAGAGGCCCTGATGCACTATCAGGATTACGCAACAGCCGAGGCTTTGGTAAAGACCGCCAAAAGCTTCCCTGTCCAGTTCAACGCCAATATCGGCAACCCTGATGAGCTGTTGAATATGATTGCCGCAGCAAAATCTGCTCAGGCAGCCCAACCAAAAATGGACGCCCCCCAAGCCAAGCCATTACAACAAACGTTAAAATTTCTCTCAGAAGCTCAACTCGCCTTCGACCAAGGCGATTTCGCAGAAGCTTCCAAGCTTGTTGAACA
This sequence comes from Mariniblastus sp., assembly GCA_011523945.1. GTDB lineage: Bacteria > Planctomycetota > Planctomycetia > Pirellulales > Pirellulaceae > Mariniblastus. Next base: position 11,289 of record WTFU01000034.1, on the reverse strand, counting down.
AGCCAAGAAGCTGAATGTTCCGGATACCGCCTTTGCGGCCAACGCCCCACGGCCGTGGCAAATGGAATTGAAAATCCAAAACGCCATGAACCGCCAATCTTTTGATCCCGCTGTTATCAAGGCCAGCTTTGACAACAATGCAAGCGGCGTTGTAAAGACACTATACGATCCGGCCACAGACGCTTCCAAAAACGTTACTGCTTCTGGAGTAGATGGCGACGCGACTAAATTCAATCCAATCCCAAGAACCGCAATGGACTATTACCAAGCGGGCTTGGCAGCCGTTGGAAGCAAAAACTACACTGAAGCAAAAACCTATTTTGAGAGAGCCTGGAACAATCGTACCGAGCTCGACCCAAAAACACTTCAGTCAATTCAGGATCAACTGAATTACCTTACAATGTCGAAACCGATGCCTGCTGCTGGAGCCGGAAACGGGCCCGTTCGTCAAGTCGCACAGACGATCGACCTCAACGACGCTTCTTCTCAGCAGACGGCGGCATTTAAGGCGCTGCAATCCGAGATCTTTAAAGAAAGAGCAAACGCCGAGCGGATGCTAGAAACAGATCCCCGCAGTGCTCTTGAGAAAATGACATTACTCCGTGGACGAGTCGTTCAATCGAAGCTTGAAGCCACGAACCAAACACCATTGTTGACCATCATCGATCGTGATCTCGCGGAAATGCAATCTTACATCGATCGCAATCTTCCTGAAATCATGAACGCTGAAACAAATGCAGAGCGTCGAAACCAGGTTGAGATGCGACGCCAAAAGATGGTGGACGACAGCACGCAATTGCAGAAGTTGGTGGAAGAGTTCAACACGCTCATTGACGAGCAACGTTTCCCGGAAGCTCAAGTGGTTGCACGCCAGGCAGCAGACTTAGCTCCCGACAGCCCATTAGTTGCAGTGCTTACGGAAAAAGCAACTCTGTTGCGTCGGCTTGATCGAATGGATCAAATTAAATCCGACAAGGAAGAGGGCTTTTGGGCCGCTATGGCTAACGCCGAACGGGCTTCCGCCGGAATGGACGACGAGACACCTTTCAAGATCAATGATCCTGAACTGTGGACCAAAAATAGCAATCGGCGGTTAGGCCGGCTTGAAGAAAGCCGCTACAGTTCGGAGGCCGATCGTAAAATCTGGAACACGCTGAGAAACGAGCGGGTTCAAGGTGAGTATCGAGGCACGCTTGCAGAGGCCGTCGATCAACTCGCACGTCAGGCTGCGGTAAACATCGTCTTCGATGACATCGCCCTTGCTGCCGAAAACGTCCAAAAGGATCGCATGGTAGACATTCCAATCCGCGAGCCGATCTCGCTGAGAAGTGCTCTGGAGGTAATCTTAAATTCAGCCGGACTTGTGTTCGTGGTCGAAAATGAGGTTATCAAGGTTACCAGCCGGAATGCAAGTTCCACAAAGCTGATGACCCAAACTTACTACATTGGTGATTTGGTCATGCCGGTTACGGCACCCCAGAACCCAATGCAAATGCATTGGATGCAGCCTAACATGGCTTCAGGTGGATCACCTGGCTTCATGAACGTCTCAACCAATGGCGCTTCTGTTTCGGAAATCGCACTTTCCCAGCGGATGGGACGCGATGGTTTACTCGACGGAGCCGTTGCCAACGCTATGTACGGCGGCAATAACGGCCCAAATCGCGGACAACCAACTTACGGAACCGTTGGTAACCAACCACTCGGTGGTGTTACTGAAGCGGATTTCCAGCCTCTAATCGACTTGATTCAAAATACAATCAAGCCTGATTCTTGGCAGGATACTGGACAGGGTCTTGGAACGCTTCAAGCTTTCGTACCTAACCTTAGCTTGATTGTCTCCCAGTCACAGGAAGTTCAGGATGAGATTCAGGATCTCCTTAAGAAACTACGAGAACTCAACGATGTTCAAATCGTTGTCGAAGTTCGATTCGTCAGTCTTCGAGATGAGTTCTTTGAACGAGTTGGAATCGATTTCGACTTCAGCATCAACGATAACAACCCGGCTGGCAGCGATCCTACCGCTGACACGGTCAGTGGTAGTCGCGTGGTAGGCCGTGAACCAACCGATACGGTTGACTTCACACCAACCAGCGATCTCGACTTGAGATTTGTTCAAAACAGCTTCTCGGCGGCCGAACCCATCTTTGGTGGATTCCAGGCAGCTCAGGCAGCCAACTTCGGTTTCGCAATTCTATCAGACATCGAAGTCTTCTTCCTGATTCAAGCCGCAAAGGGCGATACCAGAACGAATATTACGCAAGCACCCACCGTCACCATGTTCAATGGTCAGAGTGCAAGCGTAACCGATGGTGCTTCCCGTCCGTTCGTGACATCTGTGGTGCCTGTTGTCGGTGACTTTGCCGTCGCTCACCAACCGATTATCACCATTCTACCGGATGGTACTAACCTGAATGTAACGGCCGTCGTTTCTGATGATCGCCGATTCGTTCGCTTACAACTTGTTCCGTTCTTTACCCAAGTGACCGACGTCGACACCTTTACATTCGACGGAAGCACAACGACAGAACAATCGAGCACCTCGGTTCTCGACAATCTGCTCGAAGCGGTTGATGGCGGTTCACGTAGCGAAGAGGATGAAACTGAACGAACGACGACACAAGGTATCACCGTTCAGCTGCCGGTCCTCGCCCAAACATCCGTCAACACGGTTGTCAGCGTTCCTGACGGCGGTACTGTTCTGATGGGTGGAATTAAGCGAATGAACGAAAGCCGCACCGAAAGAGGTGTTCCATTCTTGAGTAATGTTCCTTATGTCAACCGATTGTTTAAGAACGTCGGTATTGGCCATGAGACGCAAAACCTCATGATGATGGTCACACCACGGATTATCATTCAGGAAGAAATCGAAGAAGACCAAGTCGGTAAAATCGAAACCGATTAATCGTCAAACGGGAACCACGCATTCCCAAGTTTTTTAACAAAAAGGCCACCGTTAGACGGTGGCCTTTTTTATTGCCTAAACGAAGTCAAGAAGAAACGAAACCACCGTAGACGTGTCCTCTAAACTTGCCCAATCTACATCGCTTGAAACGCTTGCTGTTCCCGCGTCTGTGGTTTATTCTGGAACAACTGAAAAGTAATAACAAACCATAAGGACTGATACGTTGGAAGATTGGAAAATTGGAGTATTCACCAGTGTAGATGCTGGTCTAGGTGTCGACCTAAACGTTGCTCACGAACTTGGGATCCCAACTATCCAGATCCATGCGCCTCACCAAGGAAATCGCACACAGGAGACTGCTGACGATATCCTCTCCCGCCTTGCTGAGTTTGACATTTCTGTCACTGCCGTATTCGGTGGCTTCGCAGGAGAAAGCTATGCGGATATCCCAACCGTTGTGAATACCGTTGGACTAATGCCACCTGAGACTCGCGAATCTAGACTGGCAGAGATGAAAGAAATATCAGATTTTGCCAAGATGATTGGCTGCAGCGTCATAGCGCTACACCTAGGTTTCGTTCCTCATGACAAATCCGATCCGAGCTATGCGGAGATCCTTTCGGTAACCCAGGAGCTATGTGACTATGCGAGGAACAATGGTCAAGCACTTCACTTGGAAACCGGCCAGGAAACCGCCACCGCTTTGCTAGAGTTCATTGCAGACACCCAACGGGACAACCTTTTCGTGAATTTCGATCCTGCCAACATGATTCTTTATGGAGCAGGCGATCCGATTGAAGCCGTTAACCTGCTTGGTGATAAGATTCGTAGTGTTCATTGCAAAGATGCCAAATGGGCGGCTAATCCCGGCGAGGAATGGGGGGAAGAAACAATGCTCGGCGATGGCGAAGTTGGCATGGATCGGTACTTACAGGCGCTTAAAGCCATTGGCTATCGAGGCCCACTTACCATCGAACGTGAGATCCCTCAGGAGCCTGCCCGACAAAAGGAAGAAATTGGTCACGCAGTCCGGCTTCTTGATCGCCTGAAAAAAGAAATTCTCTAATTCGCCCGTGAATTTATATTCTGAATCATGATGTTTCTATGATCCGAATTTTACTAGGCTTGATTGCAGCGGGCTTGCTTCTTTGCGGGGTGAGCTTTTATTTTCTTCAGATTGAAGTAAATGAACTAGTCGTTGGACTTTGCATTCGAGTCGGGGCACTTTTAGCGGTAATGTGTTTAGCGTTCCCGCAACTGATGGTTTTAAAAAACAAATTACCAGCCATTCTGGTGATTGGTTCGATGACCTGTTTGATCATTATCGCAGCCCGCCCCAATCTCGGAAGAGTTGTGATCACGCTGGCGACTGTTTCGATCACCGTTGGCGGTATTTTAAAGTGGCTATCAAAAATCAATAAACCGCCCCCCCAACGCCCCCCCCGCTCCGGTTAGTGATCTAAATTCCTTGGTCGGCCACCTGATAAGCGATGAACATCGTGTCAAACCCCAACCTAAACAATTCCCCCCAACCCAACCAAACGCACGAGTCTCCTGATTGGAGAGAACGACTTGAGCTGTTGCTTGGATTCCTACGTTTCCACTCTAAACCTATTGCGGGATTTATCTTGCTATGCGCAGTTACCGCCTTAATTTACAAACTAGGTATTCAAACACAAAACAACCAAATCTCCGAGAATGTCGAAAAAAGTAATAGCTCCCGCTATTCCCACACGCACAACTTTGAGGCCTCGCCCGAATCCTCTGATCAAGTGCTTCAAGCCGCCGGAGATATCGCTGCAGATGGCCGCAATTTCAACCCACGAGTTTCAGAGCCGGAATTTGAATTCGCAAATCAGTCGGTTAACCAACTAATCGAGCGTTCGATAAAAATACATCAAACCTGGGGCCAAGAAGCTCCCGGAATCGGAGTCGCTCTCTGCAAAGAACGTGCTCGAATATCACAACACCTACTAAACCGTTCACTCACAGAACCTCAACAGATTTTTGCCATCACTTCTTATATCGATGCCAGCAGTCTTGTCGATTCTTTGAATGTCTCAAGCAAAATGAATCTTCCAGGCACTCGGGATTCACTTTTAAAAATTGATCAACAATATTGCGATCATGATAACCTCGACATTCAGGCCAAAGCCAATTTGGCCGTCGCCTTAGCTCCACTCTACGATTTCATGGTTACCGCTGACCCCGAACAAGCAATTCAATTTGAATCCGAATGTCGTCTGCGTTTAACGAAAATTGCCCAAAACAGTTCCGCCCTCACGAGACTCGCCAACCTCGCGATCGCAGCTCACAATAAACTTGAAATCGATTCGCCTTCAGTGAAAACGTTTGCAGAACTTGCTGAATTACTGTTCGAACTCCCAGGGAAACAGTCTCGAAGAATCGCACTGCAATATCGTGAACACTTATTATACGACCGTTTTGATACCCGAATGATCGCTCTCCTGGGAAGCGAAAATGATCCGGTTGCTCGTCAGCAGGTGAAGGACTTTTTTCAAACCCTAACAGAGAATCCGGACAGCACCCCGCAAACCTACCGGAAAGCAGTTGACATTATCAAGAGTTTTCAACGGCTCGGTAGAACTGAGGACTCGATCCAGTTAACGGAATGGCTGGAAAGAATCACCGATCAAATCCCAGTAGAACAAAATCAGAAAACCATTAAAAAAGCGATCGAGGAAGCCATTAACGACCCTTCTCGATCCCCCTAAATGACAATCTCAACCGACCAGAATCGCGCCCGCCAGCCTGCCTCACAAAGCTTAGTGACGATATAATCAATTTCTGGCGAATGAACTTGATCCCCCAAAAATCACTAACAGCTCTTACTCGGCGATCGATAGATTTAGAGAAATCGGCAGAGAACCTTTGAGCAACCGTCTGGAAGCACCCATGGCTAAAAAGTCAAACCAGAAACAACTTCAACTGTCTCCTGACATTAATCCTGCCGACGACCTCGAAAAGGTAATCAGTCACCTCGACACTCTCTATGAACAGGGACTCGATTGCGTTCATCCCGAAACAAATGAGATTGTCACAGATAGCCAATATGACGATCTCAGGCGACAGCTTCAGGAACTCCGGCCCGATTCTGCTTTATTTGCCACAGCGACTGCCTCCGAATTTGTATCGACAAACTTAAAGGTTGTCCACGACCCACCAATGACGTCGATCGAAAAGGCGAGCCACGAAGATCTCGAGACCCAGGAAGCACAACTCTTTAAATGGATTTCAAAAACGGTTCAGGCCGCTGAGATCCCTGAGGACGATCAAAATACCAGAACGATAAAAGGAAAATCTTACAAGGATGAACCAATCTCTTTTCCCGACTCGTTCTTTTACCAAACATACAAACTTGACGGCGTAGCTATCGCGATATATTACGAAAATGGCAAATTGATCAGTGCTGGATTGCGGCCGAGAGATGGAATTAATGGAGAAGACGTAACGGAACAGGTGCAATATGTACACGGGATTCCAGCGGAACTACCTGAAAAAATCACATGCTCCATTCGTGGTGAGTTGATTTGCAAATTAACAGATTTCAAAAAAGTTCAAAAAGCTCTCACGCTTACCGGTGATAAACTTAGGGCCAACCCGAGAAATCACACCGCAGGTGGAATTCGGCAATTCAAGAATCCAGAAAAAACCAAACGCATGCGATTGAGTTTTGTTGCGTACAGCATCGAAGGGTTGGCTACCCCTCCCTATCAAACAGAAATCGGTCGTTTTGAGTACTGCCAAACAGTGCTCGGGATACCTTACATTCACGCTGAGCTTTTTCGATTCGAAAACCTGCAAACGCTTGAAAACAGTATTTCCAAACTTGATTTTGAGGTCGATGGCGTCATTGTCGGCGTCAACAATCTCGCGCAACAGGAGCAACTTGGAAGACATGGTGACCCCCTCACTGGAAACCCCAAAGGAAAAATCGCCTGGAAATTCAGGGAAGAAGAGGCGACGCCCATCATTAGTTCCATCGAATGGCA
>WTFU01000034.1:0-4361 GCA_011523945.1 Mariniblastus sp. | reverse complement strand
GCAAACAGGTCGCACTGGAAAATTAACGAGCGTTGCGGTTTTTGACGCCGTCCGACTGGCTGGGACAAACGTCTCCCGTGCGACCCTGCATAATGCTGGTTTTATGGAACGAAACCAAATTACCATTGGCTCCAAGATTGCCGTCAGGAAAGCGGGAAAGATCATCCCCAAGGTGATCCGAGTAATCGATGGTCAAGGAAAACCCAATTTTCCGAAAACGTGCCCCTCTTGCGAGCAAGCAACCCAACTCCAAGCCGGTGGAACGGAGGAAATGCTGGAGCTCATCTGCGCCAACCAGGACTGCCCGGCGCAAAACATCAGTTCACTCTGCTATTTTCTTGCAACCTTTGGAGTTCTCGGCCTTGGCGAAAGTCGAGTCACTCAGTTATTCGAGAGTGGCTTGGTAACCCAACCAGCTGATTTTTATCAATTGGACATCGATACCACCATGAAGTCTGGTTTAACCCGTCGACAGGCAACGCTTGCGGTTGCTGCCATCCAGATGATTCCAGCGCCAGATAAATTAACCAACGAGGTACTTGAAGAAGCGATTCTTTCAGCCTTTCAAACAAAAAAAGAAGTCCCCCTTTGGCAACTTTTTGCCTCATTTGGAATCGAGTCGGCCAGCAAATCCGCTGGTAAAGCCCTTGCCGCCCATTTTGGATCTTTCCAAAAAATACGCACCGCTTCGATTGAACAACTCGAGCTTGTAGACGACATCGGTTCCATTACGGCGAATGCAATCCGCGAATTCTTCGAGACTCATCAGGCAGAAATTGACGCGCTTCTTGAGTTTGTTAAGCCAACCGCTTTGGTATCCGATGGCAAGCTTTCAGGGCTAACGTTCTGCTTTAGCGGCGGATTCCCGGAAGGCAAGAAACACTGGGAAAAAGAAGTGGAATCGCGAGGGGGCAAATGCGTCAGCGGCGTTTCAAAAAAGACCAACTACCTCATCGCCGGGCCGGGGTCAGGTTCCAAAAGTGAAAAAGCAACCCGCTTGGATATACCCATTCTTACAACCCAGCAGTTGAGTGAAATGTTTTGATGCAACGATTTTCACCCAAACTGCTTAAATCCAGAGTTCGACACTCTAACTCGCTAAGCGATTAAAAATCGATGTCGAAATCGAGGTCTTCGAGTTCATTAAGAAGCTCCTGATCTGCCAACCATTGCGGGTCATTTTCCATCGCGTCAAGACTTCCGTCCCTCAAGATTTCAACCCCAACCCAAGCCGTGCACAGAAATAAACTGAACGTCAATACAGAACAGATCAGCCCTTTCGATCTCTTTCTTTTTTGAAACAGCCTGATTCCGACAATCAAACTTACGACAAATGCAATGAATGCGATTCCAAAACCAATCCACAAAACAGGATCGTCACCTAAATCCATCGTTCGACTCCTTCCAAATGAATCCGCCAATTATGACGGGATACTCCCATGTCTTAAGCTATTTATCGGCAAGTGAAACAAGGTTAACGCCCCCTTTCTTGGGAAACATGAACGACCGCTGCGTCTTCATGTTAAACAATGACGCTGGCCTGCCGTAACAATCGGTACACGTCTAACAACTTGACAAATCGACGGCGAAAGGGGATCAAAACTGTTACGCTCCAGTCAAGGTAAAACTCTGCTAACGCCGTCAGGCAATCCCCAGCATAACGATAATTTTTTGAACCTGTCGTCTGTGTATCGCTTGGTGCATCGCCGCAAATGCAAGCCATTTTTTCGCATTCATACTTCCGAAGCACGGATGAGAAAAACGAGCCCCCCCGACAATTCGCCCTCACCTTTCATCAGTGTCTGAATGTCCTGACAGAAGCAACTAACTTGATGTTCAAAACGGTCAATAACATCAAACCCGACACTTGTACTTGGTGCGTAAAGCGAAAGATCAATCTCACCTCTCGGTTCAACCCCGTCACTTAACGCAACAATTGCCTTTCGACAGTCCTCAATCACAAGGCAAAGATGCTCGATCACCATCAGAACAGACCAGTTTCGATTAGCTTCAGAGACACCAATTACTCGGGGAATTTTGATCACTTGAAAAACATCGTAAGACTCATCGGCTTCCAGAAGCCGGTCCAGCTTTCTTGTTTCCCAACGAAAGAAACGAAGAAGATTCCGTTCGCTTAAAAAGACTGAAGAGATATTAAGGATTACGCTAAGCGCAGCTCGCTCGGTCCCAGGCAAAACAAGACTCAAAGGTGAAGAATCATGATTATCGTTTCGAAATGACATTACTCGGATTCCAATCGATTGACATGGCAAGTTTCACAGCCTATCCCCTTTAATTTGAATCGAAAAGCCCACGCTTCCTCGGGAAAAGACAATTTGAATTCCTGCAAGCCGTCTCCAGCAGGCCAACACTGAGGTCGACGAATATTGCAAGTTAAGCCATAATCGTCGTAGGTACTAGAGAGTCATTTGCCGTGGATGGTAACATCTCAGGCTTGTCGAGACGCTTCACAAACAACTAACACCCGCGACCGAGCTAAGAAAATGAATCAGGATTCAAACTGGGCAAATTTCCGGATGCCCACCTGGGAAGATGACATTTCACTCAACCATGATTCCACAACGCCTTTTAATAATTTCCCATCGCCTTCGGAAATGCCGCTCGAAGAATTCAATGCCAAGGACGTACTTACCCCTGATCTACTAGGCGACACAACGCTCGAAGATTTCATCAAACGAGACACATTTCCAATTCCAGACGCAAGTGACCGGGAAGGTTATAACCCAAACTTTAATGCACGCTTTTTTATGACCGGACTTGCCGATTTTTTGAAAATTAAGCAGGTCGCCCAGCAATACGAATTAGATTTAAATTCTTATCTCGATTTTGGCTGTGCTTCCGGGAGAGTGCTCCGACATTTTTGCGCCCAATCCGAGATTCCAAATCTTTGGGGATCGGATATTAATGGTCGACACATTCGATGGCTGAATGATAACATGCCGCCGCGGTTAAAACTGGTTCACAACAATTGCATTCCACAGTTGCCGATCGCCGACCACTCATTCGACTTGGTCAGCGCATTTTCTGTTTTTACCCACATCGATACATTCGAAACAGCATGGCTAGCGGAGCTTTACCGAGTGTTAAAGCCGGGTGGACTCTGCTATCTCACCGTCCATAATGAAGACACGTGGAAGCTGCTCCAAGACGCGGATGATAACAATGGATTGCTGAAACGATTCCGGGATGTCGATCCGGAGTTTGACGAATTATTGAAACACGATATCCCCCAAGAGCGGAAATGCTTTAGGTACACCGATGTAGGCCCTTACCGAGCGCTCGTCGTCCACAGTAACGCTTACCTGCAAAAAACCTGGGGACGTTTCTTCGATATTCTAGAAATTCGCGGCAAACACCATGGCTACATGCAAAGCGTGTTAATCGGAAGAAAGAAATCGTAATTCCGCCCAGGCCTGCCCTCGCTTTGAATCCATGCGTTCCGAATTAGCAATGATTTCTTGGTCAAGATTGAGCTGCGCGTGGCTGGAGCAAAGCCGAGTTTAGTCTCCAGCGATTTTCCGCATGCGATCCGTTGTGTTATCATGTTGTCACTTTGCTTTCAACGAATTGTGTTCGGATAGAATTTTTGCTGCTCTGATTTAAACCAAGCCCCGATAAATCAAATTCCCCCATCGAATTGAGGAACAACATGTGTGCCCTGCCCAAACTGATAACCACCGCAATTGCAATCGCATGTTTCCTAATTACGATTCCCGCCGTGGCCCAACATGCTTTGGTTACCCAGGGAAACGGAAAACTGGCAATTGTAAATAAACGGGGTGATGTAGACTGGGAAATGAAATGGGGCGGTATTCACGATATCCATGTGCTTGAATCCGGCAATATTCTTACCCGAAAAGGAAGGAATCAGGTCGTCGAGATCGACCCCAAAACTAAACAGGTCGTCTGGAGCTACGATTCGGGTAATCAAAATGGCAATACTGGAAAGAAAGTAGAAGTTCATGCATTCCAACCCTTGGATGACGGAAACATCATGATCGCGGAATCGGGTGTCGCTCGAATCATTGAAGTGGACCGAGACGGCAAACTCTTAAAGGCAGTAAAACTAACCGTTGACAATCCACATCCGCACATGGACACCCGACTTGCAAGAAAACTTGCAAACGGCAACTATCTCGTTTGCCATGAAGGCGATGGTAAATTAAGGGAATACAACGGGACCGGCAAAGTTGTCTGGGAATACGAAGTCCCAATGTTCGGGCAAGAGGCAAAAAATGGACATGGCTCAGATTCGTTTGGCAACAAACTTTTTGGCGCAGTCAGGCTACCCAATGGAAATACTCTGATCTCGACCGGTAACGGTCACTCGGTTATCGAAG
>WTFU01000045.1:14785-28701 GCA_011523945.1 Mariniblastus sp. | reverse complement strand
TACATTTGATGGCACGATGTTGTCAGATGATATGTACAACCAGATGTTTACGCTGCATGGTGCGGTGATGGTGTTTTCATTCATCATTCCGAGTATCCCAGCAGCGTTGGGTAACATCGTCCTCCCGATGATGCTCGGTGCCAAGGACGTAGCCTTCCCGAGAATGAACCTGGCTAGTTTTTACCTTTGGATCATCGGTACCGGTTGCCTCTTGGCTGCGATTCTTTCCGGCAGAGGACTGGACACTGGATGGACCTTCTACACACCGTACAGTATCGATACAAACACAGGTGTAATTTACGCGACCTTCGGAGCGTTTATTCTCGGTTTCAGTTCGATTTTCACAGGTTTGAATTTCCTTGTGACAGTCAACACGATGCGGTCCAAAAACCAGGGTTGGTTCAAACTTCCTCTCTTTGTTTGGTCTCTTTACGCAACCGCAATTATTCAGGTTTTAGCGACTCCTGTGCTCGGCATTACTCTCTTAATGCTGATTGCTGAGAAGACATTGCATATTGGAATCTTTGATCCGAAATACGGCGGTGACCCAGTTCTATTTCAACACTTTTTCTGGTTCTATTCACACCCGGCGGTTTACATCATGATCCTTCCAGCCATGGGCGTGATCAGCGAATTAATTTCGGTTTACAGCCAGAAGCGTATTTTCGGCTACTCGTTCATCGCGTTTTCAAGCGTAGCGATCGCCTTGCTCGGCTTCCTGGTTTGGGGACACCACATGTTTACCAGTGGTCAGTCTTTGGTCGTCACGCTGATTTTCAGTGCGATTACCTTTACGGTGGCGATTCCATCAGCGGTGAAGGTGTTTAACTGGTTGGCAACGCTCTACAAGGGATCAATCCTGTTAAACACTCCAATGTGCTACGCTCTGTCCTTCATTTTTCTCTTTGGAATTGGCGGACTGACCGGTTTGTTCCTCGGTGCACTTTCAACTGACATTCACCTCCATGATACCTACTTCGTTGTGGCACACTTTCACTTTGTGATGGTTGGTGGAACACTCACAGCATTGCTTGGTGGTGTGTTCCATTGGTGGCCAAAGATTTGGGGACGGATGTATAACGACTTCCTCGGTCGCGTCGGTTGCTTCCTGGTTTTCTCTGGATTTAACTTGACCTTCTTCCCTCAGTTTGTGATGGGATCGCGGGGAATGCCTCGACGCTACGCATCGTATGACCCGGAATACCAAATCTTCCACCAACTCTCGACGGTCGGCGCGTTCGTGCTCGGAATAGGAATTCTCCTATCGTTCGTCGTGTTGGTTTACGCAGCATTGCGGGGACCACGTTGCAGCAGTAATCCATTCCGTGCCGCATCCTTGGAATGGCAAGCCAGCTCACCACCTGACTTTCACAACTTCATTCAAACTCCTGTACTTACAGATCCTTATGATTTCGACTCTCAGGTCTATGATGAAGAGCTTGATACTTATATTCCTCGGGAATTTGCTAACCCTGACAAAGTTACTCCTCGCAAAGAACCTGTTCATCACTAATTGGATTGCTGAATTGACTTTAAATCAAAGAACGCAATTTTTTATAAATTAACTCTCAACGCTTTTTTAAAATTAATTAGCCAAAACTTCCGGAGCCGGAAATGGCCGTTGCCGATTCACACAACACTCACGACGATCACCATGATCTCTACGATCACGGTGAATTTATTGCCCATCACTTTGACTCAGCTGAACAACAGTTTGACTCAGGAAAGCTAGGAATTTGGTTATTCTTAGTCACCGAAGTTTTGTTCTTCAGTGGTCTGTTTGTGGCCTACACCCTGTATCGCACCAACCATCCCGAGGTCTTTGAGCAGGCACATGTCTTTCTCAACAAGTACCTCGGTGGCTTGAACACAATTGTGTTGCTCTTTAGTAGCCTCACCATGGCGTTGGGTGTCCGCGCAGCACAACTGGGGCGTAACAAGAACTGCGCTGTTTACATTCTGATCACAATGGTCTGTGCGACCATGTTCCTCGGCGTCAAAGCGGTCGAATACAGTCACAAATGGGACATGGGCATCTTGGTGCGAAGTGCGTTTGATCTGACTTACACCCATCCAACGCCAACGACAGAAATCGGTAAATCGTTGCACATTTCTGATTATCTGGTCTACCTCTGTGTCGTTCCGGCACTCTTGTTAGTAGGCTTTTTAGTTGCAAGCGTAATCAGCAAACTTGTCAACAAATCGACGCTCGCCAAGTTCATGATGGCGATGACCATTACGGTTAGTGGTTATTTCTTAGGTGTCGTCATTGGCATCATTTTCATGAATGCGACCGAGGGGGAGACCGGAAGCACACATGCTTCGGTCATCGCCAAGCAACCGCTGATGTTAATGGCATCAACGCAGGACGATCATGCAGATGATGGTGACCACGAAGACGGTGATCACGACCATGATAAAGCTGCGGCAGGCCCCGGTCACGAGGGTGATCACGCCGATCACGAGGAACACTTCGGTTCACATCCTGCCGATGGTGGAGAAGCAAGTTTTGACGCCCACCACCCGGATCCAAGCACGCTCAGCCGCGACGTCGGTATCTTCTTTAGTATCTATTATTGCATGACAGGCCTTCATGCAATTCACATCATTGCTGGAATTATTGCCCTCGCGTGGGTGTATTGGCGGTGCTTACTCGGGCACTGGCGGACCGATTACTTTGGTCCTGTAGACTATGTCGGTTTATACTGGCACTTGGTCGACTTGATTTGGATTTACCTGTTCCCATTGCTTTATTTGATTGATTAAGTTCTATGTCTGATCATCACGAAGACCTACCTCCATTTTGTCACCCCGTCTCAACGAAACTTTTGTTCGGGGTGTTTTTTGGATTGATCGGTTTGACAATTCTTACCGTTGCGACCTCGGCTTTGGGTAGCGCATTGGGCATGCCGCCGGCATTCGCATTTCCGCTCGCCATGGTCATCGCGACCATGAAAGCCTTCCTGGTATGCGCTTTTTTCATGCATATGTGGTGGGATAAGAGTTTCAATGTCTTGGCGTTTTTGTCTTCTTTGTTATTCGTCTCCCTGTTTATCGGTATGACAATGATAGACACCGGAGAGTATCAACCGACAATCGAAGCTTTCGACATTAACAATCTGGCGAACGTCGATGTCTCCGAGTAGGGGATGTTTCGCTGGTTAAAGCTCTACCAGCCGCAACCTCGAGACGACTAGCACCATGTTAAAACAATCAATCAACTTAGTTCCCACGAGACCCGATCTCTATAAGAGCAAGTTGGTGTTTTATCTTTTTCTGGCGTCTCTGGGTATGTTTTTTATCGCCAGTCTGATCACCTATTTGGTGATCCGCCAACATGCGTTTAACCCGATTCCCGACGCCGTTCCGGGCTCATTCTTAACGCAAGGCCCCGACGTTTATCAGCCTTTAAAACTTCCCACCTCGTTTTGGGTCAGTTCCGCGATTCTCGTTCTGGTTAGCATTTTTATGCAACGAGCGTGCTGGCTGGTGCACCGAGAGAGGCAAGACGATTTCAGGCTGTGGTTAATGATCTCTTTGGTGGCGGCGATCGCATTTGTGTTGATTCAGATGTTTGGATTAAACGATCTTCTTAGCCAACATTTCAGCCAACCTGACGGATCGATGAAAGTGTACGGCATGTCGTTCACGCTGTCCTTAATTCACGCACTCCACGTTTTAGGCGGCATGATCTTTCTTGGATTCATCATTTATCAGGCTTACCGAGACCGTTATGACCATGAACGGCACTGGGCTGTGGATCATTGTGCGAGTTATTGGCATTTCCTAGACGTTGTCTGGGCGTGCATGTTAATCACTTTTATTGTGACCCAGTGACCCGATAAAAAGCAGTTCCCTGGCACTGACTTTCTAATTGACCGGTGTATCTATCAGACATCGGCCACCGACTTTCTTGGCTCCTTAATAACTGCGATAATGAGAGCTTAAGAAATGCCGGCTTATTCTCGAGAATCTTCTCATGTCACTTTTCGAATCGACTGAAAAAGCGAATCTTGATGCTGCTAAACCATTGGCAGCGAGAATGCGGCCCTCTCGACTTGATGATTTTGTGGGCCAGAAACAGTTTTTAGGCGAAGGAAAGTTACTTCGTCAGTTAGTAGAAGCCGATCGACTTGGCTCCGTCATTTTTTATGGACCTCCGGGAACTGGCAAAACAACGCTTGCTCGAATCCTCGCTGGTGAAACTGACCGACAGTTTGAACAGTTGAGCGCCATCATGCACGGTGTCAAAGACCTTCGCGAAGTCTTAAGCCGCGCCCGAGACGACCTAGCCTCGGGAGGGCGGGGGACTTTATTATTCATCGATGAAATTCACCGATTTAATAAATCCCAACAGGACGCGATGCTCGCCGACGTTGAGGATGGCGTCGTCACACTGATTGGAGCCACGACCTCTAACCCGTTTTTCGCAGTCAATGGTGCGCTCGTAAGTCGTAGTCAAGTATTTCAATTTGAACCAATCTCTCCCGACGACATCAAACATTTGATTAACAATGCTCTCACGGATAGAGATCGTGGGCTTGGTGAGCTTCAGTTAAAGATTGATGAAGACGCTTTAGATTACCTCGCTAAAATTTGCGATGGTGATGCGAGGAAAGCTCTTTCTACTCTGGAAACCGCTGCCATTGCCGCCAAAGTAGGTAAGCAGCAAGCATCCCTTGTTATTTCAAAATCGATAATGAAAACAGCCGTCGGTCAACGTTCTATTCAATATGATCCGACCGGCGATGAACACTACGATTTGGCGAGTGCACTCATTAAAAGCATCCGTGGCAGCGACCCCGACGCAGCGCTTTACTGGTTAGCCAGAATGCTTGAGGGAGGGGAAGACATTCGATTTCTTTGTAGGCGACTGATTATTTTAGCGAGCGAAGATATTGGCAATGCAGACCCCCACGCGTTGCCGCTGGCCGTCGCATGTTCTCAGGCCTGTGAACAAATTGGCCTGCCCGAATGTCAACTGACGCTATCTCAGACAGCAACCTATCTTGCATGTGCGCCAAAATCCAATGCCGCTACGACCGCGATCGGCTTGGCGCGGAATGATGTTCGAGAAGATCGCGTATTACCAGTGCCACGCCACCTAAGAGACAGCCACTATCGCGAAGCTAATCAGCTTGGGCACGGCACCGGATATCAGTACTCCCATAATGAATCCGACGGCGTCTCTAGCCAGGACTACCTCGGCATTGACCGTGCTTATTACCAACCCGTTGATCGTGGGTTTGAAGCAGAGATCAAGAAACGACTCGAGTTAATTCGTGAAAAATTACGCCTTGCTAAATCAGATCAAGAAACCGAATAGGGCTGGTTCTTTTACGCTAGCAACGCCCTACTAGCAATCGCAATTGACAACGAAAGATCTCGCCAAAAAAACGCTTATCTGCTAGTTTCATTCGGGTTTCCTGATCATTGCGCGGAGAAACTTCGAATAGCAGCGACGATCGTAGGTAGCAAAAACGAGAATATCGTGAGCGCGACCAGAACGATCACCCATTTGGGCAGTGGCTTTTTGAAGTCGCTTGAAAGTAAATATTGTCGGCAGTAAGGACACTGTTCGACATCATCAAATATTTCTTTTCTGCAATGAGGGCACGGTACGGTGTAATCACTGTCATCGTCCATCGGAATCTTCCAACCACTGAACTAATTTGCAAACAGGCATCGAAAAAACATTGGCACCGTAGCAGGGTTTACCGTACCCCGTCACGCAATTGTGGATATCTAAAATGCATTCTTTAAAAAACTCTGTGGTCGCAGTTGGACTGCTCGCACTTGCATTCATGTTTTATCAATCATCTTCTCCACAACCACAAGGGGACAGTGAGGAACAACAAGCAAGTTTAGCACTGCCAAACAACCCAATCACCCAATCACCCAACACGACCGAAAGTGAACCCGAACTATTCTCCCCCGAGGATTCTTTTTTTACCCCCAAACCTCCGCACCAGCCTACAAAAAAACTGCCGCCACCCAAACCTGATCCTGCCCTGACTAGTCCATCGAATCCCGGACAACCTCTACCAAGCAAACCAGAATCGCCGAACTTCGCACCGACTAGACCACTAACCGACTACGAAAAACAAAAAAATCTTGCGGACGCGATTCGAAATCAGCCGACTACTCCGGACGCGCCAAAAGCTTTGCCGCTATCACCCAGTCCTCCTAATGGAAGTCCTGTTCCAAATACCGTGCAATCGCTCGACAATTCATTCGATGCTCAGGCGGGTGCCATTACACCCACCGCACCACGGAAGCTTAGCTCGAAAGAAGTTGCTGATTTATGGACGCAAGTTAATCTCGACGCAGAACAGAACAATCTAAAAAACGCGCTTAGAACATTATCAAATTACCACGCATCGAATGAACTCAACGGACCACAATACCAAAAAACCATGGCATGGTTGGACGGACTTGCCGCTAAAGTGATTTGGTCTCAGGAAGCACATCTTGAAAAAAGTGATCCGACCGCGACTGAGATACCGCTCGCGAAACTAGCAGAACAATGGAAAGTCTCCGTCCCAATAATTCAAAAAATTAACGGCCTTCCTGCATCAAAGACATCCGCAATTCCCTCAACGCTCAAAGTCATTAAAGGTCCGTTTGATTTAAAAGTTGACCGCGAGAAGGACAAAATGACACTTTATCTTGGTGAACTATATGGTTGCCAGTTCGATTTTGCGGGAAGGAATCTGTTACCGGGGAAATACCACATCAACATGAATAGCGGAAACATCCTATTGAAAGCTACTGATGGACGTGAGCTGGTTATTCGCGGGGAACTTACAACGTCAGCAGTTCCCCCACAGAGCGGGATAATTAGTCTGACCGACAGCCAACTCAAAGAAGTTTGCGAACTGCTCACTCTCGATTCTACGGTTACCATTCGGTAGGCCAGGCTTTAAATTGTTTTTGACTCTCATTTCCCTGTCTACTCTTGGGAATTGCGCAGCTATTGCCTGACCAAAAGATCATGTTTGCTGGTGACCGTATTGCGATCTCAAATCGTCATCTTGACTTCGGGCGAACAGCCATTTTTTTTTTTCGCCTTTTCTATGAAAATTCTAAGGGATTCTCCAGCAACACTTCTTCCCTCGCTTCGTCGGTTACCGAATAGACAATTACCGGTTACGATAGAGTTTCCAATTTTTTGAGATAGCTCTGGAGACAATCATGCGTCGAGATTTGCTGCGAACGTTAGGATATTACCGCTGGTTAGTTATTACGATTTTGACCGCATTTCTTGCCGTTTCGATATCTGTCGACTCGTCATACTCGCAAACCGTCTCGTCAGTTGAGGCCAACTACCAGAAGCAGTCTTTCCAGATTCCAATGCGCGACGGAACGAAACTGTATACCACCGTCTACTCGCCCCGAGACGATTCTATTACCTACCCAATTTTGATGAAACGGACCCCTTACAGTGTTCGTCCGTACGGTGCTGACCAATACTCTGGTCGAATTGCGCCGTCAAAATTGATGGAAGAGGAAAAATATATTTTTGTCCTTCAAGACGTAAGGGGTCGCTGGATGTCCGAGGGTTCGTATGACAACATGCGACCTCATGTAAACGGAGATGACTCCATCGATGAAAGCTCCGACACTTATGACACAATCGAGTGGCTTCTCAAAAACGTTAAAAACAACAATGGCAAAGTTGGAATGTGGGGGATCTCCTATCCCGGTTTTTACACCGCAGCCGCGCTGCCGGAACACCATCCAGCTTTGGTAGCCGCCTCACCTCAAGCACCCATTTCCGATTTTTTCTTCGATGATTTCCATCATCATGGAGCCTATTTATTAAGTTACTTTGTCGCCACCTCGACCTTTGGATTTCAACATCAGGGGCCGACTCAATCATCCTGGTATAAATCCATTGAGCCAACATCCCGAGATGCGTGGAACTTTTTTATGAGCCTTGGGCCAATGAGCGAAGCTGGGAAATTGCATGATGAGGATAACTTTTTCTGGAAACAGTTAGTCGAACATCCCAACTACGATGAATTTTGGCAAAAACGAAGTATTCTACCGCACTTAAAAGGTATCAAGACCAACGTCTTAACCGTCGGAGGGCTATTTGATGCCGAAGATTTGTATGGACCTCTGAATATCTATCGCGAAATCGACAAAAACAATCCCAATATTTTCAACGCGATTGTGATGGGACCCTGGAGTCATGGGGATTGGGCGAGGAACACACCCAATGCCGTTGTCGGTAAAGTTGCCTTTGGTAAAGACGTTTCGGAATTTTATCAAAGAGAAATTGAGTCTCCGTTCTTCCGCTACTTTTTAAAGGGCGTTGGAGACAAGCCAAACTTCAAAGCCATGATGTACGATACGGGCTTAAGACGCTGGAATAAATTCATGGAGTGGCCACCCGCGAATACAAAACCCGTGAAGTATTACCTTCACGGTGACCGGTCGCTTTCTAAAGTTCAACCGAAAAAATCAGAACCGACAGAGACCAGTTTTGTCAGTGATCCTCAAAATCCCGTTCCCCACCGCGATCGCCAGGATTTAGAACTTAGGTTTACACCTCGGCCCTATATGTCGGACGACCAGAGATTCGCTGCGGCTCGCCCGGATGTTCTGGTCTTCCAGACGGAGCCATTGACGCAGCCTGTCACGATCAACGGCGATGTGATGGCTCATCTAAATGTATCCACCACGGGAACTTCCGCTGATTGGATCGTAAAAATCATAGATGTTTATCCCGATGATCACCCTTTTGTTGAAGGCTCCGAACCAGGCTTGGACTTTGGTGGATTTCAGCAAATGGTTCGCAGTGAGGTCATTCGTGGACGATTCCGCAACGGATACGAAAAGCCCGAACCCTTTGTTGCCAACAAAGTCGCTGAAATCAACCTACCGCTTCAAGATGTGTGCCATACCTACAAACCAGGGCATCGAATTATGATTCAAATTCAAAGCAGCTGGTTTCCATTAATCGATCGCAATCCACAAAAGTATGTAGAGAACATCTTCAAAGCGACGGCAGATGATTTCACCCAAGCGACTCATCGAGTTCACCATAGTCCCGAAGCATCCAGTTGGATCGAATTCAAGATAGCTAACTGAGCAGATTGAGTTTTACCGTCATCAAAGGATCTACAACGTCATGGTTGCCTGACTGTCGTTTTGATTGACGCTCGTGACATCCGCGTTGAGTTTCAGATGGATTCGACAGGCCCAACAGCCATTTACATCACCTTTGATTTTCCAGTGAGGCTGGACGCAAACCGATTGGTGAACCAACTCGAATCCAGATTCCGATTGACTTACCGTCCGAACGGGATAGGCAAAAATGCCGCCCACCTGATCCGATTCCAGTCCTATCTCAAGACCTAACCACTGATCTGTCAAATAGATTGCCCGTGAATCCTCCAGACTCAAAATTGATCCCAAGTCTCCCAGTTTTTCTCCTTTTGCGTCGCTAAAAAAGCGGTCGTGCTGAGCGTCTGGAAGCCCTGCAAAATTCCATTCGACTCCGAAATGCAATTCGCGATCTTGAGGCAAACCCTCGATAAAATAAGCGATTTCGAGTGCATTTTCACCTGCATTGAGTGTAATGCCTTTTTTCAAAGTAAGCGGAATTCCCCAAGCATTCCCCTCGCGGCTTGTCAGGATTTGAATGCGGTCCGAATTCCGCCTGATCGTCGCGGTGTAGGCACCGGTTGCAAAATCACCCCGTTCGACGGCGCGGCTTTCTTGCAATGAATCGACATCGACATCATCATCCCAAAAGTGATCAATTAAAGAATTTCTTGGCTGTGAATCGTACTGAAGTTTCTCATCAAGATTTGCTTGTTTGAAAACGACTAGATCATGAATGCTCGCAGCTTCATTTTCATTCTGATTCTCACCTTCAAGAACCTTTGCGTGGTAAAGTTCAGGCCGCCGCTGGATGGTTGCACCGAGATTATGATTCACACCTCGTACGTCCATACCGTAAATTTGTCCACCATCGATAGGCGAAATCCATGTGACCAAGTTCTCGTTTGCCAGACGCACTTCAGTGCAGCCATCAAAATCATAATCGTCCGTTGTTGCTTCGACCCATGTCTCAGCTCGCCCCATTGAACGCTCCAGGAGGGACTCAGCGGCAAGCAGATGCTGATAAACAGCATTTCGCAAATGCGGTAGGTAAATACCACCAAAAGCTCCATGCCAATAACTACAGTTGCACTGCCCCTGAAAAAGATGGTCTTCCGCCGCGTCCAATACTTGCTGACTACACCCTTGGCTTGCCGCCTTTTCAAGTAATCTGCTGACGTACATCATCCTCGCGTACATCTGATTTGATTCTGGATATTTGACCTTAAAATTTCGCCAATACCCTCCGCCAAGAAACGATTGTATTTGTTCCCATCGAGAATCGTGCTCCAATTGGTGAACCAAATCGTCAAACTCTACCTGCCGTTCAACAGGCATCGACCACTCCGTCATTTCCCGATAGCTGGCATCGGGAAGATATATCTTTCCGCGTGGGGGAGTTGTTGTCACCGCATGATGAAGCGTCGTCGTTTTCAGCCACTCCCGGTTGTCGGTCAACGCCTGAAAGAATCGCTCCAGCCAGCCATTTTGATAGACATGTTCTTTTGTGTTGGGCCAGGTCCCAAATTTTTCACCATCGTCTCCAAAAACTACAACGCTGTCCGGACACTGAGCCGCAAGCATCCGACAGTGATCAATTGTTTCTTCTGGTTCGGCGAAAGGAATTAGGTAGCGCAAGTGTTCGCTTCCGGGAAAAACGCGTACCGTTTTCCCTTCTTCCTCGACAATGTAATAACCTGTTAGCTGTTCATTCTTAAGCCCAGCCCGTCGAAAATGGTAATCATCAAGGACCGTGTATTGGATATTTGAATCGGCTAGGGATTCGGCTAGACAAGACTCCCAAACCCGCTCCGGCATCCACATTCCGTTTACGCTCGAGCAAACACGCTCGTTCAGCCATTTTGTAAAACGTGTAATTTGTCCAACGCGATCTCTTCGCGGAATCATGGGTAATATTGGCTCGTAAAAAGCACCGCCGATAATTTCAATCCGACCGGCTTCGACAAGTTGCGCAATTCGATTGAGATAATCCGGGTGGTTCGTTTGCAACCACTGCATCAACGGGCCACTGGTGTGAAGTGAGATCGAGAGATCTACAAACTTTTCAAAAACATTTAAGAAAGGAAGATAACTGTCTTGATAAGCGTCTTCAAAAACACCATCGAAATTGCCAATTGGCTGATGGTTGTGCAACACCAAGCAAAGCTGAATTTGGGGATCACTCATACTATTTATTACTTAACCTCTCGACGGCTGTCGCAACAAAGGGCGCAATTCACCGCTGACATTAATTTGATATCTTGATGGGCAAACGTGCAGGTCAACTTTCTACCCAAACCAGAGCATCACCGCTGCCTGGCAACGTTATTGTTTTACTGAATTTCGCGTTTGGCCAAAGGTCGAAAATCTTCCACGCTGAAAATACTTCTACGATTTACACTTTGCATTTACAACATTCACAAGAGTTTAGCTGACCCGTAAATTTTAATGTAGATGAGCGAACTGCCAGTCATTGCCAGCTAGAGACTGATTTCATGACCGTTTAATTTTCCGGTCGTAACCTGCGAGCGGCCGATTCTGGAGCAACCGGGTTCACCCAAATATCAGTGCCCAACTCAAAACCAGCCGCAAGGGTTAAGCGTGGAAACAACTCGAAGTAACCTATTTGGCCATTAGCCGATTCGAAGGGGTCTGCATGGTACAACAAGTTGTAAGCCGGTGTATCTAATGTCGATTCATATTTCGTCACGATGCTGCGACAGTGCCAGGCCAATTCATTTCTTACTTCATCATCACATGAAATAAAATCAAAATTTTCTTTTCTTGGGATGATCCAAACCTGGAATGCAAATCGACTCGCAAACGGACAAACGACACAAAAATTATCGGTTATGTCTACAATTCTCGCTTCCTGGGCGATCTCCCATTTTGCGAGGTCGGCCATCATTGAACGACCGTTTTCATCCCAATAAGCTTGCGTTCGCTGGGTTTTTGAAATTAACGACTCACTAATTACCGGCGTTCCCAGAAGTTGGTAGTGAATGTGTCCCAGCGAAGCACCAGCGGCAAGCCGGCAGTTCATAAAAAGCATAGCGTGCTTGATATATTCCAGTGATTTTGCGTGTATCAATCGGTCACGACAAGCACGAAAAGACAACTGCAATTCCTCATCCGTCAATTCACTCATCGAACTCACATGTCGGGAAGAAGGAATGATCAATTCCTGAATACCCTGAGAGTGGTTGAACTCGAATGGCCCATAAGACTGGTTTCCTAAATCCGGTTGATCTCGATTTTCCGCAGCACGGAAGGAAAATGAAGGGTAACGATTAGGGACAACCCGAGCCGACCAGTTTGATAGATCTTCGTCGTTTAATAAAATCGAACCATCGGGACGGTAAGCAGCAAGAGCCGGCGGCGTCTCTTCTTCATTTCCCTTACAAAAAGGACAAATCATTTGCTGACGGAGTTGTTCCATCGGCACAAATTCCATTGGCCGATCGCGACGGTTCCTTGCAATCGCTACCCATTGTTGATTGATTGGGTCTAGCCGCAGATCAGACATGTATTTTATTCTCTGGATTCAAATAGATCGAAAAAGGATATATCAATCTAAACACGCATGTAAAACAGAAAAGTTATTTTACCTCGCTCCAACACTAACGCTTATGTCAGACTTTGTTTTCGATAGTTCGATGGTAAAGTTCTTCATATTGCTTTGCACTTCGCCGCCAAGACCAATCCCTCTTCATTCCTGTTTGCATTAACTGATTCCAAATCAGCCGGTGATCGTTGTACATTTGCAATGCACTTTTTAGGGTTGAACAGAGTGCTTCTTCCGAAAACTCATCGAAGCTAAACCCATTCGCGGTTCCGTATTCGCAAGTTTCGTGTGTCGCATTGACAACGGTATCTGCCAAGCCACCGGTCCGGCGAACAATAGGCACGGTTCCGTAAGCCATGCTGTACATCTGGTTTAGGCCGCAGGGTTCGTATTGACTAGGCATTAAAAACATATCTGAGCCAGCCTCAATCCGATGTGCGAACTCATTCGAAAACCCTAAGTTTAGACCGAGTTTGTCCGGATATTTTTGCTGCAAGTTTTCCAACTGATGATGATAGCCTGGGTCACCCGTTCCCAGCACAATCCATTGAACATTCGTACTTTCAAGAAATTGTTTCATCACCGGGACGATCAAAGACCACCCTTTCTGCGATGCTAATCTACCAACAATTCCAATTAGAGGTGTCTCGATCTCTTGTTTTAAATTGGCCTCTTTTTGCAACGCCCGTTTGCAGGCCAATTTCCCCGAATTTCCAACAAGTACATCGAAGTCGGAAGAAAAATTCTCTTCGATGAATGGATCGATCGCCGGATTCCAATCCGTAACGTCTATTCCATTCAGAATCCCTGCCAATTGCCCAGCACGTTCCTGCAATACACCTTCGAGCCCGCACCCTTGTTCAGATTCTCGAATTTCTTTTGCATAAGTTGGGCTGACGGTATTAATCATGTCTGCAAACACGATTCCCGTTTTCAGCAAATTCATTTTTCCATGAAATTCAACTTGCCGCCAATTAAAATACTCTGCCGGGAGACCGGCCACCGCCATCTTCTCGTAATCGAACAACCCTTGGTAGGCAAGGTTGTGAATCGTGATCAGTGTTCGCGTTTTATCGAAACAGGAATGATGGTTGTAATCGGTTTTGAGAAAAGCGGGAATCAAGCCCGTTTGCCAGTCATTTAAATGGATTAAATCTGGAGCCGTATCCATTTGGATCAACGACTCCAAAACTGCCCGACAAAAAAAGGTGAAACGTTCGCAGTTATCTGGGAAGTC
>WTFU01000045.1:0-14685 GCA_011523945.1 Mariniblastus sp. | reverse complement strand
CCGGCAACATCAGCGAGACCGCCCGTCTTGGCAAACGGAACAACTTCGCTACTGGCCAGAATGACTCGCATATTCTCTAAGGGGGCTAATTAAATAAAAACTATAATTCAGACTTCTTTGCTTCAACTCCACTGAGCACCGCTTTGCTCCGATGGTGAACGCTTCGGCTTGAAAATTTACCAAACGATCAATATCGCTGGGCAGTTCTTTTCAAAAAATCGCTATTTTTCAAGCGGTTTTCGGAAGTTAAACCGCCTGTACACAAGATCCGTATTTCCAGCCTATTGGATAGCTTCGATCGCCGCAAACAACTCTCGCCTGGCCAGCACTGGATCGCGGGGCAATTCCAGCACAGGACCTTTAAAACTCTTTGCCGCCATCCAACATGTATCGCTAGTCGAACCGTCTAAGACAAAATAAGCAATCAATACGGCATTCATCGGATTTCCATTTATTTGGTCGCATCGGTCAACTCGTTCAAGCGTCCAGGCCGACCCGAATTTCTCCCCAAACTCATCCGCTATTTCTGTAAACGTCTCATCGAGAGCTCCATCTACCAGACAGAGAACTCGCCGATTAGCTGTCCCAATTTGTTCAAGCAACTGCCCAATTGTTAAGCGAGAGGGAGAATGAATCATTTCAGCCGCAATTTCGCAAGCGGGTTCCAACACAAATCGCCGAAATGACATCCTCGGATGGGGAACAGTTAAATTCGGCGTACTAATCTGGCTTTCCCCGTAAAGTAACAGGTCAAGGTCGATCGTCCTTGCCCCCCAGCGATTTAGCCTAATCCGACCAAGGTCGTTCTCGGTTTGGATAAGCAACTGATGAAGGTCCTCGCCAGCCAAAGCAGTCGTCAATCGAATGGCACCATTCAGATAAGAGGATTGATCGCCAGGGCCTCCTACTGCCGCCGTAACGTGCAGCTCGCTCACCGCTATAACTTCAACTTGCGGATGCTGATTCAGCGAATTTACGGCAGCCTCGTAGGCTCTCTCACGATCTCCCTGGTTAGAGCCAAACGCGATCAGACAATCCACCATGAACGACTACTACCTTGCAACAAACCTCATCGACCACGCCATCCAGTAATCTCTAGAAACTTCACTTCTAGGCCATGCGCAAAAAAAACGACGATTGGCATCCTAGCCAAATCGTCGAATGATCCTGATAAGTCAAAAATTCCAACGTTACCAGAAAAAACTGCTGCCTGCTGGCTTGCTGCCATGCTGTTCGCCGATGGATTTACGATTCGATAAATCGTTTCGCATGATTTCCTTTTACTTTTCCATCCCACAGACAAAATTTAAAGGGCGTGGAGGTCCGCTCCACGACTCTCGTCGCCGACTGTCGCATCCCTCGGTCGCCGCCACCCAAATTCAAAAGTCGCTTCATGCGACTCGTAAATTACAACGTTTGGTTGACGTGCTGACGTTTAACAAGGTGAACAAAACAAGTTGCACGCACACGATTTTTGAGTCCACGGAAAACACTCACGAGCAGCTCAACTGCTTTCAACATCGACCATGGAAGCGGTAGACGATAAGGGCAATATATTTACAAGTGAAACGCAGATTGAACCAACATTTTTGTAAGTTTGTTGAACCAACTTGCGATTGAAGTTTTCTTAACTAACTCGAACGCCATTTTGATGACGCTTCCCGAGTTGTCAAGCAAGCAAACAAAATTTTTTTCGTTGACAATTTTTTTTGAGGTTCAAATCGAATTATTTTCCATCTTGAACTTCACCCATGATTTCTGAATTTGGCGTGAAGCAGAAACAACACGTTACATTCGTCGATAATATTTCAGTCGATAAAATACGATTGATTATTTTCCTCACCCGATATGATAAGATCCCCTCGATACCCTTACCTTTGAAATCCAGCTATGCTATCTGGGAAAACTAATTGAATTGTCAACGTGCTTTTGCATAAGACATTTTTATCCACCCGACAAAAAAGTCGAACGGGAGCTTGACTGACTTGAAAATTGTCCAATATCCACACCCCACCTTGCGTTACAAATCAAAACCGATTAATCGAATCGACCGCGAATTAAAGAACATGGTTCGCGAGATGTTTGATTTAATGTATGCCGCTAAAGGGATCGGCCTTGCTGCAAATCAAGTCGATTTGCCGCTGCAATTATTTGTAATTAACCTCTCCGGGTCACCTGAGGAAGGTGAAGAATTAGTCTTTATCAACCCCGTAGTGAGCTCCCCCAAGGGAAGTGACGAAGCCGAAGAAGGCTGCTTGAGTATTGTTGGTGTAAACGCCCAAGTCTCTAGACCGGAATCCGTTCACATCTCCGCTTATGATTTATCCGGTCGAGAAATCAACCAAACGGTCAATGGTTTGTTGGCCAAGGCCATCCAACATGAAGCCGATCATCTCGAAGGGGTCCTGTTCATTGACCGGATTAGCGAATCGTCAAAGCGGCAAATCGAAGGCGAGTTGGAAGAATTCGAAATTGATTTTAACAATCAGCGATCAACTGGTGAAATCTTAGACGATGCCGCCATCTTCAAGCGTCTGGCAGAAATCGAATCTAAATATTGTTAATCTGCCCGTAAGATCGCAACAGCAAAATTATAAAACGTTGGCATTGGGTGAATGATTTTATTTTTGTGCGAATTTTAAAAAAGCAACCAAATTCAATTCCGTTCAATTTTCCAACTTAGAAAGTTTAGAGATGCGTTTGATCATGTTCGGTACCGGACCATTTGCCGTTCCGACTTTTGAGGCTCTCATTCAATCACCTCACGAAGTAGCTGCGCTTTTTACCCGGCCAATCGCAGATTCGGGTAAACGCAGAAAGACCGCCGAGAATCCGACGCGGGATGTCGCAGAAAGTGCCGGACTTTCAGTGTTCGATCCAATGAATGTCAATGATCCGGATTCAGTCGAACAACTTTTAAAGTTCGAGGCTGACCTTTTTGTTGTTTGCGACTACGGTCAAATCCTTTCTCGAGAATGCCTGGCCGCTTCCAAACTGGGCGGCATCAATCTTCACGGTTCTCTCCTTCCGAAATACCGTGGAGCCGCACCCATCAATTGGGCGATCTTTAACGGAGATCCGGTAACCGGGATTACGATTATTCACATGACCTCAAAGTTAGACGGCGGTCCCTGTTTAATCAAAGCAGAAACAGAAATTGGACCACAGGAAACTGCTGAACAAATTGAGCCTCGCCTAGCCGAACTTGGTGTCAAGCCGGTTCTGGAAGCAATCGATGTTTTAGGAAACTGGGATGGTAATTCTCCCATCGGCCAAATTCAGGATCCAGCTCTTGCCACTCGGGCACCTCGGCTAAAAAAATCCGATGGCCAAATCAACTGGTCTCGATCAGCAACGGAACTTGTCAATCAAATTCGTGCATTTCAACCTTGGCCCGGTACTTTTACCAACTGGCATAATGAAAATCTCAAACAGCCTTTGAGATTAATTATCCATCGCGCGACAGCCTTGCCCAGGCCAAGCGAGTCGCGTGGCAAGCCGCCTGGCAGCGTTTTGGTTTCCGATGGCAACACGCTCATTATTCAGACCGGAGCCGGTCAACTCTCGATCGATACTGTCCAACCAGCCGGCAAACGAATGATGCCCATTGGGGATTTTTTGCGAGGCCGAGCACCGGCAATTGGCGATCTTTTCCAATAAGTTCTCCCATTTGGCTTGGGAAACGCGCGTGTATCAAGAAGCACTGCAGAAAAGCCCAACAATTGTGAGTCTCAATCGCGGGCAAATCGGTAACTTGCATCGCCAGACTTAAAAACAATTTCGAGCATCGTGAAATTTCGCCTCGCGTCGGCGAAACGCCTCATGTTAGACTGTCGAACCGGCAACCAGTGCGTTTTTAAAGATTTCTGGCTGGCAATTCGATTCACCGCTTTTTACTTTTGCGATCTATGTCCAACGATACTAAAACACACAAGCTCTACATTGAAACGGTTGGCTGTCAAATGAACATGCTCGACAGCGAAATGGTCGTTGCGAGTCTGCGCAGAGAAGGATACGAATTGTCAGACAATGTCGCTGATGCCGACACTATTTTGTTTAACACTTGTTCGGTCAGAGAGCAGGCCGAAAACAAAACCTATAGTGCGTTGGGTCGGCTTCGCGCTGAGAAGAAAAATCATCCTCACAAAATCATCGGTGTCATGGGCTGCATGGCACAAAAAGATCAGAAGTTAATTTTTCAGAGAGCACCTTACGTCGATCTAATCGTTGGCCCCGGGCAATTAAAAGAAATCCCATCGCTTATTCAAAAGGCGCGTACCGATGGCGGCCAACACTCAGCCGTGGGTTTAGGTCGAACCGCTGGTAAAGTTGCTGATATTAAACGAAGCCACGAAACGTTTGATCCGTTGCGCGACCCAACCATGCGGCCAACCCCGTTTCAGGCTTTTCTCAGAATTCAAATTGGCTGTGACAAATTCTGCACCTATTGCATCGTACCCATGACTCGGGGTCCGGAGCAGGGCAGGTCACCACAGATGATCTTCGATGAGGCCAAGATACTCGCTGACCAGGGCTGTAAAGAAATCACCCTCCTTGGGCAGACCGTTAACAGTTACAAACACGTCGCTAAAGATGGAACGACGACGCGGCTGGCGGATCTGCTTTATCAGCTTCATGACATCAATGGCATTGAACGTATCAAGTTCGTAACCAGTTACCCTAAGGATATGGGATACGAATTGTTAACCGCT
Source organism: Mariniblastus sp. (assembly GCA_011523945.1). Classification (GTDB taxonomy): domain Bacteria; phylum Planctomycetota; class Planctomycetia; order Pirellulales; family Pirellulaceae; genus Mariniblastus. The sequence continues at coordinate 9,973 of WTFU01000045.1, read as the reverse complement.
GTTCGTGACCTAAAAAAAGTTTCCCCGTACCTCCACGTTCCACTGCAGAGTGGATCCGACGCCGTACTAAAACGAATGAAGCGTGGTTACACGGTGGGGGACTATCGCGACATGATGGCACGGATTAATGAAACGCTTGGCGACGCCGCAGCGATTTCTTCTGATTTCATTGTTGGGTTCTGTGGTGAAACTGAGGATGAATTCCAAGAAACCGTGAACCTGGTCAAAGAGTGCCGATTCAAAAACAGTTTCATATTTAAATATTCTGAACGACCGGGCACGAAGGCATCTGATCATCTACCTGATGACATTCCATTCTTGGTGAAAAAGCGTCGCAATAATGAATTGCTGAATGTTCAAAACCAAATCAGCGAAGAAGACAATCAGAAATTTCTCGGCAAAACCGTCGAAGTGCTCGTCGAGGGACCAAGCAAACGTACCGATGCTGACGTTAACGATCTTTCTAATGGCCAACCTGTCACAGCAGGAACGCCGATGCAGCTGACAGGACGTACTCACTGCGATCGGATTGTTGTATTCGATGGTACGACGCGACTCGTTGGTCAAACTATTCCCATTGGAATTTACGAAGTCGCCGCGTTCACGCTTATGGGTACCGTCATCACCGATCACGTGGCGTCTGGACCCGTGGTCAGTCTCAACGGGTGATAACCGAACTCATACCAAACAGTGGTGCTTGAGAAATGCACTACCATTGCCGCCTTTTGATTTGGCGGTCACTAAAACCCCGGATCCAGATTTTGATATCTGCCGATTCGCACCAACTCTTTAATTAAATCTGAGGGCGTCTGAAATCGATTGGCAGGATCTTTTTCAAGCAATTGCATTACGATCTTCTCAAACAAGTCATTAACGGCCAACTGATATGACTTGGGATACTTAGGCGTTTCATCGCGAACATTCGTCAGCATCTCGACCAGAGAATCTCCACTTACCGGAGGACGACCGGTCAGCAATGCGTAGCAAGTTGCTCCCAGTCCATATAAATCGGATCGCGTATCGACTTCCATGTTGGCTCGCGTTCTTTCTGGAGCCATGTAAGGAATGTCGCCAAGTAATTGCCCCGGTTGGGTGACTTGTTGCGCCAAAGTTCCTTCGAGTGCTTTGGCCAGCATAAAATCGCCTAACAGACAGGCCTTATCGCTATGCCTTCGCAAAATATTGGCGGGCGTCACATTTCGGTGGATAATTTTATTTTCGTATCCTTTGTTTAACGCTCTCGCTACATCAACAGCGATCTGCCAGACTTTCTTCCAGTCCAGCATTCCTTCGATTCCGGTACGCTCAATGAGTTCGGACAAATTTTCACCATCAATGTACTCCATGGCGGCCCAGCAGTAGGGCCCGTTTTTACCCGCATTATAAAGATCGACAATTCGTGGATCTTTGATCGGCAACATGGTTCGCATCGCTCGTACAAAACGTTGGCGCTGCTCATCATTGGAAGTGAATTGAGGGGTCAAGATTTTTACTGCCGCAATTCGATCCTTTTTGGTATCCCGTGCTTTAAAGACGATTCCATTGTTACCCTTACCAATAATTTCCAGCAACTCGTAAGGGCCTAGTTCTGTACCGACTAATTTTTGAAGCGGTTTCACAGATCCAACATCTGTCTGATTGACGGGCGGATTCGTGTGCTCACCACTATCTTTTTTGATCAGTCTAATTCGGCTATCACCAGCCTGAATAACACTTCCCACGTTGATCGTGCCCGTTGTTATTTGGGTCCCGTCGACAAACGTTCCGCTAGAACTTCCTCGATCTGAAATAACAAACTCATCACCTCGATTTCCCAATTCGAAATGAATTCGTGAAACCGAAGGATCTGCAAGACGGAAATCACTTTTCTCTCCGCGACCTACGATCACAGTCTCGCCATCTCCAAGATCGAAAATTCGACCCGCATCCGGCCCCGCAAAAATAGTTAGCTGTAAGTCCATGGTTTTTCCGAGGAATGTCTGGTCGTAAAATTAGTTCTTATCCACTTCCGGACAATTATAACTACAAGGTGATATTGCCGCGACCGATGATCATGAATACCTGTTTCAAGTAATTTCAATCGCATCCGCGCTGTTCCGCAAAGCAGCAGGGAACCTGGCTGTTTGAACCCGAGGCTGCAGTCGACGTGGTTTTCACCGGCAACTACAATGCTGACAGTCTGATCACTCAACACGACTCTGAGATCTAAGTCTTTGAAAATTAATTGCCACAACTGCAATCGAGAACTGACTTACAGCGAGAAACCTCCTCGCTTCTGCCAACACTGTGGCGAATTCTTACAGGTTACCGATGAATTAGGAAGCTCACTTAAACCGGAAGAAGACATTACAATCGCACCGCAAAACTCCGACTTGAGCGGGGAGATTGTAATAAAGGAAAACGATCAGCTCGACCATTATCGAATGATTCGCTGGCTCGGTTCTGGCGGCATGGGAACCGTATGGGAGGCCGTCGATGAAAATAACGGTCGCCGCGTTGCTATCAAACGTAATGTAGAGAACACGGGATCCGATGAGTCGTACGTTAAACGTTTTATGCGTGAAGCTCAATTGGCGGCACAGGTCTCTCATCCTAATGTGACCTTCATTTATGGTGTTGGAAACGAGGCTGGTCAGCCTTATATCGTGATGGAATTGATGCCAGGCAATACCCTGGCCGACTTAGTCAGCGTCGATGGTTCCTTAGCCTGCTCAGTAGCCGTTGATCACGTCATCGGCATCATCGATGGCTTAATTGCAGTACATGAACAAGGAATGATTCATCGAGATGTCAAACCTGCGAATTGCTTTCTCGATTCCAATGGCAAAGTCAAGATTGGTGACTTTGGCTTATCTAAATCGACTCGTGACAAAGAAACCGGCCTGACAAAAACAGGCACCTTCATGGGCACTCCGTCTTATGCTGCTCCCGAGCAAATCCGCGGCGATAAGATTGACGGACGGACAGATCTTTACTCAGTAGGAGCTACCTTATTTTTTCTACTTACCGGTCGCACTCCCTTTCTCGGTGACGCCATGGCAGTCACTGCACAAGTGATTGCCGATCAAGCGCCTATCTGTTCTGAAATCAATCCCACGATTCCAAAAGATCTTGGCCGGGCAGTCGCAAAGTGCTTAGAAAAAGAACCTGCAAAACGATTTCAAACTCTTGAATCCCTTCGTTTAGCATTGATTCCTTTTGCTACCAAGCGCGAGTCGATCTCCGATGTCGGTCGCCGGCTTGCAGCATATATGATCGATCAAACGGTCATTCAGATCGTTCTTACATTGGTAATCTCAATCATCGCGGTGTTAATGATCTCCCAGAGTGAGGGAGTTCAATTTAACGAAGATAAGGTTCAGCGAATAACGAAATCAGTAGGTTTTTGGGGGGTAATCCTAAGCTGGTTACTGACGACGCTTTATTTTACTTTTTGCGAAGGCTGGTTTGGCCGCGGCGTTGGCAAGCGATTGATGATGTTGAATTTGATTGATTCCGAAGGACAACGCCCCGGTGCCATTAAGGCCTTCGCTCGATCTGTAATTCTGCCGGGCGGGTTGGGTATTCCGCTTGTCTTTATGCTTTGGAATGTAAGCGACAACTCGCCGACTACCACGGTAGAAGTTCAGCTGCAAATGTTCATGCGAGACCTCGCTGCATCCTATATTCCCTGTCTGATTTGTGTGTCAACCATGAGGGCGTCAAATCGATTTTTAGGCATTCACGGAATGCTAACCGGAACGCGTGTCATTCGCCTGAATCAGGGCAAACAGAAGTTTCCAATTCCAGTGATTGTCCCTACGTTGACTGCCGTTGAACCACTTCAGTTTGGACCCTACGAAACAAAGGAACTGATCGGTGAATCCAAATATGGAAAAGTTTATTTAAGCAAAGACGATAACCTTCACCGAAATGTCTGGATCGTCGTCCATGCTGATGAAACTGATTTTTCAGTTGAGCGAATGAACCTCGCGCGTGACTCTCGTCAACGGTGGCTCGACGGTGGTTTGCTGAGCGATGGCCAACGATGGGATGCGTTCGAATCTATCGAAGGGGTGCCCGTTCATATTTTTGTAGGACGTCAAAATAACGCCGACTGGAGTCTGTACGGACAAGTCATGCTCGATATTGTGATCGAGGTTCGAGAGGCCATCAAAGACAATACCCTCCCAAAGACAACTAGTCTGTCTTTGGTCTGGCTCAATCAAGCGGGACAGGGCAAGCTGATCGATAAACAACTCGTTAACCCGATCGAAAATAATCCTCTGGAGCTCGACGATTCTCCCCAACCCAACCTTGCCGGTATCAAACAAGGCCAGCAAGTTGCAGAAAAAGCGGCCGTGGGACTGGTGCAAGAACTCGGAGAACTGTTTCAAAGAACCCAGGTGTTTCCTACCTCCGTGCAAGATTTTTTAGCCGAGCTTCAACAGCGACCTAAAACCGTGGAAACGCTTCGTTGGGCTGAGGAACAATTACAATCTCGGGCAAACTCTATCAGCAATCTGACTTGGGATGGTCGATTGGGAGTTTTGAGCGCGACGCTCGGTATCGAATTGGTTTTATATTCCTTGGTCTCTAGTGTTGTTTACCTTGCGTGTTTTTTCTTTGTTCCCGCATCCAGCGCCTACTGTTTCTCAGTTGGTCTCGCCTTGTCTTTGATATTGCCTGTTTTACTTAGCTGGCGTTGCAGCGGTGGCCCCGTTTTTCACGTAATGGGTATCGAGGTCTGTAACCTAAAGGGCAAAAAGGCTAGTGGTTTGATCTGTTCAATCCGATCCATCATTTCGTGGACGCCAATTTTTGCGATTATTGGAGTCGTCATTCTTTCACAACTCTACCGCGATCAGGGCAACGGGCTTGACCCTCCCAGTGAAACACTGATGACTCCTGAGACCGATCCAATTACTCAGTTTAAGGGGGATTTAATCGTCTATTATTCCTTATTCTGTTTGGCACTCGGTGCGGTGATCGCAATCGTGAAACCAAAACGTGGCATTGCCGACTTGCTATTAGCGACGCGATTGATGCCGAAGTAAATCTGCTTCATAACTATCAAGGCGAAATCACCCATACAGCCTGTTCCCCCCATGCTAACGCTTGCGTCAATTCGGGGAGGTTGAGGAGAATTTGTCGAATTGGTAATTTAACCAACTGATTCATCGGAGGAATTTCCGGTGACGCGGTTCAGGCATTGGAACTGAATCCGTACCGAAGTGCGTTATGCATTCTCAGCCTATGGCGAATGATTCAATCGCATCAACATGTTTTACCAATCAAGGGGATCAGGATGAAAAAGTTTATTGCAGCTGTCGCATGCACATTGTTAATGACCGGAACCATGTTCGCTCAAGACAACGAAGCTCCAGTTGAGCCAGTTGCACAAACTGCTCCAAGTGTCGTTGCGGGAAGCGGCTGCTGTGGTGCAACGACGGACTGCGGATGTGATCCATGTGCAAAACGCGTCCGGTTGGTGGCAAAACTTCGTGGAAAAATGTCCTGCCGCCGCGCACGACGCTGCTGCAACTAGTGTCATTTTTTGCACTTGCCGCAATCTAGAAAACTTGAAGCATCGCTCCGACAAGAGCGATGTTTTTTTATTGAATCGAATAAGTGATTAGTTAATTTCCATCAACAATTAATTTCCAACAGGGAATAAGCGTGTCATTATTTTTGTCGCCTGATCCCATTGCTCTGCTGCTCGCTCGAAATCGACATTCATGATTTTCAGTGATTGAGAATTGGGAACGGCGGGTGACTTTGTCGTGATCGACGGATTCAGAGGAATTTGCGCACTTTGACTCTCAGCCAATTCCACTTCGACATCGGGGGCCAACAGTCGGTCGACTAACCTACGAGCTCGGGAAGGGTTGGGGCCATTTTTGATAATCGAGAGCGTATTGGGAATTAACAAAGCGCCCATTTGATCAGGCTTTTGATCGGGAAACACAATCGCTACAGGGTTGGCCTTATTAAGTTCAATCATTGCATCATCGGTGTCCGTAAGCCCGAATGCATATTCCCCTCGAGCCACTTTGATAGCGACTTGCTTATTTCCACCTTCGACTACCGCATTATTTGCAATGTTGGTCAACAATTCGACAGCATCTTTTTCGCCCAAAGTAGCAAACAATACGGCCGCATGGGTCGCCGTGGTTCCAAACAAAGGCCTCGCAATCGCACATTTGTTTTTCCATTTTGGATTGGCTAAATCATAAATTGAATCTGGCATTTGATTCGGATCGCTAACCAGATTGGTGTTAACAATCAAGACGCGTGCCCGAGCAGCAAAGCCGTGCCACTGATCGCGCGAAGAAATATACTGCGACGGAAACGCTTCAGCAGCGGGACTGCGATAAACTTCTAACAATCCCATTTTTTGCAGTCGCAACGTATGAAGTATTTCATTATTCCAAAAAACATCTGCTTGCGGCCGGACTTTACTTTGAATTATTTCAGTCACTAATCCAACCGTTTTGTTCGATTCCTGATCGAACTTCGGTAAAACACGGAGATCCAATTCCGGGCCAATGCGTTTAAGAATCGGCTCAGCAAACTCTCGATCCAACGCAGAATAAACAACAACTTCATTGTCGGTTTTAGCGATACAGCCAGCACAAAAAACAACCAGCCCGGCGCAGAACGAAACGATAACCCAATAAAAACAGGGTTTTGAGTTCACTAAAGAAGCTTTAATTTTAGTACCCTTTATTTTATTCATTCGAAACACTCCACTTTTCGTTACGATACAGTGCATTTCATTTCGCCGAAGTAATCTCGCCAACCACCGGACCTAGATGATTTTTATCCGCAAACTATATCTCAAGGCATTCGCGCGCCCAATGAACCAAATCTTCTCATTGGCACCTCCGCAACGACAGGTTTGCAAGGCCACACTTGCAATTTTAATTATAACCCTGTCGACCAGTTTTACTTTCAGTCAAGACAACTGGCGAGCTGGGATGAAAAAAATCAACCCGCGAGTTTCCGATACTTTTAAGATCGACGATACCCTTGTGAAGGCCGCTGGGATTCAAAAAATTTCCGGCACGCATATCGATCTTTACACCGATGTCCGCGATGAAAAACAGGTCAACGAATTGGTAGCCGCCTTTGATCAAGCCGTCGCTCAATGGTGTACCTTTTTTGGCCTCGCGACAAAATCAGCTGATTTGTGGAAAATGAGAGCCTTCTTAATTGCTGACAAAGACAACCCAGTCCAATTTCAGCGAGCTGGCCTTATGCCGGAAGACCTGCCAAATTTCAAAGCAGGTTTTCAGAGACGACATAATTTCTGGCTCTATCTCCAGCCTGGCAATTACTACACACGTCATTTACTCCTTCACGAAGGCACGCATGGTTTCATGCTCTGGTTTCTCGGCGGTCACGGTGCAGCCTGGTATAGCGAAGGCATGGCCGAATTACTCGGCGTTCACCAATGGAATGATAGTCAGTTGAAACTCAATCACCGACTGAGAAGTCGCGAGGAAGCTGAGTACTGGGGGCGGGTCAAACGAATTCGGGACGAACGAAACACCGACAATGAATTAGACCTTGAAGACGTACTCAATATTCCTCCAGCCGGATTTAATGATGTTCGGTACTACGCCTGGGCATGGGCGGGCTGTGAGTTTTTTCAAAATCATCCGAAAACGAAACAACTGTTTTCCAAACTGCCTCAGCTGGCAAAACTGGATGAAAACCGTTTTAACCGCGAATTTCTTGAATTACTTGGAAACAACTTTGATGAATTAAAGCGCGACTGGATACTGTTTATCAACGAGATCGATTACGGTTACGAAGTCCCGCGAGGGTGCCTATCCAAAGCAACGTCTTCGGGCAGTCGACTCGGTTCCCCGCAATCCAAATTCCAAATTTCTGCAGAAAGAAGCTGGCAGATAACCGAACAAAACGTTCAACAAGGAGAACGATTTCGCATCAAAAGCCGTGGGGAATTCGTGGTTGGACAATCTGATCCTCAAACGCCTTGGAAATGCGAACCTAATGGAATTACAATCCAGTATCATCGAGGGCGCCCTCTGGGACGACTACAAGTCGGCATTTTAGACCTGAATGCAAAAACTGCAGAACAACAAGTCAAGGGTTTGCTAAACCCCCTCGACATCGGATTAAGCGAGGTGATCTCCGCACCGACCAATGGAGTGCTCTGTTTTCGGATTAATGAATCGCCCGCTTTTTTAGATGACAACAAGGGCGCCTTGGAAGTCGCCATTGAAAAACTAGAATAGAGATTACCCTTAGGTCACTGAACGTCCATTCCATTATTTTTCTTCATAACCATTTTCCTCGCAACCGATAAGCAACTTAATGAATATTCTTCAATCACAAGATCCTGAGCTTTGGCAAACGATCCAAGACGAATCGATTCGTCAAAAAGACGAACTTGAGATGATTGCAAGTGAAAACTACACCAGCCTTGCCGTGATGGAAGCGGTTGGGAGTGTCTTGACGAACAAGTATGCCGAAGGTTATCCCGGCCGTCGCTATTACGGTGGTTGCGAACATGTTGACGTCGCTGAAAACCTTGCACGTGACCGAGCAAAAGAGTTGTTCGGGGCGGAATTTGCCAACGTCCAGCCTCATTCGGGTTCTCAGGCTAACCAGGCGGTTTATCTCACCGCCTTGGAAGTCGGCGACACCGTGCTTGGACTAGACCTTGCACACGGCGGTCACCTGACCCACGGGATGCGGCTAAACCTCTCTGGCAAGCTTTATAACTTTATAAATTATGGTGTCTGCCGCGACACTCATTTAATTGATTTTGATCAAATCGCAGCACTGGCAAAAGAACATAAGCCAAAGATGATTGTTGCCGGAGCTAGTGCCTATCCACGACAGATCCCACACGAAAGATTTAAAGAAATTGCCGATGATGTTGGCGCACTGTTGTTTGTTGACATGGCACACTATGCCGGACTGGTCGCCGGTGGCGAACACAATGATCCTGTGCCTGTCGCCGACTTCGTCACAACCACAACTCACAAAACACTTCGCGGACCGAGAGGTGGACTTGTGTTGTGCAAAAAGGAATATGCCAAAAAAATTAATTCAAGCGTTTTTCCCGGGATGCAGGGTGGCCCGTTGATGCACGTGGTTGCCGGCAAAGCCGCTTGTTTCCGCGAAGCATTACAACCTGATTTCAAGGTCTATGCGAAATCTGTCAAAGCAAACGCTAAAGCGCTTGCTGAAACTCTCCAATCTGGAGGCCTTTCACTTGTTAGCGGAGGCACTGACAACCACCTCGTTCTGGTTGATGTAACAGCCAAAGGAATAGGTGGTACGATTGCGGAAGACACCCTGAGCGCATGCGGAATTACGGTTAACAAAAATATGATTCCTTACGACGAAAGAAAGCCGATGGATCCGAGCGGAGTACGGATAGGTACTCCCGCGTTAACGACCCGCGGCATGGGTGTCGATCAAATGAAGCAAGTTGGGCAGTGGATTGTCGACGCACTGAGCCACCCCGAAGATACTTCAAAGCTCGAGTCTATTCGAGGAAACGTCAAAGACCTTTGTCAACATTTTCCGGTTCCTGCGGCCAGAGCTGAAGCAACGATTTAACCTATTGAGTCGCTGGCCTATTTTTTTGGGGGAATGGATTCAGTCGTTTCATTGCCAAATAAGCGTGCGATCTCGCGGTCGCTCGACGCCCAAATCATTGTGATTAACACGGCGAACAGGACAATTCCTGCCCATATAAAGGGATGTAACTGCGTAAAATCAATTGACCATTTCCAAGGGTCAAACGCGGTTAATCCTTCCAAGGAAATCCAAGTGTCGATTGTATCTGGTTGGCTTGTCGAAAAACCCTGACTCAACTGAGCCGATTGACTCAGTTGAATCGGGGGTGAAAACGCTGACGCACTATTTGATAAAACTACATTGCCAAAAACTGCCCCTGCTGCAATGACAAGTGATAATAATAATCGTCGAGGATAAAACATTTCAGTTT
>WTFU01000193.1 GCA_011523945.1 Mariniblastus sp. | reverse complement strand
GAATACGACATGCTTTCGGGAGTTTGGGGATCCCCATTAGTCGTCGATGGAAAAGTTTTCATTGGTAACGAAGATGGGACACTACTGATTTTCAAGGCATCCAAAAAGCGGGCACAGGTTCTGGCCAAGAAAGAAACGGTTAATTATTCTGCGATTTATAGCACCCCGACCTTTGCCAACGGGAAGATGTATCTTTCCGATCGGACGCGTCTTTACGCGGTCGACGTGTCGGAAGCGAACGAAGAGTAAGGCGAGTAATTCGCAAGTGGTAAAAGAAAAAGCGAGGCCTTCGAGCCTCGCTTTTTTTATTACTGACCGAACAATGCCGCTGGCTTGCTGCGGTTGTTTTCAGGACGGATTAGTCAATGCCACGGTCATCGGGTGCCGGGTTCGGCGCGGATGTGGCATCAAAACCGCTGGTTGATTCGTCGTGGGTAATGTCATCATGATCAGGGGCGTCAGCATCGCTCGCGTCGATCATTTCGGCGGCGTCTAGTTGATCACCGCGATCGACCGAAACGACCTTGCCCTGGAAGCTCAGCATTTCATCGATCCGAGCCAGTTTGCCTTTGAAGAATGGAAACCATGGAGTGCGGTAAAGTCCCACAACACGTTTCATCGTAAAAATTGGTTTGTTCATTCTCGTCTTTAATGACAACGAACCGACACCAGAAAGAAACATTTCAAGATAATCCAGCGGTTCGTTTTCGGTTTTCAGACCAATCAGCTCGAAACGCTCGCCTTTGCCGCCAAGACGATTTACGGTTAAACCGGATTCGTCAATTCGAACACGCATGTGGGTTCGACTGTATATGAAGTTACCAAGCCAGATGCAGGCGAACACAAGCGACATCATAAACCAGCCGCCGGTGTCCATGGTTGGTTCGAGGCCACCGAGGAACTCTCCCATCCACTTGAACGGACGAATGGTGCCCTGAAGTTCTAAAACAACTGGAATTCCTACTAAAGTTCCAATCATGAAGAACATCAGGAAAAATTTACCCTTGGGTAAATTGAATCGGAACGCGATATACCAGACCAGCATCACCGTCAGGCCAATCCAAAATAGCATATGCGGATCAAAGAAAGGTGTTTTCGCGGACATCAGCGACAGCGACTCTTCGTAAGCCGCTGCGACGGCTGGATCCGTGGCGGATTTAGCCTGTTCCTGAAAACTTTTTGTAATGGTTTCAAAGGTGGGGGCATCGATTGAACCTACAATCGATTTCCCGGGCACGAGAGATAGTAGTGCCAAAACGAGGAAGAGAGCGGCGGGATAACCAGCTAAAATGCCTGGAAGATGATCGTAAAGGACGATCGGTTTCAGCGTTGGCGGTTTTTCGGACATAGATTTTGATCCAATGGTTAATTATTTACGGGCTGAACATAATTCGTGCCGGATGCAACAATATCGTAAAAAAAATAATGCGTTGCCGCAATTTACGGAGATTGATCGCTCGTTAGTTGATCGCTCGTTAGTTTAACGGTTTGCTGGCTGTTGGAAACTCAACTGAGTTGTTTTAGCAGTCGAAAACACGGCTCTACGCTAGTTTAGTCCCATCTCACGAATTAAGTGTTTTGCCCCGTACACTGTGTCGGTAATCCACAATACGTACCGAATGTCGACACCGATCGAGCGACTATACTCGGTATTCCATGCAAAATCATTGATTGTGGCTTCGAATGCTCGATCAAAATTGACGCCTACGAGTTGGCCCTTGCCGTTGAGGATTGGACTGCCGGAGTTACCGCCGGTCGTATCGGTGTCATAGAGAATTGCGATGGGAATGTCCTTCAATTCGGGATGCATGTAAGGACCGAAATCCCGTTTCTCAGCCATATTCAAAACCTTGTCAGGAGTGATAAACGGCGCGACGCCCGTCGTTTTTGCGACGACTCCACTGAGGGTTGTTGCCGGTGATTTGTAAACTGCATCTTCCGGTGAGTATCCGCGAACAGTTCCAAACGTCAGGCGAAGGGTGCCATTGGCATCGGGAACAAAATCTGTTTCTAAAAATTGCTGTTTTAAAGTGATGAGTTCCCCATAGCACAGTCCCAGCTGGCCGTCTCGCGCTTTGCTCGACTCTCTTAATTCAAGGTACTGGGGATACAACTTCACAATTAATTGAATGAACGGATCAGAGTTTGCGTTTAATTGTTCGATGGTCTGGTTAAGGCAACTCTGCAGGAATTTTGGATCCTTGAGTTGGGTTTCGCTGTACAGATCGTCCAGCTCAAGTCCATCGAGGGCGGGGACTTCCATGGCGTCATTTTTCATTCGCTCAAGAAGCTGAGCCAGTAAAGACTGATCAACGTCAAGATTCAAATCCTTTTGGATCATCATTAGGCGGGAAACGGTTTGTGAAAAATTTCTATCCATATAGGCTGATTCGCGCTCAAGATCAGGTTTTTTGCGCTCGTGAGCGGCATCGTAAATCGTAAATGCCAACCGCAACAGTTGGCTGGTGCTTCGAAGATTTTGAAAGTTCGCTTCCGCAGCCGCAGTCTCGCTCATCTTCTGGTAGACCGAGTCAATGTTACTGAGCAGCTTTCCATATGTGGCTTTGCGAACCGGATCCGCATCGATATACGCCTGTAGCTTCTGCTCCTCGGCGGCACGTTTTTCGACAATTTGTTTGCGAGTTAGCCCTTTTAACTGTCCACGTGACCTTTTTTCGGTATTGGCGAGGCTCTTGATTCTGGAAAGCAATGTTAAGGCGACGGCGCGATCTTGTTCGCCTGCTTTTTCCATCGTATTAATTTGCCGTCCGTAAAGATCGACAATGTACGGCAAGCGAACATCTTGTTCGAAAGCTAGAAAGCTCGATGTTTTATGTCGAGCCGTTCGGCCAGGATAGCCGAGCAGCATTACGTAGTCGCCCTCGTTTGCCCCTTGCGGAGCGACCTGGATAAATCGCTTGGGTTGGTAAGGCACGTTGTCAGGTGAATAGTCGGCAGTGGAACCGTCGGGCGCAACGTAGGCTCTCATGAAAGAGAAATCACCGGTGTGTCTCGGCCATTCCCAGTTGTCCACATCTCCCCCAAAATTGCCGATGGAGGAAGGAGGGGCAAAAACAAGTCGAACATCTTTAATGTAGGTATAGAGAAACAGTACGTAAGTTTTGCCGGTAAACATTTCAGCGACTTCCGCTCGCATGCCCGGGTTATTTTCTTCTGCCCGTTTTTCGATTAATTTCCGTTTTCGCGAGATGGCTTTGCTTCGATCGACAAACGACATGTCAGCTTTAGCAACGCTAAGTACTTCGGTGGAAACATCGGAAAAAGCTTCAGTGACGCGAACCGTATAACCAGCGGCGGGAATTTCCGTTGCTTTCGTTTTGGCCTGAAACCCATTTTTCAAGTAGTCATTTTTCGTCGTACTGGCCGACTGGATCGCCCGATAGGCACAGTGGTGATTGGTAATGATTAGCCCTTCAGGCGAAACAAAAGAACCTGTACAGCCATTGACGCGACAAATACCGTCAATCAGGCAGGTTTCGTTCGGATTAAACAACTCCAAGGCGGTAAGCTGCAGTCCTTTTTTAGACAAGTTTAGCCTGGCAATCTCGCTGATCGGGTACATCCCTTCGTCGGAATGTACGGTTGTCGCTGTGAATAAAGAAAGTAAAGCAAATGTTGTCAACCGATAAACTTGTTTCATCGAAACTCTTTCAGATAGATCATGTTGGAGCTGGCATCGAGGAATCCCCGTTTTGCTTCAGTATGAGGAACCTTTTGACAGCGCGGTAGTCCATTTCTGTTATTATTGAGGATTCGAGTGGGCAATGCCAAACAAGGCTTTGAAAAAAGGTTTTAAAAATACTATTTTAACGGCAAAGCTACTGAGTGATTTCTCTTGGCGTTGTGCCGATCCATGTTTGCTATTGAGATTTTAAATGATGTTAAAAGCAATTTTTATAGTCGTGTTTTTCGTTTTCTTTCAGCAAGAAATAAGCGGCGAGACAAGATTTCGTGTTCAGGGGAGTACTAAAGTTGCCAATCAGCCAGGTGGGGCGCAACAGGTGGACGACTCCAGCCTGCGTCAGTTCGTTGACATTGAAAGAGCTTATTCTCAATTGCGGTTTCATCGTCCAATCTATTTGACCGGCGCCGGGGATGGGAGCGGAAGAATTTTCGTAGTTGAGCAAGGAGGGGTGGTTCGATGGTTTTCGCAAAAGGAAGATAACCCCACGAGTCAGGTGTTCCTTGACATTCGCCATCTGGTAAGTCGCCGTGGTAACGAAGAGGGATTGATTGGTTTTGCTTTCCACCCGGATTTTAAAAACAATGGCCAACTTTTTTGCCATTATTCCTCCAACGCGCATCGCACAGGTGAAAAAGAGGTAGCGTCGAATGTAATTTCAAGATTTACCGTTTCAGATAATCCAGATCTTGTACTTCCTGATTCAGAGGAGATTCTCTTAACCATTCCTCAGCCGTATCCAAATCACAACGGCGGAGCGATGGCGTTTGGGAAAGACGGATATTTGTATTTTTCTTTAGGTGATGGCGGTTACAAAGATGATCCGCTCGGAAATGGGCAGAATCTAAAAACAATGCTAGGTGGAATCAATCGCATTGATGTTGATGCAAAGGGACCAACTCAACCTTATCGTATTCCGCCTGATAATCCTTTTCTGAAAGTGCCGGAAGCGGCTCCGGAACTTTTTGCCTGCGGATTGCGGAATGTTTGGCGATTTTCTTTCGACCGAAAAACGGGCGAGCTCTGGGCGGCAGATGTTGGGCAAGCGCGTACTGAGGAAGTAAATATAATTGAAAAAGGGGGTAACTACGGATGGAATCGATTTGAGGCAAATGACGATTTCGAAGTCAAAACTCAATTAGCTTCCATGCCCCATGCACCCCCGGTCGCTACCTATGGTCATCAGTGGGGAGGTTCGGTCACTGGAGGAAATGTCTACCGGGGAACTCGTTTTCCTGAACTCGCGGGAGCCTATTTTTTCGGAGATTACATGACCGGGAACCTCTGGAAAACTACCAGAGATTCTAATGGTCATTTCGACACTCAGCTGGTTCGGAGGACGGGGCGAAGTATTGCGTCGTTTGGAGAAGACGATCAAGGTGAAGTTTATTTGTTGAGTTTCGATGGGGGGATTTACCGCATCGTCGCGACCTCCACGCCAGAAAATACGTTTGCGGATTGGCCTCAGCTGTTGTCTGAAACAGGTTTGTTCGCGTCGATGAAAACAAAAGAGCCAGCCGCAGATTTGATTCCTTATGAGGTAAATGCTCCTTTCTGGTCAGACGATGCCCAGAAAACACGTTTCTTCCAGCTGCCTGAAGGCAGTCAACTGGTTTACCGAGAATCAGGTACGTGGGAGGTTCCGGTCGGCGCGACCGTTGTAAAGAATTTCCATGTGAAATCGAGGCGAAATGTGAAATTGTTCGAGACGCGATTAATCAAACGAACTTCTGATGGCTGGGAAGCTGCTACCTACGTTTGGGATAAACAGGGAAACGATGCTGAGCTGTTAACCGGCGGTAAACAGTTTGAATATTGGAGCTCATCTGCTGTTCATTCGTGGCACGCTCCGTCAGCATCAGAGTGTGCCAGCTGTCACGTGGATAGTGCGGGGTACGTGTTGGGATTGTCGACTCGACAGTTGAATCGGAAGGGAAAGTCAGGAAAGCACCAAATTTCGGAGTGGATAGAGAACGGAATATTATCGGCACCCGGGGATATTCAATGGGATAAGCAAGCAGCTTTTTGTTCGCCCTATGACGATCAATTTTCACTTGAGCAGCGGTCTCGCGTGTGGCTCGATGTAAACTGTGCAATGTGTCATCGACCGAACGGTTCTGGTAATGCGACGATTGACTTGCAGTTTGATACGCCCTTACAGGAAACCAAAACGATCGAAGTATTACCCGCACAGGGAGATCTTGGTGTTGCCGATGCGAAGATCATTGCAAAGGGGGAGCCGGAGCGATCCCTATTGGTGCATCGTGTTGAAACGTTGGGGCAGGGGAGAATGCCGGGGACAGGAAGCAACCGAATCGATGCCAAAGCTGTTGAGTTACTGACGCAATGGATACGACAAATGGCAGATGATGATCGAATTCTGGAAACGCCGCCAAGTAAATGAATCATAGTCTGGCGTCTACGATCTCCAATAACAGCTTAAGTGTAAATTCCGCAAGGTCGAGTTTTTCGGCGGCATGTTTAATTTTAGGTGACATGCCTGCGAGGTCGTTGTTTACAAAGGCTCCATACATCGCACTCTGTAGGTAGGTGTCTGCGACTTCCAGTTGAGTAAGCGTCGTTTCGAAATCTGCTACCATCGACTCTGAGGAATTCAGATAAATCCAAGGCATCAGCTTTTGAGATATCAGATTGAGTTCCGAAAATCGTTGCAGTTGAGTAATTAGAGATTCGAGGTTCGGGAAAATCTTCTGGGTTGAAAGCTGGGGAGCAACCGTAAGTTTTTGTTTCTTAATGTCTTTTAAGTTTGACAATTTGCTGGAGTGAACGCTGGAAATTTCGTTGGCGTCAGGAGATTCGAATCCGTAACCTGAACTGCTGGAAAGAAGGCATGAGAAGACTAACAGCAGGAAGACGTACCGGATTGCTAATGAATGTTGCATGGAAGTATCCTCTTTTATCTTTCCAACGGATTCGGTTTTAGTAGGCGGAGGGAAAGTCTTTCGTTCGATTAGATAAATACGCGGCGGTTATAAATGATCCATTCCACGGTAAGGGCGGTGAGGGCCAGAAAGGCGAGAAATATCCAAAAATCTCTACGAGCTGGTTCCCGGCTAACTTTTCCTTTGATCGCTTCATAACCCAATTGGAGTTCGTCGCGAACTGCGATGTCGCTTTCTAAACGGTCGAGCAGATTCACGGCAAATAGTTGATCAACCTCTTTGCTTCCTTTTTCAGTAACTGAGTAAATCCCTGTCTCATCGGCCTCGTTGTAAACGAAACTCTTATTGGGTTGTTGCTTAAGTGCTTGCCTGCCGCCCTTTGGATTTTTGACCTCGATTTCTTCGTAGGGGTAACGTGGTTTAATTTTTACCGAATCGCCTGGGCGGTTAGGGCGAAGAGAATTGAATCGGGAGCCACTTCCTAGCGTGCGGATCACATTTTGCATAAAAAACGGGAAACTTGGTTTCTTGTGCCAGTCTGTGTTGTAAGGCGTATCTCCATCTTCTTCGTATAAAATCATCGGGAAACCGATCACGATATCCTCGAACCCAGAACGCGGGCCAATTGAAACGACTGGCCCATCGATTGATTCGACTAGGCTCGTATTTCCCTTGGGGCCTTCAATAAGTTGGCCATTGAGAATCGACACACTCTGCATTTGTACATCGAACATCACAGGATGCGAGTTGTTTGTATAAATGATGGGGGTTATTTCGAGATCCTTGGTGAACTTCCATTCGTCACCTGGCGGCAAGTCAGAAAAAAAGACGGTGTTGCAGGCCGGCATTGCCTCTGGAGAGCATTGGTCAAAGATGACCAAATCGTAAACACCAAGTGCCGCGTTTGTTTTAAATTCCTTGTCTTTGAGGAACTCACGCTCGGCAAATTCAATGTTCGCAATCTTTTTGAGACGGTCCGTTGAACTGGCGAGCTTGAGAGCCGGGTTGTAGTCGGTGACAACCAAAATGTTTGTCGGACGAGCGGGATTGAGTACACAATAAGCTTCATTGTCGAGAAGGTAATCATCCGGTTCATCAATTTTAAATCGAATGGGTGCTGCCGATTCAAGAACGGCCGCCACAGAAGTAAGATCAAATTTGAGTGAAAGTCCGCCTGGTGGCGACTGGTCGATATCGGCGAGTCGGGCGTTTGCTCCGAGTAAAAGTTTGTCTTCCGATATCTCTCGTCCCGGTACCGTCACCGTATCGGCATCGGTCAGTTGATCACCAATAAATAATGACACGCCAACCGTTTTTGGCTCGAAACCAGAGTTCTGCAGTCTTACGAAGGCTTCGATCGATCCGCCAGTATCAACCTGATCGTTTACTGAGAAGGTAGTGATTCCGATATTGCTCGCTGGCCTCACTGCGCCCACCGGTTGATAAATGGTTGTTAGTTCGCCCGGTGCGTATTTGCTGACATTTTTAATAGCGCCATCGCTGAAAATAAACATAGTCGCAGCTAGAGCGTCGGCGACCTGAACGTCGGTGTTACTTAATTTGTCACTTGTGCGACCCGGGTTAGCTAGCCCGGTGGCGGCGATCAAGGCGCGGTTGAGGTCGCTTCCCTGTTGTGTCGGTTTGATCGACTTAACTTTCCGTTTTAAGATCGCTTTGTTTTTTGTATAGGATTGGTCTACGCCTTCGGTATCCGAAAACGTGATGATCATCGCCGCATCATTCGATTTCATGCGGTCGATTAAAGTGTAAATCTGATTTTTCGCATCTTGGAGTCGAGAGATTCCGGTTTCCGTATCGGTCGCACTCATACTGGCTGATTTATCGACTAAAAAGATGAAGCGATCACCGGGGAGTTTTTCACCTGTGCAACCAGGCCTCAAACAGGCAATCATGAGAATCAACACAACAAGTAATTGAAGCCACAACAGTAGGTTATTGCGCAAACGCTGCCAAATGCTGTTCACGTGCATATCTTCGACCGTTTTTGTCCAAAGATAGGTACTTGGGACTTCTACCGGCACTCGCCGCAGTTTAAGGAAGTAAAGGGACAGAATCAGAGGCGGGACTAACCCCAGGATAAGCCACTGATACCAAGTCAGCATATTGATAAAATTCACCGAACTAATCCCCGCTGTCGAAGATAACGAGAAACGAGGCGGTCGACCGATCGCTCGGTGCTGGTCATGGTATAGACGATTCCTCGACGAGAACTAAAGTCGCGCGCCTGTTCGATAAAGGAGGCGAGTGTTTGTTTGTATCGATCGATCAAGCGCTTGCTGACGCTAATTTCTGCAATATCCTGGTCTTCGCAGTCGACCAGTTTAAGGTCGCCATTGATGTCGGGATCAATTTCTTCCTGGGATAAGACGTGAATTAGATAAATGTCGAGGTCTCTGGCAACGAGATATTTAAGTGCTTCTTCGTACCCGGATTTATCCATCAAATCGGTGATCAGAACCAGAATTCCTTTTCCTGTATTACGCAAACAAAATGCTTTCACCGCCTCGGTCATGGAGACGGTCGATTTTGACTCCATGCGTTCAAGGTGATCAACAAGTTGCCACAGGCTAGATCTGCCGCGAAGTGTGGGAGCGTTGCTGTTTCGCGATCCATCGAGGGCTTCAATTTTGACACGGTCGGCCCGACAAAGCCCAATGTAACCAAGAGCTCCCGCCAGTTGTTTGGCATACTGAAACTTAGTTGGATTGCCAAACTGCATGGAGGGGCTGACGTCAATTAGCGTATAAAAATGAAGATCTTCCTCTTCCATAAACAATTTAAGGAATAACTTGTCGAGACGTGCGTACATATTCCAGTCGATGAATCGGAGATCGTCTCCAGCGACATAATTACGGAAATCAGCAAATTCAACGCTCTGTCCTTTTCGTTTACTTCGCCGTTCACCTTTCATGCGCCCGCGAAATATTTTCCGGCTCACAAGTTCCATCCGCTCTAATTGAGCTAACAGTGCTGGGCTCAATAGAGGTTCGTCTTGCGAATTTTTTTTGGGAGGGACTAGCTTGGCCATAGTTTTCCGTTGATCTAAGTGCGAAGAGAACTTCGAAAGCAGGGGTTAATCGTCAAGTTTTTGTGGAACCTGATCAAGGATTTCCAGTAGAACTTGATCTGAAGTGATGCCTTCCGCTTGCGCTTCAAAATTGGGGACGACGCGATGCCGCATGGCGGGAAGATAAGCACGGCGAATATCTTCGAAGCTCACATTGAATCGGCCGGCCAATAATGCACGGACCTTAGATGCCAAAGCAACGGTCTGAGCGCCACGGGGACTCGCACCCCAGCGAAGGTAATCATTGGTTACCTTTGGCGCAAATTCTCCTTCGGGGTGTGTGGCTAAATTCAATCGGACGATGTAGTCCTGCAGGTGATCCGCCAGGATGACTTTCCGAACGAGTTGCTGCCATTCCTGAATTTCCCGGCCATCCATTACGGTGTCCGGTTGAATTGAGACTCCTTTGGTCGTGCGATCAAGAATGGTGGCCAGTTCTTCACGGTTGGAATATCCGACGACGAGTTTGAACAGGAAACGATCTAGCTGGGCCTCGGGAAGAGGGTAGGTTCCTTCCTGTTCGATCGGGTTTTGTGTTGCTAGAACAAAGAAAGGTTTGTCGAGAACGTAGCGTTTTCCAGCGACGGTAACGGTTCCCTCCTGCATGGTCTCGAGCATGGCCGATTGGGTTTTCGGCGTAGCGCGATTGATTTCATCCGCTAGGCAGATTTGCGTGAAAATAGGTCCTTTTTGGAATTGAAACTCTCGCCCGCCATCGGGGGTTTCAACGACCATGTTCGTTCCGAGGATATCTGCCGGCATCAAATCCGGAGTAAACTGGATCCGGTTAGATTGGAGGTTCAGCGCTTTGGAGAGCGTCGAAACCAGAAGAGTCTTGCCCAAACCCGGTGCACCTTCGAGAAGACAATGACCGCCGATCATCATGCAGGTCAAAACGCCGTGAATGATCTCATCATGTCCAACGATCACTTTTCCGAGTTCGTCTTTAATTTGTTGGTAACGTTCGCGGAATTTCTCGGCTTGTTCCTGGAATTGCAATTCGTCGTTCATCGTTTTCAGATTTCCTGAGAGCTAAAATGTAATTGTCTGGTTTGAGTCGGTTTTCAATGGAATCGCTGATTCATTTCGGTGTAAAAATGAATTAACATCCGTGGTTTATTCGTCTGTTTTACGTTGCTGATGTTTTACTTTGCGTTTCGCATCGAGTAGGCGGGATGTATAGGAAATAGATTCATCGGCGTCGAGATTGTCGCGTTTAATTTTTGGAGGCCTTGCGGGGGTCTTTTCAATTTCACTCGCAATGATTTCCTCAAGCTTTTTGCCTCCGCTCAGTTTTGTTTCATCTTCGGGGACGAATTTTGTGGTTGCTCTACGCGATTCAATTCCCTTTTCAATTTCTGCTTTTCTACTTTTTAAACGGTCAATGCTTACGGCAGCCGTCTCAGTGGTGCGACGGAAAAGTTTTTGCTTCACCGACGCGAAGCGTTCCGTGAACCAATCGGAGGTAACGAAGAATGAAAGATAAAAGGCCGCGTAAACCGTTAGTAACGCAATGACTGCCGCAATTGTCCACCAATCGACGATCGGCATTTCAACTTGAAATCCCCGTTCGATGATTGTGGGTATTGCAAGCGCGATAAGTCCGATAGTAGAAAAGACGACCGCAAAGCAACAAATGATCGCCAATGGAGGCGCTGAGACGCGGCGGACGAAAACATCCGAAAAGAACGCTGTTCCGCAAATGACCAAAAGCCAGGGCCAAATGTCTTGAATTCCGATCGCCGCAGAAAGCGTGGGCCGGAATGTGTTGGTGGTGATTGATTCGCTCAGCGCCGTTCGTCCCTGTTTGTTTAGCTCTCCCGAGTTGAACCACTCAGGTCGTGGTTCCGGTAATTTTCCGAGAGTTACCCCCGGTTTCCCGCCCCGAGGCGTCAACTGACTAAGCGATTCGAGGAGCGGTGTGTTGGATTGCCGGTCCGAGAATTCGGTTGAATACGGGATATTAATTCCTGCATTGAGCCGCTCGTAACCATCTCCGGGGAATATCGTGTAGAGAAGGTTGCCGGTTCCTTCGACAGGATGTTCAGCGACATATCGCCCCGGACCCACCTGGTTGAACTCTAGATTAACCGTTTCCGTTTCAGAGGTGTTTTCCGAGTTCTTGATTCCTGTTCCGGAAAGATTCAGGAAGTTAATTAGATCTTCATTCTCATCGAGGGCGGTGACAACAATTCTCGCCACGCCATCCTTTAATTCTGAGGAGACCGAAAAATTTGCGTTCTCAGTAATTGGACGCATCGAGTGTCTAATCATTTGAACGAAAAACTTATCGTAGACTTCGGTATTAAACCATTGAGTTGTCCATTTTTTACCAGCGTCGCTGGTAAAGGCGATGGTGCGCCCATTGCCATACCTCCATGAGGCGAGCAACGTCGAGTTTTCTCCGCCGTCATTGGCCGGGTCGTTTGAGATGGCAAGTTGCTCAACCAGATTACTATTTTTACGCGTCGTCATCACATAGCCGAGAAAGGGCGGAAGTTGACTAACATCAATTCCCCGAATGATTTCATGATCGCTCGTTCCAGCCACTCCAACGACTCTCATCCCGGCTTGAGATTCTTTAATGACTGGTTTAGCAACACGTCGAGCTTCGCGTTGATAGATTTTTGGAAGGGCTTTAGGGTTTTTCACGACATAATATTTACCGCCCGTCCGGTTTGCGATTTTCTGGAGTGGGCTGCTGCCTGCCGGGCCATGGGTTCCAACCGCGACGGTCGTGATCTTAATATTGGCATCGATAAATTTTTGCAGAAGACCTGCAGTCGGAGGGGTTGGATCACCATCACTAATAATGATCACATGCTTCATTGATGCGTTTACTTTGACCAGTCCATTGAGCATCACTCTCATTGGAGCATTGAAGTCAGGCATGTCACCTGGGCGCATACGATTTATTAAGGCGAGCATCTTGTTGCGGTTTCCGAAGATTCGGTCAATACCCGTGGGCATTTTCCAGAGCCACCGAGGTGTGCCGCCAAAATCTTTCCAGTCAATGACACCACAATAATCCATGGGGCCGAGGACTTTGATTGCTTCTTCGCCAATTTTGACCTGCCAGTAATTGCCGTCAGCCATCTCGGAGGCATGCATCATTAAGGCCAATGCACCAACCGCTGAAACTTTGTCATTTTTGATTTGGAAATCCACGGGCATGGCTTCCTCAAGCGGTGTGTTCGACCAGCCACCCGCACCGAAGGCGCGATCTCCGCCTAACATCACAATGCCGCACCCCATGTGCTCGCAATTGTCAACGAGCATTTGAATCTGTGCGTCGCTGAAGGATTGGATTTCTCCGTTGGAGTTTTCATCGCTCGAAGCCCGGGGCAGGTTTGCCAAGATGACGGAATCGTATTGGAGCAGTTCTGCTGGTGTTGTAAATAAATTACTGGATGGGATGACGTCGACTTCGATTGCATTGAGTTGCAGTCTTTCAACAAGATGCAAGAACTCACCGGGGTGAAAGGCATCTTCTATTAATAGCACCTTTCCTTTACCGCGCACTTGAGTGAAGGCTGAGGCAGTATTGTTTTGTGAGATGGCGTCATTCTCACCAGGGTTGGGGATAAAAACGGCCTCGGTCGTGTAAACAGCGGATCGGTCTAGCTGGGACGTGAATCCGACGATAGTCTTGCCCGGCTCGAGTGAGATCTCCTGTTCGTCAACTAATTCTTCGTTTTGAGCGGTTTTTCTCGTCAGCCTCAATTTTCCGGAAACCATTTCGCCGTTAGGCGCTTCATTATTGATAACAACGCGGGTATCAAATTTCTGGCCCTTGCGAACATCCATTGGAATTACAACTTTTTCAACGGAAACTTCGGCGCCAGGAATCAGTTCTACCGGCACAACATCAATTCCGATCCCGTCATCAGCCATTTTCTGGGCCACCTCGATGGCATCACCGTTGTTTTGGTTTCCGTCCGAAATGATGACAACCCGCCTCGCTGTATCTTCAGGAAAAGATGCGTTTGCCAGTTTCAATGCGGAGGCCAAATTCGTTGCGCCGGTTTCAAGTCCAATGTTGGATTCAATTTTTCCAATCGATGGAATTTCGCCGTCGTGAGGAGCCGATTCAATTTTTGCGTTACCACCAAAAACGATAACGCCGGCTTTATCTTTTTTGAAATCTCGACGATGTTGTTTGACCGACTCATAAGCGAAGTCGAGCATTAGTTTTCGCTTCGCGACGGAAATACTCTCACTCTGGTCCAAGAGGTACAGAACCGTTAGGCGATCAGTCGAACGTTGCCACTTAGCATCAGCGATTGCGAAAACGACGAGAGTCACGACCAGTGAGCGAAATGCCAGCGCTAAAACACAACGCCCGCGTCCGAGTCCTGCCAGACTGTTAAAGCTGAAGGCCCACATGACTGGAATGATAACTAACAGCAATAAAAACCAAGGACGGTCAAATCCGATTTCGAATCCAAGGGGCATTTGTTATTTCATCGTGAGGAATATTTAAAGTTAAGCTGGAGATTTCTGAAAGCGGTTGAAAAGATAACTCGTTTATAATTTCAAACGCTTGATCGCCCCCGTGTCAGGATACCAAACGGTGGGGTTTCCGGTGGTAAACAAAAAGTGATAACTGCGGAAACATACACAGCAATCGATCGTTTGGTTTCAAAAGAACGTAAGATAATTAACAACTTTTCGATCTTTCTCTCCTGCCCACATCGTGGTTGATGTCAGGCTTGGTTCCCTTGCGGGGATTTCAACCAGTATAGCAGTTTGCTTTCCAACCGACGAGGTTGAGAAGGTGTAGAAGCAAGTACGTTTTGCAGTTGCGATCGCTATCTTCTCGCTGAACTTGCTTGTGCCGCTTCGCGTGGGGAATCCAAATTATGAGCGGTATTTGGACGAGATGCCATTTTTAACGGTAATTCCCACTTTATTAGTCGTGCACGCGATTTGTGTTGAGCCAGTATGGCACCCGTCGGGGCCGATAACTGGCCACAACTGGACAGATGGTTCAGCACCATTTGATTCCTGACCTATCCTTAAGAAACGAACCTTTTTCCCAGTTAAACGCGTATGCTCGTATTAGAAGATACTACCGACCCTGTCGGAGAAATTCGTTCACTCGTTGATCGGGTTCGCAATTGAGATCGCCGATGGCATTCAAGAAACTCGCGGGTCGAATACAATGAGCAGGTATGAGAGAAACGTGCGATCAGCTTTGTTGCTGAACCTTATTAATTTTTAATCTGAACACATTCAGTTCCAGTCATCAGGAGTAACTTCATGCAACGCCTTCGCTTTTTAAGCCTAGTGCTATGTACGCTCGTAATCGCAACCATTGCGGTTAATGAAAGCGTAACAGCCCAGGTTCCCGCCACTACCCCCAAGCCTGCAACGAAGCCGCCGGCCAAGCCAGATTTTCCACCCATTGAGAAAATCACAGAGGGTTTCACTGAGATTAAGGTGCAGGATGGAACGACACCGTTTTTCAAACTTTGGAAGAATCCAAAAGATGGAAACATGCTGGCTCAACTGCCGAAGGATTTCGCAAGTTCGAAAACGCGGCACTTTATCGCTCCAACCGTAGCCGGTGGAGAAGTCTTTGCTGGTTTGCAGTCCGATGCTTTTTATGTTTACTGGAAGCAATACGGCAAAAAGGTCGCTTTGATCCAAGAAAATCTCTCGATTAAGGGATCGGACGAAGAGTCTAGGTCTTCGGTAGATCGTTTGTTTACCGATAAGGTTTTGCTCAGTCTTCCGATTTTGACAATGGCTAAAGGCGGTGGTCCGGTCATTGATCTTGATGCGTTGCTCGTTGGAAACGCCCGGGTGTTCTTTGGTTCCGGAGTTTCGCCGCAGTCATCTCTTTTGACGATCAAAAAAGCGAAAGCGTTTCCAAGCAATATCGAAGTGGCATTCGAAGTCCCCATGTCGAACGGAAATTTAAAAACGCTTCATTATTCGATCAGTAAAATTCAGGGCACGCCGACTTTCAAACCAAGAATGGCTGACCAGCGAATTGGTTACTTCACAACCTCCTACAGCGATTACGGCAAGTACGAGGGTGATGATACTGATGTCCGTTACGTCAATCGATGGCATCTCGAGAAACGAGATCCGAAGCTAAAGCTTAGTCCGCCAAAGCAACCGATCGTATTTTATATCGAGCACACCACGCCGGTACGCTACCGCCGCTGGGTTCGTAAGGGAATTTTGAATTGGAATAAAGCGTTCGAGCAAATCGGCATTATCGATGCAATTGAGGTTCGACAGCAGGACAAGACTACCAATCAGCATATTGACCTGGATCCGGAAGACGTGCGGTATAATTTTGTCCGTTGGCTGAACAATAATGTCAGCACTGCGATTGGACCGAGTCGCGCAAATCCTCTGACGGGCGAAATCCTAGACGCGGATATCGTCTTGACGGATGGTTGGATTCGCGTGTTCGAAGATCAGTTTTCTGAACTGATGCCTAAGATTGTGATGGACGGAATGACTCCGGAAACGCTGGCTTGGTTCGAGAAGCATCCAGAGTGGGATCCTCGAATTAGAATGGCAGATCCTTCCGAGCGGGATTTTATTCGTCAACAATTAGCTCATCAGGCCAAGATGGCAGGGCAGGCGGATAGCCAGTGGGAACTGAAGACCCGGTTGATGGGTGATGAGCCGATGGATGGTATCGCCGGTCGTCAGAGCCAGGTGAACGGAGCCTGCATGGCCGCCGAGGGACGTGGTTTTGATGTTGGATTGATGCGCATGACCATGGCCATGATGCGAGCTCAACTAGACGAAAAGAAAGATGAGGAGAAAAAAGAGGGCGAGGAAGAAGCAAAGAAAGAAGCAGATGAAGATAAAGAGCAAATGCTTGACGGCATGCCTGAGTCATTCATTGGTCCACTCCTTGCAGATCTCGTTTCACACGAAGTCGGACACACCCTTGGTTTGCGTCACAATTTCAAAGCTTCCAGCGTTTACGAATTGGAGCAGATGAATAGTGAAGATTTCAAAGGGAAGAAGCCGCTTGCTGGAAGCGTTATGGATTACCTGCCTACCAACTTCCGAGTCGAAAACGGTGCGGTTCAGGGAGACTACGCGATGATCGGTGTTGGCCCTTACGACATGTGGGCAATTGAGTACGGCTATACGCTCGATGACAAGAATTTGAAAAAGATTCTTTCACGGGTCGCTGAGCCGGAACTTGTGTTTTGCACAGACGAAGATACTTATGGACCGGATCCTCTAGCGCGTCGTTACGATTTCGCAAAAGATCCATTGAAGTTTGCACAGGATCAAGTCGCGTTGGCGAAAATGCATCGAGAGAAGATTCTTGAGAATTTCGTCAAAGATGGTGACGCTTGGGCCAAGGCACGTAAGGGTTACTTGATGACGCTTGGTTTGCAAACCAAAGCAAATTCAATGATGTCAAACTGGCTTGGTGGAACTTATGTAAACCGCGACAAAAAAGGCGATCCCAATGGGCGAAAGCCAATCGTTGTGGTTGAAGTCGAACGACAGCGAGCGGCTTTGGATTTTGTAATCTCAAATACTTTCTTTGATGAATGTTATGGGTTGACTCCTGAGTTGTTGGCTCACATGACGACCGACTACTTCGGTGGCTTCCTCTCGCGAATGACCAACGAACCAGCGTGGCCTGTTCATGATCGCGTGATGGGTGTTCAAGCGTCTGTATTGTCTCAGTTGATGAATCCGACAACTCTGCGTCGTGTTTACGATAATGAGTTCCGTGTTCCTTCTGATCAGGATGCCGTCACACTCAATGAAATTCTGGATAAGGTTTCTGCTGCAATCTGGTCGGAGATTGATGAAGCTCCAAAAGGAAAGTTCACGGAGCGCAATCCTGCGATTTCAAGCCTTCGCCGAAACCTTCAGACTGAGCACATGCAGCGGTTGTTTGACCTTGGTGCTGAGAAACGTGGCGGTAGTGCTGCGATGAAGCCCATTGCGAATTTGGCTTCACTACAGCTTTCCGAGCTTAATGAAAAGCTGCAGAAAGCTCTCGAAAGTGATAACTATGACGCGTACACCAAAGCCCACCTGGTTGATGCCCAGACACGGGTTCAAAAGTGGTTGGACGCACAGTACGTGATCAGCGCGAAGTGATTAATCACTTATTGATTAATTAGAAATCTAAATGCCGGCCTTGTGTTCTCGCACGGGGCCGGTTTTTTTATTGGAAAAGAATATGCGTCCTAGGGCATCGAATCATTTGTGCTGTGGGATGGAGAACTGTCATGATCAAGGCAAATGGGAAATCGTGATTAGATCTCAGGTGTTAGGGGCAATCGGCGGCGCTGATTAGGGCCGGTGTTGTTGAAATAAAAAAAGGGGAACCGATGTCGATTCCCCTTTTGAGATATTGGCTGTGCCGTTGACAGAGCTCGTCGGGTGCTCCGTTAATAGTTGAAGTTCAATCCGAAGGAAATGGCGTGGAAGAATGGTGTGTTACCGGTTTGAATTCCAGTTGCTCCCGTAGTGATCAACTGAGCGGGTGCTAAGGCCACGCCGTCGATCCAGGTTGCTTCGTAACCGACGTAGGATGAAACACTGTTGGGAACAATGTCTACGTAAAGTCGACCGCCGACTTCACCAAGAAACGATCCGGTTGACTTCGTTTGACTCGTTTGGGTTTCGACGGTGGAAACGGTGTCGGAGACAGATGTAGTCACTTCGGTTGGATTCATGTAACCACCGGCTCGAATGAAGCTGTTGACATAGAAGTAACGGTTCATCGGGATATTTAACTCGAGCCCGGTTTGAAGTCCGATCAGTGCATTGGTTGCTTCAGTCGTTTGTGTTTGAGTGAAATCAACCGTTGTTCCGTCGCCAGGATCGATAGAAATCGATCCGCCAAGCTTGACGCGATCTCTGGTGGATACAAATCGTGGCCCAAACATCAAGGTGACGCCGGGTGAGATATTTTGCCGTCTCATTACTTCAATACTGAAATAGTCAGACTCGTAATCATAATTGACCGTCGTTGGAATTAGGTCCGGCGAGGGGAAAAACGGTGACTGGAGGTTGTCGCCTTCGAATTCATAGGCCTCGTCCCAACTGGCTAGAATGGAACGAATTTCCAGTTCTTTGCCGACAGGAGTGACAAACGAGAATTTAACTTCGGCTCCGACGGTGTTACCCAAATCAGAGGCTTGAGTTGAATCGAACAGAGGTGCGAGCGTGATCTCGTCGGTGATCAATGGCAGTGCCAAATCATCTCCCGGGCGATCATAAGCCTTCGCACCAAACTCTACTGTCCAACGCGAGTCCTTCGCCACACTCATGGGCGATTGTGCGTTCGCCTGAAGTACAAAAGTGGCGTTCGCTAAAAAAACGACGAGCGATGCAAAAAACGTTAACTTCCTCACGGGAGCCTCCAAACCTATTCCGGCGCAGTTGTGGTGTCTGCAAAATTGGATCGGCCTGAACCTAAGGAATAATAAGTACTATTATCACTGCCCGAAAGAACAGCTTGTATTCCCAGGGGGCCCTATAGTACCTATCTTCTGTGTGGTGGCTCGTTGAGAAGTTTAGTGCTGTCGGTTTAGCGATTGCTGGGTCGGAGTTTAAATAACGATCGCTTGGTGGTTGCCTCTTGAGAGGCGGCGGATTTTGAAGATTCTTGCGACTGGCCATCCGATTTGTAGATCGAATAGTCGAAGGGGGGGATCTCTTTTTCGAGTTTCATCGCCTTGGCTTGGATACGAATCACTTTTTCGAAATAGATGAAGGGGTAGTTTGTATTTGGCCGTTTGGTTCGCCCCCATTGGTAGCTGGTGCTAACCAATCGAGAGGGTATTTTTCCGAGTTTTACTTGCATTACGATCTGATTTACAAACTTCTTCTCTTCGTCAGCTCGTGTCTTCAGCAGTGCATTGAGTTGTCTTTCATACTCGATGAACTGGGCGTCAGTAAATGATTCCGGTAAAAAGTCGTCGCCAGACCCAATCGTCGGCGATAAAAGTAAGAGTGCGAAACAGGTGATTAACAGCAGGCTATACCTTGCGATATTTCTCATTATTCTCTCGTCGCGAAGATTCGTCACACAATTGAAACGTCGCCGTTAATAGGCTTTTTGGGTTCGTGATGACAGATCAATTTGATCTGTTGGGGCATTATCTTCGCTAGCGAGCTACAAGCTGTGTCGCTATTAAGTTGGATGATGTAGCCAGATTTGTTGAAGTTCGGCCATCGTTTGCGGGGCGAAGCCTTGGAAATGGGCCTCTTGGGTTTGTAATACATTACGCGAGTTATTTTGAAATTGGTGTGCTGGTCTGTGTTTTTTGAGATTTCTTTAGATATACTCTGTGCTAGCGTTTTTGAAACCGATTTTGATCCCCTTTACCGAGATGGGTGCTCTAAGTTAGAGAGCGATTCAGCATGGCTACCCTTTCCTTTTCATGCCCCCAATGTGGGAAACTCCATGAACGCGTAAAAAGCGGCATGGTCGGGTTCAAGGTGAAATGTAAATGTGGGTTTATATTTCGTTTGGGATCGAAAGAGGACAAAAACGAAGAATTTGGCGATATCATTCGGAAAAAGAGGGAGATGAAGCGGAAAGCGGCAGAGGCTGCCAAGTTGAATCGCTCCAATCGAGACCGGGCGGCGTTTGATCTTCTGCCGAAATTTGATCCTTTCGATCCAAATCGAGAAGACGCTCCTTCGCCTTCCAACGAAATTCAATCGCCAATATCTGAGGGCGTTAATCCAGCGTCCGATGAAAGTGTAGAGTTGGAAGCTTTCCCTTTTCCGTCACCGATCCCTGATGATGCCCCGTCTCGGACGGTGGCCCAGCAAGGGGCGAGTGGTGATTTGCGGCCGGGAGTTCCGGTCGGTTCAACTGAGTTAAGTCGTTCTGAAGCGGAGGAATCCCGAACTGTTTCTTCGCAAATTCCAGATGAGTTGCTCGATAGCATTGATTCAGGTTTGTCAGAAGAACCGATTCCGCTACCGAGCAGCGGTGTGATTCGCGCACAAAAAAAATTGGTGCAGGGGAGGCCGAAGAAACAGGTAAAGACAAACGGTTCTAGTTCATTCCTGTTGTCGTTGACTGGCCTAATCTTGTCTTTGATCCTCGGGCCGATCTACGCCTTTGGTTTTGGTTATCGCTTTTTGATATCCGGTGCTTACGCCGCTGCTGCGGTTGCCGCTGAGAATTCTGCGGATGCGGCGGTGTTGGTTTCATTGCCGGCGACGTTGCATGTCACTAACATGGTGGTCTGTTTTGTGCTCAGCAGTACTCTGCTTCTCACATTCGTGTTGGCAATCGTTGAGATGGTAAAATCTCAACTTTATTTTTGGCCGTGGATGATTCAAGGAGGTGCAGCGGCGATTGGATTAATTCTAGCCTGTGCCGAGGTGGGGTTTTACTTTCAAGCAGGTTCCTCCCTTTTATATATCCTGTTCAAGCTTGTCGTAAACGTACTGCCTCCGCTGATGATCACCGCCAATAGCGTCGCCCGTTTGGTCGCCCGTTCTTAATCGAATTGGGTGCTGACCGCATAAAAGCGATTGATTGTGCCCAGGATCGATTCGGTGGTCTCGTTATCCCGTACCGTTGCTTAGCTCTTCACTGTCGGTTTCCTTATTTCCTGCTGATTTAGAGATTTCAATTCCTAAATCCTCCAGTTGCAGGTCTTCAACGACATTGGGTGCTTCAGTCATCATGTCGTACGCTTTTTGGGTTTTCGGGAATGCAATGCAATCACGAATGTTGTCGAGCCCAGCGAATAACATGACGACCCGATCGATTCCGAGGGCAATACCCCCGTGTGGAGGAGCGCCATATTTCAATGCATCGAGTAAAAAGCCAAATCGCTCTTGAGCCGATGCTTCGTCGAGTCCGAGCAGTCCGAATACTTTTTGCTGAATTCCACTGTCGTGAATTCGAATGGTTCCCCCGCCCGCTTCATATCCGTTGATAACGAGGTCATAGGCTTTTGCTCGAGCTTTTCCGGCGTCGCTATCAAGTTGGTCAAGGTCCTGGTCGCGAGGGGCGGTAAATGGATGGTGCATCGCAGTCCAGCGTTCTGTTTCATCGCCACGCTCGAACATTGGAAATTCAACTACCCAGGAAAAATGCATTTCTTTGGGGTCGTAAAGTTCTAATTCAACTCCCATTCGTTTTCGAATAGAGTAAAGTCCTTTGCAGCTGATGTCCCACGTATCGGCGATCAACAGTAACAGATCTCCCGCCTCTGCATCGAATCTGGTTTTTAGATCTGCGAGTTCTTCTTCGGTGAAGAATTTAGCAATTGGTGAAAATAGTGAACCATCCTCTTCACACCGGAACCATGCCAGGCCTTTCGCACCAAAGTCATCTTTGACTATGTTGGTCAATTCGTCGATCCGTTTTCTCGAATACTTGGGAGCTGCGCCTTTGGCGTTGACACCACGGACGAATTTCCCAGCCTCGGCGGTGCTCTTGAAGACACCGAAACCGCACGTCGACGCCAAGTCGGTAATGTCGACAATCTCCATGCCGAACCTAAGGTCCGGTGCATCGTGCCCAAATCGGGTCATCGCTTCATCGTAGGTCAATCGCTGCAGCGGAAGTTGTAGGTCGAGCCCCAAAATTTCTTTGGCAAGTCGTTGCATCATGCCGTCAATCATGCCGATGACATCGTCGGAATCGACGAACGACATTTCTAAATCCAATTGAGTAAATTCAGGTTGGCGATCAGCACGAAGGTCTTCATCGCGGAAACACCGGGCAACCTGAATGTAGCGATCGTAGCCGGCGATCATCATGATCTGTTTGTAAATTTGAGGCGACTGGGGGAGTGCGTAAAACTCTCCCTTGAATACTCGGCTGGGGACGAGATAATCCCTTGCCCCTTCGGGAGTACTGCGGCCTAAAATCGGAGTTTCGATATCGATGAAATCGTTATCTGCGCAGTAGTCACGCATGGTCTTGATGATGCGGCTTCGCAATTGAAGTGTATTCAGCATCTTCTCTCGGCGCAAATCTAAGTAGCGGTGTTTGAGGCGAAGATCCTCTCCCGGAACATCCTTTTGACCCGGGACGAACGGGGGCGTTTTGCAGGCGTTGAGAATTTCCAGATCGCTGACGACAAATTCGATTTCCCCGGTTGAGAGCTTCTGGTTACTCTGACCATCGGGCCGAGGTCGAACTTTGCCAATTACCTTAATAACATACTCATTCTTGAGCTTCCCCATTTCGGCGAGTACTTCCGGAGTGGAATCCGGGTTGAACACAACTTGAGTGCGGCCATAGCGATCACGCAAGTCGATAAATGTAACCCCACCAAAGTCACGGATGGTGTCTACCCAGCCGCACAAAGTGGCCGTCTGTCCAACGTTCTCGATGGTTAATTCGCCGCAGGTATGAGTTCTTAGCACGAAAAGAATCCTCTAAGAGGTAAATGGTGATTTGCAACCGCTGATTTGGGTCTGTCTGAAATTGCTGAACGCAGGGTTCAGGCGGTGTGGGTCAAAGAACGTTTTGTTCAAGGAACCTAATATCGCAATTCCGAACGATTTGGCAAAGGCGTATTTGAAGAAGCTAGGCCATTAAACGGCTCAATTTAATCAGTTGGGAAGGTGTAAAATTGAGGTTGCTTACCGCTGGACTCAGATTGTGGCATTCATTTTCACCAACTCAGCGTCCAAGTGGGCGATTTGCCGCTTAGACTGTTTGGAGAGGTAAGAGAATTTTGGTTTAGAATTTATCAGGTATGCGGTCATCGAGGGAACTTATTGACGGGAATCTCTTCAGTTCTACGCCGAAACGGCGGGACAAGGATTTCTCCGCCGTAAATTCAACTGATGTGCAACCACCAGATGCAACCACCAGATTAACGTGAGAATAGGAATAAGATGTTCAACGGTTTTCCCGAGGAGACGCTTCCGTTTCTGGCTGAATTGGCCGACAACAATGACCGTGACTGGTTTCGGGAAAACAAGCCTCGTTATGAGGCGAGCGTTCTCGAGCCCGCGATGGAATTTGTTGAGGCGATGGCGGGCCCGCTTCGAAAAGTTTCAAAGCATTTTTCCGCGGTTGCCAAGCGTTCTGGTGGATCAATCATGCGCGTTTATCGAGATACAAGGTTTTCAAAAAACAAGACGCCTTTTAAAACAAATCTTGGAATACAGTTCCGACATGAGTTTGGAAAAGATGTTCACGCCCCCGGCTTCTATTTTCATGTCGCTCCCGGACGCATTTTCGCAGGTGCTGGAATTTGGGGGCCGAAAAACCAGGTCCTTAACAAAATTCGCTTTTTAATTGACGATCGTCCGGATCGTTGGAAGCGCGTGACGCGTGCAAAGGCGTTTCGTGAGACATTCGAGCTTCAAGGGAGTACGTTAATCCGCAACCCCAGGGATTACGAAGCGGATCATCCGTTAATTGTGGATTTAAAACGGAAGGATCATATTGGCATCTGCTCGCTTCAACCGTCAGAGATTAGGAGTCCCGATCTCGTGGAAAACCTGATCGCTCGCTACCGAATAGCGACCCCCTACGTTCGATTTTTGTGCGATTCGCTTTATTTACCCTGCTAGACCTCGTCGTGGTGTTGTAAAACTCTTCCCGCTGAACTGCGGTTGTCCTACCCGTGCGCGTCGATTTTCAGGTACGATTGGGGTTCGAATCTGTCTTTAACTGACCCAGGGGATTTTGGAACTCGTGAATGCATCGCTTTTACCCGACCCGGAAATTCTTCTTGAAAGTGGTGCCGTGTTAGTAATGAACAAGCCGGGTGGGGTGCTGACTCAGGGGCCCCCGGGGATTGATAGCCTTGAACTGAGGACCAAGCAGTTCTTAAAAGTACGTGACGAGAAACCCGGAAAAGTTTATTTGGGAGTTCCGCATCGTTTGGACCGGCCGGTTTCCGGTGTAATGGTAGTGGTGAAGAATGTGCGGGCGGCGAAACGAATCTCTGAGCAATTCCAGCAGAGAACCGTGACCAAAAAATATTGGGCGGTGGTCAGTGGCAGCGTTTCTCAGGAACGGGGAACCTGGACGGACTGGATGAGAAAGGTTCCCGGTGAAGCGCGGTCGGAGATCGTTGAGGAAGCCGAAGCGGGCGCGAAACAGGCGGTGCTGCACTTCCGGGTTATCGAGTCCAGCGGTGATCTGACTCTGTTGGAAATTGAATTGGAGACGGGAAGAACCCATCAAATACGTTTACAGTGCGGAACGCGTGGATTTCCAATTGTTGGCGACTCGCTGTATGGTTCCGAAGTTTCGTTTGGTCCACAGACTGACGATTTGAGGCAACGGTGGATCGGCTTGCATGCCCGAAGATTGGCGTTTGTTCATCCGATTTCACAGGAATCTATTGATCAAGTCGCGCCATTCCCCGAATGTTGGCTGGAGTTTGATTCATTTCAGGCAATCCGAAATGCTGGAGAGGTCTGATGAGCGAACGGCTTCGCGTGCTCTCTTTGCAGTCGTATTACGGTGGCAGCCATAAGCAATTTCAGCAAGGGTGGGAGAAATACAGCAAACATCGTTGGTCAATTCTGGCATTGCCGCCGAGGCATTGGAAATGGCGGATGCGGCATGCGGCTATCTATTTTGCGGAAGAGGTTCAGCGACGACTTAGCGAAGGTGAGCAATGGGATGCGATCGTTTGTACCGATATGCTTAATCTGGCTGAGTTTCGAGGATTGATGCCGCGGCAGATCGGCGGAATTCCAATCGTTCTGTTTTTTCATGAAAATCAATTTGCCTATCCGGTGCGGGAAGGCTATCAGCGGGATGAGCACCTTGCGTTCACCAATTTTACATCGGCGTTGGCGGCTGATCGTATCTGGTTCAATTCAAAATATAATTTTGACTCAATGGTGGACGCGCTGACACGGCGCCTTAAACGCTGGCCTGATTTTCAACCGCGAATGGCGATTGAATCCTTGGCGGGTAAATTGTCAATTGAGCCACTTGGAATTGAATTTCCGGCGTTTGATTTATTGCCTTATCAGCAGGCCAGAGAGCAGCGAGCCGCGAATGGAGATCCTGTTCATCTCGTTTGGGCAGCGAGATGGGAGCATGATAAAAACGCGGATGACCTGTTAGCTGCCTTAATGATTTTGAGAGCGCGAGGCGTTTCGTTTCGATTGAGTTTGCTGGGGCAATCGTTTCAGTATTCCCCCGATGTCTTTCGGAAAATTGAAACCGAGTTTCAAGCGGAAATTTTGCGTATCGGGTATCAGGAGTCGAGAGTTGGCTATTGGCAAGCTTTGGCGGAAGCGGATTTATTTGTTTCGACGGCAAAACATGAATTCTTTGGGCTGGCTGCGGCGGAGGGAATTGCTGCGGGCCTGTTGCCTTTGTTTCCCGACCGATTGGCTTACCCAGAACTGTTGGAACATGCCATGACTCGCGCGGAGGCGAAAGATTATTTATATGATAATAATGCGGAGGCGCTGGCGGATTCCATTGAGCATTGGTCGCAAACTCGCAACGGGATTGCCGGGCAGCTTAAATTTTCGAAGCAATTAATGAGTCATCTCTCCGTTGATCTGCGGGCAAGCGAAATGGACGACGCATTGCAGGCAACGGTTGATAAATTTAGAGTCGATCGAAGGGACCTTTGACTACAGTTGCTCCCGTGGAAGCCACGTGTGTAGATCATCGTCGTCCGTACATCGTTATGTCCCAATAATTACTGAATAGTGTGACGGTCATAGCCGTCTTACAGCAAATGCGTTGACTGTTACGTGGTCAATAATTTACTGTTTATTTTTTTTAAAGTGGCATCTGACAGAGCGCTGCAGCGGCACCTAAAGCTAAGCGGTGCGGCTTCGCTTTACAATTTGTTCGGCAATGTTAGCTGTCCGACCGGTTGTCCGTAAGCGTTATGTATCATGGAAACAATAGATGAATCAGCACGAGAAAATAAACTACATTGAGCTTCCAGCGAGAGACTTAGAAAAGGCAAGATCATTTTTTGCTGATGTTTTCAATTGGGCTTTTGTTGATTATGGGCCGGATTACACTGCATTTAATGATGGCGTCTTAAATGGTGGTTTCTACAAATCAGACAATCGTTCTGCAACCTCTGATGGTGCAGCGTTAATCGTATTTTACAGTTCTGATTTGGCTGCAACGCAAGCTAAAATTTTGGAGGCTGGCGGTAATATTGTTAAACCTACATTTCAGTTTCCCGGAGGATCTCGGTTTCATTTTTCTGATCCCAACAGCAATGAATACGCAGTTTGGAGTGACAGTTGATCGACGCAGCAGAGAGATTCCGCAGCTGAGTCTCTATGGGCTGACTGTTCGCAATAGCCTCGGTTGGTGGTAGAACAGTGGCAGTGTCAATTAAGGTCCCGTTGAGCCAAGGGGTTGTCCCGCAAAAAAATAAATCCGAGTCTAAGGTGCTTTCTTCCTATGAGTTACGATCTGTGGTTTTGGAATCAATCGAAAAATTGTCGGCATCGTCCAAGCACTGTCGTACAACGTGCGTGTGAGGGCGGAAAGCTGACTGGATTGGTGCCACTCGAATTTGAAGAAATCAAGGACCGGCTTGCAGTCGCTTTTCCGGGGTTCAAGAAAAATATGTTCGATGCAGGGACTCACTATTTTACAATTGATCTTTATCCGCCCTACGTTTTCCAGATCGTTGCAACGCCCCCCAAAAATGACGATGTTATCGAGATGCTAAACTCGATCATAGACATCGCTGCTGAATTCAATTGCAATCTTTACGATCCACAGACCGATGAGCGTTTTTCTTGACGATGACCCGAACAAACAATGCTGTCTAAAACAATTCTCAGGACAGCAAAACGTTGCTCCGAAACCGATTAGGCGTTGTTGGGTCCCTTTGATGCGATTCTGCTTGCGCCGAAACTTTCGGATGGGTTAACTTGGACTTTAGCGGAAGAGCGAAGGAGTGGATGAATTGAAAACCACAGCGGATCGTCCGTGCAGCAATAATGCTGTGTCGTTTGGGTTTCGCTTTTCACTTGTTATTCGTAGTTGCATCTGGATCGCGTTAGTGGTCTTGGTGCCTCAGGTGCTGCTTCCTCGTTGCCGGGATCTGTATTCGGAGTTTGGAGTAGAGCTTCCAAAGTTAACTCAATTGGTGTTTGCTGTCGGCGACCTTGTTATGAAGTTTGGCATTGTCTATTTCATCGTGGCGATTCCAGCGATCTTTGCCTGGCAATTTTTTCTATTCTTCTTAAATAGGAACCGAATTGGCTACAAGTTTGTTGTGGTTGTTGATTGGGGGGCGATTTTAATTGCCACGGTAATTTTGGTCATCTTGTTGGGTATGCCAATGGCGGCGATCGTCTCGGGTTTGACCGGTTAGTCATTTCAAGGAATCAGATAGCGGGGTGACCAACCGAAATGGCGAAGAAATGCGACTTGGATCAAGTTGAGTCTGGTCATTATTCTGTTATCGTAATGAGGCTCCCGTCCATTTTGGAACCAACCAACAGAAAGATGATAATGCCTGCTTTAAACCGACCGACTCGATCATGGCTGTTGGCAGTGGTGGCCACGTTAACGGTTTTTTCCGCTGTTCTTCCGGCACAAGTAAAAACCCCGACTCATTCCCATGTGGCATATGGGGCAGAGAAGAGGCAATGGCTAAATCTCTATTTGCCGTCTGGTGACAAACCCGCGCCGGTATTCATTTACGCCCATCATAACGGCTCTACGGCGGATGATGTAAAAAGTTCTTGGGCGAATCCTACCTTAGCGGACGGTGTTGCGATCGTCAGTTGGGAATCAATTGCAAAGGTTAAAGGGATGTCTGATTTTCAAGTATGCGCTGCCGATGCAAAAGTGATGTTCGCATGGGTGAAGGAAAATGCAGAGACTTATAACTTAGATGTCGACAAGATAATTATCGGAGGGCAATCCAGAGGAAGTTTTGTGAGTTGGGAACTCGCTCATTCTCAGAATGCCGGCATTGTAGGGATTTATATGGGGCAGGCGCTTCCCGGGAAATCTTTCGATCAGCGCTTGCTGCAGCCAATCACGAAAAACGCACCTCCTAT
Organism: Mariniblastus sp.; assembly: GCA_011523945.1. Lineage (GTDB taxonomy): Bacteria > Planctomycetota > Planctomycetia > Pirellulales > Pirellulaceae > Mariniblastus. The sequence continues at coordinate 272 of WTFU01000193.1, read as the reverse complement.
TTTTCTTACCTACCGTAAATCGCCAGGCGTGGTAGGGGATAATCACAAGCCGGAGCATGGTCTCGAAGTATTGAAGCGATATCAAGAATTGGGTGTCGGTGATCGTGCGGAACTCGTTCACAGCCTCAACAAGACAAAAGATAACGACGTTTTGCAATTCCTTCCGAAATTCGCACGTGCACTTAATCGCAAAAGCGTTAAGGAATAATTTTCGTTAACGCCGTTGATTGTGACTTTGAAGAATTTTCTTTAAGGCAAGGGTGATGTGATTG
>WTFU01000166.1 GCA_011523945.1 Mariniblastus sp. | reverse complement strand
ACAATAAGGTGATCGATCAGCAGAAACACTGGATCTGGAGAGAGGGACATTTGGTATTAGTTGGTGACCTTGTCGATCGAGGGCAATCGGTCACCGAATTGATGTGGTTGATTCATCGACTGGAACAGGAAGCCTTCGCGGCCGGCGGTCGCGTCCATTATGTCCTAGGAAATCATGAAGCGATGGTGATGGGAGGAGACTTGCGATACATTCATCCCAAATATGTTTTTACGTCGACGAGAATCGGTATCAGTTACGACCAGCTCCACGGGCCCAACACCGAAATCGGTCGATGGTGGCGTTCAAAAAATGGAGTTACACGCGTTGGCGACCTACTCTTCGTGCATGGTGGCTATTCTCCCAAACTGGATGCTGCCAAACTCGAGATCGACCAATTGAATCAGTTGATCCGCGCGGGCTTGCCTCCGCGAAAATCCGTAGGCACCACTCCAGCGACCAACCCCGTAGGTGACATGCATGGCCCCTTCTGGTATCGAGGCTACTTCCCTCAACATGCCGCCACCTGGGGGGGATTGGCATCTCCTATTCAACTCAAGCAAATTTTAAACCGACACAACGCAAAGCACGTGGTTATTGGGCATACGGTTGTTGACCAAGTCGGCCCTATTGATCAGTCAGGGGTCGTTCTTGGAATCGATGTGAAATGGGCAGATTCAAAAAAGTGCGAAGGGCTCCTTCAGGAAAATGGAATTCTCTATCGTGTTTTAATGAATGGACAACGTCAACGACTTTTCCCCGGCCAATCGAATTAGCCTACACCGATTTCTTAGCCGGCATTTTTAGAATTCGGCGTTTCAAGCGATTTGCCACCAGTAAACGCTGCCGTCTCGCAATTGATTAAAGTACAATTCAGCGGATCACTTGTTTTAAAGGAAGCCTCATGTTGTTCTCGCACTCACCTCGATTCGTTCTGATCGCGATTTGCGTTATCCATTTCACGACCTCCAACGTCGATGCCCAGACTCAGCCCGGCATCTCTCTCTTGCCGACAAACAGCCAACAGCGGTTTGCTGATTCAAAAATCACGGACGCATCCATTCGGGCGGATGTGGAATTTCTAGCCGACGATCTCTTAGAAGGTCGCGGACCGGGAACGCGAGGCGATCGTTTGGCTCAAAAATACATCATTTCTCAATTTAAGCAGATGGGACTAAAACCTGCCGGAAAAGACGGTGGTTGGACTCAGAAGGTTCCGCTAATGGGCGTTACCACCCGTCCCCCTGCGACACTTAACTTTAAACAATCCGACCAATCCCTCACATTAAAGAACAATGACGATTATATCGTCACATGCGGAACAGGCGTTGAACAAGCAGTCATCAAAGATGCGGAAGTTGTTTTCGTCGGCTATGGAATTCAGGCACCCGAATATGACTGGGACGATTTTAAAGGGCTCGATGTAAAAGGAAAGATTTTACTTTGCCTCAACAACGACCCGGCCGACAATCCAGAAATATTTGCCGGACGAACTCGACTTTATTACGGACGCTGGGATTACAAATATGCCAAAGCGGCCGAACTGGGGGCCGCAGGGATGTTAATTATCCACACCACTCCCTCCGCTGGTTACCCCTATCAAGTTGTCCAAACATCATGGACGGGGGAGCAAATGGCCCTCGGTGGCAAACAAGTTGGCCGCGCCCTGCTCGAAGGCTGGCTCACTGAAGCCGCAGCAGGGAAATTAGTATCCTTGGCCGATCTTGAACTGGATGAATTAATTCAGGCCGCACAGTCAAAAGACTTTCAGCCAGTCCCATTGAACACGACATTGTCCATGAAAATGGATTGCCGTGTTCGTTCCCGAAGCTCCGCCAATATACTTGGCCTGTTGCCGGGTTGTGACCCCGCGCTGAATAAACAGTGGATCGTCTACACGGCCCACCACGATCACATTGGTATGACCGAAGCACGTGACGATAAGGTAGATAACATTTACAACGGAGCGGTTGATAATGCTTCAGGCGTAGGATCCATGTTGGCAATTGCTCGCGCTATGTCTGCTTTGCCGGAATCCGAACGCCCGCGACGATCGATTCTATTTGCGTCAGTCGCTGCCGAAGAACAAGGACTCCTCGGGTCAGCCTACCTCGCGCAAAATCCACCAATCCCGGCAGGGCGTCTGGCCGCTGTCATCAATATTGATGGGATAAACATTCTCGGCGCAACCGAGGACGTCGTCGTGATTGGACGTGGGAAATCCGATATGGATAAAATCGTCGAACGGATAGCGAGATGGCAAAAACGAGTCGTTGTCGGAGACCAATTTCCCGATCGCGGTTATTATTACCGTTCGGATCAGTTCAGCCTCGCAAAAATCGGGGTCCCTGGTGTCTATCTTAGCTCTGGAGTCCATGTGATTGGCAAGCCGGATGGCTGGGGGAAGGAACAATTGAGAAAGTGGACTGAGAACATCTACCACCAGACCAGCGACGAATACAGCGAGAGCTGGAACCTTTCGGGAGCTGTCGAGGATGCCAAACTAATGTTCTACACTGGACTTCAAGCAGCCAATCAAGAATCGTTACCTGCATGGAATGCAGGCGACGAATTCGAGGCCGCTCGACAAGAGGCCCTAGAACAACTCCCGAAATAAACGACAGTAATTCTAGATTTAAATAGTTCTAGATTTAAATCCGTCCGTCGGACAATTCAATTCTGGACGACAGATAACCCCATTGAAACCTTATGGCAACGACCAAATTTAAAGACACCGTAACTCCCGAGCTGGAAGGTCGAATCGACTTAATGGTTCGCAGCCTGATCGATTTGCCAAGAAGCAAATTGACTCTCTTGTTTGAGCACGATTGCGTTTCTCTCAACGGATCGCTCTGTAAAAACCCAGCGACTCGGGTCAGTGCCGGTGACGCTGTCCTCGTCAATTACGATGCCAAAAAAGGTTATGCCAAAAAAAAACGCCCCTGGAGCGATCGAACGTTTACGATCATTCATGAAGACGATGACCTGTTAGTAATTAATAAAGCCTCGGGCGTGCTAACCGTCCCCACCAACAAGGAGGAGCCAAATACGTTACTGGAACGCGTTACCGCCTATTTAGACCGCAAAAAGAAAAACCACGAAGCCTATCTAATTCACCGACTCGATCGCGGCATGAGCGGCACGATGGTATTTGGTAAAACACCGAACGCAGCAAAACACTTACGGACTCAGTTCGACAAAGATCAGGCTCATCGAACGGTATTCGCCATCGTTAACGGAGAATTAGAATCGGAATCCGGTGTTTTTGAGTCGCAACTTGACACACACAGTAACCTCAGCCGCTATTCCACTTCTGAAAAAGGCAAAGGGCAACGTGCGGTAACTCGCTATAAAGTTACCCAGCACTTGGAAGAAGCGACCGCCGTCGAACTTGAATTAGTCACGGCGCGTCGCCATCAGGCACGCGTCCATTTAAGCGAATCGGGACACCATATTCTGGGAGATACCCGCTACCGACAACAACGCTATCCTCATGAAAGATGGGACAAAAAGAGACTGGCGATGCATAGTGTTGAACTTTCGTTCATCCATCCCACCACGTTGAAACGGGTCACTTTCAAATCTCCCCTGCCGATGACACTCCGAAAATTCATTCGTGGCAGCAGAAAAAAATAGAGTTACAGTTCAAATTGGCCAAACCGATAATTAACCGCCTGTCAGGAAATCAGTGGTCAACGTAGAATGTCGCGGCCGCGGTATTTTTTTCTTGATAAGTTGATTTGAAAGACGCTATTTTGGATTCTCAGGAAATCCTTGGACAAGACGGTTTAATTGCCAAACGACTGCCGAACTATGAAGAGCGTCGTCAGCAACTCGAAATGGCCGATGCCGTTGCCAAGGCGATTTGCGCGAAAAAACACCTGATCGTTGAAGCTGGAACAGGCGTTGGAAAGAGTTTCGGATACCTCGTTCCAGCGATTCTCTCGTTGCAGGAAAACCAGGAGAGCAAAGACGGTGGCAAGCGCAGAATCGTCGTTTCAACTCACACCATCAGTTTGCAAGAGCAGCTAATTCAAAAGGACATTCCACTCCTTAACAGTCTCATTCCACTTGAATTTTCCGCGGTATTGGCGAAAGGACGGGGGAATTACATCAGCCTTCGTCGACTAAAACAGGCGCTCAAACGAAGCGATAATTTGTTTTCCACTGATGAACAAGTGGCTCAAGTCCAAGACCTTCGAGAATGGGCGGTAACGACGAATGATGGCTCACGAGCGGATCTCGATCTAAAGGTGTTACCCAGTGTGTGGGACGAAGTCAAAAGTGATAGTGGAAACTGCCTTGGAAGAAAATGCCCCAGCTACGCAGACTGCCACTATTTCAAAGCGAGAAAACGATTGCAGAATGCCGACATTCTGATCGTTAACCATGCCCTCTTTTTCAGCGACCTCTCGCTTCGAAGACTCGGAGTAAATATTCTTCCCGATTACGACACCGTAATTCTTGATGAAGCTCATACTATTCAAGATGTTGCCAGCGACCACCTTGGGCTCGGAATCACATTAGGGCAAATCGACTACACGCTTTCCAAACTCTACAACGAAAGCACCAACAAAGGGCTACTGGTACATCACAACCTAAAGGCTGGTCAGCAGTCGGTTGTCCAGTGCCGTATCCGCGCGGAAGATTTATTTGGCGACATCCTCGCCTGGATCGCTCGCACGCAAACCTCCAGCGCTCGCAATACAACGACCCGCGTGCAGGAACCTGGTATTGTCAGCAACTCCCTATCGCCTGCTTTGGATAAACTAAGCCAGCTGGTTCGGCAATTTGGCGAGAACATGAAAGACGCCGCTGAGAAACAAGACTTCACCTCTCAAGCGGAGCGCCTTGCGGCACTTTCAACATCCCTCGAAGCGTGGCGCCTCCAAGAGATGGAAGGAGGTGTTTACTGGGTCGAGTCTGGAATGAATCGTTATGGAAAGCAAAAAGTCAAATTGATGGCTGCACCGATCGATATTGGCCCCACTTTGCGAGAAAATCTGTTTAACAAAACGGATTGTTGTATTCTGACCAGTGCCACATTGGCTGTCGGTGATCAGTCTTTCGATTTCTTCCGAAACCGAATTGGACTCACACAATCTAAATCACTGCAACTGGGAAGTCCGTTCAATTACAGTGAACAGGCTAGATTGATTCTCGTTTCCAATATGGTCAGCCCCGCAGAGCATCGAGACACACACGAACGACAGTGCATTGAAGCAATTAAACAATACGTCTCCCGAACGGACGGCCATGCCTTTGTATTATTTACCAGTTACGATTTCCTCAACCGTGCTGTCCGTGACTTAACGCCGTGGTTAAGTGAAAAAGACTTTGGACTTTATGTTCAGGGAGGTGGAGTTTCAAGAACGCAGTTGTTGGAGCAATTCAAATCTAAACCGCGAGGAGTCCTGTTTGGAACCGACAGTTTCTGGCAGGGTGTCGATGTTCAGGGAGACGCGCTTCAAAACGTAATCATCACCAAACTACCTTTTAGCGTCCCCGACCAGCCGCTTCTGCAAGCTCGGTTGGAAGCGATCAAAAAATCAGGAGGAAACCCTTTCAATGATTACCAATTGCCTGAGGCAATCATTAAATTTAAACAAGGGTTCGGCCGCCTCATTCGAAGCAAATCCGATTCCGGCATCGTCGTTGTCCTTGACCCAAGAATTAAAACAAAATCCTATGGACGGATTTTTCTTGGATCGCTCCCAGAATGCCAGGTTGAATATGACACCATTTAGGTTTTGGGGACAGCAAAACAGTATTTGCATGGGCTACATTCTATTTGTTTGGTCGCTAAAATCGACATATCTGGGGTGTTTGAGCTTTCATCACGCCCGACTTAAGAATTGCCGATAATTCTGCTGCCTACTTTTTTTCATATGAAATCAGCGAGTTCGACCGTGGCCGAAAGATCCAAATACCAACAAAACATCATCCGGAATTATTACGAAAACCGCGAAAACATTTCTCTTCAGCGAGCTCAGGAAATTGTCACCGAGCTATATCTCTCCGAAGGTAAAAAGAGAGAAAAGTACTGGAAAAGCCTCGAGGGACACTTGCTCAAACTAGACGTCAAACAACAAACAATCGATCATTTAATCGCTCAAAACGACCCGATGCAAGTTGCGAAGCTAGTCGAAAAGTTAGGCAAACAATAGCGGCGCGATACCACAACCATGTTCCCTGTAACCAAGGCTTAAACCATGCTCTCTGAGGAACAGAAAACCAGATTTCGACCACGGATCGTCGCACTTCAATCCATTGCCGGGATCATGCTTGTCGCGTCGACGCTCGTTGCCGGAGTGATCGCAACGATTGCAAACTGGGACGAACTCGGCGACCCGCTCTCCATGCTTCCACTAATCGGAACGATTTTTGGAATATTGATGATCGGCAGCGGGATAGTCTTCCCCCGCGTTTTTGCCGGGGAATCTGTCTCCGGGAATTCCGAAGAGGAAAAAATAAATTCTGCCGTTCAAGCGATAACGGTTGAGTATCTCGTTCGCTACGCTCTTATTCAGGCCGCTCTGTTCACCAACCTCATGGTACTCATGCTGGACCTTCACGCGGTGACACTCGGTATCATCGGATTGGCAACGGTCGTTTTTCTATTCCTCTTCCCGTACCAATCGAAATTTATCGGATCGGTTGAGAAACGTCTCGGCTAGAACTAAACTCCGTCAACCCTTTGACGGATTCTATCCTGCAATGGCTACGGACTGAGGAATTTGCATCTCGACGATGCTCATTCCGTAAGGTTTCAACTCACCCCGCATTACTTTCACATCGGAGGGAGCAGAGATACCGAGCCGGACAGTATTTCCTTTGATCTGCAACACCTCTACCGTGATGCCGCCGTCGATTAAAACTTTCTCATTCCGCTTGCGACTCAAAACTAACATTTTATTTTCCTTAACTTTTTGGCCAGAGGGGGGATCTAACGATTTGAGCAACACAGTTGGCCGATGTGCTTCGTTGATAAGTATCTGTGAACGCTGTGACACCTCAGGTCACTCTTCCTGGCGATTTCCTAAAAAATTACGCCTACCTGCGAGGCTAACCGTACAGGGTTACCCAACCTTTAACTTACTTACGCAAAACAAAGGGTATTTCGATTAATTTCTCGCTGGCTTTCTCATAAAATGGCTAAAAACTCTAATTTATCAACGAACTGCTAGCACTCTCTAGCTTGAGCGCGGGTTAGCACACAAAGTTCCCCACTCAAAAGAGTGTCCCAACGGCCTTCTATAGTCCTGCATTTTCGATCCTGCTACACTCCGCCGCGATTTACCAAACTGGAACCACGGCAAATAAATGCACGGATTTATTAAACCAATAATCACTCGCTGGGCAGCAGGACTGTTAACTCTTTGCCTGGTTACCTCCTTTGCTTTTTGCGATTCGGACTTACCTCGAGAACAACTTCCCAAGTCCTGGAAATCGGATGCCGAGCTTACCGATGTTTTTTTCCTTAACGCGCGTTTGGGTTGGGCCGTTGGTGCGCAAGGGACAATTGTACGCACTTCCGATGGCGGCAAGAACTGGATCCAAATATCGCAACGAGTCAATCTAAACGCGAGCAATCTCTCACTTGATGAAAAGCTCCGCAACATGCGACAAGGCATTCAAACGCGGGCCACTGGTCGAGCCGATGGCCAATCGATCAATTCAATTAGCTGTCGATTTGAGTCCGTATTTTTTACAGATGAAAAGAACGGCTGGATCGCGGGCGGCTACAGTGTGCCCTACATCGATCGCTCCCGAGCCATCGTCATGAGGACTCGGGATGGTGGAATCACCTGGAATTCGGTTGAACATTTAGTCGCTCCTCGATTCCAACAAATTCGGTTCACTGACCCAATGAATGGATGGGCGGTCGGTGAGGCTGGTAATCTGTATCAATCTGGAATTTTTTACACATCCGATGGTGGCCAGTCTTGGTCGAGCCAAACTTCAAAAAAAATTCACTCATGGATCTCCGTTGAACGGACTAAAGAGGGGCTGGTAACCATTAATGAAACCGGGCAATTGGGTACATTACGCCCCAATCATTATGAACGTGCTGTGGTAATTAGTGAAAACGCCACGCCCATCTCTCAAGTTCGCATGGTCAATAATGATTCGGGCTGGGCGGTCGGTGAATCTGGAACGCTCCTCAATACCACCAATGGTGGAAAATCTTGGACGCAAATCGAGCTTCCCATCGAAGCGTCTGAAATCGATCTTGAAACGATTTCCGTAATTGACAATCGAATTTGGTTTGCCGGTGATCCGGGGACAGTTATTTATTCGATGGATATAGGAACCGGACGGACGACTTCGCACCGGACTCCAATTCGGATGCGGATTAATCAATTACATTTCACAGATCAATCTCATGGTTGGGCTGTAGGCGGCGGAGGAGCGATTATCGCCACCACCGATGGCGGGCAAAACTGGCATGTCCAAAGAGGTAATCAACAACGCGTATCCATCCTTTACGTTAGCCTCGACGACCAATCTATCCCGTTGGAGTTACTGGCAAAGTATTCGCTTGAAGAAAACCAAACTGCCGCCGCTTTGGTAATTCAAAAGACAAATCACGAAAACCAAGATCTCGCTCAGGCAACCGAACGCCTCGGCAGCAGTCTTCTCCATTCACTGGGCATCCCCACTTCAGCCGACCTCCGTTCGGCACAAACGCAAGAAAAGATCCTAAAAAACCTCACCCGTGTAATTCGAACCCTGCAGCCCAATGTTGTCGTCCTGAATTCATCCACGCCCAGCAACGGCCAGAGCAACCCACTCTCTGCCGAACTGTTTTCGCTCGTCAATTCTGCGATTACGCATGCCGGAAACACGCGGAGCTTTCCAATTCAAATTACAGAATTAGGATTGAAAACATGGAAGGTCGACCGATTTGCCTTTGAGGATCCAACCGGCGAAATCACCATCGACGCGACACGTCTACTTCCCAGATCAGGTGTTTTGATTGAGGATCAAATCGCGCTTAGTCGAGCACTCTTGGGCAAATCTGTCTCCAGTGACCGCGTGTTTCGCTATCGCGTCAAACACCTTAGCCAACGCGAAAGAATGCAGGCAGGTAATCTTCTCTCAGGACTTGATCGGAGAAAGACAGCACTTCCGAGAAGTATGGCCGACGCGAAGCGCGGGAACTTAAACATGATTCAGCAGGCGAATTCCAAACAACAAAAAGTAGAAGAATTTGTTCGTTTTGAATCCACGTCTGCCCGCGACTTACTAATCTGGCGACAACAGATTCAGACGTTCACCATGCCCATGGACAAGGGAATTGCCGGAGTTTGGTTAATGCAACTCGCCGAACGCTATTTGGAGGTTGGAAAAACCGAACTGGCTGCACAGACACATACACTTTTGGTTAACCACTGGGCTAATCATGCGTTTGCGCCGGCAGCCATGAACTGGCTTGTCAATTATTACAGCAGTGAAGAATTCGCCCAAATCGAGTATCGGAATAAAATCAAAAATGGTGAGCTGACTGAATTTGGAACACTGACTGAAAACCAACGCCTGAAAGAAAGTTTCCGACCACGCACTGAGCAGACATTTGCAAACGGGAGCTCTCAGATTAAATGGCTTCCAAGTGATGCGATGCTAAAATCCAAAGAAAAAAAATTAACGGCCAAAGTTGAGGCTCCAGACACAAAAGAGTCCACACCCCCCTCCCCCATTCGCCCGGCTTTCTTTGATCAACGTCTACAAGCAGCCAGTAAAATTTTAAATCAAATGAAACAGCGAGATCCCGAATTTGCCGCGGGTCCTCAATATAAATTCATGGAATCGCACATTTCTCGGCGACTCAATGGTGCACTGACCAATGAGGGGCGATTTAAGTCACTCGCACAACTTGACGACGACGATGCAGGACTTGCGATCGCCGCCAGAAGAGAACTGGCTCTAAGTCCGCACTTGGCAACCTCATCGCCTGGCTTACCAACGGGCGTTTGCCGATACACCCACCAACCGCCCAGACTTGACGGCAAGCTAGACGACCCCTTTTGGCAAACCGGAGTTCGAGAACACGATGCCTGGCAAATGCCTCTTTCAACAGTCGATAGTAAATCGAAAGTGTCCTCGGATATTGCCCTGTTTGCTTACGATGCAAATTATTTTTACGCCGGCTTTCAGTGTCAAAAAATTACAGGCCAACCTTATCCAGCCTCCCGTGGTTCAAGACCGCGAGATGCAGATCTGACGTACCGTGACCGGATCGAATTCTCCCTTGACGTCGACCGAGATTACTTGTCTCAAAACTGTTTTGTGATCGATCACCGTGGCTGGGTAAAAGAAAGCTGTTCGGGCAGCCTTGGATGGAATCCCAATTGGTTTGTCAGCCAATCTGAAGACGAAACGACGTGGACGATTGAACTCGCCATCCCATTGGATTGCCTCGTTCCGGAACAGATCGCAGCGAACGAAACAGTCTGGGCACTAAAACTTGCCCGACGCGGCTACGAACCAACAAACCTATGGCACAACTCCCCAACCCCGTCATCCTCGTCATCGTTACCCGCACCGATGGGGATTAGAAATACACTTCAGGCTCGACCGGTCGATTTTACATTGCTGAAATTTATAAACCCTACCCCCGAAACAGCAACCAAACTAACCCTTGGAAACTGACGATTATCAAGATCTAACGATCGTTTCCACGAAGAATTAATCACGAAAAACATGAATCCATCCCCATCGCGAACTATAGTAGACTCGGGAGTTTACCTAGGTATCAGCCATGACAAAACAACCAGAACTGAATCGGACTGCTATGCCGACTAACGATTCTGCGATGATGTCATCCAGCGATACGCCTCCGGTCTCCGGTGAGCATCCCAAACTTGTGACCGTGGCACCTCGAAACCGTGCTCCTGAAAATTCATCAGGGACCACTAATTCAATTCCTGCGATTCACGTGAAAACGGATCGTAATCAATCTCGGTCTCGCGGCCCACAGACTTTGGAGGCGTTTTTAAACTCTCTGCGCCCCTCGCCCAATCTCGTATTACCGCAAATCAATTCTTACGACGAAGATGAGTTATCCGAAAACAGTTCCATTCGTGGGCGAATTGAAAACCACCGTAATCCTTTATCGTCCGTACTGATCAGTATGGTCTTGCACCTCGCGTTATTTTTAGCTCTCGCCTGGTTCGTGTTGGCAATGGACAAACCCATCACGACAATCAGCGTAGTCGCGACTCTGGATGCCACACCCATTTTTGAAAACTTTAATCAAGCTGATTTGCAACTGATTGATATTGAAATCCCGATTGACAATCAATCACCGATGGAAATGCTCGCCGACGCAACCGCTACCGAGGATTCCATCAACGCCGACGATCTACCGATCGTCTCTCCAAGCATTGCCAACCCGGCGATTACCCCCAACCCAGCAGAAAACAATCCAGCTAACGAAGTAGGTAAGCTGCCAACAGGAGGAGGTCTTGAGGGACGGGCCTCGGACGCGAGGGCAAGGCTCGCAGCTCTTCGGGGCGGCACATTGGCGAGCGAAGCGGCTGTCGAAGAGGGCTTAAAATGGATCATTAATCATCAACGCGAAGATGGCAGCTGGAGATTCCTCCACGACCAACAAAGTTGCCGAGGCAATTGCAAAAACGAGGGTACTAATGAGGCATCGACCGCAGCAACGGGGCTGGCGTTAATGTCGTTACTGGGCGCAGGCTACACGCATCAAACCGGCCCCTACCAACCACAAATTCAAAAGGGGCTCGACTACTTAAGCTCAAAAATGAGGATCTCCGCACGCGGAGGGAGCCTCACTTCCGGCAGCAAAGGAATGTACGCTCATGCTATTGCGACGATCGCATTAAGCGAAGCAAGCACCATGACGGGAGACAGCAGCTTGGGCAAGGCCGCTGACCTAGCAAGACAGTACATTGAAACTGCACAACATAAAGCGGGGGGGTGGCGGTATGATCCGGGAGCACCGGGCGATATGACCGTTACCGGATGGCAAATCATGGCCTTGAAGAGCTGCCAACTTTCCGGCTCAAGACTCGGTGATTTGACCATGATTCGAGCAGAACAATTCGTCGACTCACTTGCGACGTCCAATGGTCGGTATGGATATAACACGAATGAAGCCTTGGAAAATTCAGCAACGACAACCGCGATTGGGGTGCTTTCGAAAATGTATCTCGGTGCCGGGATCAATGCGGGCTCACTCGAACAAGGGACGCGGTTCTTATCCGACCACGGTCCTTCCAAAAACAATGTTTATTTCAACTATTATGCAACTCAGGTACTGCACCATCGTAGCGATCCTCGCTGGGAATCGTGGAATGAAAAGATGAGAGAACATTTAGTAACCACCCAAGACCAAAGTGATACCCACCAAGCGGGAAGCTGGTATTTCCCTGACCCGCACGGTAAAGTTGGCGGACGCCTGTACACAACCGCCATGGCCGTCATGATCCTCGAAGTTTATTACCGCTATTTACCACTTTACGAGAATGACGCGGTTCAGGTAAACCGCTAAACTATGAAGCGATTGGCGACTTCACTGCCCGCTTCAGCAATTCGTAAACTCTGGTTTTCGCACTCCTCGATTATGAATCCCGTCATTCCTGTTCTCGATCTAATGATTTCTCAGGTCGTCCTTGCGGCCCAAGGGGACCGGGAAACCTACCGGCCAGTTCACACGAAATTGACACATAGCAGTCAACCGCTTGAGGTTGCAAAGGCAATCTTCAATCAAACAGGATGTGATGTTCTCTATCTCGCGGACATTGACAGCTTCAATGGTGCTCACCCGAATTGGAAAGTTTACAACGACCTCGTAAACGCTGGGTTTGGGCTATGGATTGATGCCAACTGGGTGAGTGGCGATCAATACCAGAAGATCACCGAAAATATTGCGAAACGGGAACGATTGAAAATCATACTCTCGTCCGAAACGCTCGCCAATTTCACTGATTTGGATTTGCTCACGAAACTAATCGAACTCGATATCACGCCCATTTTTAGCCTCGATCGAAAAGCGGGCAAGCTGTTCACACGACCGGGAAACCTCGCCGAGGCGACATCTTTCGAGTTGATTCAAGATGTTTACGAAAAAGGTGTCCGTGAATTAATTCTGCTCAATCTAGAATCCGTCGGGACGATGGCAGGATGTGCAGATTCCGAAAACGAATTCGGCGCTCTCATTCAAGAAATCAAACAAGAACTCCCCGAAATCAAAATCACTTCGGGAGGAGGAGCGAGGCACGCCAGTGACATCCAAATGCTGCTCGAACTTGGCTGCGAACATGTTCTTGTCGCTTCGGCCATTCATCAATGCAAACTCACGCCAGATGATATCGCTGATCTCACTTCTCTTCAGCAATCAACACAGGCTTTTGCACCCTAAGTGATCTCAAACCCGCCCCACAACACAACCCTTGCGGCCAGAGGCGTTTGACTCCTCAGGCAAATTGAGACGACCCGCTTGCTAGCAGATTAAGCGTTTAAGATGCCAGCAATTCAAATCGTTAATTTCTCATTTGCGACCAAGATTTGGATTGATTTAAAAACCGGTAATCTTTACAAACCATGGTGCAAAAGTTGCGTCCCAAGAAGTCTGTGAAGAGGAGCAAACGGCGACGAACTCAAGTTTTTACTTGACTCTCCTATTTAGCTTCTTTCGAAATTCAAATTTTTTGTTTGGCACGAAGCTTGCGTTGGAGATTAGAACGACTCGCAGCAATCTCGCTGCATTTCAAACATAATTGCCGGTGAAGGATCACCTCGGCGTACAATCAACCCAATACGTATCGTCAGTCAGGGAGGACGAGTTTTGAAATCGAACATTTATAAATTGGCCTTAATTACCGCATTTGCAATCACGCTACCTTTGGCCGGTGGTACAGCTCAAGCACAAGAACCTGGGATCGTTGCAATCTTAGATGTCGCTGCGGTTTTTCAAAAGAATCTTGAATTTAATACCCAGATGCAAGAAATAAAGAATGCCGCCAACGATCTAAAGAAGCAAATCACTGCACAACAACAGGCCATCCAACAAAGAGCCGTTGAAATTAACGCGATGGAAAGTGGGCCAGATCGATTTGAACAAGAAGCTGCGCTCGAACAACAACAGACGCAGCTAAAAACTCAGGCACGACAGGCTGAAACAAACCTTCTTAATCGTGAAGCTCAGATTTACTACGTCACCTACCAGAAACTACAGTCGGTCGTGAAAGCCGTCGCAGAGGCCAATGGTATTGCACTCGTCTTGCGATTTGACAACTCACCAGTCAATGGTAATGTCCGACCAGAAGTCATCAAAGCAGTGAATCGCTCGGTTGTTTATAATAGACAGTTGGACCTCACCGCTCTCGTTACAGAGCAAATGGGGCCTCAGGTTGTGGCAGACAATTCTGAAACACAACTTAAGTAATCACTTTAGCCTCCTACGGCATCGGCCACCTTTGTGGTTTGGCAGTGCCCGAAAGATTTCCCCCAAGCGGCTTGTTTTGACGAGCCGCTTTTTTATTTCTATCGAGAGATGGCGCTCTCTAGCCAGACAACCTAAACCACCTGAATTGGCTTAGCGCAATCAAAAACGAAAACATACCAGCGCTTATTGATTCCACAGCGGGGGAGCCAATGTTTCTCGCTTGTCATCCTTTGAATTCATGTTAAAACGAGTTTTCGTGCTTCGGCTTTCATCATTCAGTACGCCCGCCCTTACAACAAATGAATGTTATCGTTTTTGAAGATTCGGGCGTTGGAAACCTCTATCCTGTCACGACCGGCCGTCCCGCTTATGCGATCACCTGTGCCAGCCTTCGCTTAGTTGATTTTTTAAAATCTCTGAATTCAAGAATGGTTGGAATTGTTCGGCCCTTTCTCGAACGAATTCAGATTCTTGATTTTCCGGAACTGGAACAATCGCTCGATCTTTCTCAACGATGGACGCTGGTCGTCAACGCACGTCTTGCACCCACGATGAAAAATTGGGAGAAGGTTTGTGCATTAATGGAATCGTCCAATCAGCTACTCCCGAACGGGATTCTGATTCGCGTTGGCTGGGCGACCGCGGCGGCAATTATTCCAACCAGCACACTGCAAGATCAACCGCGATCTGCGTGGCCCGGGATTATCGAATCGCTCGCGAGTCGGCCCGACGGTGAAATTACAGAAGACGATTTTGCATTATTTGATTACCCACACGAAATCATTGATCAAAATATTCAATCTTTCCAAAGCAATTTGGCCCACCGAATCGCTGGTGGAAATTACACCGAACAGTATGAGAATGTTTTCGTCGGAGATGGCGTTCAAATCGTTGATCCGGTTTTATTTGATTCAAAACCGGGCCCAATCGTTATCGATACAGATGTTAAGTTTGGACCGTTTTGTTTTATTCGAGGGCCCGTTTATAT
This sequence comes from Mariniblastus sp., assembly GCA_011523945.1. Classification (GTDB taxonomy): domain Bacteria; phylum Planctomycetota; class Planctomycetia; order Pirellulales; family Pirellulaceae; genus Mariniblastus. Next base: position 13,654 of record WTFU01000166.1, on the reverse strand, counting down.
CGGCCCAAGAACCCGAATCAGTGAACACGCTTCGATTAAAGACTGTGTCTCTATCTCCCATACCTGCAAAATCGGCGGAGAAGTAGAAAGTACCATTCTCGAAGCTTACACCAACAAGCAACATCACGGCTTTCTTGGGCACAGCTACCTTGGTAGTTGGATCAACCTGGGAGCTGGCACCTGCAACAGCGATTTAAAAAATACGTATGGCATGGTCAATATGCAATACGGTTCCGAAAAGATCGCATCAGGGATGCAGTTCATCGGCTGTATTATGGGCGACTATGCGAAAACAGCGATCAATACCAGTATCTTTACGGGCAAAACGATCGGTACCGCAAGTATGGTGTACGGATTCGCAACGACCAACGTACCGAGCTTCGTAAATTATGCTCGGACCTTCGATAAAGTTGGCAACCTACCTCCCGAAGTCATTGTGACCACTCAGAAACGAATGTTCTCCCGTCGTAATGTTACTCAGCGCCCCTGTGATATCGAATTGATTCTCGATATGTATCGAAATACGCAACACGAGCGGCCGGAAGGCCTTTCCAATGAGCCGATCTCACTTTGAGCCGCCAATCTAATTAAAATCCGCCACAACCAGCAGCCGCTTGTTTCCGCCTGTTTCGCACGGAACATCTTCAAAAACGCTCAATCTTCTGACAGTTTTTCAATCTGGACTGTCTCCGTGACGGCTGCGAACTTATCATGATGTTATTCAAATTCCATTCCAAAATTATTTCGTATCCCCATGTCGCTCACTCAACTGTTTGAAACGAAACAAGTCACTTCCTATGAACTGTTTCCACCCAAAACACCCGTCGGTGAAAAAAGTCTACGACGCCACGTCGAACAACTGATGCAATTTTCACCGGACTTTATTACCTGCACCTACGGCGCCGGCGGCTCGACGCAAGGCAAAACGCTCGACATCATTGAGGATGTTAAAAAACGATACAACATCCCCGTCGCCTCTCACCTGACACTGGTCGGAAGCAGCGTGGATGATTTACGAGCCTACCTCGAACAGGCACGTGAAAGATCTGTCGACTACATCGTTGCCCTGCGTGGCGATCCACCCCAGGGTAAAACTGAATTTCAGGCAACCGAGGGAGGATACCAATACGCCAATGAGTTAGTCGAACTCATCAATGCCGAGTTTAATGACCTTGGAGTGCTTGTTGCCGGCTATCCTGAAAAACACCGTGAGGCACCAAGTCTTGACGTCGACCTCGACAACCTAAAAAGAAAAGTTGATGCTGGAGCGCACGCGATTGTTACCCAGCTGTTTTATAACAACGAAGATTTTTTCCGATTCCGAGATCTTTGTGAACAAAAAGGAATCAACATCCCTATTGTTCCCGGCTTGCTACCCGTCACCAGTCTCAAGCAAATCCAACGCATCTCGTCGCTGTGCGGAGCTAATTTGCCAGACCCATTTGTGCAAGAGCTTGAATCAAATCCGGAGCCTGACGACCAATTCAAAATCGGCGTGGCTCAGGCGATCCAGCAAACACAGGAACTCCTCGATGCAGAGGTCGCAGGCCTGCATTTTTATGTTCTTAACAAATCCGACGCAACGGTCGAAATCATGACGGCGATCAACCGGGCATCACCAAGTGACTAAACCGACTTTGAGTTAATCAATCCATCCAAGTGAGACGGAGTTCGTTCATGCCTTCACCATTTCCTCCACCAGTAACACCCGCGCGGCGACCACGGGTAACGCACAGGATGTCGATCACCCTCCTACTGGTTACGGCATGCTTGTGGCCACTGACGGTCGCTGCACAAACTGGAACGCAATTTCGACCTCCCCAGGAGGTCGATGGCAACCGGTCTGATTCACTGACTCCCTCGAAACCGGTCGTCTCTCCACCGACTGCAGACGCAGAAAAACAACAAACGGAAAGAGTGTTTAAGCAACTCGTCCAGGAGCTAAACAACCTTATCCCCGGCGACCCGGCATCCAACCCGGAACAGCAAAAAGTCATCGGCGAGGCAGTCAAAGCATTTCAAGCAAGAGATGCCAAGTTAGTCATTGAATTGATGACCGCGCAGGCACTTTCAGATCCAAATTTTCCACCGGCCGATGTAATGCTCGCCGGCCTTAGCTTTGCTATTCAGGATCCAAAATCCGGACGAGTATTGTTGGAACGTGCTGCCCTGCAGCATCCTGATAAACCCGCTGTCTATTCGACTTTCGCCAGATTGGCAATAAATGAAAATCGATCTACGGACGCACTCGCGCTGTTGGACAAACTTGAAAGAGTAATCAAAAACGCGAAACTATCACCAGTATCCGCCGATTTTTACGAAGCTCAATATCTCGATGGGGCTACGGATATCGCGATGAGGCAACGGCGTTTTGCAGATGCTCGAAGTTACCTCACACGCCTCCGGGAATTGCGTCCGGGGAACCCCAAGGCGTTAATGGTATCGGCCGAACTCGAATTCAATGAGAAAAATCTAGAGCAAAGCCTGCTCTTTTTAAAACAACTCCAAACCGCGCTACCTCAATCCCGTCCACCCGAAATCATCGTGGCTAACTGGTTTCAGCGAACCGGAAAATCTGATACTGCCAAGGTCTGGATTCAAGCTGCAGCAGAAACATACGCGGACAGCCCGCAAGTTCAATTGGAAGTTGCCAGCTGGGCTGTCAATGAAGAACAATTTCCGATGGCAAATTCAGCCATCAAAAAAGCAGACGTCTCCGGCGAAACACCCCAATCACTCTCCCTCAAAGCAAAAATTGCCTTCGCGGGTGAAGCGTACGGGGTCGCCGAATCATATTACGGTGAGCTCTACAAAAAATTCCCAAACAACTTTGACGCTTCCAATATGTACGCTCTTTGTTTAATTGAAAGTGACGATCCGGCGAAGCGGAAAATGGCACTTGAAATCGCCAACAACAATTTGCGTGCTCTCCCCAACAATGTCATTGCCCAAGCGGCTCGCGGTTACATACTCTTACGAGAAGGTAAAACAGAGCAAGCGAAAACAGCAATAGGAAGAGCGCTACAGCAACAAAATTCATCCCCCGAAATTAGATTCTTTGCCGCTTCGGTTTTAAATGCAATGGAAGAAAAAGAGAAATCTAAAGCCACCTTAGAGCAGGCATTGAAATACCGCGGACTTTTTCTGTACCGCGCGAGGGCGAAAAAAATGCTACAACAACTCTCGAACTAAGCTTAAGCAGGCAACGGAAACACAACACGCAAAGCAGATTGTTCCCAACTAATCCGTCTCAATCCTTATGGACGAGGAGTTACTTTTCATCATCGCCTGTAAAATCAGAACACAGGTAGGAGCATGAGTAATCTCGCCGGAGTTGACAAGTCCAACGGCTTCAGGCAACGGCATTACGACCGTTTCAATCAGCTCCGTACCTTCGGGACTACTTGTAGTTTTCGTTAATCCGCGGGCAATGTAAGTCTTCGTTGGCGAGACAACGATTGTGGTAAAGGGATCGACCGAACCAATCGCTTCCCAATGGTCAGCAACCAAACCCAACTCTTCAGCCAACTCTCTTTTAGCAGTCGTATCTGCCTCTTCACCGGGATCAATTCCACCAGAAACAGCTTCCAGCGAGTACCGCCCAACACCGTAATGAAACTCCCGGGTCAAATGGACATTATCTTCGTCATCAATGGCTAAAACACAAACGCCCGGCTTCATCCTCACCACGACATGCTGACCGTCTCGACCGTCGGGGCGAACGACCTGATCCACGCGAACATTAATGAATGGGTCGACATAAACATCGTCAGATTCTTTGATAAACCAGGGACCGTGTTGGGACATATTGCACTCAAAAATTTAAAAAATTCGCCAATAAAAAAATATTAAGGGAATTCTCCGATGAAGAAACTTTAGTTTAGCAAATAAATAGCCTGCTATCGCAGTTACCAATGTTCGCATTGATACCCTTGGCAACAAAATCAAATCCCTTCCCTAGTTCCTCGCGTCTGAATTTCCTTGCCTTCGTATTAGGTCGCCATAAAATATCAATCGTGTTGAACTTGGAGATGAGTAGAAACGATGGAAGGAAATGCTTTTTTAAAATGACGCGATGATTTAATCACAGTCTACAACGCAATTCGTTTGCCTTGGTAACCGAATGCGTCAAATGCAATTCCTACCTCCGCCAACGTCTCCATCAGATTGGCAATGACGATCCTAGGTTATGAGCGAGGAATGAGATGAGCACTTGGATATCAGAAACTGATTTTCGCCAAAGTGGTGCAGCGGCGGCCGGCATCACCATCAATGTCCCTTTCTTGCAGGAGATCAAAACCGATTATGGATTTCGCGAACTCCTGAATCGTGTTTATCACGAAATCATGCACGCCTCGGGGAATCGGATTCAACGCTTCGCTTCTCAATCTGATAATTATGCTCAACAAGTTGCCGAACGACTATCCGATCTTCGGGACGAAATGGAAACCTATTTCGCCCTGGAAGAATGTTATGGTTATTTCCAGCATTCAGCCCTCCAAAACCCCAATGTCAGCCGAAATGCTTCGAGCCTTCAGCAAGACCACGAAGCTTTATTCCTTCAGTTGAGCGAAATCATCGAGACCACTTGGCAAGTGGTCTATCGAGAATCCTCACCTCCAGTACAGTTTCAACAAATTACCGATTCATTTGAACGATTTTGCAGAGATCTCGCAAAGCACGAACAGGCAGAAATGGAATTAATGATGAGGCTCTGCAATGAGGACTTTGGGGTCGGGGATTAAGCGAATTTAGCGTTACGAATTTTGGCAATTTACACGAGCTACCGTGCAACGGTGGTGGACGATTGCCTATTATCCAGAGTTAATACCAAGCCTTAACCGAGACGGTCGTGCAGTCGATCGACGGCCTGCATCAGCTGTCGCCACTGGTGAAAAATTTCCTCTGTTTCAAGTTCACCCGCGTCATCATGGCCAAACCCACGTTCGCTCACTCGAATCGTTTCGTCAAATTGAGCCAGGCCTTCCAGCATCGCTTCGTAGGGAACCGCTTGTGGAACGTCACGGAGATGAGCATCAGAAATTGGGAGATCGAACGGACTCGCTTCAGTCTCCAGAATCGCATCTTCATAATCACAGATCTTCTCGTCCATGATACGATGCATAGCCCAAAGTGCGGCGCCTTCGACATCGCATGCGCCAACCACGTAACAAACATTGCCCGATTGAATATAATATTTTGCCATCACTTGGAGTCTCCGAGAAATGCATTTTCTGTCTTACATCTCTCCTATCGCGAGTTCTTTGACACGTTGGGTCTAGAATACTCACAATTAATTAATTGGTGTCTAACAGGAAACTCAATCCGTGAGCCCCCTCGATCGCGGAAGCACTCCTTTGTGACGCGTGTAGGAAACTTACCACTCAAATCCAAGGACGCCACCAAACTGCTGAAAAACAGGGCGGATTCCAGCACTGGCCGTCCGATTGTTCCAACTGTACAGCCTAGATAAATGGGACAACAACGAGCGTTATCTTTTTGAAACAAGTGGGAAAATTTCAGCAAAATATCTATTTTTCAGAAGCCATTAAATATTTCCCACGAAATTCAAAAATTAGCTTGCCATTCAGAAAAACACGATCTGTACCGCAGCAAATTCAATATCCAATTTCGATCTAGTAGTCCCTTATCTGAAAAACGATGCAGCCGAAAACAAGCATCACGAGCATAAAAGTAACTCCACTTGTCAATGGAGCCCACGGCGATTCACTTGGTGCGTTTCCACGTCTTTCCGCTTCCCGCAAATCCACGTCTTCATTGGCACTCGTATCCGATGAGGAAGCTAGGTAACTAACGACTTTGTAAAACTCGCTCGGTTTCGGACAAAGTGTATAGGCCGGCCGAATCCCATAACGATACAAAGACTGAAGAAAATCAGAAGATGGATGAAGGGATTTTAAAGCGGTCTCTTCCTCGATATTACCTAGCGTTGCTGACTGGATATCTTCCCCCAACCAAACCTTACCATCTTCAATCAAGTCGAAAGTGCTAATTTGCTTAACCCCAGAAAAACTCACTTTGCTCATCGCTTGACCACTTTCCAAGTTCAGCATCCATAAATTGCCATTTCTGAAAAGCACGCCGATATATTTCCCATCCGGTGAACCGTCGATCTGGCGAATCGCTGACCGGGACTCAAGCTGGAACTCATTCTCCTCCACCATCGTCTCTGCATTCACAGTGATGACTTTTCCATTTCCGAATGCTACTGCGATTGTTTCTCCTGAATAGGCAATCATCGCACTCATTTTTTTGTCAAACGAAAGATTGAGCGGCAACTCGGATTTGACTCTGTAGCTGCCATCTTTAAATTCAAGTACTCGTATGAGTCCCTGGTCATAAACAGCGAACTGATCGAATTCTCTGTTGTAACTGACTGATGATCCAGTACGAATCCGAACGCCCTCGGCCTGCCCTATCTCAACAAACAACTCAGATGCTGCCTTAACTGAATCAGAAGACTCAGGATTCGCACCCTCTTCAGTCGCATCCGATTCAGTCGCTCCATTCTCCTTCGTTTGCCCAGACGCCTTAAACTTTTCCAGAACCAGCTCAGCATTCAAACGAAAAATCTCGCCATTGGAAGAAACAGCAAGCGTTCCATGGGTTGAAGAAAATAATTGAATCGTGCCATCCGGAAACTGACCGGCCTCCAGAGGCTCATCCACTCCCTCTCGAATAACGCTGACTGTACTGCTGCTCAAGTTAGGACCGATCCCCCCCAGGCGTTTGCAAACCAAGAAATTACTAATTGGGTCAAACACGGGTTGAGGGACATCTCTTAAACCAGGAATGGGCACTTCACTTAATTTCGCGAAGAACGTAATCGTGCTGGCAGCCATTTGATCTTCAGGGGACATTTTCATTCCCGAGATCACATTCCAGCTCTTGCCCGATTCATCCCACCGATAAACCTGGTTAAATACGTCGGTCGCATACACTTGGTCAGCCGCCGGAAACACACTGGAAAACTCCGTGTTCTTCATTTTTGTATCGAACAGGCCATAAGCCGACCCAATTGAAAAGCAAAACGCCCAAAATACTAAAGTCAAAATCACAGAAACAATCGAGCTTCGCCAGACTAAACCGACAAACGCGGAGACCGCAAAATAAATCGCGAACACCAATACATAAAGTGGAATACTTAGCAAAATCGCCCGATCCCAAGTTCCCATTCCAATCCCGAGCCAAAGCCAAAGACCAAAAAACAGATAGGCAGCGCAAATCGCGATGAAGGCACAACCTCCAACAAACTTAGCAACGTACAAGCCCCACCGAGAGATTGGCTTGCTCAAAAGAAGATTTAGCGAACCTGGCTCAAAAGTTTCAGGTATTAAATTTGCCGTTACGATAATCGCAATTAACAACCCAATCGACAAAACTAATTTCTCAAAATACCAGGGCAATTCGGAAATCAGAAGTTTAGACAGCTGCTGCTGACTCATCGGCAAAGGGTCAATTGGACTCCAAATGGCATAGCAGAACTGAATTGCCGAACTTTCGCCGGGAGGGACTAATTTCTTTGAGAACGCAGTGCTAAGGAGAAGCCGGTTAAGGCGTTTTACCTGGACTTTTGAAAGCTGGTCGTAGTCGGAGTCAATCAGCTCTTTAGCCTCGAGATTCAATAGCTTATTTTTCCAATCCGATGCAACATAGAAATCTGGATTCTCGATTACTGAGTTCAGACCGTCGATCAACTCCTGCTTAACTCCTGAACCAGCTGAATTTCCTCGCCGCCGTCTACCCCGCCTATCTCCTCTGCCATCTTCCTCCGAATCAACTTCTTCAGATTCTCCTTTTTGGACAAATGCGGTTAATTGATCTTTGAAACCGTTCTCGTCTGGCAGTAGCTCCCAGATACGCGTCATCACCGCTTCATCGGGTTTCCCCTGTCGCTCAACGAGCACCTTGGCAATCCCCTGAGTATTTAATCCTCGCTCAGACAACTGCCAATCGAGTGTCTCACGGATGTGCAACGGAGCAATCACGAGCAAGAGCAAGGTGATAAAAATCAGCAGGACATAAAGTACCCTGGAAGCCAGAGCCGCACGAAATGAATCTTTGACGATTGCGAAATAAGGTCGCATTAGGAACTTTCTATAATTTGATAAATCAAAGCAGGCGCGAAGAAAACACAAAGTCTCTACTCCGAGACAATTTGCAAGAACGCATCCTCCAGTGATGATTCTTGTCGTTTCATTCTCAGCAAACTTACTCCATTAGCTCTGATTCGATCGATCAACGAATCTAATGCGTTTTGATCTGCAAGCGTTAATTTAACCGAGAAAGCGGAATTTGGAGATTTCGAAAGAATGGTATACTCCTCACCTTCCATCGCTTTATGAATCGCGGTTGGATCGCCAGAAATCTCCATTTCCAGTGTAAGGCGATTCCCTTCAGCTCCGGAAAGCTTCTGAACGAATCCGCCAATTTCCGATACCGGCCCACAATATTTCAGCGAACCTTGATTCAAAATTGCAACGCGATCGCAAACCATTTCAACTTCTTGAAGTATGTGACTATTGAGAAAAATAGTCACACCTTCATTTTTTAAGTTGCGAATAATATTCCGAACGTCAGCACGAGCCCGTGGATCGAGTCCGTCGGTCGGTTCATCGAGAATCAACAGTTTTGGGTTGTGAAGTAACGCCTGAGCCAGGCCGAGCTTTTGCAACATTCCCTTTGAGTATTTCCGACATCGATCCTTCGCCCGTCCAGTTAAACCGACCATCTCGATAACTCGATCCTGATTCTTACGAATCTCGGAAGTCGGGACGTTACTTAAATTGCCATAACACTCCAGCGCAGAAAAACCTGTAAGGTGGGGCGGGATCCGCAAATGCTCTGGTAAATAGCCAACCAGTCGCCGTGCCGATCTGGAACCGGCACTCAGCCCCAACAACTCAGCAGAACCGGCACTCTTGCGAATAATACCTAACAGAATTTTGATGAAGGTCGTCTTACCGGCACCGTTTGGGCCTAGCAAACCAAATATTTCCCCCTGATTTACCTGAAACGACACATCATTGAGTGCTTGAAACCGCTTTTTGAAAACGACGCCCTCCGAATATGTTTTACTAAGCTCGGTGGCATTAATCGCCGGAATCTTGGGGGATAACTCGCTTACTGTTGAGTCCTTTATCATTCGCCTACCGTCAAAGGTGAAAATTTTGCGTCAAAATATTTTAGAAGTCACTGGTTCATCCGGGATTATAAAACGACTTAAGCCTGTGCGATAACCGGGGCCGAGTGTAAATTGTACCTCTGATCCCAGTGTAAGGTTTCGATTCAAACACAAGTTAGACGTATTCTCTAAAATACCATTCACTTTCAATAACTTATCAACGCCAGACCGTTGAGCGAATAATTTAATGAATTCACCCGCCCCTGAAGATAATCGACTCGATGATCCGGTTGTCCTTCTGTTTCAGTCATCTCCCTATGGAACGCTCGATGCGATCGTTCAGCACGACAACAAGGCCGTTTATTTTTATTTGAATCAACCGGTCAAAGCGGATTCAACTCAAAAACCGGCCTTTGGCACGCGTGCCTGCTGGGTTCGAAATCTGGATCAGGGACCACTCGTCGTCAATGAAACCCAAATGCGGCAAGGCATTTCTCCTATGCTTCCTCGCAATCTATGTGTTCATCGCGAGGGACAATCGCTCCCTCAAAGCGAGAATCTTCGAGTTGTCTGGTTCGAAGAAGGCAACGGGGCGGCACTGATCGAATCACTACCTAACGAAGAACCTGTGGTTCTCGCGGTTATCCCCCCGTGGAGCGGACTCGAAGGATTTCATGGATATGCTCATGAATGTGCTGTCGAAAGCCCGCTCTGCTGGCCGATGCCCGACAATCCCAAACTCCGCCAACGAATCGAAAACGCAGATCAATTCTGGAAAGCATGGAAACCCCAACAACTGGCAAGCCAGAAAACTGAGCATGCAATTGCTACACCCCGTTCGCCATTTGCCGAACTTCAACCCTTACTACTGAGCCATTTTGATCGGCACTTTTTGACGGATTCCGAAACAACTCAGCGCGACTATTTTTCCATTGGCGATAACTGCTTCCCGCCGTGTGGGATCGTGCGATACTCTAACCCGACCGAAACCATCATTGCCACCGTGGGCATGTCAGTATGTCCGCAGCCGGCCGTGGAACTATTCTCAGATACCCCCGGACTCTATCGTCGGATCGAGTTGGCAATCAAGCTATCCCATCAAGACGCCAATCCTGAAACTCTAAACAAAACCATCGATTTGGCAACACAGAGACTCAGCGGATTAGCAAACTATCCCTGGATGCAATTTACGTGGCTGGGACCTGGCCATACCTGCGCGTTTCCAAATGTTGTTCCTGAATGTGCCAGTGCTCTGCTGGTTCATCAAACTCAATACTTTCCCCACCAATCAGTAAGCGAAACGACCAATACTTACCGCAATGATCCCGTCAATATCCTGTGGCTGGTGCCCATTACCGAATCGCAACAACAAGGCCTTCAAACTGGCGAACTTACCGCGACGGACGTTTTCTAAACGATCAATCAACGCGAGACAAAACATATATGGTTAAAGCGTTTCCTCGGTCGCTATTTTTGCAAATTTAGTAATCTTCCCGCCAAAAATACCACTTGCGTTATGGTAGACTGAAGGCCTCGCTAGAGCACAAATTGATTAGCATTCCTTCGCCAATTAAACGCGACCCTGCCAATCTCATCTCACGATGACTCCGTTCAATATAATTTGATGACCCAACCAAACGATCATTCTTCGAGCGACATTGCGACTCAATATAATTTGATCCAGCAAGCGAAAGCGAACGAACCGGTCGCATGGGAATTGGTCTTCTCACTGTATGCACCGTTAATTAAACGCTGGGCGAGAAGATACGGCGTTGTTTGTCCATTTGAAATTGACAATGTTTGCCAGGAAGTCTTTACCAAGCTCGTGAAGAATATTGATTCATTTCAATACCGAGAAAGTGGTGGATCCTTCCGAGGTTGGTTGAGAGTCATCACGCGTAATTACATTTGGACTCAGCAAATGGGGAAAGGAAAACCTCAAACCATTGGGGGAACTCTCTGGAATTTGCAATTAAACCAGATCCCATATAATACAACGTCTGAGCGAAGTCTCTTGGATGCCCCCGATGAGGATCGCGACGAGGATACCCGTCAATTAATTTTCCTTCGAATTATGAAGTGGGTCGAAGCGAACTACACTGAGTCACAGAGCAAGGCATTCAAACGAGTCGTCATTGACCACCGCCCCGCCCGGGAAGTGGCCGAGGAGTTAGAATTAACGCCCAACGTTGTCTATCAAAATAAATCTCGTATCCTAGCTAAAATCAGAAGCGTGTTTCAGGATTTAGTTTAGTGGAGTCTTCACGGACAGCACCCGCGGATTACAGAACCACCGTTTAACTTTTTCAATAGAAAAATACTTTGATCGAAACCTGCCCGTCCGACGAACTTCTTCGCCAATTTAATGAAGGACGCCTCGACGCATCAAACGAAGTCGACAGGATCTCGGAACATCTCGGTTCCTGCGAATCTTGTCTCGACAAACTTGATGCGATGGAACCGGGACCAATTGAAGAAGGGCTTCGTGAATCTGTCGCATCGGTATTGATGAACGAAGAAACGCTTGCGGTTAATGAAGAGCAAGGCTACGAATCAATCAAAGGCACGATCGACGATGTTCTTTCCACGGTACGAAACAATACCGGCAGCGAAAAACTTGATCCCACTCAATTTGGAGAAAACCGTTACCAGGTCATCGCCGCCATCGGCGAAGGCGACTTCAGTTGTGTTTACGGGGCGCTCGGTCCGGTAAAAGAAGAAGTCGATGACACACCTGATCTCTTAGCAATTAAAATCCCACACGTGTCAAAGCTAACGTCTGACCGGCATGTTCAGCAGTTTTTCCTTGACTGCAAAAAAGCAAAACAGCTAAATCATCCAAATATTCAGCCTGTCATCGATTACGGCCGGTGGGATGATAAAAAATTATTTCTCACCAAACCGCTTCTTCAACATCCCACGCTAACTACACTCTCTCGAAGCGGACTCGTATTCAATTACGAAACAATGCTCTCAATTATTAAGCAAATTGTAGATGCCGTTTCTTACGCTCACGCAACTCAGGTCATCCATCGGCATCTGTCCCCCAACAACATTCATCTGATTAAATTAACTGATTCGACTGCCGAATCTGAAAATATTGGAGACTATCAAGCCGTCGTATCCGACTTTGGTTTTACTTTCGATTCCCGCTATCACTTCGACCTGATCGAGCCTCGCCAACGCAAAAACCCATTTGTTTCTCCGGAAAGTGATACCCAAAACGTCAGATTCATTGATAACCGAACGGATGTTTACTCCCTCGGAAAAATCCTAAAATTACTCATTCGTCTCACCACCGGCCTGCCAGAAGAAGCAAACCTTCAAAAGATCATCGAAAAATCAACCACAATTCGGCGCAGCGAACGTTATCAAAGTGTTGGCGAGCTGAAATTCAACCTCGGACTACTGTAATTCGTTCATCGGTGGGATAACTCTTGAAGCCGATAAACAGCGTTGACATCGCCAAGAGCACACGTATGATATTGGCATGTCCCAAAGATTCCACAACACGCATTCCCATTTGCATCATCCTCCTCGATGACCGTTGTGGACTAATCTGACTATGCATTTGCAAAACACAGAACGCTGGCCACAAGGTCAGCGTTTTTTTTATTCAGAAACCACTCCAAAACTTAATATTAAATTTAAAAGGTTACTATGTCGCCCAATCTTGATCCATCGATTGTCCGCCTAGCACTTCCCAAAGGCCGAATGTTTGACCAGGTCGTCGATCTTTTAAAAGGGGCCGGGATTTCGATCCGCCAATCCGAACGAGGTTATCGGCCAAATATTTCCCTTCCATTTTTCAATGCGAAAATCCTCAAACCCAGGAATGTCATTAGTATGCTTGCGGCTGGAGCAAGAGACATCGGATTTGCAGGCGAAGACTGGATTCAAGAGACCGGCACTGAACTTCACGAATTGCTCGATACTGGTCTCAACCCCGTCCGACTTATTGTGGCCGCTCCTCACCAATTACTGGTCGACGGAAAACTACCTCCGAAAAAAATCACCATCGCTTCGGAGTATCCCGAAACAGCCCATCGATGGGTTGCCAGCCAAGGCATTGAAGCGAGCATTCTTCAAACGTTTGGCGCTACCGAAGTCTTTCCCCCCGAAGATGCTGACTGCATAATCGACAACACCGCGACAGGCTCAACATTACGGGCGAACGGCTTGCACATCATTGACGAAATCATGACGTCTTCCACAAGGCTGTATGCTTCAAATGCCGCAATGGACAACCCACAAATCCGTAACCGAATCGAAGATTTCGCCATGGTCATTCAGGCTGTGCTCGAAGCGAGAAAACGAGTAATGATGGACATGAATGTCGCACAGGAAAATCTCGAATCTGTGATTAACTGCCTGCCATCGATGAGAACACCAACGGTATCGCCATTAAGTAACTCAGATTGGGTTGCTGTACGAGCGGCGATTTCAAGAAACCAACTCGCCGAAATCATCCCCAAATTGAAATCTGCAGGTGCTTGCGACATCGTAACC
>WTFU01000118.1 GCA_011523945.1 Mariniblastus sp. | reverse complement strand
CGAACTGTTCGGCACGCTGGAAAATCACCTCGGCGTGGTGTCAGACCCCATTGTGACCGAAGATCGAAGCCCTGGTTACTGGTTGAAGTTCCGCACGCTGTCGATCGTGAATCACAACAAACTGGAAGGCTTTCCTTTGCCTGCTCGATTCATGTGGACAGAACCGATTTATCTTGTGCGGCCCGATGAACAATGGATCAAGGCATTCGGCCCTACGCCTGGTCTGATTCCTTCGGCAAACGGAAATAACGGAACGCACGGCAACGAAGCTAAAGGCCCACCCGTCTATCCCGAGGCGATGAAAACCCACGGGCACGTGATCATCGAAAAGGTGGAGTTTGAAACGCCGTTTTCTGCGACATGGCCGCCACCGTCCGTTCAACCGTTCCTGACCAAAGGGAAGTTGGAAGAAAAGGAAATGCCGACCAGGTTGAAGTCGTTCGCGTCAAAGGCTTGGCGTCGGCCGCTGACCGAAGCCGACGCGATTCATGTCGAAAGGATCTGGGCGGAAGAGATTGCCGCTGGCAGTAACAACCTCGAAGCATTGCGAAGCTCAATCGTCACGATACTCAGTGACCCGCGTTTTCTGTACCTGCGTCAATCAGACAATTACGACCTTGCCGCTCGGTTGTCCTACTTCCTCTGGAACGGTCCACCCGATGCGTCGTTGATTTCGTGGGTCGGTGAACATGACCATCTTGATGACGCCGTGATCGAGCAGCAGGTCGATCGACTGCTCGATGATAAACGCGTTCGGCGGTTCACCGAAGACTTCGTCGCACATTGGATTGACTTCCCCCGGTTCGATCAGATCGCGGTCGACCCGAATTACTACCCTGCGTTCAAAGATCGCGGGCTACGAATCAAGGAATACATGAAGCAAGAATGCGTCGAGTTCTTCGCGCACGTTCTCCACAAGGACCTGAGTTGTCTGAGTTTTCTCGAATCTGATTTCGTGATGGTCAATGAAACGTTGGCAGAGCATTACGGCATCGCCGGTGTTTTCACACCAAGATTTGTGCCCGTTGCTGCGCCCGAACATCGTGGTGGTGGCGTGTTGGCGCAGGCTGCGATTTTGCTCGGCCATTCCGACGGGCAGGATGCCCACGCGGTAAACCGTGGGGTCTGGATACGTTCACGTCTGTTGGGTGATCCGCCGTCCGATCCTCCGCCGGATATACCTTCGTTGCCGGAACCATCGAGCGATGCCAAAACCGGAGCGGTATCGGTCAAGCAAAGATTGGATTTACATCTCAAGTCAGGCACAACGTGTTACGACTGCCACAAGGATATCGATCCATGGGGCATCGCCACCGAAGGCTTCGATGCGATCGGTCTGCCGCGAACGTCAATTCAAAAGGCCGGCCCGGTCGTCAAGAAAGTCGTGATTGACAAACAAGAGATCGACGGCCTCTTGCCGTTGAAACAATTCCTACTCAAACGTCGCCATGAGGAATTCGCGTATGGTTTCACCCGTCACATGCTTTCTTATGCACTGGGTAGACCGCTCACGTTTCGGGATGAGAGGACCGTGTTGGCTTTGCAATCGGAGTTTAAAGAAAGCGGATACAAAATGCGGAGCTTGATCACAGCGATTGTCACATCGAATCTGTTTCGAGGTTTAGAATAACGGTGTCGCATCCACTACGAGCTTCTTCTGATACAGTAGACACATCATGGCAAACATTATGAACATCAACCGACGTACATTTCTCCGCGGCGCAGGTGGCGTGGCGCTGAGTTTGCCGTTGCTCGAATGCATGGCTAACAATGCAAAATCCGAGACGCCCAAACGACTGCTGGCGTTGTATGTGGGGCACGGTTTTGCGTTACAGGGTGATTGGAATTGGTACCCCAAACTGGTTGACGGCCGGATGCAGTTCGGCAAGTCGATGGCCGCCTTCAACCCGTTGGCCAAACGTATCACCGTGCTAAACGGACTGGAACATCCGCAGTGTGTGAGTGCGGGCGGACACAGCACTGCCGATTCGTTCCTGACCGGCAGCAATCCCGCCGCAGCAGTGAAGAGTCCGTCGCTCGATCAAATCGCAGCAATGACGCACGGGCACAAAACTCGCTATCCAAGCCTTGTGCTTGGCAATGAAGGGGGCCTCGGCGGTGAGGGAAGGTCGAACACGCTTTCTTACAATCAATTCGGTCGCGGCATCCCTTCCACGAACAACCTACGTGGATTGTATAACGCGATGTTCAATTCCGATCCGGCCCTGCAGAAAAAACAGCGGCAACGATTGAGCAAAGATCAACGCCGAGTCGATCGCGTTCTGGAGTCCTACCGCGAGATGAAACGGCAGCTCGGCCGCGACGATTCTCGCAAGCTCGAACATTACATGCAGGCACTGCGGGATGTGGAAAAAGAGATCGAACGCATGGAACTCTGGGGGGAGACACCGAAGCCGCAAGTGCCCGCGGACGGCTTGGCACTCAACGCTTCGGTTAAGGACCCAGCGGCTTTCATCCGAACGATGTACAACCTCATCTACCTGGCGTTCAAAACAGATTCAACCCGCTACGCGACTTACATGCTGCAAAGCATGAACAGCAGTAAATGGGACAACATTCCGATCGCCCTTGGCCTAGGTGTTACTCACCACTTGCTGGCGCACAACGCGGTACAAGGTGGCGCGCATCTGGAAAAACTCGGAAAGTACGACAAGTTCCAGGCAGACCTTCTGGCAGAATTCGTCACAAAGCTGGCCGACACTCCCGAAGGTGAAGGCACGATGCTCGACAACACGATCGTTTTGTACGGTAGCAGCAACAGCCAAACACACGTCAACACAAACTATCCGATGATGTTGGTCGGAGGCGAAAAACTTGGCCTCAAACAGGGTGCGTTTCATGATTTCGGCAAAAATGCTCCGCCGCTGTCAAACCTCTACCTCACACTGATAAACGCGTTGGATGTTGCCGCCGAGCAATTTTCCGACAGCAACGGAACGACTTCGAGAATTCTTGCCTGAACTACGGTCATCGAGCGATGCGGCAACGATGAAGGCTGAACAGAACGCAGACAAAAATCTCAGGAGACGTAAACGTGACCGACTCGGATCAACTGGAAGCAGATATGACTACGTTCGTGCTCCGATCGACGGGCGCCGAAGGTATTTCAGACACCGAGATCGTTCAGAGCCTGTGGAGCGGCTATGGGCAAATCGTCAGATGTCATCTCACACGAAGCGTCATTTCTAGCGTCATACTGAAACATGTTCGGTGGCCTGTCGAACAGGCCCACAAATACGGTTGGGCGTCGGATCGTTCTCATCAGAGAAAACAGACATCCTATCAAGTTGAGACCGTTTGGTATCAACGCTACGCGACGAGGTGCCTTGATGCCTGCCGCGTCCCCAATTGCCTCGCCGTTGAACATCGCCCGGACGGCGTCCTGCTACTGCTTGAGGACCTGGACTCGGCGGGCTTTGCCGGCCGTCGCCACAGTGTGCGCGACACCGAAGTCGATGCTTGCCTGACGTGGCTGGCGAACTTTCATGCCACCTTTATGGAAGAACGCCCCGACGGATTGTGGACCGTGGGAACGTATTGGCACCTCGCCACTCGTCCCGATGAACTTCAAGCACTGGAGGACAGTCGGCTCAAAGTCGCAGCAGCGGAGCTGGATCGTCGCCTGTCCGACAGCCCTTTTCAGACATTCGTGCACGGTGATGCAAAGCTCGCAAACTTCTGCTTCAGTGCCAATGGAGAAACAGCTGCCGCTGTTGATTTTCAATATGTCGGGGGCGGCTGTGGAATGAAAGATGTCGCTTACTTTATCAGCAGCTGTTTTAATGAGGACGAGTGTGCAAGTCGTGAAGCAAATTTACTAGATCGGTACTTCGAGCGACTCCGCGATGCATTGAGACTCACAGGAAAGGATATCAACATCCGTGAACTCGAAGCAAACTGGCGTGAACTTTATCCCGTTGCCTGGACGGACTTCTTTCGCTTTCTTCAGGGATGGAGCCCGGGGCACTGGAAAGCTCATCGCTACAGCAAACAACTCGCGGAGGAGGTTCTGAATTCTCTATGAAACTTTCAACTGTTGAACTTGCGAAAATCGCTGACCAGGCAATTGATGCTGCCACACTCGCTGGTGAAATGATCGCTCGATCCCGGCCACGAGAGATCGAACACAAATCCGATCGTGGCAGCCTGGCGTCGCAGGTGGTGACGGAAGTCGACCGGCGCAGCGAAGCCCTAATTCTCGAAAAGCTGAAACCTACGATTGAAGGTTTCGAGTTGGGCCTGCTAACTGAAGAGCAACCGGACGACGGAGGTCGATTCGACGCGGATTACTTCTGGTGCATTGATCCAATCGATGGCACGCTGCCGTTCATCATGGGAGCGCCGGGATATGCCGTCTCGATTGGACTGGTCTGCCGTGACGGCACTCCAGCCATTGGCGTGGTTTACGATCCCGTCAGCAAGACGGTGTATCATGCAATTGCGTCCGCCGGGGCATTTCGCGACGGCCGCCCCTGGACCCCACCGTCCAACAGCGAATCCCTTTCACTGTTCACCGACAGAAGTTTTCTTAGCAGTGAGGGACGAGAGCATATCACCAGAGTACTGGAAGAAGTTGCCCGTGACATCGGGCTCTCGGGCTTACGGATCGATGTGGATGCCGGAGCCGTGATGAATGCCTGCAAGGTGCTCACGAATCCACTTGCGTGTTATCTGAAGTTACCCAAGACGGAGGGCGGCGGCAGGTTGTGGGATTATGCGGCTACAGCCTGTCTGTTCAAGGAGGCGGGCGCAGTGGCGACGGATGTCTACGGCGAAGACTTCGAACTCAATCGGTGCGACTCCACACTCATGTGTCATCGAGGGATCCTGTTCGCGACCAATGAATCGCTTGCCAGCAAGATCAGGCACCTGCTCCCCACTGAACCGTAAAAAGGCCATTGTCTCGATCGAGAATCGGTATCTCGTTGCCGGCACGGGGCCCGACTCTAAACTCAACCGAATTGGATGGAAAGCGGTGAAAATCGGGCAACGACTTGCGGAAAAACGTTCGAAGTGCATCAAGCAAGGGGAGCCTTTCCAGACGCTCACAATTCCCATCCTTTACCGATGCGGATGCGAGCGTTTTTATGTGCGCCTTTTTTGTGTGCTCTAACTGCTTTTGACGAGGGGACTTCTTTCCCGAGCAGCATGATGCCCATCCAGCCGGTGGAAGGGTCATCTTACTGTTGGTAAACGTCGACGCGGCCATCGAATCAACATGTAAATGTTTTTCATCCCAAAGATCGTGAAGTGACAGATTGTTGCATTGCCATTCAAGCGTCTAACACGATATAGTTGAGGTGATTGATTAGCTGCAACACATCTATCGGCTGGACCAAGAAGCTACCATCTACATTTAGGTTAGGGGGCGCGACTTGCATAGGGAACTCTTGATGATGGCTGCTGGCAATCAAATCAGCAGCCATTTCTTGTGCCCCACCGGTGCCATATCTCAGAGCATGCCACAGTCATTGCGAATGAATCAAGACATTGGGACAATAAAGATGGATATAAATAAAGCGATCATTGCTTGTCTTGTGATGACAGCATTATTCTGTGGCTCGATAGACGCACGAGGGGAAGATCTGGGTAAAGATCTAATCGTCTACAGCGAAGTCCCTGGCGGTGAAGCCTCGGACCAGTACTCCTTCGCAATCAGGAAGGTAGGTGCAGACGGCCCCTGGCATCGACCATTCGCATTCATTACCAAGTGTAAGAAAGGAATTGAGGGGAAGAACAATTACTTCGCTCATTTGAGTAATTGGAGCAATACTTACATCAATTTCGAGATGAACGGTCCCGTCGAAATCGCGATTCGCAAGGTCAATGGGAAACCGATTCGGCAAGCGTCTGTACACCCTAAAAAAAAGGCAACGTCATGTACTGTTCGCGACGGATACGCATACGTGGTCATCGAAAAGCCATGCCTTATTGCGGTAGATATCGATGGCCAAATGGATGATCAGAATACGGGGAAGGGATATCGGGGGCCTCCGATTCACACCCTAACCATCTTCGCTAACCCGCTGATTAAGAACCGTCCAAGGCTTGATGATCCAAACGTGCGGACTGTCAAACCGGGTGACGTTGCGCCAAGCGAGGGAGATTGGAAGACTCTTTATTTCTTGCCGGGTGTTCACGACATCGGCATTGGCTTTCCTGTCCACGCGAATAGAAACTACTACATTCCCGGAAACGCTGTTGTTCACGGCACGATGAGCAATCACGGCAGATGGAACGACGGTCACAATATCAGGATATTCGGGTATGGCGTGCTATCCGGGTCCAAACTCGCCCACCCAAGATTTGCCTCACCCAAGCCGACGGAGGCCAATCTGCACGATCCGATCCACATCGTCGGCGCTACAAACACTTCTGTCGAGGGCATTACGCTGGCCGACTCTGCTCACCACTCATTGATGCTGGTCAGTGGTTACGAGCCGAAAGCGCCAACCGATATGCGTTGGCTAAAGATCTTCACATGGCGAGCAAACGGCGACGGCATTAACCCTTTCGGAAACGGCCTCATCGAGGATTGCTTTATCCGCACTCAGGACGACTCCACCTACGTCAATGGTCGAGGCATTCGAAGGGTCACCTATTGGAACGATTACAACGGGTCTACGTTTGTCCTCAGCGCACTGCCCAATCGGAAGATAGTTGTGGAGGACTGTGACGTAATCTATGCCCGGGCTGGTTGGAATAACTGGAGTGGCGGGCGTCTGTTCAATATGCGTGGTGAGGGGAAAGGTCCGTGCGGCGATGGCGTCGTGTTTCGAAACATACGGGTCGAGGACTCAAGACCAACGCTACAGCATTTCATGATTGCCATGCAGGGCCTGAAACCCTATTCGGATCCAGGTCAACGCCAGCGGGGCGCGGGTAATATTTCCGGTATCCTCTTTCAGGATATCGAAATTGCCGCGCCAAGCGTCTTGGGAGAGCCTGATGTGCTTTGGGGATCAGCGAATGCGGAGATCCTGAACTTGACATTCGATAATGTCACGATTGGAGGTAAGAAGATCACCAGCCTCGACCACTTCAAGCACAACCAGCATGTCAGAAACATGAGATTCAAGTAGCTCACGCACTCACCCAAAATCTGGGCCGCGACTTTGGGGCTGGGGGGCTTTGTCGTTCAAAAGATTTCTCGTTTGGTCCAGTACGCAACATTGTCCGGCGTCAAGCTTGTCTCAGGATGAGACGCGACACTCACATTGAGACTGCCCAGCCAACTTCTGCGCCTGTGCCATCAAGAAGCAATAACCAGCGAGTTCCTGCAAACCAATTGATTTTCTTTGGGATCCGGATCTAGATCCCCCAAAGGCTGTTTGCGTTTGGCATCCGAATTGCTTTCTAGCCCATAAATGCGTTGTGTAACGCAAGCTATTCCATCTGTCATTTTTAAGGATCTAAAGTCATGGTCACCTTACAAACTTTGAGCTGCTCTTTCTATTTTGCTTTGTGCATCTGCTGCACCGTTGCCACATCACAGGATGCGGTTAATCATAATTCCAGCCGGTCCAATAAGGGAACCGTGGCCGGCGGTGGAGATAATATGACTGACCTCGAACTGGCGATCGGTAACGACATGATCGTACGCAAAAAGCCGGGGCGGACTAGTTATGGTCACATAACTCTATCGGCTGATGCTATTGAATATGGATTGATCGCGGCTCTTTTAAGTGGTGATGATTTCGATGCAACCGGATACGATTTAATCATGGACTTGCTTACAGAAGTGGAGCAAGCTCAATCAGCTGATTCCGACGACAAAATTGTACGAAAGAAACCAGGCCGTGCTGCGGAGGACGTCGATCTCGGAGAAGGAAATGGAAATACAGGTTCAGGAACGCTTCGCAACAATGATCCCATTCCAGGAATCGATATCATTGTTGACAAAGACCCAGAGCTGAATGAGCCCTTGAATAATTCGCCGGTCATGATGCTCAATGAAATGCTGAGAGCAGGCTACAGCCAAGCCGAGGTCGTTGATTTTGCTTTGGCCATGGGTCTAATTGGACGTTAGTTTAAAACATCCGAGATTTCACGGAAGCCAATGCGCCGAATGCAAAACCGTCGGCATTAGTTTGAAATGAGAATTACCTGCAGCCGATTTAGCACCTGTCGCATAACACAGGTTTTGGGGCAAGTCCCCTTGCCTTGCTAACTAGTGGGTTCTGAGTATGCGGATCATCGAACTTCAATAATTAAGAAAACAAGGGGACGGGGAATCTTCACCGAATGATTGCCCGTCCTTTTGGTTTCCGGAACAAAACCGACGTTTAAAAGAGGCTTTAAATTACAAAAACGGAAGTTTTTGGTTTTTATCAACCGTTCATTATGCAAATTAAATATTTAAGACAATTCTCACTTTTTTTGTGATTTGTATGTCTGAAAATCTAAATATCGGTACTTGGAGATTGCGTCATCATATGGGAGTTAGCAATCGTCTTGAACGAAACAGCTCGAATTCGATAGTACCTTCAGGAGTGGCAAACAACTAATTCGTGGCTCTTCCATACTAAGGTCCCACGAACGAATCTGCCCTAATTGCAAATCAATTAAATGGTAATTTGTCCGCGACATTGCCATGCTTTGCGAGTAAGATTCAACGAAGAGCGATCTCACTAATCGCAGAAAATTGATTTAAGCAGCTTAATCTCATCGGAAGTAATGAAACAAGCGAACCCACAAACACTGCTGACACCTCGGCGCAACATCACCGGTATCTCTGCGGTTCTCCTACCCTACAAAAACAATCACACAGTCGATTGGAAGAGTTTTGAGTGCCTGTTACAGCGCACATTGAAAGCGGGATTAATACCCGCCGTTAATATGGATACTGGATACGGCAACCTCATTGACGAAACGACTCGACTGGAAGTCCTGCAACGCACACGGGCGATAACCTCTGGCGAGCCATTCGTTGCTGGCGTTTTCGTCGGCGACTCAGAAGGAGCTCCATTCGATGCCGACCGCTATCGGCATGGGATCGCGCATATTCAGGAACACTCGGGGATGCCCATCTTCTTTCAATCTTTCGGCCTCATCGAATTACCTGACGCCGAACTCGTCTCTGCCTACCAGACCTTGGCAGAATCGTGTGACCAATTTTTATTCTTTGAGTTAGGGAAAGTGTTTGCTCCTTTCGGCAAAATATACTCGCTCGAAGTCTACGAACAACTGATGTGCATTCCCAATGCGGTCGGAGCCAAACATTCTTCACTACAACGCCTTCCCGAGTGGCAACGGCTTGAGTTGCGGAATCGCGTTCGCCCCGAATTTAAGGTTTACACGGGAAACGATTTGGCAATCGACATGGTCATGTACGGAAGTGATTATTTGCTGGGATTGAGCACCTTCGCTCCCGAAGCATTTGCGAAACGCGATTCGATGTGGGCAGCGGGCGATCCACGTTTCTATGAATTGAATGATTTGCTTCAATATCTAGGTGCGTTTGCATTTCGCAATCCAGCATCTGCCTACAAACATTCCGCCGCCACGTTTTTAAAAATTCGAGGCTTAATCGACAGCAGCGCGACGCATCCAGATTCGCCACAGCGTCCTTTGTCAGATACCGACGTTCTCCAAACAATTGCCGATGATCTTCATACGTTTCTGGTGGAGTGCAACTGATGGCTTATCCGCGCATTGCTAGACTTAAGACACACGCCCAGTTCACTCACCATTTGAACGAATTGAAATTAGATCTTCCATGCGAGGAGATTTTAGAAAGCGGAATTGAGTCGGTACTCGCCCAGCCCATTGATGTGCATGACTTTAAGATTGGGAACCGGTTCAGCATTTTGCCGATGGAGGGTTGGGACGGAACAACCGATGGAAAACCAACGGATCTTACGCGCCGTCGCTGGAAGAATTTTGGCCGCAGCGGGGCCAAGTTGATCTGGGGCGGCGAAGCCGTCGCTGTTCGACACGATGGAAGGGCCAATCCTAATCAACTTCTCATCAACGATCTCAACCTGCTTGAAATTGAATCTCTCCGCCATGATCTTGTTGCCACACACGAGGCTGATTTTGGTACCTCGACCGATTTGCTGATCGGATTGCAATTAACCCACTCGGGACGCTATTCCAAACCGAACGCTAAGGATCGTAGCGAACCACGAATTGCTCAACGGAATCCAGTCCTCGATAACCGGCTGGGAATTACAGATGACTCCTCAATGCTGAGCGATGATGACCTCTCTCGTTTGATCGAAGACTTCGTAACCGCAGCAACACTGTCTGAAAAAGCGGGCTTTCAATTTGTTGATGTCAAACATTGCCATGGCTACTTAGGACACGAACTACTAAGCGGCGTCGATCGTCCCGGTAAATTTGGGGGTAGTTTTGAAAATCGCACACGGTTCCTACGCGACATCGTTCAGGGAATTCGAGCTAACACATCCGACCTGGAAATAGGCGTCCGCGTCAGCATCTTTGATTTCCTGCCTTATCAACCGGGTGACAATCGCGTGGGTGTCCCCGAGACTGCAGGAGATCCCCGGCTTGCTTTCGGCAGTGACACAGCAGGCACGGGAGTTGATCTCGATGAACCTTCGAAGTTCTTGGAGCTGCTCAAATCACTCGGCATCCGCATGGTTTGCACGACAGCCGGTAGTCCCTATTACAATCCTCACATTCAACGTCCGGCTTACTTCCCTCCAAGCGATGGCTATCAACTTCCCGAAGATCCGCTGGTCGGCGTGGCTCGGCAAATTGAAGCCACAGCGAAATTGAAGCGACAACACCCGGAACTGCTCTTTGTCGGTTCAGGCTATAGTTACTTGCAAGAATGGTTGCCTTATGTGGCCCAGGCAGTCGTTCGCGAAGGTCAGGTCGATTCGATCGGGCTTGGGCGCATGGTGCTGTCCTATCCCGAACTTCCTGCAGACGTTTTGGCTGGAAAGGGGATGACGCGAAAAAAGGTATGTCGTACCTTCAGCGATTGCACAACCGCGCCACGAAATGGAATCGTCAGCGGCTGCTTTCCGCTAGATCCTTATTACAAAACGCGTTCGGAAAAAAAACTTCTCGATCGCTTAAAATAGATAACGCTTCTTTCGGCTTAGTCTCTGCAAATCACCCTTTGTCTCGCGTCGCCAATCACTAAAAACTGACTCCGGCTTATGCTGTTTCGACTGTTTATAATGAAGATATAGACAGCAAGAGTCCCTGCCATTTACTCCTGTTGGTGTCGCTTGCTTCAAGCGACTGACAAGATTATCGCAAGCTGGTGATTGATATAGCGCTCACTAAAGCCTCAAAAAAGCAAGGGACAACCTTAAATTTGAAGCTCTTCGATAAAAAAATGTGACCGCCACCTCTTTTTGCGGAATAAACTTTAGAGCGAAGGCATCTAATCCAATGCCCTACCTGCGCGTCTCGAATGGCTTAAACCAGTTTGGTTGAGACAATAACAAACTTGGAACCACCTTTTTTTCTGGCGAGGAATCGATTTAGAGATGCTATCTCCCTCGGATGAAACCCGTTTCATTGAAGCGTTGACCCGCCACCAACCCGCGCTGGAAGCATACTGCCACGCGAATCTCGCTAATCGCGAGGATGCGCGCGAGGTGCTGCAAGCAACATGCGTCAAGTTGTGGCAGAAGTCAACCGACTGGGATCCAAATACAGATTTTTTACCGTGGGCGTTCACCGTCGCTCGCTTCACATTGCTTTCACATTACCGCGATCAAAAACGTGATCGTCTAGTGTTCGATGAAGACGTCATTCAAGCGATGGCAGGAGAGACGGAAAAAGCTGCCAGTGCGTTCGACGAGCGGCGCGAGGCGTTGGCAAATTGTTTGGGGAAACTCGATCAATGGCCCAAGTCTCTATTGCATGACTACTACACCGCCAGCCAAAGCTTGCGAGAAATAGCCAAAGCCTCGGGAAGAAGTCTGAGTTCGGTGAAAATGACCTTACTACGAATTCGCCAACAACTCAGTGCGTGTATAGAACGTGAGATGAGGACCAACCCATGATGGAAGAACGACTTCTCAACTTACTTCAAAGAGTCCGGGATGACAGCGACGAGTCTGCTCGAACCGACATCAACGAGCTACTACGCAAACATCCTCAAGCGCGAACGATCATGTCAAAATCACTGGTCGATGAACAGGCTTTGGTTAGCCACCTGCGCGACGAGTCAATCGTTTCTATTCTCGATGCGGAAGGAGAAGTGGTCAAAAGCCAGCCTCTAACAAGTCCGACACGGCGCCTTCTTGCGTGGCCTCAGCAATTCGCCGCAGCTTTAGTGACGGGTGCGATGGTTGGTCTACTGGGGGTCGGAGTTGTCTGGGCGGTGAAGTCGCCACAGTCACAGGCAAGACCGATTCAAATTGCCAATGGCGATTTCGAAACCTTGTCGGGTCCACTTGAACTTGGCTTTCCGTCTCACTTTGGCACTTGGGGGGGAAATCCTGCCGAGGTGATTGAAGAGGCTGATGGAAACCGAATATTGCGTCTTTTGAAAACCGGAAATGTCCATGGCGAGCCCAACGACTTCGCCTCGAATTGTTCCGTGTTTCAGTTGGTTGATCTATCGGCCCTTCGACAGCAATGGGAAACAGCAGATCCCGAGACGCAGATTACTCTTAACTTCTCCGCCCGCTTTCGCCGAGAGTCTGCTCCCACCGATGCCGAATTACCGAAACTCGCAGGAAGTTGTCGCATCTACTTGTTTAATCTGCAGCCGGATGCGATCGGCAAAGAATGGCCTCAAGTAATCAGAGAGCACGGCGTCGGATTTGGAAAAAAAGAGATCAAGCTCGCTCCGGGAGAAGATATAGAGACCATTACTGCATCCTGCCTTTTGGAATCGGACGCAACGGTTGCTCTCATCGTCGTTGCGGCGAGCACCAAATCTCGAGCGGCTCCCGTAGAATTAGGTGGCTTCTTTGTTGACGACATTCAGCTCACCGCGATCCGGCAACCGCCCCTTCCAGTTCATTTTATGAAATAATTAATTTTCCTGATCAATTACCAAAGTTCAATATAATGAAAACTCTCCTAGATCGTCGTTACTTTCTACGCGGTGCCGGTGCGCTGATCGCACTGCCTGCTCTTGAATCTGTCGGATTCCGCCGATTCGCTTCTGCTTCCGCCAGCAATCCTATCGCTCCGCCGAAACGAAGTGTTTTTATGGGTATTGGATTTGGCGTCACCAAAGAGACTTGGTATCCCGATATCAATCAAACAGGCGCTGATTACGAGTTGCCCGAAGGGCTCGCTCCACTTGCTCGACATCAGTCCGACATCACCGTCGTTCAAGGATGTTCCAATCAATTCACCAACGAAGCACACTGGGGCAGTACGTTTTGGCTTACCGGAGCGAATCGCTATTCAGTTCCCGGTCAGAACATGGCCAACAGTATCTCAGTCGATCAGGTTGTCGCTCAGCAACTAGGCAAGGATACACGCTTCTCGTCGATTCAACTCAATGGATCTGATCTTCAAGGTCACGGTCCCGGACTATCTCTTGCTTGGGACCAACGGGGTAAGCCCGTCGCTGGTCAGGACGATCCGGTCCAGGTATTTCACAAACTCTTCTCCGAAGATGCGATGCCACTGGAACAACGCCAAGCTGCGATCGCTGAAAACCGGAGTGTTCTCGACGCGGTATTCAGTCAGGCCAAAAGTGTTCAGCGCGGTCTCTCGAAGACGGATAACAGTAAGCTCGACGAATATTTCCAAGGGATTCGTGACATCGAAACCCGCCTCAAAAAAGACGAAGACTGGCTCGAAATCCCCAAAGTCAAGGCACCCCTCACGGAACCATCACCCGGTCTAAAAGGGAAAGCGGAAATCGAGATCATGCAGGATCTCATTGTCGCCGCGTTGCAAACAGACAGTACCCGTTCGCTAACCTATCGCATGCCGGGACAAAGTCTTCTCCAGAGCCTCGATGTCAAACCGAGCGCACACAATGTAAGCCATTACTCTCCCGGTGCTCGCATGGATGCATCCAAGTTGCGCGACAAAACTCATAGTCAACTATTGGCCCGCTTTGTTGACAAACTGAAGGCAGCCAAAGAAGCCGACGGGTCGAGTCTCTTCGACCATACTGCCGTCGCGTTCGGTTCGAACATCAGCTCCATTCATTACCTCACCAATTGCCCGACCATTCTTACCGGTGGCGGTGCCAAATTGAAGCTGGGCCAGCATCTCGTTCTTGCAAAAGACACGCCACTGTGCAACGTGTGGTTAACGATGCTTCAAGGGATGGGGATCGACACTCCGCAACATGGAGACAGTACGGGTATCGTGAAGGAGCTGCAAGCGTGATAAATTTCCACGAATGCAAGGTTGATCGCAAAAGCGATTTGAGCGGCCTAGCGATTTTTTTGTTAGCACTGGGGCTCGGTTCTTTCGTCCATGCCGCTCCGCAAAAAGTGCCCGTTCCACAGGAAAGCCGGCCGTTTTTGGCTTCTTATTGTTTCGAGTGTCATGATTCAGAAACACGGGAGGGAGGAGTCGATCTTGAAACTCTCGCTTTGGAAATCACGACAGTAGAGCAGGCGGAAAAATGGCAGAAAATACTTAACGTTTTAAACTCGGGAGAAATGCCACCGCAAGATTCCGAACAACCCGGCAATGTTGAAAAGGCAAACTTTCTTGATCAACTCGCTCAAACCATGGTGGAAGCGCGAAAAGCTCTATCAGATTCGGGTGGTAAAATAACGATGCGGCGGCTCAACCGTCGAGAATACCAAAACACGATCAAACATCTGCTCGGCCTTGAAATCGATGTCGCTTCCCTGCCAGCCGATGGCGGCTCAGGGTCCTTTGATACCGTAGGAGCTTCTCAGTTTATCTCTAGCGATCAGATCGAGCAGTACCTAAACCTGGGCCAAGTCGCGATTGGTGAATGGCTGGAACGTCAGGCTACGGCCGGT
Source organism: Mariniblastus sp. (assembly GCA_011523945.1). GTDB lineage: Bacteria > Planctomycetota > Planctomycetia > Pirellulales > Pirellulaceae > Mariniblastus. Next base: position 14,686 of record WTFU01000118.1, on the reverse strand, counting down.
CAAACTGCCAAAACTTTTCGTGTCGAACCTGAGAACACGGTCAACGCGATGAGCCGAAAAAAGATGGCTGAGCTGGAAGAAACCTACCAGCGATATCTTCTTTGGAAAGCCGAGGTTGATAAAGCGGCACTCCTTCCGGAGAACGCGAAAGTCCTGGCGCAACTTCGCGAGAAATACAAACTCGACGACCTGACCGATAACTACCGCCTCTATCAAAACACAAATCTACTCAAAGATGCCCCCGATCCAACGAAATTTGGATTTCTGGACGGCAATAAAGCCTCTTTCTCATACCAAGGTGGCTACGGTCGCACTCACGCCTATATAAAGCAGTACCTCGAGTTTCCAAACAGTGCGAGAGGCACTTATTTGAAACTTGCCTGGGGCATTCAGCGCATCGACGTTTCACCTGATCCGCAGGATATCCCGCCCGGCACCTACAAATTAAGAATCCGGGCCGGCGCAGTAAAAGGATCTGATCCGTCACGACATTTTATCGAGGTCGGACACCCCCAACGCGTCAATGGAGTGTTAGCCGGTTTCTCAGGCAAGCCCATTAGCAGCCTCCAAGTCACTGGCACCGAAGAAAATCCGGAAATCATCGAAACCACTTTGGTGATCGGATCAAAAACACGACGCGAATTTGGTATCCAGGAACGCCAACCTGAGGGAAGTAGGAAAACCCTCTCGAGGGAATTTTACCGTCACAAACGGGAGAACGGTTACGGCACTCCCCCCGCGATTTGGGTCGACTGGATTGAGTTGGAAGGTCCCATTAGCGAAGGCTCGATAAAAACTTTTCGTGTCGAGCCGGAAAAAACAATCAACGTCAAAAACGAAGAGATCATTAAGAAATTCGAGAAAACTTATAAGGAAAAATGGCTCCCTTGGAAAGAGGGAGTCGACAAAGCAGCCAAAGCTGTTGAGAACAAAGAAATTGTGGCCGCGCTTCGTAAGCAGCACCCGGACTACGATTCCAATCCTACTCTCAAGTATAAAAAAGCTGATCTTTTGAAAGGATCACCTGATCCTCGCGACTATGGTGGCAGCGATCCAATCAATGCCGTTGCTAACTTATACAGCCCCTATCGGCGATACTACAGCTATATGAAGCACTACGCTGCGCTTCCTCACAACGATCGGGGTGCCTATTTGAAACTTTCAAGGGGGATTCAACGCTTTGATGTTCGCCCCGATCCGAAAGACGTTCCTCCGGGCACCTACAAGCTTCGGATCCGCGCCGGCACTGTGAAAGGGTCCGATCCTTCCCGCCATTTCATCGAGATTGGGCATCCGCTTGGAAATTCGCTCGGTTTCACCAAACTGCTTAGCACACAACAGATTTCGGGCACCATTGAAAACCCGCAGATCATCGAGATCAAAATCGAAATGGGGGCCAAAACACCTCGCGAGGTCGGTATCCAGGAACGGCAACCCAAGTCGCAGAAATTCCTCAGACAGGAGTTCGAACGTCACAAGGAGAAAAATGGCTATGGCACTCCGCCTGCCATCTGGATTGACTGGATGGAGCTTCAAGGCCCCTTTCCCAAAGACTCAAAAGCCGGGTCAACACTTATTCGTGTTGAGCCAGAACAAACGATCAATCCGAATAACGAGAAAGTTATAGCGGAGACCGAAAAACGGCAGGAACGTTTTCAGCAGTGGAAGAAGGGAGTCGATGAAGCAGCCAAGACTCCAGAGAATCAAGCGATCATTGCCGAGATTCGAAAGACGGATCGCCTGATTGATCATCCCAACCGATTTTACACTTTTGCAGACCGGTTAAAGGGCGCTCCCAATCCCAGGGACTTCGGGTTTAGCGACGAGAAAAAAGCTGCCGCATCGGATCCTTCACGAAGCCGAAGCTTAGCTCTTCACAAACACTACGCCAGGCTACCACATCGCGACCGCGGCACCTACCTAAAGCTGACTCACGGCACCGGTCGCATCATCGTTCCGCAGAAGAAAAAGAAATTGCCACCCGGCAGCTATACCCTGCGTGTTCGTGTCGGGGCGGTTAAAGGTACTCCTGCCGAGCGACGTTTCATCCAGGTGGGACATCCTCAACGCCAGATCGAGAGTAGAAACTGGGGACTCGAAGGTCGAGCTATCAGTACTCATCAAGTAAGTGGCACCATCGACAATCCGGAAACGATCGAAATTCCACTTGAGGTCACTGCCAATACGATTCCTGAATTTGCAATTCAGGAAAAACAACCTAACAACGGAAATCTCAAAGCACTTTGGGATGCGCACAACGCTCTGAAGAACGAAAACGGTTACGGACATCCACCGGCGATCTGGATCGACTGGGTCGAGCTGGAAGGTCCTCACAGCGGCACGCGAAAACGCTGGAAACAACGCCGCGAAGTTGAATTGCATGCTAACGCAAAAGTTAGCGGCACCTACAACGGGTGGTTCAAAGGCGGGCATGACCATGCCAAAGCGTATCTGGAAACCGGCAAGCCACAGAAGGGTATTATCGATGAAAAGCAGGCAACGTTTCGCATTGCTCAGTTTGAAGAACAGGGTCCAACTTACCGCCGATACCTCGATGATCCGCTTACCAAAAACGGATCGTTCTTAACCCTATCGCCCGTCAATAAAGAAGAATTCATCGCCTTGCCGCCCGAGCATCCCTCCGGCTGGCTAAAAACGAAACATGTTGTCGAAGCGCTACCTTCGGGTCAATACAAATTGCGATTCCGTATTGGCGCGGTTGAGGGCTCGCCAAGTGAACGTCACTTTGTCGATCTAGGCGCCGTTCCCGGGGAGAATCAGTTCCATCATCTGGCAACCTTTCAAGTTACGGGATCGACGAGCCAACCTCAAACTATCGAAGTCCCAATCCAGCTCACCAAAGATGGCCCTCGAAAGTTTGCTTTACGCGAAAAACGAGATATCAAGACAGACCAAAAGCGATACGAGGCTGCTCTGAAGGAAACTGGCGTCGGCCCCGAACCCGCTCTTTGGATTGACTGGGTGGAATGGGAAGGTCCATTGAATCCGTCCACCGGTGATTCTCAAAGAAATGACTGGTGGATCACCGATGCAATCGATCCTGACGATTCCTCCCGGGCTCGTAAGATTCTGCAACAGTTCGCTTTTAAAGCCTTCCGAGGTGTCGAAGCGGAGGATGAATTTATCGATCGCCTTACTGACATCTTCGCCGCGCGTCTTAAGTCCGGAGAATCATTCGAAACAGCAATTCGTTTGCCACTTAGTATCATTCTCGCCTCACCGAGCTTCCTGTACCTCAACGAGCCCAGCAGCGCAAATGAGTCTCGCCAACTTTCTGATCGAGAATTAGCCATACGCATGGCCTATTTCCTCTGGAGCGGGCCACCGGATGCAGAACTGCTCAATCTCGCGCAACAGAACACACTCCATCTTCCGGAAACACTGCGGCAGCAGGTAGATCGAATGATTGCCGATCCGCGCTCCGATGAGTTCGTCTCCGGATTCGTCCATCAATGGCTCGACATGGAGCGACTCGACTTTTTTCAGTTTGATGTCAACCTCCATCGGGATTTTGATGAAAGCACCAGAGCAGCCACGCGTGAAGAGGTCTATCAGTCGTTCGCCCACCTGCTACGTGATTCAAGGAACGGACGCATCGGGAAGCTTTTGAAGAGCGACTATGTGTTCGTGAACGGCCTGCTCGCCACCTACTACGGTATCGAGGGGGTTACTGGCGATACGTTCCGAAAAATTAAACTTCCCGCCGACTCGCCACGAGGCGGATTACTGGGTATGGCCGCCATCCACGCGATGGGCAGCGACGGCATCGAAAGCAGTCCGGTCGAACGCGGTGCATGGGTTTTGCGGCATCTATTGAACGATCCACCACCTCCGGCACCGCCAAATGTTCCACAGATCTCTCGGCTGAATGACCAGGTATTGACCACGCGTGAGCGCTTAATTGCTCACCAGGAAGAAGCCCAGTGCGCAAGTTGCCACCGCAAGATTGATCCGATCGGATTCGGTTTGGAAAACTTCAACGCCGCCGGTAAGTGGCGAACCACCAACCATGCCGGAGGTAAAGGGAAAAAAGGAAAGACCTGGACAATCGATGCTTCTGGAGCACTCTATCAGGGACCCGCCTTCGACAACTATCAAGAACTACGCGACCTCCTCGTAGACCGCGAAGAGGACTTCTCCCGTGGGTTTACTGAACAGATGATCGAATACGCGTTAGGCCGGCCTTTCAGTTTCACAGATGAAGGACTCGCCAATGAAATCCTCGTCACTTCAAAGAACAAGCAATTTGTTATCAGTGAATTCATCCACGCCCTCGTCCAAAGCAAGCCATTTCAATCAAAATAATCTATAGCCCGAAGCGTTGTTGAGAACTAACCACATGCAATTCAATTCCATGAAGTTAAACCCGTTATTCATCCTTATTGCTTTCTGCCTGAACTTTGCATCGAGCGACTCGATTGCCCAGGAAACAAAAGGCGAGACTCTTTCTGGTGTTGTCGAATCCGTCGACGGAAAAAAGATTACCGTCAATCACCGGAGGAAAAGCCGGACGTTCACGCTCCACGACAAGGCGAAAATCAACTACGTCAGTTTTCTGAAGGCGAAAGAGGAAATCAAACCGGGCTTCTTCATTCGTGCAGGTGTCGATTCCAATGGGAAATGCAATCAGCTTTGGGTCACCCTTCCCATCCCCCAAGAGAATCTCAAGCCCAGTGCTAAAATGCTCACCATGACACCTGCAGAATTGCACAAGATGGCCGACAGTAATGGTGACAGCGAGCTTTCCTATGTCGAATATGCGACCGCCATTTACCGTTCGCCCAAGCATGGCCCAGTCGGATTTGGAAAAGCGGACAAAGACAGGTCTGGCACACTCAATCTAAAAGAATTCGGACCGAAGCTCGAAGGCATCAAGTGGTATAGGATCTCTCGTAAAACTCCCGCCCAATGGCACGCGCAATCCGATGCCAACTCCGATGGCGTCCTCAGCAAGCAGGAATTCGTGACTTTCCTCGGCTCTACGGCTCACCTAGATGCTTTTCTTAAGAGAACAGATAAGGACCGCTCCGGCGACATCTCTGTTGAGGAATTGGCCGGCTTCATTGATTCCATTCTGCGGTGATGAAGAATGCCTGCGCGACCCAACATAACAGTTCTCTTGAAGAAGACTAGGCACAACAAATAAATGAATTCATTAAAACAACTCAGCCTTCTCGCCCTGTTGGGATCGATGCTACTCAGCGCGCCAGTGGAGGCCGATGACTCTGAAACTGGCGAACGGGCCAGACCTCTACTCGGCGTACAACGCTGGGATATGTTCTCCGGCAAGGGGGCCACGCAACAAAAAGAATTAGGTTATCTGCCAGGGGGCGCCGGCTTCCTGAAAGACCCCCAATGGCATGACCGAGTGCCTTTCTTCTGTCGCCTGACGAAGGACGTCGACTGGGTCGAGCATCCCGCCGCCGCTGGGCCCGTGTGGTTCAATCATCCTTTCAGCCAAAAACTGCTGCAAGAGAGTATGGACCAGGAACTCCGCTATGCCCACGATGCGGGAATTGATTTCTTCGTCTATCACGGGCCGGCACGGAAGCTCTACGCTAACGGTTGGGAGCTGAGGAACAATTTCGATTGCCACCTCGCCAGCAAGATACCGGAAGCCAAGAAAGTAAACTTCACCTGGGCGCTTTATGCGCACAGAGCGATACGCTACACGCGAAGCAAAGTGGACATCATGATGAACGAGACGATTGAATACATCAAAATGCCAAACTGGCAGACCGTGATGGATGGTCGGCCCTTGATCATCGTCTACCATCCGGAACGATTCCGTGCGGCACTGCAAGTCGCAAAGGGCGAGGAGCACATGACCGGTGCCGAATTTGTGGGACATGTCAGGTCGAGGGTCGAAGCTGAGGGCTTGAAGAACCCTTACATCGTTGGCTGTATGGAGCCGAGAGACAGTTTCCTACACGCCAAAATATTGAAGAAGGAGGGCTACGATGCCTTCATGGACTACGAGGGAACCTATGGCGGAAGGATTGCGAAAAGAGACGAATCACCCACCTATGCGGCGGCTACGGAGGAGATCCTCAAGACCTGCGAACAAGAGTTTTTGAACCGCGGACTCCCATTCCTTCCTCCCTGCCCCAGCATGTTTTATCGGTGGCCGCACGCCTTTGACCGCAAAGGGCGACCCAGAGAAGAAATGTATCACTTCCAGTGGCCCAAGGAAGGCGAGCTTGCCAACCGAGTCAAAGCCGTACTTGATTTTGTGGCGGCCCACCCCAAGGACTGCGACGCGCAGACGGTGATCATGTATTCATGGAATGAACATTCCGGAGGTGGCGGAATCTGTCCCACTATGGGTAAGCCGCCTGAATACAAACCGGAGACGCAATGGCTCGATGAAGTGGCCGAGGCGATAACTGAGTGGAAGTATCCTCCCAGTAAAAAGAAAAAGTAGACTGCCTCTCGACCGTATATAAAAGGTAAAATTGTGCTGATAATCAAAAAACTCTACTGCTTTTTGATCACCCTGTTCGGGTTCACTGCAGTCCTCCAAGCTGATTCACCGAATATCATTTTGATTTTGACCGATGACCAAGGTTGGAGTCAGCGGTCAGGTTTAATGGATCCGGAAAATCCAAAATCCGGTTCCAGCTACCTTCACACTCCAGCAATGGATCGGATCGCGGCAGAGGGAATGCGTTTTACCGGTGGCTATTCCCCCGCCCCACTCTGCACCCCGACCCGTCGCAGCATCCTCTGCGGGACGAGTGCGGCTCGGTCCGGAACGGAGTTCGCCAGCGAGTGGGTGCCGGCTGATCATATGACGCTTCCACGGGCACTGAAGCAGGCGAATCCCGATTACCAATGTGCCCACTTCGGTAAATGGGGTGAGAAGATGATCTCCTCACCGGAAGAGTGCGGCTATGACGTGAGCGACGGGCACACCGGAAATGTCACAGGAGGCATGGCAGACAAGATGCAGCCAGCCCACATCGTCGAAGATCCTAAACGTACTGGCTCAGTCACAGATCGCTCCATTAAGTTCATCCGCAAGCAAACCAGCGCAGGCAAGCCTTTCTATGTCCAAGTGAGTTATTATGCAGTTCATTTGCGAACCGAATTGTTGCAGACCTCATTAGAGAAGTATCAGAACAAGGGCGCTCCAGATCGAGCATATTCGCAGGGCTGGGCCGGGATGTTGGAAGAACTGGACAGTGGCATTGGACGGCTGCTCGGCGAACTGGATTCTCTAGGAATATCTGACAATACCTATGTGGTTTTCACGACAGACAACGGAGGACGCGGCACGGTTCCCGGTGGAAACCCAAACAGTCTTGCGGTCAATGCGCCATTATCGGGGGCCAAGCATTCCCTGCTCGAAGGTGGCATTCGCGTTCCTCTGATGGTTCGAGGCCCCTCGATCAAGGCAGGATCCGTTTGCCGGGTCCCCGTGGCAGGCTACGACTTTCTACCTACCTTTCATGAGTTGGCTGGTGGGAAAGGCAAACTCTCCGATGAACTCGATGGTGGAAGCTTTGTCACTCTTTTTTCCGACCCGAAGACAGATTCAGTAAAACGCCCGATCGATGGCTTGGTTTTCTCTCGCCCCCGGCAGGGAATGGCAGTCATTCGAACCGGTCAATGGAAGCTACTGGCAGAGGTAAATTCGAAGCGTGAAATCCGATCGACCAAACTCTTTAATGTTGTCGCGGATATCGCCGAAGCGCATGATCTATCCACGACACACCCAGACAAAGCCAGCCAACTACATTCACGCCTTAAAACCTATCTCGAAACCGTGGATGATCCATCACCGACGATGAAGCGACGAAAGAATTCAGAATGAGAATTCCGCATATTCGAAAGCGATCGAACTCGTCACAAGACGAACCTCGATGCAAAGTTACGATTTGAACAAGTACGAAAAGCAGTGAAATGAGAATTTTGTTAGCAATCGCATTATTGTTGAGTGTGGCGGCCTGCACTTGCCCCGCCGCAAGCGCTCAATCCGTCGCTGCTCCTGATTCCATCGAAGCTTTCTTTAAGTCCTACTGTTACAACTGCCACGATGCAGATTCGGCCGAGGCGGATCTGAACCTCGCAGATTTGGAGCGTTCAATCATGAACAGTGCGGACGCGCTCAACTGGCAGAACATTCTCGATAAACTGAACGCTGGTGAGATGCCTCCGAAGGACGAGAAGCAACCGTCTAGTACGGAGGTGGCGACAGTTGTCGGCGACCTAACCGAGGCGTTGCAGGAGGCGCAGAAACTGCTTCAAGACAGCGCTGGGGAGATCGCTCTTCGGCGGCTCAATCGCCGCGAGTATGAGGCGACCGTGAAAGCGTTGTTGGGCATTCGAATCACGGCTGAGGATCTACCTGCAGATCCGAGCGGAAGGTTCGATACGATCGGGCAGAACCAGTCGCTCTCTTCGATCGACCTGGAAAACTACTTCGAGCAGGCACAGGAGGTTGTCCGCACCGCGATGCACTGGGCGGTGCTGCCACGCGAAAAGGCCAAAGTAGTGCGAAAGGATACTGCGTCTCTGGTCAATATGGAAAAGAAGATCTACGAGATTCTCGAAAAGGTGCAAAAGGTGCATGAAACCGATCGACCGTACGCCGAGGTTGGATTATCAGAGTACGAATGGAATCGCTACAATCGCGGTTCGGAAAAGTATCCACGGCATGCGGAGTATCGGGACCGGAGAAACCTCGCGGACTACTACAGCGACAACCTGAATTATCACGCCATGGGACGCATGCTCCCGATTCGGAACCTCGTCAACAGCGTGGGGATTCTTTTTCACTGCGACGCCCGGGGCTACTATCGCTTGCGAGCCTCAGCGGGCGTGGTCGATGGAGTGAAGATTCGTCGATCAATTCGAATGACCGTCCCCAATAAAGGTAAAGGAGCTGAGAATGGGAAACCGATTGGCAGTTTCTACGTAACTGGGTCGCTAGAGGAACCCTCAACTCACGAGATCGTTTGGTATCCGGAATTCGAAGCTGACTTCCGACCGGCCACAGCTTCGAAGGCTAGGAAGAATGTATGGTTTGGCGAGGACCAGCGCGGTCGCCCCCCTAACAATCAGTTGTATCAGCACTACCGTCCTATCGAACCTGATGTTCCCAAGGAAACCATCCTGGTGAGATGGCTGGAAGCCGAAGGCCCATTCTACGACAAAAAAACTCCGTTCGAGGAATTGGTCGACACCTACAAAGTCGCCACGGCTTCCGAAGAGGAACTCGATAAAGTGGCCGAGGAGTTTCTGAAGCAGTTTGCCTCGGTAGCGTTTCGAGGGCATGAGGTGTCTACTGAATTCGTGACGAAGTTGCACAGCTACTACAAAAACCAACGCGGGAATGGGAAAAGATTCCACGAGGCCATGGTGGATCCTCTGGCCCTCATCTTGTCCTCGCCGCGTTTCCTTTACCTCCTGAATCCTGACATCGGTGAAGAGAAGACAACTCGCGCCCTGGACGCGGTCAGTCTGGCCAACCGCCTGGCTGCGTTTCTTTGGAGCGGGCCGCCCGACGAAGAACTGATGAAGGTCGCAGTGGACGGCTCGTTACTCAATGAAACAATTCTGCTGAAACAAACCGACCGTATGTTAGATCATCCGCGCGCGAGGGAGTTTTACAAAGGATTTATCAGCCAGTGGATGCGTCTGAAACGTCTTGACAGCGTGGGGCTGAATTCCCGTTTTCTCCTTCACTTTACCGATGCCTACATTCTCTCCGCGAAACAGGAACCCGTGGAGTTTTTCAAAACTCTGGTGGAAGAAAATCTATCGTCCACGAACCTGATTGATTCTGACTTTGTCACCATCGACGGCGTGCTCGCTGCGAAATATGGTCTGATGGATCACTACACGGGCGACGGTTTTCAAAAGGTAAACCTTCCCCCGGACTCGCCGCGGGGTGGGCTGACCACCCAGGCCGCTTTCCTCGCGATTGGGACGATGGGCAATCGCACCTCGCCCGTCATTCGCGGCTCTCTGGTGAAGGAAGTTCTCCTTAATGATCCGCCACCGCCGCCGCCACCGAACGTCCCTGAGTTGATTGATTCGTCTGCTGAACCATTGCCGAGTGTTCGAAGCCTCGTCGAGCTTCACCAGAAAAAAGCGCAGTGCGCTTCCTGCCATGCCCGCTTCGATTTCATTGGGCTAGGTCTGGAAAACTTCGATGCTATCGGAATGTGGCGGGAAAAAGAACTCGTGACCGACGTCGAAAATTTTTCACAGCTAAAAAATCCGAGGGCGAAAAGAAAGTTGTATCCCGTTGATGCCAGTGGCAGCCTGCCAAATGGCGAGACCTTTGCCGATGTGCAGGGTTTGAAAGCGGCGCTGATGAAAGAAGAACGCGCTGTTGCGGGATCTGTCTTCGAAGGATTGTTGTGTTATGCCCTGGGACGCGAAGGGAGTTTTACCGATTTGCCGCTGATTGACTCCGTGCTGGACGACCTCAAGGCGGATCAGTACCCCATGCGGGAGCTGGTCAAACGAGTGGTCATAAGTCAACCTTTTCTTAACCGTTAGCGCGTGTAATGTATCGATTCCTCTTATTTTTTCTGTTCTTTATTTGCTTCAGACTCGAAGCGAACGAGCCAGTGATGTTGGTCAAGGGAAAGTTACTTGCAGAAGAGACGTTCGGGAATGGAGAGCAGTTGAAGGAATGGGAGGCAGCTGGAGATGTTGCAATAAACAACAGTCAGTTGAAATGGGCCAGTAAAAAGGGCGGGCCAAAAGCAACACTCAAATCGACTTTTCAAAAAAAGGACGGGGTGATACTAGGAAATCACATCCTCGAATACTCTTTCCGATATAGCGAGCCGCTTTATCGGAATCAGGTTGTGTACAACGATGAGCATGGTCACGCCATTATTATCGAAATGGGCCCTGGTTTACATTTTGTCAGGAAGTGGCCAGATCAGGAGTTGTTGCACCGATTCGAAGAATTCCCGGATGCGGCTGGCTCAAGTTTACAACCCGGTGAACTCTATACGATAACCGTGGAGATGCGTGATTCAGAGTTTCTGGTGCGCATCAATGAGAACGACTTTCTTCTTGGAAAAAACTATCGAGCAGGCCGTGCAAAGCATCGCATTGCGGTGAGCTTTGAAGGTGGGCAAGGCACCTTGGAATCAATTCGGCTTTGGGAAGGTAAACCGCGTTCGGATTGGCCTCAGAACCGTGAAAACTGGATCGCCAAACGGCAGGAGCGATTATCTTGGAAAAGCAAAGCGCCGCATGACTTTGAAAGTCGCTTTCGCGTCGCTGCGCTCCGCCGCCAACTGAGAGACAACAGCGACCCTGATTATGCCGCCATTGTGAACGAAACCTCGGCTTACCTGCAGGAGATTCGTTCACTCTATCCCTTCTACGGGGCTAAACCGACGCGGCAGAACCTGGCCGCAAAAAAGGAGGCTCGTCTCCATGACCAACGATATCGGTTGATGCTGAAGCATCTGGCTTTGCTCGAAGAAAGAGAACTCGCCTATTTCCAAACACTGGACTCGACTTTACCAGACAAAAATCCAAAAGGTAATTCGGTTTCAGTAGTACGCGATGATGGAACTAATGTTTCTGATGTCGACGAAATCGATTGTGATCGGGATAGGCTTCCTGCCTTCTCCAAAAACTAACCCATCGAGACTGAAACCCAGAATTTATCATGAATCTATTCAGCAATATCAGCCGCAGGACGTTTCTCCGTAACGGCACCCATGCCTTAACACTCCCATTCCTGGCCAGTCTTCTTCCGGCAGGCTCGAGAACTTTTGCAGAGCAATCTCTGGCTTCCGTTGCACCTAAACGTCTGCTCTGGATGACGATGGGACACGGTCACATGGAAGACCACTTTTACCCCACCGATACCGGGCAATTCAGCAAAATCTCCTTGCCGCCGGGGTGGGATCCCTTGAAAAAAAATCTCAACCACTTCACCATGATCTCCAATTTCTCAAATCGGGAGAACAAACAGCCTCATGAGGGCAGCGAGGCGGTTTTGACGTGCGCAAACGTGGTCGGATTTCCGGGGCGTGCCCGTCACAACAGCATTTCCTGCGATCAGATCGCGGCTGCGCAACTTGGAAATAAAACGCGATACCAAAGTCTGCAATTGAACTGCATCCGCGAGGACGCTGACAACGGTCATGGCGGAATAGCGATCTCCTATCGACAAGACGGAAGCGCGATGCCGGGTCATGATTCACCTTTGGAAGTGTACTTCAAGGTATTTGGCGGCAATGTCGGGAAGAAAGAACTGCTTGAAACACTCAAGCAGCGCAGAAGCATTTTTGACATCCTCGAGTTTGAGAACAGTTCCACCCGACGCATCCTGGGGCGGGCAGACCGGGAAAAGCTGGAGGAGTACACGACCAGTATCCGTGATGTTGAACTCGCCCTGAGTCGGGAAGAATCATGGCTCGATGTACCTTACCCGAAAGCCAACCTGCCGAAGCCACCCGAGGATTTGCAGGGAGAGCCGGAGATTCAAGCCATGTTCAAGATGATCATTGCTGCCTGGCAGACCGATGCCACCCGCGTCATCAGCTATCGCATGCCTGATGCCGGTCTGCTCAAAAGCATGGGAATCTCTTCCACTCCGCACACGCTTTCCCACTACGGTTCCAATGCTTCACTGCACAAACTCAACCTTCAGCGGACGAAGAAATGGATGCAGTTGTACTCTGGCTTCATTGATCGGTTGCGATCCAGTTCTGATCCCCTCGATCCTAACGGAGGTACCCTTTTCGACAACAGTCTGATTTACAATGGCGGCGGCTTGAGGACAGGCCACCGGAATACAAACGTACCGTGCCTGATCACCGGCGGGGGATTCCAAGGCCTGACTCACGGACAACACCGCGCAGCTTCGAAAGAAAACACGCCGCTAGCCAATCTGTGGACGACGATGCTGCAAGACGCCGGTGTAGAGACCAATGGTTTTGCCGATGCAGATGGTACGGCAAGTTCAATTTGGGCGTAGAAAATTTCGCAGACAATCCGATTATTGGTAATCACTGACCCATGAAATTCATCGTCTTTCTTTTCACCGCCCTCCTACTCGTCACCACGCTCACTGCAGCAGTACCCCGTTCCCAGGACGAGGAAACTGACCGGCAAGCATTGCCTCCGATTCAGTTCAATGGGGGTGATGCTCGTTTCACTGCGGCAAACCGGGAACGTGTCGACGTCGTTCCGCAAATACCCGGGTTGGTCGCTTTATGGGATTTTGTTCAACGGCGTGATTCGTGGCAGACACACAATCTGTTTATTTCGATTCCAGGAGAATCTCGCGGGCAGAACTATGGACTTAAACCGAGAAACATATCGCCCGACTTTTGGAATCATGGACCGAAAGAGATTGTCGCAGGCTTTGACAAGCGAGTGGAAGCCATGTTTCGCGCCGAATCCGGCAAGCCACTGGTGCGCGCGAAGAAGAAGAAACCACTCGGCCGCGGGCGGGGCAATTACGTGCGGGCCTACTCCTATTCCATGGTGGGTTTTGCTGCTCGTTGCCTCTACCTGAACGAGTTGCTGGACGAGGCCAATGCCGCGCTCGCCGAGAATGCCCAGCATTATCTCGACAACCCGAAGGACATCAATGACCGCGACAGCTTTCACTGGCATGCAGATGTTGTGATGCGGCTTGTAGAGATGTACGGCAGCAAGGGGACAAAGCATCCCGGCAGAATTACGAAGGAAACCGAGGCACTGGTATTAAGACCGATCTGGGAGTACGTGAAGCAGGTTTCCTGGCTCGACAAAGCTGAGCATCAAAAGTCACAGACTTGGCACATTTACTTATCAGAGAATCATCATGCCATGAGCTTCACCGTCTGCTGGCAGTTCTCCAAGATCGCCAAGGAACGCCCCGAATACAAAGATCTGAAATATGACGACGGTGCCACCGCGGTGGAACACTACCGCGCCTGGAATGAATACTTCGTGGTCTATTGTCGTGAGCGTGCCCGCAAAAGCCCTTGCATCGAGATGATGAGTGATGACTACAACGCCACGATGATCAAGGGCTTTTACAATTTCTACGACTTTGGCGAACCGCAGGTCAGGCGTGCGGCCGGACTGCTACTTGATCTCTACTTTGCCTATTGGGCGCAGGAACAGATCGACGGTGTTCAGGGTGGCGGACGATCACGCATCTATTTCTACAAGGGGCTCAGTCAGAACCGAAGCCACGGAAACGCGCCGTTGGCCTGGTTCTACTTCGGAATCGGCAAGCAACCTTTGGTTTATGGCCATGACATGAATGCGGCGCTCAGCGACTATCGGCCACCCGCCGTGGTGGCGGATATCGCACTCGACGTGTCGGGACGTGGTCGCTATGAAGTGCGGCAGCGTCCACAAGGACTGGGTGTGCAGGGCCGGCCCTTGAAAACAGCGGTTACGACCGTGCCCACCAAGATGCGAACCGACGGCGGCGGCATCCTGCGCTATAGCTATTGCGACCCCGCCTTTATTATCGGCACTTCCATGACCATGGCTCGACCACTAAAGGACTGGGCAGCGATCAGTTCGCAAAATCGCTGGCAAGGGGTGATTTTCGCTGGCGAACAAGATGCCAGAATCGTTCCTATCGTTCGACCTAAAGACAATCGGGTGGCGCTGAACGCTCAGTGGTCGGTGCAGAGCAAGGGAAGCCTGATCACCCAGAAGCTCAAGCATCACA
>WTFU01000136.1 GCA_011523945.1 Mariniblastus sp. | reverse complement strand
CTCGAGCACACCGCTGGACATCGTCACAATCCCGGTCATCAAACTTGGTTCGACATCGGGAGCAAATTCTGCCGAGTGCAACGACGGGGGCGTAATTTCATTTGACTCAAAGTACGCGAGCTTACGCGGTTCTACAACACCTAAAAAATACATCAGACTTGGCACCCCGGCGCGACCGTACTGACTGAAGTCTTCACCGCCCATCACGGGCTCGGCATCGAGTACATTCTCTGTTCCGATCGCGTTTTCGAATACCTTTTTCATTTTTGCCGTTAGTTCCGCATCGTTTGAAAGCGAAGGCGTTCCTTCCGAGATTTTGATGACTGGCTCTTTCGCTCCCGCACTGATCGCCGCCGCCTTTGCTTTTCGCTTAATTCCACTGAGCAATAATTGTCGAACCTCTTCGGAATAACTTCGAACTGTTAATTGGAGTTTGCAACTGTCTGAAATAATATTGTGCTTCGTCCCGGCATGAATCGAACCGACGGTCACCACCCCCGCCTCGATCGGTTTTACTTCACGGGAAACCAGCGTCTGCAAATCGACCACAAGTTTCGCCGCCTGAACAATCGGATCAATCGTAGTGTGAGGATAGGCTCCGTGACCGCCGCGGCCAAAGACTTCGATATCAACACTATCAACGTTGGCCATTGCGTAACCAGGCCTCACCGAAACAGAACCGCTTGGAGTTACTGAATTACAATGCAGCGCCAGCGCATAATCAGGTTTAGGGAATTTCTTAAACAAGCCATCTTCGAGCATCGCAGTTGCCCCCATCCCTCGCTCTTCAGCAGGCTGGCCGATAAACATGGCTGTTCCTTGCCACTGATTCTTATTAGCTGCGAGAAACCTGGCGACTCCCGCCAGCGTCGTCATATGAATGTCGTGGCCGCAGGCGTGCATTACACCAACAGTATTCCCGTCAGCGTCGACCGTGGTAACCTTCGACGCGTAAGGAACATCGGTTGCCTCGGTCACGGGCAAGGCATCAAGATCAGTGCGAACCATGACCGTTGGCCCATCACCATTTTTCAATAAACCAACAACCCCGTAACCACCGACATTTTCGGTTACTTCCGCACCAACCGCTTTCAACTCAGAGGCCAGTTTGGCGGCAGTCTCTTTTTCATGAAACGAAAGTTCCGGCGTCTGATGAAAATGCACATAAAGCTCAACCAGATCATTCAGGTTTTTCTTGACCCATTCCTTCGGTTCTTGAGCATTTACGGCATGAGTAAACATAACGAGAGAGAGAAACAGAAAACAAATGATTTTGTGCATCATTACATCTCGGGCGGAAGAAATGGCATGAACCGGACCGATCGCCGGGAATAACTATCTAGGTTTTAACCGGTACGCGGCTATTTTCCCAGTCGCGAGAAACCAGCGATTATTTCTTATTCTATTTCGAAAGTGAATTTTGCATTTTTGGTTACCTCTAGCACCGAGAAACAGCGAAGCTTTGACTTCTCCGAACAGGCAGTGCTATAACAAGCCCTTGTGTATCCGCTCAGGATCTTTCCACCAATTTCGGGCTCGTCGTATGTATTTAAGACCTAACCAGACCTCACCAATGATGCGATTTTCATTCTTGCTGGCCTTCACGGCTTTGACTTTCATCGCGAACGCCAATGCTTACGCTTACCAAGAAGACTATCAGGTCGGCGACGTCGTCGAGTTTGATTTCCTGGGAAAAACTTATCAGGCGGAGATCACTGATTTCACAGTAACTAAATGGCCCATCGTCAAATTTGAATACCGTGGAAGATTGACGGAGAGGTTTTTCCCACCATCGCGACTAAAGCTAATTGAGTCTGCCCGAGATAAATCAGCAGGCCAAACAATGTCGCCACCCGCTGAAATGCGAAAATGGACCGACTCGACGGGTTCCTTCTCGGTCAATGCAAAACTAGTCAGCAACGAAGATGGCAGCGTCAAATTGGAAAAAGAGGATGGCAGGATCATCACGTTGCCGTTAACGAAGCTTAGTGACAAAGACCAGACTTATCTTGAGGAACTCAAAAAGCAAAACAGTGAAGCCAATCCGTTTGCCGGGGGAGAAATGAAAGCGGAACCGCCCACTTCCAACAACTCGCCCTCAAAACCAGCTGCACCAAAAATTGAGCCTGTCAGTCCTAATTTTAAGAACAATGAACTGGTATTGTCTTCTAATGGGAACTGGACTGTCCAGCCTGACTCGGCAAGCTCAACGACTCAAAATCAAAAAGTTATCAATTTCAAAAGTGGCTTTGAAAAACATGGATTTCACAATCGGCTTTCGGGTGTGAAGTTGACCAATGACAGTCAAATGCTAGTCACTGCCATCACAAATCCATTCGAGAAGGAAACCGAACTTTTAATTGTAGATTTAAAGACGGCAACCTCTAAACCTCCGCTGCGAATCGACGCAAAAGATCAAACCCTCCTCGCAGCCACCGAAAACCAAGCCGTCACCTACAAAAAAGGGAGCGGTCGGACGGCAGGTGAAATTTCATTCTGGGAATTAGGCAACGAGGCGCGCCAAACCGCAGCATGGAAAGCAGCCAGTTTTTTTGATCGAGATGGATTAGCACCAACTTTTGGGCAGTTCATCGATGAGAACCGTTTGCTCACCGCTGGCCGACGCGTGATTCTCTGGAACTGCGAATCAGCAACCGCGGAGTACTCGTTTTCAATTTCGGAAACAACTCAACCGGCGATCAGTGCCACCGGTAAGCAACTAGCCGTTGCTTCAGGAAAATCGGTTTACATTATCAACATTGACAATGGTGAGGTGCTCGGAAAAATCGAACCGCCAACTGCAGCTAAGTTCATGGCCTTTTCTCCCAACGGGGAACAGCTTGCCGGGATCAACGGCAGCAGTGGCGAGATTTGGATCTGGAACCTCTCCGACAATCAACTCAGCCAAGAGTTCTCCGCGCCTCCAAGCATGGTGAAATCAATAAACTGGGTTGGCGAGGACTACTTACTCGTTGATGCAAGGTTTTTGATTGACGTCAGATTACGCGCAGTTGTCTGGACCTACGAATCGAGTGGTGGAAACGTGATCAATGCAAATGACGGTCGGTTCTGGTTCGCCGGGAAGACAAAAATCTCGCCCATTTCACTCCCCGGCACAAACCTTGCTAAACAAACGGCGACACTTAAGCCAGAAGAATTATTGGTGCTTGGTCCCGACTCAAAAGTCTCCCTCGAATTCAATCTGCCCTTTAAAAGTGACGAACTAGATAAAATCCGCGACCGAATTACGGCCACGCTGAATAAGAACGGTGCGGTAATTCAAGACAATGCAGACCTTAAATTAGTTTTCAAGATCATCAAAGGAAAACAGGAGAAGGCGGAAATGTCTTCCATCACAGATCCCTTTGGTCGCCGTGGAACTGAATCCATTAAATACACCCCTCAGATTGGCTCCGTCACACTTGTCAAAAACGGCAACCGTGTTTGGCAAAAAAGCCGTCGGTTCGGCCCGATGGGAATGATTCAACTTAAGCGAGGTGAATCAGCTCAAGCAGCAGCCAAACGGTTGTGCAAACCCGATCCATCCTTTTTTGAGTCCGTCGCAATTCCCAAGTATATTAGCCAACTGCCCGGTGGTGAGCCTTTGGGAAGATCGACGATTTCAGAAAAAGGAGTCAATTAACGGGAATCAATCAAAGGGATTCCTTTTTGTAACGCTCGCGTTCGACTTAAGAGCCAGAAGTCTAAGACGATTTTTTTAACTCAAGGTTGAGTTTGCATCGGCTACGACTTGTCCGATGTTTCGTTTTTCCATCATACTCGCCGCATCTGTAGGATTCTCAATTCCTTCGCCTTTGGCTACCTTTTCGGGTATCATAAAACACTTGGCAAAAGCAACCTATACCTTTCGCCCACCTAATCGCTAGGGGCGCGCGGCAAAACGAGGATTCTCAGTCTATGAAGATGTATTTATCGAGCTTGATTTTTGGAAGTCTAATCGCTTTGACCTTAGGAACACCCATTAGCTTACTGGGACAGGCAAAGTCGAATGATGAAGTGTCGCTCACGGACGCCGGACAAAAACTTCAGAAAGAATATTCCGCTGAGCTTGAGAAGCTCCGTAACCAGCTCGCAGCGCAATTGCCCCAATCTGAGACAGCCAACACAGCAAAGCTGAAACAGTTTCTCTCCAGCGATAAACTTGACAACAAACTCGCCAAATTTGTCGTGATGCATGAAGCCACTCCAGAAGGATTGGCCAAGTTTGCTCAACAAGGGAAACAACAAAAGG
>WTFU01000180.1:8506-30270 GCA_011523945.1 Mariniblastus sp. | reverse complement strand
ATATAATCACCCTTGCCGAGCAACATGATGTCTGGCTGTTCTCTGACGAAATGTATTTTGGACTGGTCCATGAGGGAACCGAAAAAATCCTATCCATGGCTGACCTTTCGCCAAAAGCAATTGTGCTTTCGGGACTCTCCAAAACCTACGGTCTCCCCGGACTGCGAACTGGCTGGCTCGTTGTCCCCAACAAGCAATTGAAGGAAGAGTATATTAACTGGAAATTTTACACCAGCATTTGCTCTCCGGGGCCGTCTGAATTTCTCGCGACAGCAGCACTCAAAGTCTGGAAGGAATTGCGGCAACGCAGCCTCACCCAGATCAACTCGAATCTAAAGATTGCCGATGAGTTCTTCCATCGATGGCCGAGCCATTTTACTTGGCATCGACCGTTAGCCGGCTCGACCGCACTGGTGCAATTCCATGTCAATTCCGTAAACCAAATTACCGAACGACTCGCAGCGGAGGCCGGCGTGTTAATTCAGTCCGGCCAAACGCTCGGCAGTAACGATCAACACATGCGAGTTGGATTCGGACGGGCCGCATTTGCAACGGCGATTGGCAAGTTTGACAACTGGCTCAAGGATAATCCAACCATCATCGAAATTGAAAACCAATAGCCACTATCTACCCCTGGTACATTATGAATAGCGTCGTTTTAAACCAAGTCTCCCATCCCAATCCTAAACAGACTTGCAGGCAAGCCCGTTACGTCAACTCAACTGAGCATCTCTAATTGAAGGTTCTCGAATTAAATCATTCGAAACATTCGCATCGATCCCAACAAACGGAAGCTACTGATTGTGAAATCTTTATTCAGCGAACTTGATTCTACCGATCGCAAGTTTGGATCCGGGTGGATTAGCGGCACGTTAGGAATTTTCCTCTCAAGCATGGGGTTGGCCGCCGTCATCTGCTTTCTATATCCTGAGTTTCTCACCCTCCAAGAACTCCGTTACGGATTTTACCGAGAGAACTTATATTGGATTCGGCCTCTGTTATTTGGAGTTCTAACCGTTGCGTATCTACTCGGCATTACCAATTTAGCGCTACGAAAAAATAAAACGCTGGGATTCACCACACTTGGCCTGGCTCTGACAGCGAGTCTCCTCGGCGGCGCTTCTGCCGAAGCCACCCAAGACATCAGAGGGGATGTCTCGCTAGGACTCGATTTCTTTTTCTTAAATTTAATAATGCTCGGAGCACTGTTCATTCCACTCGAACGAATATTCAAAAAAGTCGATCAACGGATATTGCGGCACGAGTGGCGCGAAGATTTATTATATTTCTTTATCAGTAAATTGTTCGTTCAGTTCTTGACCCTGCTTTCGCTTACACCTGCACTCACGATCCTAGCGAATACTCAGTGGGCGAGTGGGCTCCGGGAGGCCGTCGCCAGCCAAAATCTTGGACTCCAGATTCTGGAGATCATGTTCTTGACGGACCTGGCTCAATATTGGTTCCACCGCTGTTTTCATCGGTTCCCCTTACTCTGGAATTTCCATGCAGTGCATCATTCAGCACAGGCAATGGACTGGATGGCAGGCTCAAGAATGCACATTATCGAAGTCATTCTCTTACGTAGCTTTACGACCCTGCCAATGTATTTGATCGGTTATGCCGAACCGGCACTCTACGGTTACATATTTTTGGTCTACCTCTCATCCGTATTCATCCACTCCAATATTGGCATCCGGTTTCATTGGCTCGAATACATCATTGCCACGCCTCGATTTCACCACTGGCACCACGGCATTGAAAAGGAAGCAATCAATAAAAACTATGCAGTTCACTTTCCCGCCATCGATATGATTTTCGGTACCTACTACTTCCCGAAAGACCAATGGCCTCAGGGTTATGGAATCGAAGGCAATCCCGTTCCCCGACATTATTGGAATCAGTTTTTGTATCCGTTTTTCAAAGATCGAATGGAAAACAAAACTCCCACACCTAATCTTGCAGAACGACTGAACGATTCCTCTGAATTCCCGAACACGCCCACTCTAAATGACTAAACTTAAATCCGACGCGCGTAATTATCCTTCTTTTGAGTCGCTGGTCATTCTGCGCAACGACTCCTCGTGTTGAAGTCAATAGACAATTATTGATAATCAAGTTACTCAATTACCAACCGAAACCTTTTCAACAGATGCCGACGGCATCAATTCCGGAGAACCGCATGCTCAGCGAAAAAATGCAACAGGCACTCAACCAACAAATCAATGAAGAGTTTTGCTCTGCCTTTATTTATCTCGGAATGTCGGCCGAAGCAGATCGAATCGGACTACCGGGCTTCAGCAACTGGTTCAGAATGCAATATCAAGAAGAACTTAGCCACGCCGATCGATTCTTTAATTACATTTTGGAGAGAAACGGCTCGGTGGAGTTGCTGACGATTGGAAAACCTGAGTTAACCGAAGAAACCCCGTTAAGCCTTTTCGAAAAATCGCTCAAGCACGAACAGCATATCACCGTATGTATCTCACGATTAAAGGATCTCGCCCGCAGTGAATCGGATCACGCGACAGACGTTTTCCTCGAGTGGTTTGTCAGCGAGCAGGTCGAAGAGGAAGCCAATGCACAAAACGTAATTGATCAATTACGACTCGTTGGTGATAACGCCAACGGTCTATTTTTAATTGACCGAGAGCTGGCAACGCGTACCGCCACGCCAGCCGAATGATGTCGATTCAGAATTACGGTCTCGGGCTCTCAATCACGATTCCCGAGATCGTACGATGAAACAACCCCGCAGGGAAATCGGGTTGACTTAACGATTCCACACGAACCTCGTCAAGCTCCGAAACGCGTCTCTCCAGCCTACCACCAATGCAATCTCAGCGTCGATTCAAAAAGCTCTTAGCAAATTTCACACCCAAGCGTGGGATGTTTGCGAGGCGACTAAAATATGAGTGAAAACATATTCTCTCCCGGCCCCTCCAAAAATACCGTGATGGATGCCAACAAGAAGATCCGAACGGTACCGCGAGACTGGATCTTACTTCCCCCCGGCGACGCGGCATTAACCCGACGCACCAAGGCGGCGGGTGATCACTGGGTTGTTCAAGAGAAAAAAGGGAGAAGAAATTACTCAAAAGGCGTGTGGGCTCCCAAAACGACGATCGCACAAATTCGTAAAGATTTGGACGCTGAACGTTCCACCGAAGCTTTTGCGAAACGAAAAAAGGCAGCCGCCAATCGCCGCGTCAAAATCCAGGCTGACTATGTCGACGATTTCCACAACGCTGTCGTGTCGTTTCTTAATTTCCACCCCGCTCACGAACATTTGGCACAAAGAATGGCCACCGCTATTACTGGTCATGCGACCCCCATCGGCAGCGGTACTGTTGCACGCACAAAAACAATTCCCATCGAACGCCGAGCGGAAGCCGCTGTGATCGCCTGGATGCGTCATAAAACCACCGGCTATGACAATATGGTGATTCAACGAGTTAAGGGCAAACGCCGAGAAGTTCGACGGAAATTGGCGAAACGATCCAAAAAGCTCTTAAGTCAGTACCGAGGAGGAGAGATTGTTTCACTCAATTGCCCGCTTCAAATTGCATTAGAGAAAACAGTGTAGCAATGGCACGCTTGAATTGCGCTTTGAACAAAACTGAAAAATTTTCCGGCTCTGACCTAGGCCATGCTAATCGCTACGACTTGCTACCCATTGAATCAGTTTTCCCAAACATGGATTCTGGATGAAGGCAACAACAGCAAAAACAACTTTCAAATTAAATCAGTAGGCGGAATGTTAAAAGTAAACTTAGATAGATCAACTGGCGTTGCCACTCTCGAGCCAATTGGCGAGCTGACGGCAAGTGATTTTAGCGCTGCTGCAGAGACAATCGACCCCTACATCAACGAAACCGGTGAACTCAAAGGCATTGTCATATACACAAAGTCTTTTCCCGGATGGCATTCTTTTTCAGCGTTAATCGCTCATTTGAAATTTGTCAGGGAACATCATAAAAAAGTAACTCGTATTGCGTTTGTCACCGATTCACCGATTGGCAAATTTGCGGAACAAGTAGCTAACCACTTTGTCGGGGCGGAACTCAAGCACTTTGAATTCTGCGATCTCGACGCCTCTACCAAGTGGATACTCGATTAATTTAGTAATTTTAAATATTGCAGCCTATCCACTGCGATTATATGAATCATGAAAAAACACGAATGGCGCGAAAGAACAGAAGACGGGGAAGTCCGGTTAGTGACGGCTTCGCGGCACGCGGGAAAATGGCAACTTCAATCCCGACTAAAAACAGAAACGGAATGGACAAAGTTCCCTAAAATATCACTTGAAGATCTCGAATCACTTCGCGAGATCATCTGGAATAAGTATCAAAGAAGTCGTGTGCCCCATGGTCACGTGCTGGAAATTGATAAATTGATTGCTAACGCAAAAAACAGATGAACGGAACAGGCCGGTCGTTCCCATGGCCTACCACCGCTCTGGCTTCTTGGTTTTGTTGATAATCTGTCTTTATCAGCCCAATATTTTTAGGGTGCTGACGAACAGTGAGTGAAAAAAGACTTAGCAAACAGCTTTAAATACACTGCAACGAGTAAATACAGCAACGCAGTCTGATTCGCACTTAACCAAGAACAATACAGTTCAAATCACTATTCTACGCTACTGATTAACATGAACGAGAAAGAAACTTTAATGGCAAACAACATCGTTGGTCAGTCGGCTCTCGGTGGAATAGCATTTCAAACCCAACCACTGCCCCTTTACTCGACCGACCCCAGCCAGTCCGGAGGTTCCCCTTTTACGTTTGCAGCACTACTCGCATGTTTCAATCTTAAAAAAATATTTTCAAAAAAGCACAACTCAGCTGAGAACCTGCTTAATCACTCAGGCTCCGTTGTTTGTACGAATACAGAAACCGATCTTGTCTTTATCGCAAGCAATGAACACGGCACAACGCGTGACTTAACAAAAGAGCTAATTCGATTTCCTATCTCTGAGCTAGTCTCCTGTGAATTTGATAATCATCCGCGATCGAGTGAGGTAAAATTCCAATTCAAATCAAGCCCAGAGTTCCCGCTTTATTTCATTGGTCAGCAAAGTGACGCTGTTGAATTTATCTCAACGTTGACTGGTTAGGCTTGTGGTTCTTACTGCCGGGATTATGGTTCTCAAGACGCGTATGGTAATTCTCCATAAATAGTATTCTCAAGATCGAGAACCTTTGTCCGCATGAAGGAAAACACCTTTGTCAGAAAAACAACCGTCCCAATCTAGACGGCGACGACCCCAATTTCGTCTACGAACATTACTAATCTTAATTACGCTGGTATCCATTGTTATCGGGGTTTACAAGCCACTTACGCTACACTTCCAAGCGAAACAATTCTTCAATATCAAAAGCCACAGTTTTCCGGGCAGGCAACATCCAGGCGAGTTATTTTTTGACATTTTCGGTTCGGAAGACACGGCGCTATTTCAAATTGGACAGGTGAAAATTGTCTTGCTTGAACGGCGCCAGGACACGCGAATTAGTACCGCCGGCTTTATTCCGATTGCTGGAGACACCCACCAACAAAAGGCCTATCAATCGCCCAATGGTTACGAATATTTTTCTTATTCGTATGCGGATGAACAAGTGGAGTGCGTCGCCTTTGATTTTCCATTTCGATGCAGGCCAGAAGCTATTCAAATTAACGACCAGTCATTCGATTTCGCCAATCCCACCGTCATTCTTGTCGACACCAATGACAAAATTTTATACACCTACTCTCGCTAGGAACGATAATTACTTTTTCCCGGTGTCATAAAATTGGGAAACCACGTGCGAATCGGCTATTCAACCGACAATCATTTAAGCTTTGGCACATCCTTCGCAAACCCCCTAGACAAGGAAAAGACAACACTCGGAGAACCATAAGCTTGTGGATTATCGACTTCGCTTGGCGAAATTAGCTGACGAAACAAAGAAGACAGAAAGAGAAACCGCTAGCGGGACGAGGTAATAAACACCTGCCCATACTTTGTCCTAGTCAAAAAATAGATGTTCGCTAGTTTGTTCCATTCTGATATTCGATTCTCTTTTTGAGACGCTCTCATCAAAACTTAGCCATTCGGTACTTCAAATTGCTTATCCCATCAGGGGATTTTTTGTTTGGCACGCTCTTTGCGGTTGCAGCAGGGTGTCACAATGAAACGCTAGATATTGGAGAACAGAATGAAATTTAATTCCTTGATCGGATTGTTCGCTTTAGCTTTGGTTGCTTCTGCCAGTTCGTTTGCCTCAGCTCAAACCGCTTATGAGACAGACGGCCTTGATCGGCAATTATCCGCCCCAACCTTGGGCGGCATCGTCGTAGGGAACCCGGCCGATACAGTTGTGCAACCGTTGGATAGTCCTGAGTATGCAAGTGCCTTCGAGAGCGATGTGCCAGTATACCGTTGCGATATCCCCATTAATTCTGCAACCGCTATTGAGTATGGGCTGATTGCGGCGATGCTACCTTGGATGCCGAATAATGGCGATAGAAGTGAACTCGATTTTGCGACAGCGGTTGAATACGAATTAATTGCGGCGATGCTTCCATGGCTCCCGAACACTGGAAATGCTTTAATCGCGGTAGTCATTATTACAGCATCGGACAGCGAATCGAGTTCTCGTGATGATACCACTTACGGACAAACTGGAAACACGATTCTATTTGTAACCTCCAACAATGGCGAGTTGGGATACATCAAGATTGGTGATATCAAGGGGGAGAGCTGAAAAGCTCGGCTTCGGATGAATTCAATCTTTCATGATTGAAGATTACACCGAAATTACTCACGTGCTTATCAGACCAAAAAGTCTACCGCCAACTGGCGTGAGACACCTCCGTAAAAACGAAAAAGCACGGTAGAGAATAGTAACTCTCTACCGTGCATTTCAGTGGGCGATATTGGACTTGAACCAACGACCTCCACGATGTCAACGTGGCGCTCTAGCCAACTGAGCTAATCGCCCGGATCGGTTCGCTAAAAGCAGGGCTTTCAACGTTTCTAAGATTATAACCTGCAAACCTCAGATTGAAAACATCGCCATTTGGAAGCATTTTCTTTACTACTCTCGGCAAATGTTCGCTCGCTTTTCAAAAGAACGCAGATTTTCAATGTGAGTTATCTGCTTTCTATTGATTCTATGCCAGCGGCAAACTCTTATACATCACGCCACCCGTGAGGCGTTTCCGACAGCCCACGGCTTTTGGCGGGCAAAAATTACCTAGATACCAGGCGCTGGTTTTTCTGAAAGCTTGCAGATCGTCTCGAACTGTTTTTTCGTTACCGGTTGAACAGAAAGACGAGAACCCTTTTGCAACAGCACCATTCCTTCAAGACTCTTAACCGTTCGCAGTTCATCCAGCGACACCAGACGTTTCAGTTTTTTGACTAATTTGATGTCGACCATAAACCAGCGAGGGGTCTCCTGCTTTGACTTAGGATCGAAATGTTTATCTTTCGGATCAAAGGCGGTAAAGTCCGGATAAGCTTC
The DNA here is from genome assembly GCA_011523945.1 of Mariniblastus sp. Classification (GTDB taxonomy): domain Bacteria; phylum Planctomycetota; class Planctomycetia; order Pirellulales; family Pirellulaceae; genus Mariniblastus. The sequence goes on along the minus strand of WTFU01000180.1, from coordinate 22,765 downwards.
CTTGACGATTTTTGCGGTTCCAGCAACTCCGGGGGGTTTCGCGTTACTGTGGTAAAACAGTACCTGATCCCCTTTTTTCATATCATCCCGCATGAAGTTCCGTGCTTGATAATTTCGCACACCATCCCAGCACGTTGTTTTATTTTTTTCCTCGGCCAGGTCATCAATCGAGTAAACCAGCGGCTCAGATTTCATCAACCAGTATCGTGTAGCATCTGCCATGATCTTTACGCATCCTTTAGAAAACTAAACTAACCTTGCAAGCACCGACTCTCGACATGGTAACAGTCGCTAAGAGATTGCACTGATAACTGAACCTAGGCGATTCATTCAAAAAAGATTTAAAGCCTCGGAACCCAACGTCATGCCCATGGAACTTGCCGCGGACTAACCTTTTGTCGCACGTAGGTTACCCTGTCGGAAAGCTTCGGCCATTGCTTGAGGCACTTCAGATTCAGCCAGAACTAACTGAGCCTTTTGGCTCGCCACATCCGCTTTCATTTCTTGCTCGGTCGCGATCGCGTCGGCACGTCGTTTTTCAGCCGCCGCCTGTGCGACACGTGTGTCCGCTTCCGCTTGATCTGCCTGCAACCGTGCACCGATATTCTCGCCAACGTCGATGTCGGCGATGTCAATCGAAACAATCTCGAATGCAGTGTGAGCATCCAGACCACGCTCCAGAACGGCACGCGAAATACGATCGGGGTTTTCTAGAACATCTTGATGACGGTCCGATGAACCAATTGACGAAATGATTGACTCGCCAACCCGAGCAATAATGGTTTCCTCAGTAGCGCCACCAATCAATTGCTCAAGATTCGTCCTCACGGTAACTCGCGCGCGGATTTTTAACTCAACGCCGTCTTTCGACATCGCACTGAGAAAATTCTTTCCACTTCGCTCCGGATCCGGACAGTCGATCACTTTGGGATAGACCGAAGTTCGAACGGCATCCATCACGTCTCGCCCCGCCAAATCAATCGCAGCAGATCGATCAAAGTCAAGATCGATATTGGCTCGTTGTGCCGCAATGATGGAATTGGTTACCTTCATCACATCACCGCCGGCAAGGTAATGAGCTTCCAGCTGTTCAGTGCTAATTCCATTTTTTCGGCTAATGTCCAAGCCAGCCTGTTTGGCCATTACTTTTGCTTTGACAATCATGTCTGGGCGGACTTTTCGAAATCCCATCGTAATCAAGCTAACAAGACTAACATCTGCCCCCGAAGTGTACGCTTGCACCCAAAGCTTACCGTAACGAGCGAAGGCAAGTAATAAACCGAGCGCGATAAATACAAGCACGCCGGCTGCGGCAATAAGGAGAATCTTTCCGTTATCACCTTGACCTAATAACAGATCACGAATTTGGATGGAATTGATCAACTGCACGGACGTCCTCGGCATTGTTTTGAAGTTGATGGATCGAAATGTGTTCAATGGCTGCCCAACTCTGCAGACTCACACTACCTCCATGATAACGTATTTAGGCTCAAATTACAGTTATCCCAGAACGGAGCAAACCTGCTTTTTCTCGCCTACCCTGAAAAGCTAAATTCAAAAACACCCCTCAACATTGGAAAAAATTCGGCAAAACCGATACTTCACCGCAATGTTAATCAATCCAGCCTCCACCCAAAACCTGATCTCCAGCGTAACAAACGACCGCCTGCCCTGGAGCAACTCCATTTTGCGGTTCCGCAAAGTCAATTTTCAATCGGGAATCAGGAAGAATTTCGGCGGTAGCTGCATGGGCGCGACTGTTGTAACGGATTTGAGCAAGGCATTGAAATGGTTCGTCAGGGACCGAAGTCAGCCAGTTGGTGTTGCTTGCCGTGAGGCTTTTCCGACCTAATTCAGCTAGCGAACCGATCACAACCTGTCTTTTCAGTGAATCGATTCGAACAACGAAATAAGGTTCGCCCATCGCAACTCCCAACCCCTTGCGTTGCCCAATGGTAAAACGTTCGATTCCTGGATGGGTTCCAACCACTGTTCCGTCGGTGGTAACAATCTCGCCTGCCAGCGCTCCACCATGCTCGTCCAGTACGTCACCGCGTCGTTGACGCACAAACTCATCGTGCTTTCCGGATGTTACAAAACAAATTTCCTGGCTGTCCTTCTTCTCGGCTACGTTCAACCCAAGCGTTCCCGCGATCTCTCGAATCGCAGGCTTTTGATACTGCCCAACCGGAAGTAGCATTCGCTCAAGAAACTTCGGCTTAATTCCGAACAAAACGTAGGACTGATCTTTTCCGGGATCAACTCCCCGAAGCAATTGAATTTTTCCTTCCGCCCTCGCCATCTGGGCGTAATGACCAGTCGCTAAAAACTCTGCACCGACGCTATCTGCGTAATCAAATAATTTCCCAAACTTGATGCGATTATTACACATCACACATGGATTGGGCGTGCGACCGACGGTGTACTCGTCGACAAAGTAGTCGATAATCCCTCGAAATTCTTCTTCCAGATTAAGCGCATAGAAGGGGATTCCTAGTCGCTCAGCAACGCGACGACCGTCCTCAGCATCGGAAACACTACAGCAGCCCTGTTTATGATCCGCGCGATTGTTGAGGACCGGAAGCAGAGGGGAGGACTCCATTTTTCCGTCGATCGAGCAAGCTTCAACGGCTTTTTCCCCATGCCTCATGAACACACCAATTACCTCATGACCTTGCTCGATCAATAGGTGCGCGGCGACGCTTGAATCCACGCCTCCCGACATCGCTAGTACAACTCTTGCCACCCTTACGCCTTTTCTATTGGAAAATACAAACGAGCCACCAAAATCACCGCTCCGAGCCACGCCAATCACCGCAGACGCTGGGAAAAACAGCAGACTGGCTCAGATTGCTCTCCAAGTCTAGGACCAACGACAGAGAACGGCAACCTTCACCAAGTCTTCGTTTCGCCTATCGGATCTTTCGATTGACCGGTATGATTCTGTCTCAATTTACTTCTGACCTCAGCAACCCTTTCAATTGCGGGCAGAGCCCCAAGTCAATCCGACGATACGCGCAGCGGATTTAGCCTTTTTGATCGGCTTTCTTGGGATTAACCGCAGTCGCGACCAGCAGCGTGAATACAAAAGCAATCCCATGACTCAACGTAAAGACATTCGAAACATCGTCATCATTGCCCACGTCGATCATGGGAAAACGACTCTTGTCGATTGCCTGCTTCGTCAAAGCGGTCAATTTCGGGAATCTCAATTACAGGGCGAACGGATTCTCGATTCAGGAGATATTGAAAAAGAGCGCGGGATTACCATTCTCGCCAAAAATATCGCTTTGCCGTACAAGGGTGTCAAAATTAATATCATTGACACTCCCGGCCATGCTGATTTCGGCGGTGAGGTCGAGCGAGTCCTGAAAATGGCCGACGGTGCTTTACTGCTCGTCGATGCTGCCGAAGGACCCATGCCACAAACACGATTCGTGCTTGGCAAGGCGCTCGAAGCAGGCCTCAAACCGATTGTAGTCGTCAATAAAGTTGATCGCCCCGATGCCCGAACCGACGAAGTGGTCGATGAAGCCATGGAGCTAATTCTTGAAATGGGAGGCGAAGAATACCTCGACAACTTCCATTTTATTTACGCCTCCGCCAAAGAAGGATTCGCAACCCACGAACCCAATACTTTTTCGGGCAACATGGAACCACTACTGGATCTTGTACTCGAACAAGTGGCTCCGCCAACCATCGAGCCGGGAAAATTCCGAATGGGCGTTACGACCATGGACTGGTCAGAATTCGTAGGTCGGATCGCCGTCGGAAAAATCCTCAGTGGCTATATTAAGAAAGGCCAAACCGTAAACGTGATCGGTGGAGACGGCTTGCCCCGGCAGTGCAAAATTTCGACCCTGAACTCATTCGACAAACTGGGGCGAATTGAAGTCGAACGAGCCGAGGCGGGCGAAGTCGTCGCCATCATGGGGATCGAAGATATCGAAATTGGCGATACGATCTGCGATCTCGATGTGACCGAACCGCTGCCGAGAATTTCAGTTGATGAACCAACACTGGAAATGGTTTTTTCAATCAACAGCTCTCCTTTGGTAGGTAAAGAAGGGAAATACGTCACCAGCCGCCAGCTGCGAGAACGTCTCACCAAGGAACTCGATCGCAACGTCGCACTGCGTGTCCGCCCTATGGAAAGTGGAGACTCTTTTGCCGTCGCAGGACGGGGAATTTTGCATCTCGCTGTGCTTATTGAGACCATGAGACGCGAGGGGTTCGAGCTGTCAGTCGGAAAACCCAAAGTCGTGATCAAAGAAATCGACGGGCAACAACATGAACCATTCGAATCTCTTGTCGTGGAAGTTCCGACCGATAAATTCGGGCCCGTGATGGAGATGGTGGGAAATCGTCGGGGTGAGCTTCAGGAGATGACCGCCCGGGGCGAATTCACGCTCGCCAACTTTGTCATTCCTTCGCGAGGCTTAATTGGGATGCGCACAAAGATGCTCAACGCAACTCAGGGAACGGCAATTATTAACCACCGGTTCTTGGAATTCCGCCCTCTCGAAGGTGAAATCGCCGCTCGCCCCAACGGCGTGATGATTTCCATGGTTCCGGGAAAAGCCGTCGGATTTGCAATCTTTGGACTTCAGCAACGCGCTGACATGTTCGTTTCACCGGGAGACGACGTTTACGAGGGAATGATTGTTGGAGAAAACGCCCGCTCAAACGATCTTCCCGTCAATCCAACGCGCGCAAAACAACTGACGAACATACGTGCTGCTGGAAGTGACGAAAACATTTTGCTAAAGCCTGCTCGCCTATTTTCGCTTGAGTCAGCCCTTGAGTATGTTGAGGACGACGAATGGGTTGAAATCACTCCCAACAATATCCGACTGCGAAAGATGCTTCTCAAAGAATCAGATCGCAAACGGGCGAATCGTGCGGCACTTGCGAACAAATAGTGCCGCTTCCAACCGCACTTGCAGCTTGGGGGAGGAGATCTTGGCTGATTAAATCCTGACTAGGAGTTTGGCCAAGGATTCTCCCATGATTCGCACTGCGTTAAATACTCACCGTAAACCGGATGCTTTTCTGCATTGACTTCCAGCCATTCCATGGCATCTCGCACGAGTGCCTGCTCGGTGTCGAGAGAAATCTCACCGCACAAAACTTTGGTTCTTAGCAGGACAAAATATGTATCGAGAACATCACAACGGCAATAGTCGTTGATCTTGCCCAATTCTCCTTTGTCATAAAGTTCCTGAACCATATGGCCGGCGATCCCCATCTTACCCGGCTTGCCCAACAAATTGGCCATCAAATTCAGCCCGCCATTTAAACGGGATGCACCATAGTTCGTAATCACTTCCTGAAGATCCAAGTGAGCTGCCTGATTGTATCGATTTCGCTTCTGCTCATAGGTTCTTGCATTGAGATTAAACCAATCAGGAATCCCAAGCCCAAATCGAAATGCCGATAGCTCCATTAACGGAATATCAAACGTCCGACCATTGAAACTAACGAGGGTCGGCATTTTATATTTTCGCCAACCATCCCAAAAATGCTTGGTGATGATGTGTGGCCTAAACTCGGGAGCATCGAGGGTGACGATATCAATTATTTTCAAATCCATGCCGACTTTAATCACGGCAATCGAAATCGGCAGGTGATACGTGTAGGGAATGAATTCTGACCCGGTCTGTTCAAGGCGCTCTTGACAATAGACCTCGATTGCTTTCTCCGGAGTATAGTTTTTTGAAGGATATCGTACTTTCGAAATCAGATTCCCATCGGCCACACTTTCGATGTCAAAAACGAAATGGCTTAAAGCTGGCGGTGGCATAGCACACGTACCCGTTTGGAGGATTAGAAAGTCTCATCCTATCGCGCGAATGATCGCTTGGAAACTAAGGTGGACAATTAAGATTAACGGGCGAGTTTTGTTTCAGCGAACTCGTCTAAAACGGGATAACGTGGTAATTTGTATTGCTGCCCGGCGAAGTTATATTTTCCACCATCGAATTCGAATTGAAACATTTGACTGTCAAAAACATGAACCGACAAAGACTCCTTGAACGATTCCTACAGTACGTCCAAATCGACTCCACTGCTGTCGAGGAAAGCGGGAAATATCCTAGCAGCCCCGGGCAAATTGAAATTGGAAAATTGCTCGTCGAGCAAATGAAAGCGATGGGGATCGCCGATGCCGTTCAGGATCAGTGGGGCATCGTTTACGGCACGGTGAAGGGGAATCTTCCTGACGCTCCCGTGGTGGCCTTCAATTCCCACGTGGACACCTCTCCGGAAACCACAGGAAAAGGTGTCAAGCCAAACGTCATCGAAAATTTCAATGGACAGGATGTTCATTTAACGGGTGACCCAACAAAAATAATTTCGACAGAAAGCTGTCCTGAATTAGCCGAGGCACAAGGCAAGACGATCATCACCACTGACGGTACCACGTTGCTCGGCGGTGATGACAAGGCTGGCGTAGCAATCATCATGGAGCTTGCCAATTATCTTATCGAGCATCCGGAAATCGAACGCGGAGATGTTCGAATTTTCTTTACCTGCGATGAAGAAATCGGGCACGGCGTCGATCATGTAGATCTTGAAAAAGTCAACGCCACGGTGTGTTACAACTTTGACGGAGGAGGGCAGGGGGAAATTGACGAAGAGACGTTTTCGGCAGACATGGCCGTCATCACATTTACCGGTGTGAACACTCACCCCGCTTATGGAAAAGATAAAATGATCAATGCGAATCGCGCGGTTGGTCACTTCCTGGCCGCACTTCCAGCCGAACTTTCACCAGAGTGCACTGATGGAAGAGACGGATTTCTTCATCCCTATGTTCTCGACGGCGGTGTCGCAGAATCGACTCTCAAAGTGTTGATACGCGATTTTGAGACTTCGAAACTGAAAGAACACGCGACCGTGCTAGAACAGGCAGCGAATCTCGCAGAGTCAAAATGTCCTGGCATTCAGGTGAACATGGAAATCGTTCAACAGTATCGCAACATGGCTGACGGATTGGTCAATGAACCACGTGCCGTCGATTTTGCCGTTGAAGCACACGAGGCATTAGGGCGAAGTTTTAAACGTACGATCGTCCGCGGGGGAACCGATGGCTCTCGACTTACAGAGCTAGGCTTACCGACTCCCAACCTCTCCTCAGGTCAACATAACATTCACTCACCTCTTGAGTGGGCTTGCCTCGATGAGATGATCGCAGCGGGTGAAGTTGGCATTGAAATTGTCAAACGCTGGGCTAAAGCCTGATACCTCAAGACGCCATTTTTAGCAAAAGCCTGTGTAAGCACCGATTCTTATGAGAGCCATCCCACAATAGCCACTTCTAAATTTTTCTCATAACACCAAGTAAAATGCTACAATTTCGCGTACGGCGATTGGGAGAATGAGCCGCCGTTGTCCCTCGTTCATAGACCGAATGATTTCGCGATTATGATTCGTTACTACACTCGACTTTTGCTTACTTGGATTACCACCTTCATTTTGGCGTGTGGCTCTGCTGATGCGCGTACCGAAGATGAAACATTCTCGAGCCGGCAACTTGATTTTTTTGAAAACAGAATTCGCCCACTCTTGATTCAGCACTGCCTCGAATGCCACGGTCCAGCTAAATCAGAAAATGGCCTGCGGCTCGATTCGAGATCTGCCATTCTCCAAGGTGGAGACAGTGGCCCTGCTGCCATCGCAGGGATGCCTCAAGATAGCATGCTCATCCAGTCAATCAGCCATGCTGGCGACTACGACATGCCACCGAATAAAAAACTGGAGGATCAGGAGATTTCAGCGCTCAGTCAATGGATTGCCATGAGTCTCCCCTGGCCAGCCAAACGACCCGAGTTAAAAGAACTGACGCCGATTGAGAAAATCCACAATCACCAGACCCAACACTGGGCTTTTCAACCCGTAACCTCGCCTGCCATTCCTGAAGTCAAACAACCAGCGCGTTCCGCGCTCGACCGCTTGGTTATTGCCAACCTCGAAACTAAAAAACTGAGCCTGTCTCCCCGCGCGGATCGACGCACACTGATTCGGCGTGCGACATTTGATCTAACGGGGCTCCCCCCCACCTTTGAACAGGTTGAAAAATTCACCGGAGACACGTCGCCCGACGCTTACGAAAAATTAATTGACCGCCTGCTCGCTTCACCAGCTTATGGCGAACGCTGGGCAAGACACTGGCTGGACATTGCAAGATATGCCGATACCAGCGGCTACACGCTGGATAACAAAGACAACCGGTATCCGTTTGCGTTCTCGTATCGTGACTATGTGATTGACTCGCTCAACAATGACCTTCCTTACAACGATTTCATTCGTGAACAATTAGCCGCGGACTATTTGGACATTCCCGAAGATAAAAAATCTCTGGCCGCACTTGGATTTATTTCTGTCGGCCGGAAATACCTCGCACGGCCGGATACGATCGACGACCAGGTCGATGTTGTAACGCGTGGGCTAATGGGGTTAACCGTGAGCTGCGCTCGCTGTCACGATCACAAATATGACGCCATCCCAACGCAAGATTACTATTCTCTTTACGGCATTTTCAACAATAACGAAGTTCCAAAAGAGTTACCCTTACTTGGAACACCCCAGCAACGAACTCAGTTCCAGGACTACTTTAATTCTTTGAAAAAACGAAAGGAACAAGCTCAAGCCCTTCGAAACAAGCATTACGATTTACGATTGAAACATATTCGAAGTAACTTCTCCGACTACATTGCCCATGTCATCGCCCCCGGACAAGGTGACTTGATTGCATCCCAGCCATTCACCAAGTTAACCAAATCCGAAGTTCAATCGAACATTGTCAAACAATGGCGGAGCTTTTTTTCAAAAAATCGCAATGAACCGACGGTAGTCAAGCCAACGCTTGCTTTACTGGCAATCCCCGACGACCAATTCGCATGGAAGGCCAAACTTCAAATTGAAGAATGGGAAAAGTCACCCGACCGGCAGGCACTGGCGAAAAAATACCTCAAACGCCTCATCGCTCAACCTCCGCAGACCAAAATAGAACTCGCCAATATCATTGGCCAACTCTTCTCAGAGACCATTTCAGCTTGGGCGGAGGCCGGTTCTCCCCAACCTCGCACGGGAAACTTCCCGCTTCCTGATGACGGTCTGGCCCAATTCGTTTTTGCCAAAAAATCGCCCGCGAACTTCCCACTTAATGAACTAGATAATTATCTCGATCCAGATGCAAAAACCGCGATCCAGAATATAGACAAAGAAATTGAAAAACTTAACAATCATCCGCCCGACCAACTCGCCCGAGCCATGGTGATTCAAGACAAAAGCAACCTAACCCAAACTCGTGTGATGATTCGCGGTAACCAACATCGTCGAGGCGATGTTGCCCCGCGTCAGTTCGTTGCTGTTTTGAGCCCGCTGGAAAACGGAGAGATAAAAAGAGAGCCTTTCAAAAACAAAAGTGGCAGACTGGAGTTGGCTGACAAAATTGCCAGCCCCGATAATCCGTTGACAGCCCGCGTCTTTGTCAATCGCGTTTGGATGCATCACTTCTCTAAGCCGCTGGTAAATACGCCCAGTGATTTTGGGATTCGTTGTTCGCCTCCCGTTCAAAGTGCACTTTTGGATTACCTTGCTTCAGAATTCATGAAAAACAATTGGTCTATCAAACACCTCCACAAGACCATCATGCTTTCTGATACTTACTGCCAGACCAGCAAAGATCGCCTTCCGTGCACCGGAATCGATCCCGAAAATACACTTCTCTGGAAAATGAATCGACGCCGTTTAGAATTTGAATCGCTTCGTGACTCAATGCTCGCTGTCTCCGGACAACTGGACTCTCGAATGCACGGGAAACCAGAAAAATTATTCGGCGCTGTCCAAAGTCGAAGAAAAACGATCTATGGGGAAATCGATCGACAAAACTTACCCGGCATCTATCGCGTTTTTGACTTACCGAACCCCGATCAAAGTGCTGCGAAACGAACTCGAACAACGGTTCCACAGCAGTCCTTGTTTATGATCAACTCGCCGTTCGTTGCCGCACAGGCAAATCATCTAATGAAAAATGTATCTAAGAACAACGAGATTCCACTCGATCAAATCAAACAGCTCTATCGCATCCTGTTTCAGCGCGACCCGACTTTGCTGGAAATTGAAGTCGGCTCTCAATACATTAATTCCGCTCAACTTTCTCATAAGCCAGAGAATCTCTCACCGCTGGCGAGCTACGCTCAGGTTCTACTCTGCACCAACGAGTTTGAGTTCATCGATTGAGATTAGAAAATGCAAAGGCAAATCAGGAAAGAACTCTAATGCAACGTGAGAATAACAACGAATCCTCACTCAGCCGACGCAATCTTCTGAAACGATGCGGTACAGGATTGGCAGCATTGGGACTGGCTGGAATCCTGCACGATGACCGCATGCTACATGCTTCAACCACCGCTCCAGATGAAGCTCTTAATCCCCTCCTTGCAAAGCCACCCCACTTCCGTGGAAAAGCCAAACGTGTCATTCATCTCTTTATGAATGGAGGCCCGTCCCACGTCGATACTTTTGACTACAAACCCGAATTGCAAAAAAGAGACGGGCAAAAACTGCCCTTCACACTCAAGACCGAACGAAAAACAGGTGTCGCTCTCGCCTCCCCATTCAAATTCAAACAATATGGCGAATCGGGAATCCATGTTAGCGAATTATTTCACCACACCGCTCAACACATTGATGATATCGCCGTAGTTAACTCGATGCACGCCGATGTCCCAAATCATGAACCTTCACTGTTATTAATGAACTGCGGCGAGTCGCGGCTGGTTCGCCCCAGTGTCGGTTCGTGGATTACCTACGGATTAGGGACTGAAAACCAAAACCTTCCCGGCTACATTGCCCTTTGCCCGGGGGGCTACCCGATCAAAGATACACAAAACTGGCAGTCAGCATTTTTACCCGGGGTATTTCAGGGCACTCACGTCGACACAAAACATAAGTCAATTGAAAAACTGATTGAACATGTCACGAATGCCCAATTAACCCGACAACAACAACGGCAACAACTGAATACGCTAAATCGCTTGAATCAGATTCACCGCGAACAAGCTGGAACAGACCCCGTACTCGAAGCGAGAATTCAATCTTACGAACTTGCTTTTCGTATGCAAATGGAAGCGACCGACGTTTTTGATGTTTCTCAAGAGCCACAACATGTCCTCGATGCTTATGGAAAAGGAGTCAACGCCCGACAACTTCTCATCGCTCGAAGGTTGGTGGAACGTGGAGTTCGTTACGTCCAGGTTTGGCATGGACACGGACAGCCATGGGATAATCACGATGACCTTGAAGTCAATCACCGTCGGCTCGCGGGAGAATGTGATCAGGGAATCGGAGCTTTGTTGAGTGACCTAAAACAACGAGGGCTGTTAGACGAAACACTCGTTATTTGGGGCGGAGAATTTGGCCGCACCCCCGTCGTTGAGTTGCCTAAGGCTGGTTCCAATGCAGGTAAAATTAACGGCCGCGATCACAATCACCATGGCTTTACCGTCTGGATGGCAGGCGGAGGAGTCAAAGGTGGACAAACTTACGGTGCCACCGACGAGTTCGGATTTAAAGCAACTGAAAACCCGGTCCATGTTCACGACCTCCATGCCACCATGCTCCAACTCCTTGGCTTCAACCACAAGAAACTCACCTACCGATACGCAGGACGGGACTTTCGATTAACAGACGTTCACGGAAACGTCATTCATGATCTTATTGACAGTTAGTTTGATTCTATCGTACTCACGCTAGCACTTTCCCAAGCTAACTCTCCAAACTCGATTCTCATTCTGCATAAACCCATCGACTGGTCTTCTGAGCCAACGGTCGAGAGCCTAACGCTAGATTCATCTTTGAGATATTGCGGGCGAAGCATAGAATTTTGATCACCTGTAAATCAAGTCTCTCCCTGCATTTACGACCACGCAATGAGCGAGCGCATATGACGGCAAGGAAGCCCAATGTCTCAAACTGATCAAATTGAAGATGTCTTTGAAACCACACAGGAAAGCCAACCCCCGCGCAAGCGAAGAGTGAAATGGTTTTTTCTGTTTTTCATTGCCATCATTTTAATTTTCCCAAATCTGCTCGGCTGGATCGGTTTGCAGCAAACCGCAATTGACTTTGCATTAAAAGATTTCAATGGAAAGATTGCCGTCGAACAAGCATCATTTGGCTGGATGCAGCCTATTGAATTACGCAATGTGACAGCGCTTGATGAAGAGGGAAACCTGCTTTTCGAGACCACCGAAATCACATCGTCTAAGCCCCTGTATTCGTTCCTCTTTTCAGACGACCTCGGGATGTTCGAAGTTCGCGAACCCACCGTTCACCTACAACTACGCACCGACGGCAGTAACTTCGAAGACGCACTGTCGCAGTATCTCCCTGCTTCCGAACAATCGAATACCGCAGAGCCAGGCGATCCCGACACGCTCACACAAACACCGATCAACACCAAACTCTTTCTAAACATCATCGATGGGCATGCAGTCATTTCAACCAACTATTCAAACGAAGGATGGCAAGTTGACGATTTAAATCTCATCACCCAATTAAACTGTGAGACAGCTCCCCTAGTCATCGATGCGAAATGTCAAGTCACGCCTTTCGAACTTGACGATGAGGGCGCTCCCAAGATCCTCGCCGCGGGGGCGTTGGCTTTTAGCACACAGGTAGACACAGGTCAGAACGCGCTTACTTTTGACTCAATTGACTTTTCGCTCAACACGCGGACGTTACCAATTTCGATTGCCGGACCAATTCTTGAACGCATTTTTGGGCCCACAGCAACGGTTGGCACGTTAAGCGGAAAAATTGCCGCAACTTACCTCGCGTCACAACAGTCTCTCAGCCTTGCCGTTCAACAGGTTGACATTCGCAACTTCGGATTTGCATCACCTACCTTAATTGGAACCGACCAACTCACAGCGAATAGCATTACGGCTCAAGGCGAGCTGTTGCTCTCACCCTCGACGGTGGCAGGGCAACAATTCAAAATCCAAAGTGATCTAGGGACTATCCGAGCGAATGGAACCCTCTCCGTTCAACAATTAAACCAACTTACTCAAACAGGCCAACTTCCAAGTGAGACGTTTGAACTGGACGGAACAATCGATTTAGCCAAAACGCTTCAGATGCTACCCGCCACGCTTCAGCTCCATGACGATTTGATCGTTAATTCCGGCAAGCTGACATTTCAAGCTGGCAGCCAATTCGAGAATAATATCAAACGCATGGTCGTCAACATGGACGCCGCCAACTTGAATGCAGTCCGGGGTGCGCAAGCTTTTACCTGGGCGAAACCACTCCGATTGGTCGGCACCATCGAAGAGTCAATGAATGGTTTAGCCGTCAATAACATACTTTGCACGACTGATTTTTTGGAAATCCGTGGAAGTGCTGATACCAAAGCGGGAGCTTTCACCGCCAGTGGTGATCTCGAAAATTTAACCCAACGACTAGGACAGTTTGTCAACCTTGATGGTTGGAAATTTGCCGGTTCACTTGACGGTAAATTTGGTTGGCAATTCGAGGAGACGACAAACTCAACCTCCACCAACTCCGAAACAAATTCAGTTTTGGTTAACGGCGAGTTCAATATCAAACAGCCCTCAATCTCCGGGCCGGCTATGCCTTTATGGCAACACAGCAACTTGGACATTACCGCCTCAACTGCCTTGCAGCCCCATTCCATTAAAACAATTGGACTAGACCGCACTAACATTGAGTTACGCTCCGGAAAAAAATCGTTCGCGATTGAGCTAGTGGAAGCCAGTAACGATTTGTTCCAGCAAAACAACTGGAAAGCAAATTGCCAGATTGCCGGGCCCGTTGCCAGCTGGCTTGCTGAATTAAGCAGTTTTGTCGACTTGCGCGACATACAAGCCGCAGGAGAACTGGGGATGACCTGCAATGCAACGTTCGACAGTGAAAAGATCGAACTCAACAACATCAACTATCGGATTGATGATCTATTTTTTAAAGGTTTTGGTCTAAAAATAAACGAACCTCAAACCGTTGGCGATGGCTTGTTAGTTTACCAAATTGCGACTGGGAAAATTGCGATCAAAACAGCAACGGTTTCTAACAAAACCGTAATCGCTGAGAGTAAAGACATTCAAATTTCATTTCCAGGCAATTTGCAAGTCGAGGGGGGCGTTGCGTTTCAGGGCGACGTGAATCGCCTTGCACATTGGCTCGAACTCTCACCGACGAACGACAGTATTTTTTGGTATGGAGGGCTCGCAG
>WTFU01000180.1:0-8406 GCA_011523945.1 Mariniblastus sp. | reverse complement strand
TGGCTCGAACTCTCACCGACGAACGACAGTATTTTTTGGTATGGAGGGCTCGCAGGCACAGCACTTATAGGTTCTGACGAAAACGGGATTGGACTACGAGTCAATTCAACTATCAGTAATCTTTCTCTGCATCGACAGGTGGAAGTCGCTAATCAACCGCAAACTGCGCCCAACGGTCAGTTCCTGCCCGCAGGCCAGATTCGACGGCAATGGCAAGAAGTATGGCAGGACTCAAAAGTTGACCTCATGGGGGATATTTCACTCGCGGCCGATTTTAATGCACTAGGATTTCAAAACGTCAAACTCGAATCTGCCAGCCTTTATGCAACACTCGATGGTGCGATTCATGATCTCAGTAATACAATGCAAGCCGATCTTGCGGGAACCTGGCAACCGGGCTGGGATAAAATAAATCAAGCATTCCAAGCCAGCTTCAACGGGCTATTCGAATTATCGGGAAATAAAGTCGATCGTTATGCCATCCAAGGCCCTTTCTTTGATTTGACAAAGACAATGTCAGAGCAATCAAGCCAATTATCTTCTAATCTTCAAGCAACGGCCAATCTTAACTGGGACACAGGAAAACTCCTCGGTATCCCTGTCGGTGCGAGTAAATTAGATTTCGTACTTCAGCAAAAAATTGCAGACCTGAGAACAAATGGAATCCCTTTCTCCAAAGGTTCTATTCAATTAAATCCAAAAATCGATCTGCGTGGCGAACAACCAATCATTCGCATGACACCTACGCGGGTAATTGACAACGTTGCTCTCGACTCCGAAACCGCTCATCAATGGCTTAGCTATATCGCACCCATGATGGCCGATACGACCTCGGCTGAAGGGAATTTCACAGTCGACATTGGATCGGCGGAGATTCCCGCATTTAACCCATTGGATATGGATCTTTCTGGAACGATCCATCTTTCTGATCTGCAGGTCGGAGCCAGTCCAATGACGAGACAGCTGATCGGTACGATTAAACAACTCCGCAGCCTAATCAAGCCAACGTCTCACGAATCAAATACAACCGATTGGATTCGAATGAGTTCTCAATCAGTCCCGTTCGTCGTTAAAGATCAACGCATCTACCACGAAGCAATGACCATTCAACACAAAGACCTCGTTTTTCAAACCAAGGGAAGCGTCGGATTTGACCAGTCACTCGACATGATCGCCGATATCCAAATCGCGGACGACTGGATCGAGGGAAGGCCACTGCTTGCTGGCCTGCGTGGACGATCAATTTCGATCCCTGTTCGTGGAACCGTCTCCCAACCGTTTTTAGATAAAAATGTAATTAAACACTTTTCGGAGAATCTGCTTAACAAAGCAACGGGTGGTTTATTGAACGAAAAAATTCAGCGCGAACGCGACAAACTATTTGGCAAAATTGGGGAAGAACTGGGCATCCCCACTGTTAATCAACCTAGCATCAATAACACACCCAATTCCCCAAGCAACCCGGCCCAAAATCCAATCGAAGAAAAACTTCAGGGGGAATTGATCAAAGGAATTGGCAATTTATTTGGTAAGTAAACTTGTTATAAAAAACCAGTTCCTGTTTTTTCTTCGCTGACTCGCTTTTTGTATTTCGATGGACTCGCATACTCTGGCAATCGTCTAAACTAATCCGGTGACATTCCAACGTTGGCAATCGCTCAGTTCGCTTTATCCCCGAAGAGGCAAATGTGAAATTACACTTCCTGGGTACGACGGGATATCATCCTAACAACCAGCGACAAACCGCTTGTCTCATGCTTCCTGAATTGGGAATCATTTTTGACGCTGGCACGGGAATCTTTCGTGCCCGCGATCTCATCCAGACAGACACACTCGATATTTTCCTAACTCATATTCATCTCGATCACTGCGTAGGTTTGACATTCCTTTATGACGTTCTATACCAAAAAGATATGCAGCGAGTTACCGTTCATGTCGCCGAAGATAAAATCGAATCGATTGAGAAACACCTGTTCAGCGAGCCGCTCTTTCCTGTCAAACCAAATTTCGATTTCAAGCCTCTATCCGATTGCCCTGTAATACTCGGCGATGGGTCTCAACTGACCGCCATACCCTTGGATCACCCCGGGGGCGCCCACGGCTTTCGAATCGACTGGCCCGACTGCTCTTGCGCCTATATCACCGATACGACCGCGGCAGTGAATGCAGATTACGTAAATGCCATTAAAAATGTAAACACACTGATTCACGAGTGCTACTTTCCCGACGGCTGGGAGTCCAAGGCGAAACTAACAGGTCACAGTTGCCTGACTCCGGTCGCAGAAGTAGCTGCAACCGCTAACGCAGATCGACTTTTCCTTGTCCACGTCAACCCGCTTGACGAATCACCTCAACCTCTCGATCTAGAATCCGTCAGCGAACTATTTACGCCAATTACCATTGCCGAAGATCACATGACGATTGAGATTTAAGGGCAGACTCAAGACAATTGTCTATTCAGCGGTCAACCGCTCAACTGCTCTCGCCCCGCTTTCAATACACGCTGGAATTCCAACGCCGCGATAGCTATTGCCAGCCAATTCTAAACCTTGATGATTTACTATTAATTCTTCGATCCCATCGACTAATTCTCGATGTCCTAAATGATATTGCGGCATGCAATTCCGCCAACGAATGACGCGGGTCAAATCCGGTTTGCCATGAAACCCGACAGTCCGCTGCAGTTCTTCAGTCGCTATTGCAATCAGTTTTTCATCATCCAGATCAACCAACTCGCGTCGCAGTGCACCACCGATAAAGCAGCGGATTAATACCTTTCCGTCAGGCGCACGCCCCTCAAATTTATTACTGCCAAAACTTGTTGCGATCACGTCGCGGTTTAATATAGAAGGGACAATAATTCCATAACCGGAAAAATCTTGACCGAGCTGCTCACGGTCGATTCCCAAAATGACAACCGCCGAACTCGCAGCCTCTATCTTCCCTAAATCTTTCGCAAGCTCGCCATCGACCAACTGAAGTAGACGACCACTGATTTTCGCCGAAGTCGTCAAAATCAATCCGTCTGTTTCGATCTGCTGACTCTGTCCGGAACGGGAGTCAATTGTTGTGATTTGCCAACTCGACTTGGTTTTAGCCACCGTCTTCACATTCGAGTTGTTTTGGAAATCAACTTTGGGCAATGACTCCATGATCCAACGAATCAATTCACCAATCCCTTGTTGAGGTGCACGAAACATTCCATATCTTGCACCACTCGCCTCTCTTTGAATCGCCTTTCCCTTCGCGATTCGCCCCGCCTGAATCAAACTGCCGTGTTGTTTTTCCATCGCGACAAACCTTGCCATGGTCGCTTGCATACTCAGCTTTGCCGGATCGGCAGTGTAAATCCCGCCCACAAGCGGTTGGATCAATGTCTCATAAACCTCTCGACCGAATCGACGCGTGGCAAATGAAAACAAGCTCTCGTCGTGACTCCAGTCACTTGCCGGGATTTGCTCTTCTGCGAGAAATCGTTCTTTTGCGGCCTCAGAAAGCAAAGGGCTCGCTAAGATCGAATCCAGATCGCTTGGCAACATCAAGGAAAGACCACGGGGGACTGGATGAATCGTTTCATCTGTTGCAACGTAGGCGCGGTCATCGATGGGGATGGTCTGCAACAGTTCGTCAGTTTTGCCAAGATCTTCACAAATCCGAATCGCTGATTCCGGATCAGTAGTAAACATGTCCGCGCTACGTTCTATGAGGTAACCGTCAGCCGACTCCGTTTGCAGCACACCTCCCCAACACTCTCCGGACTCGAGAACCGTAATTTGAGCATCCGGTATTGCCCGTTGTGCAAAAAATGCAGCGGACAGACCTGTGATCCCGCCACCAACGATTGTTAGTTTCTTTAAGTTCATATTTATTTAAAACGAGTCGCGGCAAAGTGAACCGGTGAAATATGAGGCTCTTCACCCAACATCAGTTCTTTGAGAAGTTGGCCTGTTCCCGTGGCCATACTCAATCCAAGCATGTTATGACCGGCCGCGATCCAGACATTATTCATGGCAGGGCTGCGATCTATAATTGGCTTCCCGTCCCACGTCATCGGTCGCCAGCCAAACCACTCCTCTTCGATTGGATCACAAAAAGGTTCGTGAAGATATTTTGCAGCGGCGGATTTTAACAACTCCATACGACGTGGGGGAATCGATGTGTCATACCCCGTGAATTCCATTGTCGATCCAATCCGATATTTCGACTGCATCGGAGTGATCGCGACATGACTATCCTCAAATATTATTGGAATTTTGGGCATCAATGCAGGTTTGGGCATCGTCAACGAATAACCCTTACCAGGCTCGATCGGTATCGACATTCCTAAATGGTGATTTAAAAATGGAGTCATCGCACCGGTTGCCACAACAAAATGGTCTGCTTCAAGTTCGCGTCCGTTGGACAAGATCGCCTTCGCGACTCCCTGTTCTCTTTCAAATTGCTGAACTGGAAAATCCTCAAGAATGGAAACCCCTAAGCTCACCATTTTTTCGCGCATTTGAGATAACAATCTATCTGGTCTCAAATGGCAATCTCCTTCATAGTGCCATCCACCGCCGAAGCCCGGCTTAATCGCCGGTTCTAAAGTTGTTAGCTGTTGCCCATCATAGGGTGTTGCCGCCACTCCGAAATTTTGTCTTATGAGCCCATCCATTACGCCAAATTTACGAAACGATTCTTCGTCGTCAAAAACAAATAAAAGCCCTTTCTCCTGCCACTCACAATCGATTTTTTCATTTGAAATCAACTGCTGATACAGCTGTTTGGACGATTGCAGGAGTTCGTGTCTGCCGATGCCTGCGGCCATCATATCCCGGTGGTTGCACCGCAATGAAAAATTCCAAAACCATTTCACAAAGTTCATCTCGAACCGCGGCTTCACCGCAAATGGTGAATTGGATTTAAACATCGCCTTGAGCGTTTTTAATATTGCACCGGGTTGGCAAAGCGGTAACACGTGACTTGGAGAAACGTATCCACAATTACCATGCGAGCAAGCTGCACCGAATTTTTCACGGTCTACGATCGTAACCTGACAACCCGCTTTCACCAGATTCCAAGCGCACATCGCACCAATGACACCACCGCCAATAACGACAACACGATCACCCTGACCAGCTTTCATGAGGTTATCCCCATCCTAAATGGATCCTCCGAGTCGAGAATTAGCTCTGCCTCTCCGCAAATATAGGCTTCTCCCTCAATCGTCGGAATAATACTCTCTGATTCTTCATCGTTTCTAAAGGAACCTGAAAATACCGTCCCGAGAATTCCTTCCTGACGCCAAACCTCCCCGGGAGCCAAAACCCCATCGGCAGCGAGACAGGCAAGCTTAGCGCTGGTGCCCGTTCCACAGGGAGACCGATCATAAGCCCCTCCCGGACAGAGAACAAAATTCCGACTGTGGTTATCGGGGTTTAGAGGTCGAGTAAACAGTTCGACATGGTCAATCGGCCCGTCGCTACCGCCAATCCCTTCGCTTTGGAGTGTCTTCATGATTCGCTGGGTAACATTCGTCAGATGACCTGCGTTAGACACACATAATTCTTCCTGTGAGTTTTTAACTAGAAAAAACCAATTTCCACCCCAAGCGATATCGCCAATCACTCGACCATAATCCGGTACATCAATAGTTACATCCGAGCGAAAGCGGTAGCTCGCAACATTCTCTACCGCCACCCGGCGATTGTCTGTAAAGCGGGCCGTCACTACGCCCACCGGAGTGCCAATTCGGTGAATGCCGTCTTCGACGATTCCGAGGTGCCGAAGAGTCGCCATCAACCCGATCGTGCCGTGACCACACATTCCCAGATAACCAGCGTTATTAAAGAAAATAATATCCGTGGTACAGGCGGGGTCTTTAGACTGAATCAACAGCCCACCCACCCATACCTCCGATCCCCGAGGTTCATTGACCACGGCACTGCGAATCCCGTCAAATCGATCGCGAAAAACAGCAACTTGTTCCACAAGCGTTCCACCACCAAGGTCAGGTCCGCCGGAAACGATGATCCGTGTTGGTTCACCACCGGTATGCGAGTCGATAACTTTAATTCTTTGAAGCATAGGAACCATTAGATTCTGGGCTTGGGGCGGCAGTGACGGTTTCAGTAGCCGGCTGAGAATGTTAGTTTATTCTATTCGCGAACATCCACTGCGGGGAGATGCTCACTGGTTGGATCCTCAATTACCTGAGAAGTGGCCCTTAAAATTAAACCGCCGACCTCGACGACGCAGTCCGCGTTACCTAAAAACGTTCTTTTTTTTACCCACTTGAGATATATCATGGCGACACACCAAGTTTTAATTGCCGGACAATGGCGGGATTCCGATGCCACAAAGACATTTCAAGCGAGCGATCCACGGACCGCTACGTTAATTCCAGAAGACTACCCCGTCAGCAGTTGGGCGGAATGCGAAGCCGCGCTCGATGCCGCGGGGGCTGCTTATACCGAGCTTCGCGAAATGCCCGGCGAAAAAATCGCAGCCTTCCTGGAAGCTTATGCCACCCGAATCGACGCGCGATCGGAGGAGATCCGTACCCTTGCTGCCCAGGAGACAGCGTTACCGGCAGAAACGCGATTGGTTGGAGAGCTCGCCCGCACTACCGGCCAATTACGCGCCGCTGCCGCGGCAACCCGTTCTTCCGCATGGCAGATGCCAATTATTGATTCGGTAAACAATATCCGATCCTGCTTTGCCCCTCTCGGCCCGGTGGCCGTCTTTGGCCCTAATAATTTCCCACTTGCGTTTGGAAGTATTTCCGGTGGAGATTTTGCCGCCGCGATCGCGGCAGGAAATCCGGTCATCGGAAAAGCAAATTCAATGCACCCAGGAACGACTCGCCTGCTCGCCGAAGAAGCTCAATTTGCGGCTGAAGAAACGGGAATGCCGGCGGGTACCGTCCAATTGATCTATCGCACCTCACATTCAGATGGGGAAAAACTGGCGCGAGATCCGCGACTTGCCGCAATCGGCTACACCGGCAGCCGAAATGCTGGACTCGTACTTAAACAAGCTGCGGACTCAGTTGGTAAACCGATCTACCTTGAACTATCGTCAGTCAATCCGATCGTCATCCTACCCGGTGCTCTAAAGGAACGGGGAAATGAAATCGCAGGTGAATTAACTGGCAGCTGCCTGATGGGATCCGGGCAATTTTGCACCAACCCCGGACTAATCATTGTCCAAAATAACGACGATGGGAAACAGTTTATCGAATCAGTTGCCAACCAATTTAGTGAGCAACCCGTCGGCACCCTATTTTCCCTTTCCGGCCAAAATGGCCTTCAGTCAGCCATCGACACCCTCACGACCGCGGGGGCAACTCTCGTTTGCGGTGGAACAACGGGGGGGGGAGAAGGATACTCTTTCAGCAATACAGTTTTGACAGTCGAAGGAAACCAATTCCTCTCCCACGCTGAGCAACTCCAAACCGAAGCCTTCGGCAGTTCCACACTGATTGTTGTTAGCGATTCGATCGAACAAACCAAAATGATCATCGAATCGCTCGAAGGAAATCTGACGGGATGCATTTACTCTGCAAGTGACTCCTCGGACGATGAGCACTATAACCAAATCGCACCTGAACTTCGCCAGCGAGTAGGACGGCTTTTAAACGACCAGATGCCAACCGGGGTCGCAGTCTCTGCAGCCATGAATCATGGCGGTCCTTTTCCAGCAACCGGGCATCCCGGATTCACTGCCGTTGGAATGCCAGGAGCGATTACGCGATTTGCAATGTTGCAGTGCTTTGACCACGTTCGGTCTCATCGTCTTCCCGCTATCCTCCAGGACGCTAATCCTTATCAGGCCTGGAGATTAATCGATGGTGAATGGTCTCAAAACGATGTCGCGTCCGCGCCGGCAGACTAAATTAATTTCCAGCAACGTCTCGACTTTAAGTCTTTGGCCAAACGGAAGCACACGGGCGGACAGCCAGTTAAACAGACAATCCTTGTTCTGAACTTAGCCCTGGAATGTCCGTCCCGGCCAATTCTCCCACCAGCTCCGGAACAATCGATACTGGGACTCAATGAAGTTCTTCTGACTCGGACTCAGACAATCAGATTCATTGAAGTGGTATTCGTATTCCGACTCACCGTTGAGCACCAACAGATACTTATAAAATAAGACGAGATCTGGGCCTTCGTCGTAGGTCGACAATACAAACAAGGCATCATTGAGTTCCTTGGCCAAACGCCTTGCCTCGACATTGCCTGCAGCCGCGTGCTCACACAGCAAAACAAAGTGCAAGACAACTTCCGGGATAGCATTTCCAATCCCCGTGATCGCCCCGACGGCACCGCAATTCACATAACCGTGAAAAACCTGGGTATCCACGCCGACCATCAACTTCAACGATTCGTCCGCCCCGGTGATGTGTTCGGCAGCATAACTTAACGA
>WTFU01000029.1 GCA_011523945.1 Mariniblastus sp. | reverse complement strand
ATTTAACTCTGGAGAATTGCGTTCGGAATTACTCAGCGTCTCTTGGGCGTACTCCGCTAATTTTTCTGGCCCAACATCCCAGTGATAATGGATAAGGATTCCTAAGACTACCATTGTGGTAACAAACCAAAGCACGCGAACGCCAATCAAAATCTTCCCGTCAGCCGCCTGAACGTAGTTGGCTGAATTCCCATTGTCATCGGATCGCTTTTTGAACAGAAACACCCGGTCAAAGATTTCACGGAATGGAATCTCAATCAAGTAACCAAAAGCGGCAATGAGAACAATTTGCCGAAAGCAATCCCAGGCCAAACCGATTTGAGCTTCATCAAAGTTCGTTCGCCCCAATGGGATTCGGTTGAACTTTAAAGTCCACGCCATACTCTCGGTACTGTAGGCAATAACGACAAAGATCAGGTTCACAAGCAAAATCGCGAAAAGAATCATGGCCGTGAGTGGCCGTGTTTTGCTTTTAGGCGGTGCGGCTGTCAAAGTATTTAACTCTTGTTGCAACTTCCAGGCACGTAAGGCATCTGCGAATTCTCGCGCATTAGCGTAACGTCCTTCGGGTTCCGGCTCGAGACATTTGTTGATAATCAACTGCAAATCCCGAGACGCCGAGCAGGTGTTAATGGAGGGAAAGAGAATACCGCTCTCCATGGATTCGACAATCGTCGTCGTTTTGGATTGCCTTGCAATATCGAAAGGAAGTCCACCATTGAGCAATTGATAGAGCATCACGCCAAGACTCCAAACCTCGCAGCGAGGGGAGAGTGCGGCCGACTGCCTCCTCACTACTTCCGGCGCCATGTAGTTTAACGTGCCTGCCCTCACGCTTGATCGAATACCGGGTTCCCGGCGGTCAAAGGAAATTCCAAAATCGATCAGCACCGGTGATCCGTCCTCACGAATCATAATGTTGGCAGGTTTCAAGTCTCCATGCAAAATCCCCAACCGATGTGCATCGTGAACAACCTCCCCCACATCAATCAACCAATCAGCGATCTGTTTCAATTCTTCAGAAGATCGCGGCTGGAGCACATTTGAAATCTTGCTATCAAGAGTAGCACCATCAATGTACTCCCGAATTAGGACAGCCTCGGAATCGGCCTCAAACAATTCGTAGACCTGAGCAATTCCAGAAGACTCACCTCCCGATTTCTGGAACTGTAAAACGCGTTTGGAATTTTGGAACTCATTGCGACAAGTTTCAGCATTGCCAAATAAACCAATTGTGTTCGCTGCACAGAAATGCTTGACCACGACCTTTTTTTGACTGGCTCGATCCATCGCTAGATAAACCCGCCCTTGGCCACCCTCGGCAAGCTCTCCCGTGAGCTGGTACCGCTCACCACTCATCGTATCCAACAGCTGCTGTAAGGTATGACGACTTGGAGCAGTCAAACTCACATACCTCTGATAACACTCTGCGCAAACCGAAAGATGCTCAGCTACTATTTTAGAATTTTCCAGGTCAAGGTCACCACGGATGTACTCTTCAAGCCCAATATCGCTTAGCTGATTAGCACAACTTTTATTTGGCTCGTTCACAGTTAGCCGCCTCTAAGGTTTTAAGCAAACTTAGGAAGAGATTCCTCAACGCAAAAAATCACCAGCCCGTATCATCTCGGTTTGTCAATTGCCACATCCAGTAACTTTTTGAACTCGGCTTGAAAAGCTGCATTACCTTGAGTTTCGAGCTTATGAGTTTTGCCGATAGAAATTTGCATTTCTTCAGCCAACTCCCGAAGCGTGGGCGGGTTGTCTTCCCGTCTGCGGGAGAGAATATAGTAAGCATCGGGCTCCATCTCTTTCTGCAGTTTCTCCAATGCCTGCTCTTCCAGATAGGGATGTCTCGCCCATGTTGACTTTGCTTCTATCACAGTATCCCTCGGCCGCGGTTCGCTAACCCCTGCCATTTTCACCTGTGCATCAGTTCCTCCAACCGACTGCTGCTTCCATTTTTTGCGACCACGATAATCACTGATCCTCTTTTTCATGATGTCGATTAGCACAGGCAAAAGAGAATCGCTTGAGTTGATTTCATCCTGGGGCTTCTGCAAAAAATGCAAGAATCCCAAGTACGCTTCCTGGATTAAGTCGTCATAATCTTGAGGGCAAACACCTGCTCGTTTTAGCATATTGCGCAGATGAGGTTGGGATACTTCAAATAATCGCGGACCGTCACCGGGAAAACTTACTAACTCAGCAATATTGTTCGTGATTTGAGACAAGTTCGCTCACCAATCTTTCTCAAATTAATGGAGGGAGGGACGATTACTATAACACAAATTTTTTGGAGACTTGAAATACACGGAAGAGATAGGTCATATCTTTTCAGGAAGCTGACTTTGAAGTCGGATCAATCAACAGAATTTAATGTAGAAACAGCAGCAAACTTTTTGTTTTACAAGTTTGCAAAACAGATTTTCATCCGGGCAATTAATCAACTATAATCCCCCAAAAATACGGGTCAATTATTTTGCATCCCGTCCTTTGCATTGAGTTATTCGATTCGGCATTATTCCCATCCGCACCGGTCTCCACTCCCCTGAGGTGCTACCCATGTCCACCGATTCAAAATCCGCCAAAGAAAGCCAGCATGCGTTGGCAGGAACAATCGGCAACGTTCTCGAATGGTATGACTTTGCCGTCTACGGATTCCTCGCTCCAGTCATGAGCCCATTATTCTTTCCGGAAGATGATGCGATTTCCGGTTTGATTAACACCTATGGAATTTTCGCCGCTGGCTATCTGATGCGTCCTTTAGGTGGCATTATTTTTGGCCATATTGGCGATCGCGTTGGCAGAAAAACGGCACTCCAACTTTCGATTGCAATGATGGCTATCCCAACAGTGCTCGTCGGACTTCTCCCCGTCTACAGCCAAATTGGAGCAAGCGCAGCAATCCTTTTAATTTTACTGCGACTAATCCAAGGTATCTCGGTTGGAGGAGAACTGATCGGATCGATGTCCTACCTAGTCGAAACCGCCCCACCCCACCGCCGTGGACTCGCGGGCAGTTGGTCCGTTTGTGGTGGCATTGCCGGCATACTCTTGGGATCACTCATGGCGACTGTTCTTAACGGTTGCCTCAGTGAAGCGACCATGCAGTCCTGGGGCTGGAGGCTTCCCTTTCTATCGGGCGTTGTAATCTTCGCAGTCGGGAGCTGGCTTCGCAGAACGTTGGTCGAATCACCTGATTTTGAAAAGTCCAAATCGAGCGGTGAAAACGAAGGGAATCCACTGTTCGAAGTCATCCGGACCATGCCCGGGCGAGTGCTCCATATGTCAGTCAGCATTCTTCTCTTCGCAACGAGCTTTTATTTACTGTTTGTTTGGATGCCAACCTACTTGACCGATCTGGTCTCTCCGCCCATCAACCACGCATTGCTCATCAACACCCTATCGATGGCTTTGTTGTTATTGCTGATCCCAGTCGGCGGCTGGCTATCCGATGTGTATGGACGAAAAAAAGTAATGCTAACGGGAACCGCCCTGATGGGCATCCTGGTCTATCCATTCTTTTTGATTCTTGATCAAGGCGTAATGCTTTATGCGTTTGCAATCCAATTCGCATTCGCAATTCTGCTGGGAGCAATTCAGGGACCGCTCCCGGCCTTCATGGTCGAGTGCTTCCCAATTCGAGGGCGGTACACCGCAATTGGCTTAAGCTACAACATTACGCTTGCTATTTTTGGCGGCACCGCTCCTCTGGTCAGCACTTGGTTAATTAAAACCACCGGTGATTTGGCATCGCCAGCGATTTATCTCGTGGTTCTATCAGCCATTAGTTTGGTGAGCATGTTATTTTTAAAGCCAATTGACGGGAAAGCTGAGCATAAGCAACTCAACAGCTAACAATTCCAACTATTTTTTACCTGTCCCCATTGTCATCCAATCATGCTGAAATCCGCTTTTGCAATCGCAATCCTCACCTTCATGACTTTTGTAATGTGGGGCTCATGCAACGCGGATGACTGGCCACGATTTCGCGGGCTTCAAGGCGCAGGCATCTCCCCTGATTCACCTGCCCTACCGAGTCGATGGTCACCTACAGAAAATTTAGCGTGGAAAACGTGTCTCCCCGGGCCGGGTGCATCGAGCCCAATCGTTGTTGGCGGGAAGGTTTTTGTGACTTGCTACTCTGGATATGGGGTTACCAAAGAGAAAGAAAGCAATCTTGAAGACTTGGTAAGACATTTGATTTGCATCGACCTAGCAACCGGCGCCATTCTCTGGCAAAACAATATCGGAGCCTCGCTGCCGGAGGATTCGTATTATAAGTCAGGGGTTTCGTCTCACGGTTACGCTTCCCATACGCCTGTCTCGGATGGAACAAACGTTTATGCATTTTTTGGCAAAGGCGGTGTCTTTGCATTTGACCTGGATGGGAATGAAGTCTGGCGAGCAGGCGCTGGCAAGGAATCCGATCCACCCAAGTGGGGCTCGTCATCGAGTCCAATCGTGCATCAAGACACACTAATCGTAACGGCGGCGGCGGAGAGTCAGTCGATCATTGGGCTTGACACCCAAACCGGACAAGAGAAATGGAGACAATTCGCGACGGGTCTCAATGGCATGTGGGGCACCCCAACGCTGGTCGCTGTAAATGATACGCGTACCGATCTGGTGATGCTTGTTCCCGGTGAAATCTGGGGACTTGACCCAACGACTGGCAAACTCCGTTGGCATGCAAAAGCGACGGAATCGCAGCACGCTTACACCAGCGTTGTTGCTGATGGCAAACGCGCGTATGCATTTTCTGGCCAGGGAGGGGGCAGCATCGCCATCGATGCCGGTGGAACCGGAGAGGTCAGCGATCAAGCGGTTTGGAGAGGCTCGGTAAACGCGATCTATGGCTCACCGGTTCGCTACCAAGCCGACCTTTTTGTTATTGCGCGAGGCATCCTCTCGACCGTCGATACTGAGACGGGTAAGAGAAGTTTTCAAATGCGACTAAAAGGGGAACGAAAGACGGGAAACGCTCGCTTTGGATCGCTCGACTATGCTTCACCTGTAATCGTGGGAGACCGGTTGTTTTATCTCAATGCCAGCGGGCAAGTTTATGTCTTTCAGTTAGGTGAGAAAATCAAGCAGTTAGCCATCAACGAAGTGGCATCTGAAAAGGAAGTGTTCTGGGGTTCTCCTGCGGTCAGCGATGGCCGACTATTGCTGCGAAGTTCAAAACACCTTTATTGCATTACCAAACGCGAGCCTACCAACTCCCCTACTCCAGTCGTTCCCAAGATCCGTACAATCTCTTCGCCGAAAGGAATCGATTCAAGTTTGGCAACTTCAAAATTGCCAACACCAGCTGAACGCCCCCAACGCCCCGAACCGGTTGAAGACAACGACTAATGCGCAGGACAAGCCTCAGCCAGCATTAGACACGCCAGTCGTTTCGATACGATTTGGTTAATAACGCATTGGCCGCTTCGTCATTCGTGAACTTCATCGACTTTGCATCCCATTGCAATTTCTTCCCGACCCGATGAGTAAGGTTACCGAGAAGATTGTGCTCAATTAAAGCGCCGGAGTAATCAAAATTGCAAAGGGATTCACCACCCGTTTTGGCAGCGTGGATCCATTCTTTATAGTGCCCGAGTGAAGGTGCGATGGTTGCTTTAGGGCGAGGCACGTCAGCAAAGCCAGCTGATGGACTGAGAACTGTTTTTCCATAATCGGCAACCAAGACGCCTCGTTCTCCAATAAACGCGACACCTATTCCCCATTTACCAATATCCGTATCACTGCCCACTTTCGGCTGAAGGTACTCCGCTCGCCGCCTCATCCCTTCATTGCCGTGATACCAAACAACTTTACAAGCAGCATGGTGTGCACCGTCACCTTCACGGGCAGGGTGCTCCCAAGTCACTTGCTGCCATGGCGGACAAGCAACAGGGTCTGGTTCAGGGCCTTCCGAGACAACAGAGGTTGGGCGATCCAGCTCCAGCGCCCAATAAGGCAGATCGATCAAATGGCTTCCCATATCACCAAGCACTCCATTGCCGAACTCCCAGCGGCGGTTCCAGTTCAGATTGCCACCCGACCAATAGCTCTTGTTGTATGGCCGATTTGCGGCTGGCCCCAACCAGACATCCCAATCAAAGGTCTCAGGAACGGGTTGTTCCGGCAATAAATCCTGATCGACAGACGATATGCCGCGACTGCACCACACATGGGCTTCGGTCACTGCACCAAGCATTCCACTTTGCACGATCTCGACCGCTCGTCGATAATTTCCAGTTGCGTGAATCTGCGTCCCCATCTGGGTCGCAATCTCACCTTTCCGTTGTTTATATTCATCTTGCATTAATCGCGCTTCACGAACCGTGTGCGCCAGTGGCTTCTCACAGTAGACATGTTTGCCGGCACGCATCGCGGCGATGGACACCAAGGCATGGTGATGATCTGCAGTAGACACAACAAACGCATCAATTTTGGGATCGTCAATCAAAGTACGCCAATCCGTCGTCACAATGGCATCTTTAAATCGCTGGCTCACTTTGGCAGTCGTTGATTTATTGATATCGCAAAGTGCATAAATATTTTCGCCCGAACAACCATTGAGATTGGCACCGCCCCGCCCACCAGCGCCGATTACGGCAATATTCAATTTGTCCTGCGTCAAATCATTTTGCGCCCCAAGGAGGTGAACCGGCCCCAAGGCTGCGGCACCGACAAGGGTAGAAGCCTTCATAAAATTTCGGCGGTTGGCAGAGCCACGTTTTGGATTGATCGAACTCATGCAAGAACCTCCCATTTAAGACAAAAAAATCATCGACACCCACTGAAACTGGGTAGCGACTAATTTATCCGATCTGCCACTGGACTTCATCTTTTTCATTCATAAACACAAAAGAATCGATTCAGTATTTAAAAGGCAAACCTTACCGATCACCGCTCGCTAATGAATACTTGCCAATCTGATTCATTTATTTTTTCCCTGTTCAAGATCGGCAATTGCGTTAGCGAATTGGCGTCCGAGATCAATATAGCCGGCAGAGTCATAGTGCCACGGATCCGAATAGCCGTATTGATCAGTTGTAGTCACGAGTGCCGCGGCTGCGTCAGCCTTTACATACTCGGCTTGAGCCGCGCGCACGATCTCCCCGTGTTTCCAACTGGGTGGGTCTTTTTTTGAATACGAAATTCGACCAATCACCACTGGAATATCATCTGCGCGAAAAGCGGCCCGAATCAAATCCATTAAACGTTTCAAATTCCTTTGGTAACGTTGGGCAATTTCGGGTGTGTAGTTTGCGTCACTTTCACCCTGCATCCAGATGATTCCTGACGGAATTAAACGATCGGGTTGACCATCATCGTCGATGTCCGTGTCCGAATAAGCGTTCCGCACCGTGGCCAAGAAGTGATCGTACTGATTGACTCCCGCCGCTTCTTCAAAATCGGGCTCCCAGCATCCAAACCCTCCAGCAGCAGACACATCGATGGATGTCCCGCCCCGTGAGTACTTGACGATCGCGATTCGTCGATCAGGAAAACGTTCCTGCATTGTTTGAGCAAATGTCAGTTCAACGCCAAAACGACTGGAATACTGATTGGTTTTTCCGTCCGATTTAAAACCGACACCATGACCTGGCTGCAACTTACTCCAAATCCCTTTACCATCAACCGAGGCGCGGTCGGGTGAAGTGTTCCCATGGAAAATCATGACATCGTTTTGAGCTCCAGCTTGGGCAGCAGGTAATTGTTTGACATACCCGTAACCATCCATATTGGACTGCCCCCCAAGATAGTAAACATAAAAGTCAGTCGCCTCGGCAAAACTTTGAGGGCTTAACGCCAAACCAATCACCATCCCTATTTGCAACAGCTTCATCATTCATTCTCATTTCAAACAATTAATTTATCCAGCGAACGTTATCGTTTCGATTCGACGGTCGCGGTACATGATACAACCTGCAGATTTATTTCGATAAATCAAAAACCGCTAATTGAGGCAGGTGGTCACTCAATGCAAATGATTGGGGATCCTGAATATTCAAACGAAATCCACCTTCGAACAACGGTCTCGATTCGACAACTTGCTTGGCGATTTTTCCAGCAGCCAAAACATAGTCTATCCGCCACTTTGGAATATCAGCTTTAATAGTTGGCCCTTCACCTACGCCCACACTTGCAAACGTATCAATCCACCCAGCGTCCATCCACAATTTATATTCGTCTGTATCCGGGCCGTGGTTCAAATCGCCAATTAACAACATTGGTTTTCCGGCTTGCAAATCTGCCTTCATCGATTTGACCATCGCACGAATTTCGGCCAGGCGATTGGTGGGATCAGCCGTCGGATAAAGGTGTGCGGAGTGGACAACTAATGTCGTTTTGTCCGGCATCAACAGCTCCGCTCGCCCCCAATGACGAGTAAATAATTTCGGCGGGCGTTGAAATCCTAATGGAACATTTTGAGCTCGAGCAATTTCGAATCGGCTCAACAAAGTTCCCGGCCAGCTTCCACCGCTGGGAAAACGAACATGATGAAGACCGAGCCGTTTGGCGATATTACGCGTGATTGTCTCAGACGGCGATTCGGAAAAGCAGATAATGTCGGGGGAATACAGCTCCAACGCCTGCGCTAGCCGCGCGGCCATTTGTTTCTTTTCAACCGCCTGCCTCGCCAATGGGCGTTCCTTTGGCCAACCATTACCTCCATAAATATTGTAGGCAATGACCCGTAGCGCCTTCGCTGGTTCGGGACGATTAGAAAAAGACCAAGCTGGAGTTAGTAGCGGCACAACAGCTCCGCCAGCGACGCCCGCAAATAGCCTCCGTGAAATTGAATTTACCACGCTGAGCCCCTCCGCTGCATTCGCTAGGCGTTCCAGAAATTATCAACTCGATACCCAAAGGTTGGTGATTAAGTCAGAATAAGTCTAAAGGAAAACGAAGGCTGGAGAAAACTTTTTAACGTAATTAAGAAGGGATTCTAATGTGGGAATCAATTACAGAGGGGCTTTAATTCCCGAAACTTCCCCCTGAATGACCTGCGGGAAATTTTGAGTCGGGGGCATTGGAGCGACCATGTCACCCATCGCCATCGCTCCTCCAGTCGGAACTCCATTCCCATGGGTCGGGGAAAAATAACGATCAATTAATGGCTGGACCTTAGCGCCTATCCAAGGCGCACTCGCAGCCAAACCAGCACTGAAAGTAACAAGCATCATCAAAGCAGCCATCGAAAACTGAAGAGGTCGTTTCCGGTTTGCCAAGGCTGAATTTTGACGAGGCGGACAATCCGATGTGACCACCGTTCCATCGTCACGGCGAAAAATTCGGCCACAGATTTCTTCACCTGCATTGTCAATCAGCGCAACCGCTTCTGCCTCCGTCATGGACACGATGTTGTACACGTTCTTTTTACAGCGATCGCAAAAACGCACGCGGTCATTACCGTCCATCAAATCCCAGTCCATCGGACAGGGGGTCCGGATTTCAATCTGTTCCAACGTTCCCGACATTTCAGACTCCCTCGATTTCACTGATTTGGCTGTCCAACTGCAGGGTTAACGCACCAGTGGCACAGATCTTAGAAAAAAGAGTCCGGAAAACTAATATTTTTGAATGACTCGCAAAAAAGCGATACTTGTAGAAACTCAACCCAGTTATTTTGTCTTCAGTAGAGAATTCAATTTCTCACGATCGGGCGTTCCATCGAGCCACCCATTCGCCGCTAAAAAAGCATCCATTTTCAAAACAGTATCAATAAAGGATTCCTTACTTTTTCCCTCATTGAAAAATCCATGGGGCTGGTCTTCATAAATCCAAACCTCCGATTGAACACCGGCCGCCTTTAAATCGGCGTCAAATTTCTTTGCTGTCTCAACGGGAATTAACTTGTCCTTCGACCCAAGAAAAACGATCGTAGGTGGGTCACCTTGATTGATGTTATGCGCAGGCGAGATAGCCGGAAACCATTGCTTGACGCGATTATGGCCATAGCCTTGGGGGCCGTTATCATAAACAGGATTAAATAAAAGCAGTGCGTTCGATTTTGAACTGATCTTCGATTCTGCTTCTGCAGGATCGTCTAGTCCGTCGCAAATCCCCGTCGTTGCCGCAACGTGACCACCAGCTGAACCTCCACCTGCTGCGATTCGATCAGGATCGATTCCAAGTCGTTTTGCATTTTTTCGAACCCAGCGAATTGCTGATTTCCCATCAGCAACACACGAATCTGGATTTGTGTTCTGTCTCTGTTTAACTCGGTAATCGGCTACAAATGCGACCATACCTCTTGCTGCCAGATATTTGGCATGCTGCTCGAACTGCCCAACGGTTCCACCATTCCAACCACCACCAAAGAAAAATACGACGGCGGGCCGCGAGTCACTTTCAGGTTTGTAATCAACAGGATCGAATCGGTAAATCCACAGCTTATCTCCAGAGGCTTCTTTGTAAACTTCGGCAACCGCCGCGCCTTTGAAATCATGCTTTTTCGTATCCGCGAAAGCAGTATTAAAAATAAAGAGGAAAAACAACAATGTTAAAACGGATTTCATAGAATTAATCTCGAGCAAAATATTTGGTTTCTTAAAGTCGCCGTACTGATGAAATATTTCATTCGCCCCGCAACAACTGCCGGCCTAAGCCCATTCAAGCATTTACCGGTTGGCCTTCCTAATCTACCGCCGATCGTTTGATTTGTCACGTTTTTAGCCCGCCAATCGACGAGCACACTGGTTGTAAACTGTAGATTAATACAGCGGTAAATTTCTGCTAACACCTCTGCTGTCAGCAACGGTAAACTGAAAGTAACTGAGATCGCAAAGCTTAAACGAGACAGCATAAGGTTTTCTATGAAAACAATTTTCTATAATTGGTTAATCACAGCGGAGGCCATTCAAAAAGTCACCTTCCAATTGATTCATTTATTGATGAGTGTTGCTTTCACTCAACCCAATAAAACTTATTCCTCATTTATAGTCGCCTTGATTTATGTCTGCGGAGCAGGCACCATTCTGCCATGCAGTGGAGTTGTTTTTGCAGAAGAACGCCCCAATGTAATCCTCGTCATGACTGACGACCAAGGATACGGTGATCTTAGCTGCCACGGGAATCCGGTTTTACAGACACCTCATTTGGATCAATTGGCCAGTGAGTCGATTCGGTTTACCAACTTCCACGTAAGCTCTTTCTGCACTCCAACGCGTGCTGCATTGATGACCGGGCGCTACCCCGCCAGAACGGGAGCCTATCGAACCAGCAGTGGTCGTACACTGATGCACTCCGATGAACACACCATCGCCGACGTATTTTCATCCAATCAATATGTCACCGGCATGTTCGGCAAATGGCATCTCGGCGATAACGCACCCCATCGACCACAAGATCGTGGATTTCAAAATGTGCTTTGGCACCGGTGTGGAGGTGTGGGACAAGCATCTGACTATTGGGGTAACGACTATTTCGATGACACTTACGAGCGGAATGGAACATTTGAAAAATTCACCGGATACTGCACGGATGTTTGGTTTTCCGAAGCTATCAAATTCATCGAAACCAACCGCAACAAACCATTTTTTCTTTATCTAGCCACCAACGCACCGCACGGACCCTATCGGGTTGATAATCGTTGGAGCGATCCCTATCGGGAAAAAATCAAATGGAAAAATGGGGCTGAGTTTTATGGCATGATCGCCAACTTCGATCACAACATGGGAAAATTGAGAAGTAAACTGGCGCAACTCGGCCTTGCCGAAAATACGATCCTCATCTTCATGACGGACAATGGCACATCCAACGGCGGCACATTTGAAAAGCCGACAGGCTTACTTACCAGCGGCTACAACGCAGGGATGCGGGGAAAAAAATCATCGATCTACGAAGGCGGGCACCGTGTTCCCTTTTTTATTCGCTGGCCAAGCGGTGGTCTGGTCGAAAACAGAACTGTCCCTCATTTAGCCGCGCATATCGATGTCTTGCCGACACTCGCAGAACTGTGTCGCTTGAAGTTACCCAATTCTTATCAACCGGACGGTATCTCGTTTGCAAAAACTTTGAAAGAACGGAAGGCGACTGGCCACCGAGACCATCTCATCGTCCAATACCACGGCGGACCTCAGTTCAAAATATTACCTGAACCATGGTCCTACTCATGCATTTTGAAAGACGATTGGCGTTTGATCAACGGTGAGGAACTCTACGATCTTCGATCCGATCCCGGGCAAATAAAAAACGTCGCCGATCAACAACCGGATATGGTAAAAAAACTAAAATCTTATTACCTCCCGTTTTGGGAAGAGGTCTCTCCCCGAATCACACCGATTTCCATTGAACTTGGAAACCCTTCGGATAATCCGACCACCCTGTCTTCTCAGGATTGGTACATGCCTTCAGGCAATCCTCCTTGGAATTTTGGGCAAATCAGTAAACTGGTTCCTGTTACCGGACCGTGGATGGTCGACGTTCGAACCCCCGGACTTTATCGAATCACACTCCGCCAATGGCCTTCTCAGGCCAACAAAGCTCTCAAAGCGGTACGGGGAAAAATCGAAATTGCCGGAATTGCGCTGGAATCGGAAATCAAACCAGGAACCCTTGGCCAGGTCTTTGAGGTTGAACTTCCCAAAGGAAAAACACAATTAAGAACCTGGCTCGTGAATTCCAAAGGCGATACAGGGGGCGCCTACTTCACCGACGTGGAGCTTATCAAGTAACCCTAAAAAAACCTTTCCAGTGTTCTAGCAAAGCTCTTTTTTTCTAACAATCAACTCTCAAAATTGCGAACATTTTTGACTTGAGATTGGACTTTCGGGGCGCCCCGTGCTCATAATTGCTTTTTTCCAACAACCAATTTTCATTGATTTACTTCCTCGAAGTCTACTTAACCGCCGGACACCTCATGACTCCAAAACATATTTTTGCATCGACGTTAGTTCTAATCTCACTAGTAACATTACCTACTTTTGCCGACGTACGACTTCCCAATGTCATTAGCAGTCATATGGTTCTTCAACAGGAAAAACCTGTCCACATTTGGGGATGGGCGGAACCGGGAGAGCAGGTTGAGGTTTCTTTTGCAGGTCAAACCAAAAAAACCAAGGCCAATGAGGATGGAAAATGGCTAGTCGCACTCGACCCTTTGAAAGCCAATAAAACTCCAGCAACGATGAGTATCACCGGCACGAACACAATCAAGCTGGAAGATCTTTTAGTTGGTGAAGTCTGGGTTTGTTCAGGTCAGTCCAATATGGAATGGAGCATGACACAAACCGAAAAAGGGAAGGATGAAATCCCCAAAGCCAACCATCCTCAAATTCGGCTTTACAATGTCGTTGGCCATATCAAAAAACCAGAACCGCAAGATGATGCTCCTGGTACTTGGCAAGCCTGCACTCCAGAATCGGTCAAGAAATTTTCGGGAGTAGGTTACTATTTTGGAAAAAACTTACAAGCCAGGCTCGACGTACCTATCGGCTTGATTGGATCAAATTGGGGAGGGACACAGATTGAACCGTGGACTCCTAAAGTCGGTTTAGAACAAGTCGATTCCCTCAAAGCCAACGCAAAGAATGGCGGGATTTACAACGGCATGATCCATCCACTCGCTCCGTATTCCTTTCGGGGCATCATTTGGTATCAGGGTGAATCCAATTGCGTTAGCGGTGACACAGACATTTATACCGATCGGACGGTCGCCATGGTCAAAGGCTGGGAATCAGTTTTTCAACAAGACGATCTCTCGTTTTATTTCGTCCAAATCGCACCCTTCCCTTATAGCACGAAATTTAAAAATCGAAACAAAGGAATCAATTCGGAATCACTCCCGCGATTTTGGGATGCACAAACAGCTTGCCTCGATGCCATTCCCGATTGTGGGATGGTTGTGGTGACCGATATCACCGGGAACGTGAACGACATCCACCCAAGAAACAAACGAGACGTGGGCGCACGTTTAGCTCGCTGGGCCATGGCTAAAAACTACGGCGATTCCAACATGGTCTACTCGGGTCCAAAATATAAATCGATGTCCGCCAAGGGCAAGCAGGCCATTCTCGAATTTGACTATTCTGGATCTGGCTTGAAATCTCTTGACGGCAAACCGTTATCTCAATTTATGATCGCGGGCAGCGACAAAAAATTCGTTGAAGCGACTGCCAAGATCCAAGGAAATAAAGTCATCGTCCAGGCCGACGGAGTAAACAACCCAACAGCCGTCCGATTCGGCTGGCAGGAAACGGTCATTGGCAACCTAGGAAACAAAGAAGGACTGCCTGCAATTCCGTTTCGGACTGACAGCTGGTAAGCAACCAAAATTGGCGAGCGTCTTGATAAATAAAATCGGGCGCTTTGCCAGTTATGATTTACTCAATCCTGTTTATCCAGAACCATGGGTGTCGACGAGTCAAGCGTGAAGGCCGCACGTTGCCCAGAACCCTGACGGGCATCGTTTCCCAGTTCCTTGATTGCCTTTTGTGCGATTGCCTGCATTTTTGCTACCACATCAGGGTTGGCTTCAGAGACGTCATCCTGCTCACACAAGTCATCTTTTAGGTTCACCAATTTCGCCGGACGTCCGGGCCGCTCCGTTTTAGGAGTAGTCCAATTCGGGTGCGTTGCCTCCAACGGCAAATGATATTTCCAGTCTCCCATTCGAATCGCTTGCAGTTGTCGACGCCGATAGTAGAGAAACGACTCGTATTCCGACTTCGCACCTTCGTTACCCAACAGCAAATCCGTGATATCGAATCCGTCTATTTTTTGCTCAGGCAGTTTCGCACCGGCTAACTTACAAAACGTAGGCAACAAATCCATCGTTGTTGCCAGTTCGTTGCAAATGGAGCCCGGCTTAATTCGCCCCGGCCATTTCGCCAACATGGGAACCCGCATTCCCCCCTCCATCGTCGACCCTTTAGCTCCCGCCAGAGGCTGATTCGAACCACCGTTACGACCATTGGATCCGTTGTCAGATGTGAAAATCACCAAGGTGTTATCCGCGATGCCCAGGCGATCGAGGCTGTTGAGGATTTGACCGGTCGACCAGTCAATTTCTTCCACTGAGTCACCGTAACGCCCATTTGCACTCTGTCCAAGAAAGTCCGGAGAGGCAAATAGCGGAAGATGCGGAAAGGTATGAGGTAAATAAACAAAGAACGGCTTCGATTTATTTTCCGTAATAAACTCAATCGCCGCTTCCGTGTAACGTTTGGTCAGAGTCGACTGATCAACGGGGGCTTCGATTACCGTACGCTGCTCTACCAATGGAAGCGGTGGATCCCCTCTCCCCTTGGATTGCATGTCGTTTGAATAAGGTATCCCAAAATAAAAATCAAATCCGTGCTGGGTCGGCAAATGCTCAGGCTGATCTCCGAGATGCCATTTGCCGATACAAGCGGTCGCATAGCCTGCCGACTGGAGTGCTTCAGCGACCGTAAGTTCGTCTGGATTTAAGCCACGACGACTGCGCGGAATGAGCACCCAGTGCCCCGTATAATCTTCATGCATTCCAACTCGACGAGCATAGCACCCCGTCATCAAACTAGATCGAGAGGGCGTACAGACAGGACTGGATGAGTAAAAATCGGTGAACATAATTCCAGACTTGGCCAACTGGTCAACATTGGGAGTTCGGTTCTTTTCCGCCCCATAGCAACCAAGATCCCCATAACCAAGATCGTCACAGAAAATTACAATTAAATTCGGCTGATCTCGCTCCTCGGCGATGCCTATTCCACTCAGTAAAGATAAAAACAGAATCAGAGCTGGCTTCATTTTAGTTTTCTCTTTGGACTCGTATCCGTCATCGATTCGCAAGCACGACAAGACAATCAGGAACCTGTTATTGTTCGGGAGATTCGGCTGACTCTTTTTGTAACATAACGAACTCAATTGCTGTAAATTTTTTCATCTTGGGAATAGCAGCCTCAAGGACTCCGTTTCGAACAACTCCCCGGTTGGTTTCAAGGTAACGAACGTCTAGATCTGCCCCATTTTCGCGGTCAATATCCTTTGTGATCACACGTGCGTAATAGCGACTACCATTGGGAAACCCCTCACCTTTAAATTGCTCAACTGACGATTCATTATTGTAATATTTCCCAGATTGAACCTGAGAGGGAATCTTTATTTTAGCAGCCTCGTTGCCATTGGCACCTGATGAATAGACAAGCACCATGAATCGATTTTTGGATCGGTTGTAAGACGCAATTCGATAGCGCTCATTTCCGGTAAATCCCCTTCCTGTCACAACGATGTCATTTCCAACCTCCCCTGCTCGTGCATGGCGAATGACCTCATCCTGACCGCAAGAAATTTGGGCATACCATTTCCAAATGTAATAATGCAAGTGATTGGGGTCGGGAGGGTTAATGTAATCATCGACGGTAAAAATATTCCCGCCAGCTTTACCAATCTCAAAACGATCGTCTGGACCTCGCAAACCAACTTTTGTCGTTACGATTCCAGGACCACCATCATTCGCCTCAATGACAATCTCCGGTTGAAGCTCCGCAATCCGACCGTTGTAATCTCGACGCTTCGTGAGCCCCATCGACCATCCACTGGAGTTATCAGACCAAGGCAAATTAATGGTATTGAGGCCTCGCTGGAGACACTGACCAATGATGGTGATCGCCTTGTCATAGGCATCCACTTCATTTTTTAGACCATCGCCGTTGACGTCCACGGCACTCGAACCGTCATCCCAGGAAATCCAGGATTCAGCGGAAAGCATAGCCTTGTCTTGGTAACCCGCGGCATCCAGTTTACGGCGAGCCAGATCATAATTCCCCCAAACCGATTGGACGTAACTACCATCCATGCTCCCATACCCATCGTTTTGATCAGAAACGTTTAGATTCAATGCATCGACTAACCCCATCAACTCTGGATTAGAAACCATCAAACTGTAAAACTGATCCACCGCAAATCCACCTTTTCCCGACAACCCCTTCGTCACGGGACAATTTTCACAGGGCGACATACCGTTGGTTGAAACGATGACAGGTGTAGCCGGCTCTTGCTCATAAACAGTGCGAACGGCTTGAGCACCCGCGATCAAAATGTCGTTAATGATGAAATCAATATCAGCTCCATTCATTAATCCTTGCAAATTGGATTCATGAGAAAGCTGATACGCATCGACTCGTCCTTTAAAATGAGTGGCGATTCGTTTGACATACCCCTGAAATAAATCTTTCTTTGGTTTGAACCCACCCGCTTTGCCGCTCTCCGACGCCCACGCGGGGCAATGAAAAAATACAAATTCAACTTTGATTCCTTTTTCATTGCAAACTTCGACTGCTTTTTCAATTGTCTTCAAAGATGGCGAGGGGTTATTGACGTAATCGGTAAACGCTTCGGTTGGTTCCATCGCCGACCAACTCACCCAAAACTGAGCGTAACTACTAGCGACAGAGATAACCGGACGCTCAGCGTCGTACGCGTTGGCCAGCGGACGACCAAAAAATGGCTGCCACCTTACCCCGACGTGCATATGATCCTTTGTCCACGCGTATCGTGGAACTTCCTCGCTTTTATTCGCATCATCGAGAAAACACGCAGGGTCCTTCACCTCACCATCTTGGCTCCAGACAAGCGAAGCGTTGCTGAACAAGATTGATAAAACGAGAGTTGGAAACAGAATCAGGCAATTAAATGGCCGCATTTATTTTCTTTCGATTGAGCTTAAGTTCATCGTAGGATTTAACCAACGTCATAGACTTTCCTCTGACGTCAGGAATTTTTTCGCCACACGGATAACGGTGCAATATCAATCTAGCAAACGAGTAATCCTGAAGTAGCTGGAGATGACCTCAAAATAGTTTTTCTTCCCGAAAGACCCCAATACAATCCAACCAAGTGGGCGCACCATTAATCGATTTTTCTAAACACACTAATTTCTAATTCCTCAGAAGAATTAATACCAGACTTGGAAAATACGGACAACAAGCGAACTTCGAAACAAGTTGGCATGTGTCAAATAAACAGCTTACAATCTTAGAGCTTCACGAGCCCAATTTATAAAAACCAACCTTCATCAATCCGAAATTGATCATGAAAAAGAAATCGTCTCCTATCTCTCGAAGAACACTTCTTAGCACCGGTGTTGCCGCTGCCGTTTCAAGCAAAATCGCTATTGCTGGTACGCAAACGGAACAAGAGAAACAAGAAGTCAAACGTGCGTTCGTCGACGGAATGGCGCCCGGGTTTGAAGCTCTTGGCGAAGAACACTTCACGCGCGTCAATTCAAATGATGAAACCTGGACATTCAAAGACAATGTGATTGAGTGCACCGGCCGCCCAGTCAGTGTCATTCGCACAAAAAAACAATACACCAATTTTGAACTGGTCGTGCAATGGATGCATCACAAACCTGCGGGTAACAGTGGCATTTTTGTTTGGACTACTCCGGCGTCCATCGAACGGTTAACAAAGGCTGGTAAACCCGGCCTTCCTCAGGGTATCGAAGTCCAGGTTCTCGATCTAGCCTATGGGCAGCCGAACCCCGCCAATTGGTACACCAGCCATGGCGATGTTTTCCCCGTCGGTGTCAAAATGAAACCTTTTCCGCCAGTTGCCCCCAATGGTTCAAGAAGCTTTCCAACTAAAGAGCTTTCCAAAGGGGTCGGTGAATGGAACCATTACTACGTTCGTGCCATCAACGGCGAAGTTCGCCTTTGGGTCAACGGAGAAGAAGTTTCCGGTGGAACACTCTGCGATCCCAAGACCGGCTATCTGTGCTTAGAAAGTGAAGGCAGTCCAATCACGTTTCGGAATCTTCGATTACGCGAACTGCCATAGCCGATGTGATAAAAGATTTTCAGCGAAAAATTCGATGGCAACGAAATAGAACTTTGTCGGCACCCCAAGCCTATTCGAGCGTAAAGTCAATTCGCTCGGTCATCCGCAAGCCGGGCGGGCGCAGATTTGACCGCGAGGTCAAATGCATTTTCGAGTGCTGATCTCCCGTTCCAGTCCAACCCTGAGGGACATGCAGTAACTGCATACCAATCCTATCCCCTGTTTTGGCTAGGCCTTGAAAACAATCTCGATCCCACACAATTCTCAATTCGTCACCATCGATCATCTTTCCAGTGCGATTCTTAAGCGTTGAAACCGCGGAGGCCTTTGGCGGAACAAATTCCCCGTTAACCCATAAGCGTACGAGCAAATTATCGTCTGGGTTAGAAACCTCAATCGGGTAATCCGATTGAAGTAGAAACCCACCGTCGTTTGCCACTAATTTCAAAGTCTTACTTGGTTTTGCTGGCCAGAGCTTTGGCAAGGATTCCTCTCCATCTGGCTTCATCCCTGCGAACTGGGAAATGAATCCATTGTGAATTGGCATTGCCCGCGCCATCGACTGAGCACTGAACCGCATTTCGCAGGTCACGCGACTTTTTGCGTCAGCATTTGCCCGGCGTTCTAACGACATGCTCGACCAGGGATCAAAGCTTTCGTTGATTCGTTGAATCGACGCCGTTACTGTCTTGCCGGCAGGTGACTGTATTTTAATTTGGCAGTCATCAGCTTGCACCATAGCAATTCGCGTGTACAGCACTTCATTCGATTTAGAAACACCGTCTAAATTCTCGTTTACCGTCGATCGAGTTTGCTTTAAGGCAGGCACTTTTGAATCGGATACTTCTAAATCGCCACTAACAACTAGCGGCCCGAGTGCGCCAGGGTGATCGTAATGTAATAAACGGTCTGGAGCCGTTTCCCGTTCGACAAGGGCATACAAAAGAACGCCGCTGCCTTGAGCGCATGCCCTAGCTTCTATTCCAAGCCGAACGGCTCCGAATTCACCTTGAGCAAAAACAGGAGCTTCGCGCAGCTCACTCCAGGTTTCAACTACCGGTATCTCATCGTAATTTGAGAAAGTGTTATTGGCTCGCAATTCAACCGTATTAAGCAGCACCAAAGCTAGAATCGCAATATTTAAACACATTATCGCCTCCACAAACTCAACGGTTCGATTGAAAAAATTCGGTCGTCTGAAATTTTTGTCGATTTAGTATAACTGATTCTCATTTTTGCCAACATTCAAATCATTATATTGGCAAAAACTAAAGCGATTGAGTGTAATATTTGTGCTGCTTCAAAGATCAGTGAACCAATGATTTGGTTTTGATAGCGGATAACAAAATCTCGCGAGCGCACCGTAGACCCAAAGCCTACGGCCTGATGAACAGCTAACCTCCAGAATTACCATAAACAGAGCTATGTACCGAACTTTATCATTTCCTTTTCGATGGGGCCTGCTCGCGTGTATTCTGTTAACTTCCGTCCAAACTCACGAAGGGATTGCGGCAGTCGACGACCCTCTTCAACCGGCTCGCGTATTTGGAACCGGCATGGTGTTGCAGCAAAACAAGCCGATTCGAATCTGGGGTACCGCTGCACCGCACGAAGAAATAAGCGTCACTCTAGGGAATGCAAACAGCCGCACAAAAACAGCAAAAGATGGTACTTGGTTGGTAACACTACCTGCCCAAAAAGCAAGTTTCCAACCTCGCTCTTTAACCATCAATGATCTCAAATTCGATGACATCCTGATCGGTGAAGTGTGGCTCTGCGCCGGCCAATCCAATATGCAGTTCCCTCTAAAACAGTGCGACAATGGAACTAAACTACTTCGCCAAGCGGACAATCCCAATCTGAGGATTATGCGTCACCAAGGCCTGCGTTTGGTCGCGAAAGATGGATTCACCGAACGTGAACTGAATCGCTGCAACACCCGCGATTTTTTTCAAACTGAATGGCTTAAAAGCGATTTGAAATCGGCAGCAACGGCCTCCGCTGTTGGATGGATTTTTGCAGAACAACTGCAGAAAAAACTAAATGTTCCGGTCGGGATCATCCAAGTCTCGGTAGGCGGATCGGCAATGAACAACTGGATTCCTCCTCGAGTCGCCCGCAAAAACTCAATTACATCAAAACTTTATCAAGGGGATTGGCTCAATAACGAGGCTGTTATGGCAGCACATCGGCGACGTGCGAAGGAAGCAATGAAGCCGGTTATCGAACCTGACAAGGACTACATTATTGGAGAAACTCCTTATCGTTGGCTGTGCGAGCCTGGTTTCTTATTTGAAGCCGGAATCGCACAACTTCGATTTCTTTCGTTCCAGGGAGTCGTCTGGTATCAGGGAGAATCAGACGCCTATAGCGATGTTGCTGCCAGCGACGCTGACCAACTGTTTCCCTTGTTGATTGAATCCTGGCGAAACCACTTCAATCAATGTGAGCTACCTTTTTTATTCGTACAACTCCCCAGTTTCCGACACGCAGACTGGTCAACCTTTCGCGAAAGCCAACGACAAACAGAACTTACAATTCCCAACACCATGATGGCGGTCACCATTGATCTCGGTGATGAAACAAATATTCACCCAACCGACAAAAAGCCAATTGGAGACCGGCTGCTCCGATTAGCCATCAAAAATGTTTACAAAACCGGAAATGAGGTGGAACCACTCGGGTTTCCTGCGGTCCGCAAAATCGAACATCTAGAAAACAAACTCGTCATTAATTTCGATAATTGCGGCAGCGGTTTTTTACCAATTGAAGGAAAACTCAAGGGTTTTGAAATTGGAGACACGGCAGGAAATTTTGAGACGGTCATTGCGAAGCAGACAGGGTCAGACAGCATCACCCTTCTCTGCAAAACACCTGACCCATCTACCGTGAGATACCTTTGGGGAGATTATCTAAAAAACGAAGTAAAATTATTCAATGAAGATGGCTTACCAGTCGGACCGTTCTGTATATCGGCGACGAAACCGCGGCTGGACTCGCCACTATCGACCTATCGTTCTAAGACTCCGCCAATCGTCGCGCATCGAGGCGCCTCCGCTGCCACGCCTGAAAACACCATTCCTGCATTCGAGTTGGCCTGGGAAAGAGGTGCCGATGCAATCGAATTGGACTGCCATCTGACGGCTGACGGTCATATTGTCTGCATTCATGACAAAGACACAAAAAAAGTGGCT
The DNA here is from genome assembly GCA_011523945.1 of Mariniblastus sp. Lineage (GTDB taxonomy): Bacteria > Planctomycetota > Planctomycetia > Pirellulales > Pirellulaceae > Mariniblastus. Next base: position 9,128 of record WTFU01000029.1, on the reverse strand, counting down.
GACAAAAACCTTGTTATCAAAAAATCAAATCTGGATGAACTTCTTGATCTTGACGTTGGCTCATGGCTCGATGAAAAATTCTTGGGAACGGCGATCCCAACGCTCGCTGAAGCAATGGCAACCGTTCCGCCTGATAAAAAAATATATATCGAAGTAAAATGCGATGCCTCCATTGTCCCGAGACTTTTTAAGGATATCGATCAGGCCAATTTAAGCAGGGATCAAATTGTTATCATTTCCTTTAATGCCGAAGTGATCCGGCAGGTCGAATTAAAAGACCCACTTCTTAAAACTTTCTGGCTAACCTCTATCAAAAAAGACAAATTTGGTGATGCATCCCCTGCCTTGGATAAGATTCTTGAAACACTTTCAGAGACCGGCACCGATGGAGTCAGTACAAACCACGCCCAACTTTGCCCCAATCTGATCCGAGCCATCCAGCAGGCAGGCTACCAACATCATGTCTGGACCGTGGATCATCCGCAGACCGCAGAAAAACTCTGGCAGTGGGGGACTGAGTCCATCACAACAAATTACCCAGAGAAAATCAGAATGCATTTTCAAAAAGAAATATCCGCTGCCAATGCACAACAATAATGCGCAGTCAATGTGGCAGATATTTTCGACCCATTGAATCTCAACATCGGCAATTCAATTAATGCGGATCAACTAGTTGTTTGGCCAGCTATCCGGCACAACAAAACCACATGAAGATTCTCGCATTCCGTCGTCTGCCAATCGGTACTCGCTAACATAAACAGGGTAACCTTCGTGTGCGAAATGCCCACGCAATTGCTTTATAAATTCATTTGGCATTTGAAGTGCTCCCTCGTTGGGTTGCCCACCGTCCAGCCAATGTGGTTTTTCCCGGACCCGAAACATGGAGTTAAGTCGCTGCAAATGGTCTAACTCAGAATCTCGTATCCACCATCCGGTTGAATGGTCTTCGGCAAGATTGTCGAGAGGCGTTGGTTCACCCGCCATTTCAATTGGATAAAAAATGCGTCCTTTTACAAATCCACGGCGAACAGCAACTTCTTGAAAATCTCGCTGACTCTGCAAAAGTTGATGTTCAAATATCCGCTTTGTTTTCGCCTCGAAATTATCATTCGCATTCGGCCCTAAATAATGACTACCATTTTTAAAATGATGCGGATCGTAGAGGTAGAACTTGACCGCAACTTCCCAGTGGTTCAGTAAATTCCGCTTGTCGAGAAATAAAAAATCGATTTCACCCAGTGTTTGGCTACCATCTCGAATCTGCAATCCGTGAGCAACCATTTCCACTTGGCGCACGCTAACCAGCCAATAGAGAATCAATCTTTCGAAATAACGGCCAACACGTCTGTCTTGGACCGATTCCAAAAACTCACCGAAATGCTCTCGAGAAATATCACTTGCTTTAACTGGCTGCCGTTCATGATGCAGCTCAATTTCCTGCCTCGAATTTAAATACTCATTAGCTATCAATGAGGGGCTATTGATCGCCCAAATTAAATCGTTAATTGCTTGATCAACAGAGATCATATTCAAAATCAACCGTCGCTTTCTTCATCTCCGCGAACCTCATTCATTGGTCAGCTTATCGAATTAAACAATATTATCCAACGATCACCGCTGAAACGATTTGCCATGTTCATCATTATGGTTCAGAATTAAAGCATCGAAATGTTTTTTCGACAGAGTCGAATTGCATCCGTTAAACTACCTTCGCTCGCTTAAATTAATTCGAATCGGTTAAATTGTTTTTGTTCGAAACGACCAACCTAAAGTCGAGAAAATTACATCAACGGTGAGTACTCCAACCTATCGAAAGTGAATGAATGAACCGGCCTAAACTTGTTCCAATTTGTATTTTTCTAATCGTCTCTTTCCTGGGAACAAATTGGGCTATTGGCCAGAGCGATAACAATTCGAATACCCAAACGCCAGCCGTTAGTACCACGGATGAACTGCCAATTCTTTTTAAAGATAATTTCGAAGGCGGATCGTCAAAATGGGAGATCATTGATAGCCAGTCATGGAAACTCGAAGATCATGGCGCCGGAAAAAGCCTTAGTATTATTCAGCGAAAAAGCGAATACGAACCGAAAGTTCGCAGCCCGCGTCACATCGCGCTTATTAATGAAATTGAAGCAGCCGATTTTGTGATGAAATTTAAAGTCAAGTCAACCAAAGATACTGGGAACCATCGCGATTGCTGTATCTTTTTCGGATACCAAAACCCAACCAATTATTATTACGTGCACCTCGGAGCCAAACCCGATCCGCACAGCGGCCAAATCATGATCGTGAAAGACGCGCCGCGATTAGCATTAACTAAAAATAAGAAAAAAACACTGTGGGACGACTCATGGCATAACGTCAAACTGGTTCGAGACTCTCAGAAAGGGACTATCGATATCTATTTTGACGACATGGAAAACCCGCATATGTCGGTCAAGGACACGACGTTCGGCAAAGGACGCATTGGACTTGGTTCGTTCGACGACATGAATGCTTTCGACGAGGTTGAAGTCCGCGGGAAATAAATCCTTTCATTCAACTTTGTTTTTTACCAAAGGCGGAACGCAGGGCCTCCAGACTCTTGGGAACGGCCGTCCACGGATCTTCCTTCCCTTCAAACTCCAACGAAACGTAACCGTTGTAATTTGCACTCTGGCATATTTTGGCAATTCTGTCGTAATCCATGTCGAGCGTGTAATAAACACCGCCGCCAAAATAGGTTTTTGCCTGAATAAACACTGCTTCTGGAGCGAGCATTTCAAGCTGCTCATAACGTCGCTCAAAAAAGTTCCCTGTATCCATCGTGACCCGAAGCCAGGGCGAATTAATGGCATTAACGATTCTCAAAACCCCTTCAGCAGTGCTCCCAAGTCCCCAATGATTTTCCAACCCAAGGACAACACCACATTTCTCTGCCGCGGGCAGACATTCAGTCAACGCATCGATCACCCACTGGAATCCTTGATCATCTGTACAACCGGGGAGGCGGGGCTCAACACCTTTGTTGTTCATCAACTCTTCAAAACTCTTTGACGTGCCCCATCGCCCTGTGTTTACTCGAATGGTTGGGATACCCAACTTATACGCCATCTCTATTTGAGCGATAGTTTTTTTAACATTTTCAGCGCGATAGTTTTTATCGGGCCGCAAGAAACCCTGATGCGTCGACATTCCACACAAATCAAGACCATTCACAAAAGCTCGCCGCTTCAACTTTTGAAGCATTGAGTCCGACGTGTCCTCCATCTGCACCAGTAATAATTCGACGCCATCAAAACCCATCTTTGCTGCCGTGTCGATGCATTCCGACATCGTCAACTTAGAACCATCTCGGAAAGTAAAAAATGAATAGGTCGAGACAGCAATTCGATTCGGGACAAATGCTCTAGACTCAATTCCCGCCGTTTCATTCAGTCTCGCTGTTGAACTCACTTGGCTTGCTTGAAGATTTCCCACAGCACCGGCAGACATGGAGGCTGCGATCGCGGTCGCCCCAGCAGATGCTTTGCTCAAAAATCTTCGCCGATTCAATGAAGACATGTCTTAATCCATTTTAAATTTATTAGTTGGGTTTTATTTTTGTCCGTATTGTGTCTTTTTTGGCGGAAAATTGAAATCAAAAACCTAAAAAATGAAAACAAATACATTCACTTATCTTTTTAAAGCGGGAACCCGACTCCTACCACAGAATGAGATTTGCATTTCCTTGCCAGGCAAAATCAAATAGAGGTCTAACCTACAGGTTATCCATTAAATCAAGTTTAATAACTCTCTTTTTGAAACAGATGCCGCTAATTTCGAGTAGACACCATCGGAATTGCTGACCGACTCTAAGTTCATCCCGCAACTCAAAATGGAACCAACACCCATGTCCAGCAAAATCACTTTGATAGCCAGTTGCATGCTTTTGCTTACCAGCAGTTTTGCCTTCGGTCAGCAGCAACCATTGGTAGAAAAATATCTTCTCTCGGGAAATTTCTCTCAGGGCGAAAAAGACCTCAAAGCTCATCTTGAAAAAGCACCCAATGACGATCAGGCCAGGCTTGGACTTGGCACACTTCAATTCATGCAATCGTTAGATCATCTTTCCAAGAGCTGGTATCGATACGGCATCAACAGTAGTACGAGAAATGCAATTTTGCCGTTCTTTCGATTGCCAGTTCCCAGCAACCCCAACCCCGAACAGATTGAATATGAGACGGTTCGGCAAGTTTTCAAGTCAATGATTAAACAACTGGAACAAGCTGATGAAACCTTGGCAAAAATAAAATCCAAAGAGGTCAAACTGCCGCTTCACCTGTTTGAAATTCATTTCGACATCAATGGAGACGGGAAAAAAAACAAAGAAGAGGATTTAAATGCCTTTTTAGATGAGCTGTTTGACCTAAAAAAAATTCCCCCGAGATGCCGACCTACAACGGTAATTGCCTTCGACTATGCCGACGTCATCTGGCTAAGAGGTTACACCCACGTTCTTCGAAGCATGCTTGAATTTGCTCTAGCCTACGATGCGGAAGCGCTTTGGGACGTAGCCGCCTATCGCTTATTTCCTGAAGTCAAATTCAAGCACGAATTTTTGAAAGAAGAGTTCGAAGCAGCGAAAGGCAAGAAAAATTATTCCATACTGGATCAAAACATATTGCTTGATATTGTAGCATCGTTTCACAACTCCAATTTCAAACTGCAAGAGCCAAAACGTGTAAAACGAATCCATAAGCATCTGAAAAAAGCTGTGGAATTGAGTCGCGAAATGTGGATCGCTCTTGCTGAAGAAACTGATAATGACCGGGAATGGATCCCCAACTCCAGGCAAACGACTCTCGTCTCTCCATTCCGCCCCACCAACCAGACAATCACCGCCTGGCAGGACATTCTTGATGAATCGGAAGCAATTCTGGATGGCAAAAAACTGCTCCCGTTTTGGCGGGGAAAAGCCAATGACCGCGGCTTTAATGTAAAACGATTTCTGACCGAACCCAAAGACTTTGATTTAATTCTCTTCATTCACGGTACGGGCGCCCTGCCGCATGTCGAACGGGGCGATGTCACCAGCGTTGAAAAATGGGAGCAGTTCCAACGAGTTTTTGGAGGGGATCTCTTTGGTTTTGCAATCTGGTTCAATTGAGAGTAATAACCCCCGGAACAACAGTTGCTTGATTAAACATTGATCGCAAAAAGCAGTTATGATCGTGATCTAATATTTAAGTGACCGATGCCTCAAACCCGATGCTCATGCAGATCAATCCAAAAACGCAGACTGTCAGCCTGAATATTCGTGACGAGGATTTTTATAACAATCCCTATCCTTATTACGCCCAACTCCAGCAGCAATGCCCAATGTTCTATTGGCAGGAACATGGACTTTGGACCTTTGTTGATCACCAAAGCGTCTCGTCGCTTTTGCGGGATCGGCGTTTTGGCCGACAAATCGAGCACCTAAAATCGCGTGAAGAATTGGGACTACCCGCCATCCCTCCCAACCTTAAGCCTTTCTTCGATGTCGATCGCCATTCCATGCTAGGACTCGAACCGCCTTCCCACACCCGCTTGCGAGGCCTTGTCCAAAAAGGATTCATGGCGAGGGAAATCGAGCGATTACGAGGCCGAATCGAAGAACTATGCCATCAACTAATCGACAGGATCGAAGACAATGGTGGAACCAGCAATTTTGATTTCAAAGAAAGTTATGCAACCCCCATTCCTGTAATCGTCATCGCTGAAATGCTTGGCGTTCCCGACGCCATGGCTCCCGAGCTACTGCGCTGGTCCCACAACATGATTAAAATGTACGAGATGCAGCGAACGCCCGAAATGGAAGCTGCTGCTGTAGAATCTTCACGGGAATTCGTTAACTATCTAAGATCCCTGGTGCAAGAGAGACGCACACAACCGCAACCGGACTTGATTAGTAAATTAATTGAAGTCGAGTCAGCTGGCGATCGCTTGAGTGAAGATGAGCTGATTGCAAACTGCATTTTATTGCTCAATGCCGGACATGAGGCCACCGTCAATGTACTTGGAAATGGAATGGTTGCGCTCTTGCAACACCCTGAGCAATTAACGCTTTGGCGCAACCACGGACCAGGGGATACTTCGTTTAGCAAAGCTGCCGTTGAAGAGTTATTGAGATTCGACACGCCGCTTCACCAATTCAACCGCTGGGTACTCGAACCGCTTGAAATCGGTGGACAGCATTTTGAAACAGGACAAGAAATTGCTCTCCTTCTTGGAGCGGCCAATCGCGACCCCGCAGTCTTTAAAAATCCTGACCACCTCCAATTGGATCGAAACCCCAACCCTCATGTCAGCTTTGGTGGTGGTATCCACTATTGTCTGGGAGCTCCACTGGCGAGATTGGAAATTCAAATCTCGATTCCAATTTTCCTACAACGATTACCCCGTGTCCAACTCGAAACAACACCGACCTATTCCAACAACTATCATTTCCATGGGCTTGAAAGCATTACGATGGTAACCGGGAATACCAGTTAATCTCTACGGTTAAAACCCCATGGCTCCCAGCCTTAATTCTCCTCAAACAAATCATTTTGGAATGAGCCTGCCATCGTTTAGGATGAATCGCCACGATCTGGGATCACCAAATGGTTACCGCCTATTCGTGACCAACTGAAAACATAGGTTTTGGAAACTTCGCAACAGGATACTATCGATTATGGTCCGTTCGGCAATTACTTATTTGAGTCTACGAACTTTAATGTTTTGTGTGTTCATTGGTTTTACGATTCCTATCACGGCGCTGGCAGAAAACGACCGCCCCAATGTCATTGTCATCATGAGCGACGATCAGGGTGTAGGCGACTACGGTTTCCAGGGAAATCCACTTATCGAAACTCCGTCGCTCGATACTATGTATAGCAACGGCGGATGCTTAACTAATTTTTATGTTAGTCCTGTTTGTGCTCCGACACGGGCAAGTCTCATGACAGGGCGATACAACTATCGAACGCGGTGCATCGACACTTACATCGGACGAGCCATGATGGACGCCGATGAAAAGACACTTGCAGAATACCTCCACGACGCAGGATATCGGACTGGGATCTATGGCAAATGGCATCTCGGTGACAACTATCCACTGCGAGCCAATGACCAAGGGTTCCAGGAAAGCCTGATTCACCGCGGTGGGGGAATTGGCCAGCCTTCAGATCCAATCGGTGCCGAGGGAAAATACACCGATCCAACGCTGATTAAAAATGGAATTGAAACACCGATGAAGGGATACTGCACCGACCTCTACTTCGATGCCGCCATGCAATTCATTAACCAAAGCGTAACAGCAAAGAAAAATTTCTTCACCTACATTGCAACCAACGCGCCCCATGGGCCATTTCATGACGTTCCCGAAGCGCTTTATGAGAAATATCGCCAAGTCGATTTTTCACCAATTCTCATCCACAAGCTCAATGAAAATCGTCTAGAAAAAGAGAACGATAAGTTGGCACGGATTGCGGCAATGATCACTAACATTGACTTCAATGTAGGTCGACTTTTTGAACATCTCGAATCTCTTGGGGTCCTTGAGAATACCATTGTCATTTACCTCAATGACAATGGCCCGAATTCGATGAGATTCGTTGGCAATATGCGTGGCATGAAAACACATGTCGACGACGGCGGCATCCGGTCGCCCTTGCTCTTTCACTGGCCGGCCAAAGTCAAATCAGGAAATCGGTCGGACTTGATGTGTGCTCACATCGATGTGCTTCCAACGCTCCTGGATGCTTGCTCGATAAAGAGTGATCAAGCCCACCCCATTGACGGTCGCAGTTTCCTATCATTGCTCACCGAAGATCGCCCCGACTGGCCCAATCGATCGATTGTGTTTCAAACGCATCGTGGTGACAAACCGCAGCTTTACCATCATTTTGCACTTCACAATGGCCCTTGGAAATTGGTCCACCCCAGTGGGTTTGGTAAAGAACAATATGATGGCGAAGTCAAACTGGAACTCTATAACCTTAAGCAGGATCCGCAACAGCGGAACAATGTTGCGATTAGCCAACCAGAAGTCTTCGCGAGGTTAAAAAAGAATTATGAGTCATGGTTTGAAGATGTCAGCTCTACCCGCCCCGACAACTATGCCCCTCCGCGAATTGTCATCGGGACAGATTATGAACCGAGAACAGTACTCACCCGGCAGGACTGGCGTCACTCACAGGGGAAACCCTGGGCTCGTGATTCCAATGGCGCTTGGCTACTGGAAGCAGAAACTCCAAAGTCGTACGAACTCGAAATCATTTTTAATCATCTACCGCCAAGGGGCACAGCTGCAATCAAAATCGGAAACATATCGCGAACGATCGAAATCTCCGCCGGTAAAAAGAGAGGCCATCTTCTTTCTGTCGACATTCCAAAAGGTAACACCAGCTTGTCTGTTACCGCCGAATTCAATGGACAAAAACAAGGCCCCCATCAAGTTATTCTCACTCGTCGATAGGAGAAAGCTGCTGATCTTGGGAACCAAACTAATCTATCAAACGAACTCATGCGGTATTCCACCATGTACCTGCAATTAGCCGGTCACTCTTGTTTGCTGAAATGCTTTCCACCCCGCGAGGGAAAACTTCGGCATGCGTGAAATGTCAAATAAACCCATCGCCGTACCGATGACTGCGCCCACAAGATGAGCAAGCGGCACCGCAGTGAATCCATCGCTACTGACGAACAATGTTTCTCCCACAAAGTACTCGTACGCTATTTTTCCCATCATTCCGAAAAATAGAAAACCATACATTCCAACGCCCGGCCAGTTTTGCTCCTGAATCGCGCTGCGGACTAAATACAATACTGCTAACCCAAATAAAGCAGTGTCTAATCCACTCAATCCGCGATACGAACTCACCTCCAGCGAAAAACTGGAAACGATTAAAGGTATCGCGATAGCAGACAAAATTAATACGACGGCAAATTGAGTTGAATTTCTGCGTTCGCAAATAACCCCCATCGTGACAAACATCACCAAATCCCAAAGTAGATGGTCAAATGACCAATGGGCAGTGTGACAAGTAAAAAGCTGGAGTAATCGATGTAGAGCTGGTGCATTCGTTTGATAATCGAGCACCCCCTCAAGGCCGGGAATCAAAAATACCACGAGCGTAGCG
>WTFU01000121.1 GCA_011523945.1 Mariniblastus sp. | reverse complement strand
TTGGAACGCGAGAAAGAACAAGAGACGGACGGTGGGTTTAATTAAACGGTAAAGCGAATATGCAATTACAGGGATAGTCAGAGCGCACATCACTAAAAATATTTGGCGGGAGCTAAGCAGTGGCAGTGGGCGGATTTGCCGTTGAACTTTGAAGATTTGACGCTGAAATGCGGTTGCCTCCTGTTCATCGAAGCTGGAATTGTCGGGGCTGAATTCTGTGACATAATCTTCTAGGCGAAGCGGTTGGGAGGCGCTCTCTCGGCGCTCTGAGTCCTTGGCGATTAAAAGTGTTAGCGTCGCCTGACGCAGAGGGGCAGGAGCCTCGCTGACAAATTTCTCGATTCCCGGTCGATCGCTAATGAGTGTCTTTTCAAAGCGGTCAATCGTTTCTTCGAGTTGTTTTGTTTGTGCTTCACTCAAACCTTTTGCCGTAAGTTGAGCCGGTAATTGAGCAATCGTCCCTCGTTCGGTTGATTGCGTACAAAATAACATCACGCCAAAGAAGAGCAGAATACTGCTAAAGGCAAGGCAGTTGGTGGCAGCAAGGATGGAGCCGCGTTTTTCAATAGGACTGTTGTGTTGTAGGTAAGATGCCAGTGGAACGTCGAAAACACCTGCGCTAAATCCAAGGCCAGCAAGGAAGATAAAGGTCAGGATCTTGTCGAAGTTGTACGGATCTCCATTAATAAAATCGGGAGGGGTCAACCATAATAGAAATGAGAAAATCGCAACTCCCGTTGCACCGATTGGCACCAGGCCAAGTTCGATTCTGCCAGCAGATATTAGTCCGGCGGCAACACTCCCAAATCCAATCCCTAGAACGACTGCAATCAGAAGAGGGGTTCGGTCAGACTCAACAATGCCGCCACTCTCCGTTGCAAAAACATCGATATTGAGTTGGGCTAACGCGGCGACTGCCCAGAAAAAAGAAATGCCTAACGCAATTCGGAAAAGGGTGCGATATGAAAATAGCTGAATAAGATCTTTAATTGTCTCCCCGACCAGGGTAATCGGGAATTTGGCTTTTGCATTTGCTGCCGGTAACGACCAAACTAAAAAGCTCAAAAGTGTACCAATTACGGCAATGCCAATGAGCACACCTGCTGCTAAGCCAATATTGTCCTGTCCGCGGTGTGTGATATCGGAGAGTGCTCCGCCGAGAGCCATGCCAATAACGGTGGCAGAAAGTGTTGCAAGATTGAATACTCCATTGCCAGCCGCAATTGTTTTTTCATTCAGAAGCTCCGGTATGGTACCAACTTTGGCTGGTGAAAAAAGCGCACTCTGAAGGCCCATTAAGAAAACAGCCGCGAGCAAAACCCAGAAAAATGGGTCAATCCCCGAAGTAGGATCAGGATCTCCCAGCAGACTGACTGCAATGATTCCAGTAATCATGATTGCAATTTCTGCAAGTTTGCAACCGATGATGACGGTTCTTTTTTTGAATCTGTCGGCCAGCCAGCCAGCGACTGACGCGAATAATATATAGGGAACGATGAAAAAAGAAGAGCCGATAATTAGAAGCGTCCCCTGGTCTTCCGGGGCAAACTGATTTTTGCCGACGCCAATTACAAACCAGCGAAACACATTGTCATTGATCGATGTTAGCCATTGCGTCCATAAAAGTCCCTGGAAACTGGAAGACCAAATTCCGTGAGATGAAGGTTCGGTAGACTGACTCATGGATTTGCCGAGTTTTCGTTTGAAATGTTCAATCGCCACTCAGGATAAAAATCTGAGCTAGTCAAATGTAAGTACTTAGCGTTCAGTTTAAAAGACGGATTGGAGGCTCGAAACCCAAATCGTTGGAATAGCCGAACCAATCGTTAGACGTGGAATAAACTCTGTTTTCTTACAGAGTTTTAGGATGCGGAAGCGGTTGTTTTCAATAGAACCCAAAAAAACGGAACCGATTCTTTTCAGGGCAGATATTTGTCGTTCCCTGATTCAAGAAGAAAACAATAGAAAAACGATAGCATAACAAGGTGTAACTGCTCTTACTGGGTAAGAGGCTCGCTCATGGAAGAATCATGGGGAATTCGCAAATGCGAAGCGGAGCTCTCTTCCCAACCTTAAATGGAAAAAATAATGCGACGTACCTCAATCATGACACTGGGACTGGTACTGATATTTATCGGGATTCAGTTGAACTTGGTTGATACCTACGTATTAACGCCCCGATTCTCAAATCTTCTCGCTGATCATGCGACGGTAGAGCGAGAGGTGGCGGCAGTGAGTCCGGCACCGGAAGCCCGCCCGAGCAACTACTATCGTGCTTCCTATCCCAATAATAATCGAACCGAGATTAAGCCGGTAAAATCTGGCTTGGGGGTTCAGAAGAAGATCACCACGCCAACGTGGCTTTGTTGGCCCATTTTGTTTTTAGGAACGGTCGTTTTCCTGAATGGATTTTCCATCAGGCGAGAATAATCCGTTTTGAATTCCGTAATGAAAGCGAATCTGAATCTGGCTCCAGCGTTGGTAGATTTGAATTGGCTTAGTTATCGAGAAGGGGTCCGCAAATTGGAAACAAAAACGCTAGTTTGATACGTAGACGGATGAGATTCTGGTCAATCATTCGGGGACGTATCAGCTAGTGTTTTTTATTTTAAGAAAGACGGCAGGATTTGCTTTGAAGGGAAATACGCGGGTTTCCATTTGCAATGTTAGTTAAAGGCGTTAGGGCGGGTTTCGAGCAAGATTGGCTCGAAAAGGTGCTGATTTGTTTTTGACGCATTCGATTGGCGAGGTATGATAATTATGCCAAACGACATTATTTTTTATGGTTTTGATTTTTGAGAAGATCTGATGTCAGAATTTGAATGCATTGCCACAGAAATTCTCGAAAAGGCAACCATTGTCAAGTTTGTCGATCAACGAATAACAAATCCTGCTCGGATTGAGTCACTCGGTCGTGAGTTGCTCTCTCTGTTGGATGAGACGAGTGAGACGGGAATTGTATTGAATTTTGACGGTGTTAGTTTTTTCTCCAGCGCTGCGATTAATAAGTTGATCAAGCTGGAGAGCGAGAGCAAAAAGAATGGACTGCAATTGAGGTTGAGTAACTTGCGTCCGGAAGTGCGAGATTTGTTTAGCTATACAAATCTCGATTCATTGTTTCAGATTAAAGATGATCAAAATGATGCAATTGAGTCGCTCTAGGGTGAGTGTGCTTTGAGGACGGTAGGGAGTACTCTAGCGAGTTTTGGAATAGATCGAAGATTCAGGTTAATCATGGAAAGTACAGCTCAGCATTGGCGCTACGATGATCACATTCCAAGTGAGCCAGATTATTGCGCAACAATAGTTGGTATGGTCCTTGAGCAGCTAGAAAAGAATGGGTGGGGTAACAAAGATACCTTCGGTATTCACATGGCCATGGAAGAGGCGGTGATGAATGCAATTGACCACGGGAATAATCGTAGTCCAGACAAGACCGTCCATCTCGTGATTGAAATATGTGGCGATCGATTTTATTCGAAAATTACAGATCAGGGAGACGGCTTCGATCCGTCAAAGGTTCCTGACCCAACGGACGAAGAGAATCTTGAAAAGGATTGCGGTCGCGGTGTAATGCTCATTCGGAACTTTGTTGACGTCGTGCTATATAACGACAAGGGAAATTCACTTGAGCTGACCAAGAAAAACTCAGAGGCCGATAAATGACAATCACGCGTTCTTTAGCGCGTGATTGCCATTGAAAAAAATAAATAGGCCGGTGGCCCAGTGCCCTTTAGTTGTTTGCGGTTGAAAATATTGATGCAGGCAAGTTTTCAGAATTAACTAAGTTTGCCCCGGCGGGATTGGCTGCCCAAGCGTATCTCACTGCCGTCGGTTCCCGTACCTCTTTGCAACTTACGATAATCGTATCGTTGTGAATTTTTGCGTCAGCCCAATGCCAGGTTTCGTTATCGCCGGTGATCTCGAAACGTTGGAGTGGCTTCCCGTCGCTGGATTTCAAACCGGCTCCCGTATGATCAAATTCAATGATCATCTTGTCGGCCTCCACCCGAGAAGACTTGTAGAGTGGGCCGCTGACAGTCATCGGTTTCTTGTAGTCATTGTTTAGCGCCCAGCGAGCTAGCCTTAAGCCGACTGTTTTTTTGTTTTTTGGATGAATGTCCTTGGCCTCTCCAACATCATTGATGGTCGCCATACCTGTGCCCGCCAGTTCCAGAGTTTTTCTTTGTTGATCCTGTACAGTAGCCCAGTCGCTTCGCTGACCGGGGGCGGTCGTGACGGATTGGAAATTGGCTAATTGAACGAAGTAAAAGGGGAATTCATCGTCCCAACGGGTGCGCCAGTCTTGGATCATCAGAGTAAACATTTCTTGATAAATTTCAGCGAGTCCCGGTTTAGCGTTTGCTTCGCCTTGATACCAGATTGCTCCCCGCATGGTGTAGCCAACAAAAGGATGGATCATGCCATTGTAAAGAACCGTGGGATTGCGCTCATTTTCATAGGTGGGTTTTGTCGGTTGAGGTCGCCGCGGAAGGCGGGTTCGCTCGGCATTTGGTTTGTCCTTGTTTTGGGCCCGAACCGTAGCGGCTTTTTTTTCCCAGTTGGCCATTGCGGCATCGTATTTTTTTTGGGCCGCAGCGGAGTCAAAAGATTTGGCTTCGCGGTCAAGTTCTGCGATCATTTTTTTTCCGTGCGAATTAGAGAGCATGGCTTCTCTGCTCGTGTAGCATTCTGATCGTTTGCCACCCCAGCAACATTGGATTATGCCGACGGGAATCCCTGTTTCTTGATTAATTTGTTTTGCAGAGTAATAAGCGACGGCCGTAAATTTTCCAGACGTTTCCGGAGACGAAAGATTCCAGGTGCCTACGATGTTTGTCTGGGGTTGGGCGGCGGGCGTGTTGGTGGCAAGAAAAAATCGAACCGCCGAGTTGTTGGATTTTGGCATGTCCGTTTTCGCATCGAGTGAATTTTGAAGCTTAAAAGCCATGTTAGATTGCCCGCTCGCAAACCAAACTTCACCAATCAAAATGTTTTTAAGTTCAATACGGTCATCGCCATTTTCAATGACCATGTTTATTCCTCGCCCATTGGCTTTCATTGCCGGTAACGTGATTTGCCAATCCCCGCTTTTACTCGATTTTGTGGAAGCGGTATTTCCATTGAATACGACGTCAACCTGAGTATTGGCTTCCGCCCAACCCCAGATAGATACAGGTTTGTCCCGTTGGAGCACCATTTGGTTGCTGAAGAATGAGGGCAATTTCAACTCTGCCAATAATTCAGTGTTTGGCGAGAGGAAGCAAATTAAGCAGACAGTAATGACAGATAACTGGTGTAGTCGCATGGGGGCCCTCGGTTGGAGATGGTTTAGCACCCCATTGTGCCGTTATTTGTTATCGAATTCAAGCAAAACAGGGCAGTGGTCGGAGTAGAAAATTTGTTTTAGATGCGATACGTTTTGAATTGAAGATTGAAGGGGTGGGCTGACAAATTGATAGTCGATCCGCCACGCCCCTCGGTCGGTTCTGGCGGGGTTGGAGGAGGGCCACCAGGTAAAACTTCGCCCGTCGGGGTTCTGGTTGCGGAAGGTATCAACAAGGCCGTGGTCGATCCACTGTTGGAGCCAATCGCGTTCGTCTCGACGAAAACCAGACGGACTCGTATGCGCTAAAGCTACAGGGACATCCAGAATTGAGTGCGCGATATTGAAGTCTCCTGTCACAACGACTCGAGATTGTTCTGCTCTTATACTGTTAACCCAGAGTGAGAGCTCTCTGAGAAAGTCTAATTTAAAGTCGTGGCGAAGCAGGCTTGCGTTTCCATTGGGGACATAACAATTTATTATTGACAGGTTTTCAAAATCGGTGCGAAGGACTCGGCCTTCAATGTCATATTTATCGAGTCCCATTCCATAGTCTACGAAACTCGGTTTGATTTTAGAAAACGTAGCAACACCGCTGTAGCCTTTCCGCTTAGCCGAATGCCAATAGTGATGGTAGCCAATGCTGTCGAGTAATAAGACTGGGACACTTCCCGAGTGAGCTTTTGTTTCCTGAATGCAAATAACGTCATAGTCGTGATCCGCAATCCAGTCGATTAGCCCCTTTTTGATAGCTGAGCGGATACCGTTGATGTTGTAAGTTACGATCTTCATAGTCAAAAACATGGAAAAGGATTGGTCTTTACCGACGTACAACGGAATTTCCAGAGACACGTTGGATTAATGATCGCATTTCAAGAATACTAATAGTCGACATAACTCTCGCAGCAGGAAAGTTGGTCTGCTCAATGATTGAGTCAATTAACGTTGGAATTGTCTCAATTGCATTTAAGATGTTGCGTTCCTGATCCGTAAGCCGAAGCTCTGCTGGATTGCGGATTTCTCCCCTTTGTTGAGTGCGGATTGGCGTGGCAAGTGGACCGAGTTCGTCGAGCACATCGTCTATCGAGTTTACCAGCTTTGCTCCATCCTGAATTAATTTGTGGCATCCTTTGGACATGCGACTATCAATGGGGCCGGGCACAGCAAACACTTCTCTCCCCTGCTCCATCGCCAGTCTGGCTGATATTAATGCACCACTTCTTTGTGCGGCTTCCACAACGACAACTCCTAAACTTAATCCCGAGACGATTCGATTACGCTTGGGGAAAGATCCACTGCGAGGTGGTATGTCGGGCGGTGATTCTGAGATGACAGCACCATCATGGATGATTGCGTTGGCAAGAGACGCATGCTCAGCTGGGTACAGTTTCAAGTGACCCCCTCCCAAAACGGCGATTGTTCTTCCGCCAGCCTCAATTGCCGCTTGGTGGGCTGCGGCGTCGACGCCCCGTGCTAATCCAGAAATGATCGTGAACCCCGCCATGGAGAGTCCGCGGGCGAGTTGTGACGCAACTTTGATTCCATAGCGTGTTGCATGTCTTGAGCCAACAATCGCAATGCTTAGGTTGTCAGTCGGTAGGAGTTTTCCACGGGTGTAAAGGATCGCGGGCGGGTCGTATATTTCCGAAAGGAGTCTTGGATAATCGTCCTCGTATCGCTCGATCACGTCAATTTTATTTGTCTGACATGTCTTAATGATTGAATTGATGGTTGTTGAATCTCGACTCTTTAAAATCGCACTAATTAACTTCGGGCCAAGTCCTGAAATTTGCTTCAGTTCAGTAGCGGTTGCATTGAGCACTCTGGAGGCAGAGCCAAAATGTTGGATCAATTCAGAATAAATGATCGGCCCGATACCGGGGATGCGAGTCAGACGGAGTGTCGCCCGAACACTTTCTTGCCGTGAAGAGAGGGTGTTGTAATCGATCGAATTCTCCTCAAGTTTGAGTCATTTCAGATCGCTAATGTCAGTTTAGTATTGTCTTGAGCCTACTTCGAAACAAGTCGCCGATAGAAATCTAATCGCATATCCACAAATTACTCGGTATTCCTCGCCTTGAAGATGGTAGCACTTTTATGGACTGAGACCGGAATCCTAGTTTCCAGCAACATAAACCTTAAGTGATTTCAGCGGCAGGTCGCATGCTTGCTCGCTTGCGAGAACAGGACCATCGAAGTTGGGATAGATGTCCTGGGGAGAATCGGCGGAGGTGTCAATAAAGAGGTGCCATCGTCTGGATTTGGCGAGTTCTGGAATGACAAATTGCGCTGACTCGTGGCTTGAATTAAACATCAGCAGGACATCGCGTCCCAACGTTTCTGAGCCCCGATGTTCGAGTGGAGCGGCGAGTAGGCACAGGATAGGCAGTGAATCAACGTGCCAGTCGATGTTTGTACCATGCGGGTTATACCAACTGACGTCGGGCCAGGAATCTTTACTGTCGGGAACTCCGGTTAAGAAGTGGTGCCGCCGAACCGTTGTTTGTTGACGCCGAAATTCGATTAACGATCGGCAGAATCTAACGAGCTCTGCGTTTTTAGAAACTAAATTCCAATTTAGCCAAGAGATCTCGTTATCTTGGCAATAGGCGTTATTGTTTCCTTGTTGAGTTCTTTGGAATTCGTCGCCTGCGACTAACATTGGCACACCCTGACTGAGCATGAGCGTGGTTAGCATGTTTTTTATTTGGCGAAGCCGCAGTTGATTAACTCGTGGGTCTTCGGTTGGCCCTTCAATGCCAAAATTTTCACTATAGTTGTTGTTGTCGCCGTCACGGTTGTTTTCACCGTTAGCGAGGTTTTGTTTTTCGCAGTAACTCACAAGATCGTTAAGGGTGAATCCGTCGTGCGACGTTACAAAATTGATACTGCAACAGGGAGGGCGGCCTCCAGGTTGGTAAAGGTCGGCCGAACCAGCTAGGCGGGTCGCAAGTGGTCCCCGCGTCCCTTGGTCTCCCCGCCAGTAGCCACGAATGTCATCTCGATAACGACCATTCCATTCAGCCCACCGATCATCACCAAAAGAGCCAACTTGGTAGGCGCCTGCAGCATCCCAGGCTTCTGCAATGATCTTGGTGTCGGCCAAAAGCGGGTCTTCACCAATCGCTTCGACAAGGGGGGGATTGGGAACAAGCTCGCCATTACGGTCGCGACTGAGAATCGATGCTAGATCGAATCGAAACCCATCGACGTGGTAGTTGTGCACCCAGTGACGGAGGCAATGAAAGATCATTTCCCGAACGATGGGATGGTTGCCGTTTATCGTATTTCCGCAGCCGGAGTAATTCTTGTAATTTCGCTGATCATTTTCCAGCATGTAGTAAACCGGATTCTCCAGTCCTTTAAAGCTTAGAACGGGACCACGGTTGTTCCCTTCACAAGTATGGTTGAAGACGACATCGAGAATGACTTCAATGCCTGCTTCGTGCAATGACTTTACCATTTGTTTGAATTCAACAACTTGGGAACCCGGTTTTGATCCCGCAGCATAACCTCGATGGGGGGCGAAGAATGCGAGAGGGTCATAGCCCCAGTAGTTGGGCTGTTCGGAAGCGGTGCCGTCCATCGAGAGGATGGGAAATTCGTGTACTGGCATCAGTTCAACGGCAGTCACTCCTAAGGACTGTAGATAGGGTATTTTTTCGATGACTCCCAAATAGGTACCCGGATGCGATACGCCACTGGAAGGATGTTGAGTGAAACCTTTTACGTGCATTTCATAAATGACGGACTCGGAAAGATCCCTTCGGAGATGGCGATCTCCGCCCCAGTCGAAGTGATCGTCGACAACGACACATTTGGGAGGCCGGATAATTCCGTCATGGCTGTGCTGAAACGTTCCAGCGAGTGCTTTTGCGTAAGGATCGATTAATCGCGCGTTGGGATGGAATCGAAGACCACGATCCGGGTCGTTGGGTCCATTTGCCTGGAAATGATAAAGTTGGCCAAACGAGATCTGAGGAACGAAAATACTCCAGATGTCCCCCCACCGATCACTGGCGGGGTCAAACGTAATAACTTCTGTCGGTTCGGTGTCTTCAACCGATTGGTAGAGCAGCAATCTCATCTCACTGGCGTGACGACTAAAGATGACAAACTGGACCCCGTCATCATGAACGACCGCACCGTATGGTAATTGATGCGTGAATTGAAATTTTGGTAGAGGTAGCCGCATAGGAGTAAACATAGGTCGATATTGACCCTCGTGGCAATCCCACCCTTTTTTTCAACTGTCTCTGCGGCGCCAGTGTCAGCTTAAGGGCGTTTTAAACGCGCCGTCGACGGTTACATGGGGAGAATTTTTTCCGCGATTTCATGCAAATATTTCATTGGTTTTTTGGAAATGTCGCGCAGATTCACGTTGCGGGTAGTTTCAGTTGTTTAATTCGGCATGGTTGCCGGATTCAAGCCAATCGACGAAACTATAGTCCAGCTATTTATCCGAAAAACAACCCAACTCGATGAGTTGGCCAGACCGATCCGCGAGCTAATGACAGGCGTTTCCTATAAAGATTCCGGCGTTGACCTCGAAGTATATAACGAGGCGATGAAACGACTTCCGAGGTTGATGCATCGAACCTTCTCGCCTCGTGTTCGGCAACTCGATGGAGGATTTGCCGGACTGTTCCAGTTGGACTTTGAAAGCAAGCTTTTCCGAAGAAATTATCAGGACCCCATGTTGGTTGCGTGTACCGACGGTGTCGGGACCAAGCTAAAACTAGCTCAGATGCTTAACAGCCACCGAACGGTGGGCATTGATTTGGTGGCGATGTGCGTTAACGACGCTATTTGTTGTGGGGCTGAGCCGCTTTTTTTCCTAGATTATGTGGCAATGTCCCACGATGACCCTGTTGCGCTTGAGCAAATTGTAAGTGGTATCAGCGACGGTTGTTTGGCTGCTGATTGTGCTTTGTTGGGCGGTGAGACGGCGATCATGCCCGATCTCTACCAGTCGGGGGATTACGACCTGGCAGGCTTTTGTGTTGGGGTTGTCGAGCGAAATCATGTGATTGACGGCCATGCGATCACCGACGGAGATGTTGTGATTGGAGTTGCATCAAGTGGTGTGCATTCCAACGGCTTTAGTCTCGTTCGTAAAATTGCGTTCGATGTTGGGAAGAAAAAACCGGAAGACTTAATGGATGGTACGGATCGCTCAATAGGCGAGGTGTTAATGGAACCAACTTTGATCTATACTAAAGCAATTCGCGATGTGCTGAGTCATTACAAAGTCAAGAACGTTGTTCACGGAATCGCGCACATTACAGGGGGTGGTCTCGAAGAAAATATTGAGCGAATCACCCCGGAGGGCCTAGAGATTGATATCGATGGCCAAGCCTGGGAGCGTCCACCGGTGTTTGAATGGCTTCAAAAACTTGGGAAAGTAGAAACCGAGGAAATGTTCCGCGTGTTCAACATGGGGATTGGATTGGCAATGATCGTAAGTCCTTATTATGCCGAGTCAATTCAGCGATCATTGAGTAAGCACGGACATGAGAACTGGGTTATCGGCACGGTTAAAGCAGGTGAGAAGCGAGTCACCGTGCACGACAAAATGTTGTAATAGACTTGCGGCGCGGCACGTTCCTGCCGGTGAAGTTGGTGCGCATTTCTCATCAATTAGTCCGCTTTTTTCATATTGATCACTTCGAAGCTTCGATAACTTCCTGAATTCTATCGAGGATCTTCATTGCCTCGGCAGGACCGAAAAGAGTATCGATCATGATCGCAGGCTCTTCCGGGTAGTTCGGAGGATAAATCACGTTTACTGGAATAATGGAGCGGTCGACCCGCAATAAATCCAACGCGATTTCAGGTCTCCGTTTGGTGTCGTCAACTGAAATGAATTCAAAGTTTAGTTCTTCTAATTTCTTGAGAACGTCTGGATTCGAAAAGACACGCTTTTCGTTTACTTTGCAAGTCGGTCACCAATCGGCCGTATAGTCAACCCAAATCGGGCGGCCATTGTTCTTTAAGGTGTACTCGACTTTTCCCGGATTCCATTCTTGCCAACCGAGTCCGGCTACGTTTTGAGCACCGGTGGAAATCTGATTTTTTGATTCCTCGACTGCTCCATAGCACATCCAGATTCCAATCGAGGCAATCACCAGAGGCAAGAGATAGCCAAAGGTCAATCTAGTTGAGAATTTAACACTTGATTCACTCCACTGTCCGTAGCAGTAGGCAGCAAGAGCGATGACTACGAGTGCCATGACGAGCCAGCTGAGTCCACTGACTCCTGTTTGTCCGCCAAAGGCCTGCATAAAGAAAGCCACGGTTGCAAAAAGTGTGAATGCCATCGTCGCTTTAAAGGTTTCCATCCAGGGCCCGGGTTTGGGCAGCTTGTAAATTAGAGCCGGGAAGAAGGAAAGCACGACGTAGGGTGAAGAAATTCCCAATGCAAAAATGGTGAAAAGGAACATGGACGGTAGTGGATCCTGAGCCAGCGTATAGCTCATCGCAGCACCTAAAAACGGGCCCGAGCATGGGGTCGCGATTAAAGTAGTGAGCACGCCGGAAAGGAAGGATCCGGTGTAACCTTTTTTCTGTCCACCGTCGACGTTTGAAAGGGATGTTCCAATCTCAAAAACACCCGCCATGTTTAATCCCAGAAGAAATAGCATGACAATAATGCCGCAGACGAAATATGGGTTGCCCATTTGAGCGCCCCAGTTAATGGCCTGACCAAACGAAAGCTTGACGAAAAGAACGGCTCCTCCGAGGATCCACATGGAAACAACCAGGCCGAACGCAAAGGCGATTCCATGTTTGCGAATTTTTGCGGGTTCGCTGCCGGCCTGCATTACAAAGCCCATTACTTTTAGTCCGAGGACAGGAAATACACACGGCATGAGGTTGAGCAGCATCCCGCCAAAAAATGCTCCGAAGAGTGCGGTAATGAAGGTAGTTTTTCCAAGTGAACTGGTCCCTCCCGAGCCGACGGGGAACTTGTCGAGATCTTCAAACAAGATGACTTTTTGTTTTTCGTCGGGATCATAAAGGCTCTTCATGATTGCAATTTGTTCGGGCGAATCAGTAAGCAAGACGACTGGCTCGTCCTCCGTTTTGATTTCCTCGTCAATTGCATTGTCAGATGGAATTGAGCCCCCTGAAATCTCGTGCGGTTTGTTCGCATTTTCAGCAGCTTCGTAAGATGAGTCACTCCAGATCAGCGGAGCGGCGGCGACTTTTCCAAGGTTGAGCAATGCTGAGAATGCGATTCCGGTGGGTGGATCACAATGCGTTTCGTCACAGGTTTGAAGACCAAGAATTCCGCTAAACTGAAAAGGTTGAGTGGTTTTTGCGTTGCGAGGAATGGTAACGTAAAAACTAAGCGTGACGGAGTCATAGTAGGCGAACATAGATTCTCCGAACGCTTCGCCAGCCTCCGGTTCTTCTGAGAGTTTCGGCCCCACGACACTCCAACTGTTTGTTTCCGTCAGGCCTAGAATCATGGATTTAATCTGGGTTTTTTCAAGGGAGTAAGAATAGACGTGCCAATCAATTGACGGTGTGATTGTGATTTCTAAGCGAGCCACGTCACCAGGTCGAAGTGGTTTGTCGGTGCCGGAGTTTCGAATAATTTGTCCACGAATGTTCGCGTGTGCACCACGAATCTTCTGGTCTTCGATTTTCAGTTTCGGTTGAATGAAATCCGGTGTGATTTTAAGGTCGTCATTAACCCCATCGAACTTACTTTCGAGGTTGAATTCGAACTGTTTACAGTTACCGTTCGTTTCGCAGGTTTGCCCACTGATGACCAAATTAATTACTAATTTATCTGGGTTGATTTCAGTGGCAATTTCAAATGGAGCGGACCAAGAAACGCTGTTTTCAAATTCTTCACAGGGATTGTCAAATCCTTCTTCATTGACGATGTGTGGTTCTCTGTCCGGGCGGAACTTGCCCAGTAATTTGAAATCATCAGACTCACCTACACTAATACTCGTGGGGATAGGGCCATTTGTATCTTTCATTGAAAAGACATGCCAATTTGGAATGATATCCGCAGTGACTGTCAAAATCCCTTGGCGCGTGCCGGTCAGTATTTGAAAGCTGGTAGTGGCAGAAACTGGATCACTCGACTGAATGGTGCCAAACTGATCTAGCTGATCTTGTAGAAAGAGGCCTTGCTCTTGTCCCCGGCAGGCGTTGTTTGTTTCTATGCTGCAAAGAGCGAATGCTAAAAAGGAAAAGCAGAGAATGTAGTGACGGTTCAATAGTGACTGCATTGAAAATGTCTTCCTGTGTTCAAAACTTAAAACGAAGTTTTGTAGGTTTTAAATTGTCTTGGTCTGATCGTCTGCAACAGTTTATTTATTCGAATGTCACGATTAGAGTCTTACCCACCGAGGGGATTCTGTATTGGATTCGCCATAGAAACCGTTCCGACATCATACCAAAAATTGCCAGTCTGCTCCATCAATGCGATTCTACGTTGTGCGGAATTATTCACTCGAAAACTTCCCGTTTGAAAATTGTGTGACGAGAGACACATCTTTTCAGAGAATCCGATGCCTTATTTCTTTTTGGGTGTCGGCTTGGGAGTGGCATTAGATTTTTTGTCGGTGGGATCAAAAAATCCGGCGAATTTTGCTGTCGTCTTTTTGCCGGAAATTGGCAGGCATGTCGTCTCATCACATACTTGCCCGTCGACCTCAAGTTGGATCGTCAGGTCGTTGGCAGCGAGTGCTTGGTTTAGTTTTATTGGGATGAAAAACTGGACCACTCCCGAATGCTTCTCTAACCGCTTGCCAAAATCGGGATCGCTTTCGATGATCTTTGGCTTTTGATCCGGTGTAAAGGATTTCTTACCGGTGAGTGAAAAATGAGGCGAGGGAGTAACTTTGATCTTTGTTTTTACGAAAGGCTCGGGTTGAGTGAGCGAGTAGATATAACTTTTGTTGGGGAGTTCGAACTTTACAATCAAAAACCCCTCATCGGTTCCTTTTTTGAGATGAAATCGTGATGAGAGTCGAAAGGGTTTTTCAGCGTCCTCAGTCGCCCGCTCTTTAATCGGGTTGGTGGAGTTTTCCTGGGGCGTGAGGTTTACCTTGGTGTAAGGTGAGGCTGTCGTATTTAAAGGGATTGATTGGGGTGAATCTGTGTCAGGCCTATGTGTCTGGCAGTAGAACAGAACGATCGCGGTTAACGCGAAAGCGATAGGGGATATCAATGATTGAAACTGCATTTGATCATCCTTGACCGTGGCGAAAACCGCCTAATATGCATGAATTGAACCGCCGATTCTGGCGACGGAGAGTACCAAGGAGCAAGTCGTTATCTCAATGGCATTTTTGACTGTATTCAAAAATTCCCAGAATTGGCGGCGTTAAATTGAATTTTGCTATCAACTTTGATTAAAAATTTAGCACTAAGAAGAACGATTTACTGGACGCACCCTTTTTTTGCCGTTGGAGGTTGCTCTAAATTACCGAGTTCTACTCATCAGTCATCTATGAAGTTGGCGAGTCTTGGGTGTAAATTAGAACAGCGGCGACGGAGAACATTGACGGAGCGATGAAGAAGACAACCGGTAAATGAACCAAAGTCATCGAGGAGTAAATGATTATTTTTCTTACAGCGGATCTGATGATGGCCTCAACGGCGAGTTCACATGCTCGGCAAAACAATGTCACTCTGCAAACGGCAACCAGTGCTGAGGCGGCAATGGCGTTGGTCAAGGATACCCGGCCGCATTTGTTTTTAGTGGATTTACAATTGCCGGGGTTGGAGATCACTGAATTGGGCGATGCGGTGCGAGGCCTTCCCGATGCTCTTTGTCCAATGACGATTGGCTATGCTCAGCATGTTAATTTGGAGTCTTTGGACGAGGCACGTCGAGCTGGATTTGACCAAGTTTTAACTCGTGGTCAGTTTAATCAGCAAGTTGGTGCCATCATTGCTGACGCGAAGTGATGCGGATTGCATGAATCCGTTGGTGCGATCAACTATTTTGTTCGAAGAGACTGTCATTGTAAGCGAATACAGAAACTCCGAGTTTTTCCGCGACACGAATCGTCTCGCTTTGCTCAAGTATAATTGTGCGATCAGCTTCGATTGCAAGAACGCTTCCTCCTTCGCGGGCAATGGTTTCAATGGTACCAACTCCAATGGTCGGTACATCGAACCGCATGTCTTGGTTCGGTTTAGATACCTTAACAACCGTAAACCCGCCGGTGCAAAGTTGCCCGGCTCTGGCAATACACTGATCCGTTCCTTCGATGGCTTCGACAGCCAACACTGCTTGATTTTTAACAACGACGGTTTGCCCAATATCTAAGGCTCCCATTGCTTTGGCCATTTGCCAGCCGAATCGAATGTCCTTTAATTGGCTGTTATTGGGTTGGTTCTTTGTCAGCGGCCCTGCTTTCACCAGTAACTCCGGAGCAAAATCAGTTGCGGGGGAAAATGTGATTCCTTCTGATTTGTACAATTCAACGACTGTGCTGAGGAGAGTGTCATCCCGACGATCTTTCGATTTTGAAAGAATGATTGGGTAGAAATGTCGCCAAAATACCAAATCAGGAAAGTGCGTTATCAAGCTGGATTTTTTTTGAAACAGAAGCGTTTTGAATATCTTGCCAGCCATGGTGGCGTGTGCCACCCCCGCTTTGCGGAAAAAACGGCACTGGCCACCCATTCGTGCCATGCCAAATACACGATAAGACGTGCAGATTTCTTTTAACACAGGGTCGGCATGGTCTTTAATTCCAGTGCAGTGGACTTCGTAGCCCTGAGCGATTAGCGTACGTGCGATGCAGACAGGGAAATGCCCCCAGCCTGCGACCAAGCCGATTCTCTTGGTAGCGAGGTTAGCTAAATTGGAATCTTGAGTGACTGTGGCCATGAGGAATTTTAAGGCGGAGGTAAGGACTAGGCAGCCCGTGATCCGTTGTCTTCAGAATCATTTAATTGATCAAGTTGCTTGGATAGTTTTTTGACCGTTCGCCGGAGTTCTGGAAGTTTGGAAGTAACCGCCTGAATTTGCATTTCCGTTCTTGCTGGTCTCGCGGGAATTCCGAAAATTCGCTGATTGCTTTCAACATCGTGCATCAAGCCAGATTTTGCACCGATCGAAACATGCGAACCGATATTCAGGTGGTCGGCCAGCCCAACTTGTCCTCCCATAATAACGTAGTCGCCTGTTGAACAGCTTCCAGCAATACCTACTTGCGAGCAAAGCAAGTTGTGTTCTCCAATCATGCAATTGTGCCCTACCATCACCAGATTATCGATTTTGGTTCCTGCGCCTATTGTGGTTGAATCGTAGGTGCCACGATCAATGGTCGTGTTTGCTCCAATTTCCACGTCTTCGGCAATGATCACATTGCCAATTTGGGCGGAAAGAACATGACGGCCTGTGTTGGACTGGTAGCCAAATCCAAAAGCCCCCAGCACGACACCGGCGTGAAGAATGGAACGGTCGCCTACGATCGTATTTTCATAGAGCACCGAATTGGGAAAGACCTGAACATCTTCACCTAAGATGCAGTTTTCCATAATCGTGACGTTGGGATAAATGATTGTACCCGAGCCAATTCGGACGTTATCCATGATGACTGCCCCGGGATGGACGCAGGCTTGCTCATGAATCATGGCGTTGGGGCTCACGATTGCCTGATCACTGACACCGATCTGAGCACGTTTTACCGCTGGTTTAAATCGCTCGGCAATCTCAACGAAAGCCTGGGTAACATCTTCCACGATCAGGCAAGCCTTCTCGGGCGGATCCACGTCGAATCCAATGACGGCTGCCGGTGCGGGGCTCTTTAAGAAGTCTTCGTAGTATTTGGGGCTGGAGACAAACGTAATATCGTGCGCTGTCGCTCGCGAGATTGATGCTGCCCCAGAAATTTCGAGGTCTGGGTTCTTTGTTAAACGCCCACCAATTATTTTGGTGAGCTCGCCTAAAAGCATCATGATTCAGGCATCCTTTCCTAAGAATCCAGCACAAGTTTCTAAACCGAGAGTAAAGCGTCCAATGTAAGCCAAATGCTCCTTCTATGGCTATACTGATTTCTGATAGCAAGCTTCAAAAATGTTCAACTCAGTTCGTTGGAAGGTATTGAGGTGGGCGTTTATCTTTTGGGAGAATGGAATTCCGCTTATTGCCGTGTTTTCCTAATAAAAAAGCGAGCACTCCGATGAATCGAAGGCTCGCTAATTAGTTTTTTGAGACGATTTAAGACTCGCCTGTTTTTACGAAACCAACTCTTTAATGACCTTGCCGCCGTTGGCGATTTTCATTGGTCGGCCACTTTGGCTGGTAAAGGTTGTTTCGAGTGAAATTCCAAGTGAGTGGCATACAGTCGCCATCAGATCTTCTGAGGATTGTGAAGGCCCTACAACACTGGTGCCGTCCTCATTGGTAGCACCAACAGCGATACCGGAATTCATACCTGCACCTCCCACCACTGCACTCCAGCTTCTTGCCCAGTGGTCACGTCCTGTGTTGCCGTTAATCCGAGGCGTTCGGCTGAATTCTCCCATCCAGATCACTGCCACATCGTCGAGCATGTCGCGTGCTGCCAAGTCTTCCATTAAGGCACTCATTCCACGATCAAGCTCAGGGAGTTTATTGTTTTGGAGAGTCTGGAAGATGTTTTGATGGTTGTCCCAACCGCCAAGGCCAACTTCTACGAAAGGCACGCCCGACTCGACCAAACGGCGAGCCATCAAGCAGCCCCGTCCGAAATTAGTCTGACCGTAGCGTTCCTGAACGGATTCGGGCTCCTGCATGACCTTAAACGCTTTCATTTGTTCGCTGGTCATCAGGCTGAGGGTCTTGCTGAGAACCTTTGCGTGCTCGCCAGCGGCAATTCCACGATTGGAATCGATGAAACCAGACTCCATCATCTTGAGAGCCTGCATTCGCTGCGTCAGTCGATCCGGTTCTATTCCCATGTCTAGGTTGCGAACTTGTCCGTTTGAATTGACGGAGAACGGAGCCCAGGCCATGCCAAGAAATCCAGGGCCTTCGCTGTTACCGCCCACGGAAACAAAAGGTGGAATTTCAAGATCTTCTCGAGTTGACGAAAGTTCGTGGGCAATCACAGAACCATAACTAGGGTGCTTCACGTTTGGATTTGGCACGTAGCCGGTATGCATGTAGTAACGGCCACGCATGTGGTCAGCTTCACGGGTGCTCATTGAACGCACGATCGAGAGCTTATCCATGTTCTTGGCCATCATAGGCATGTGCTCACAAATCTGCACATCTCCCGCGGTTGAAATTGGACGGAATGGTCCGCCATTGTTGGAGCCGGGTTTGAGATCCCAAATGTCCATGGTAGACGGTCCGCCGCCCATCCAGAGTAAGATTGCAGCCTTCTTATTTTTCCTGAGTTGTTTCGTACTTGCCTTGAGTGTATTGCCCAGCGCAAGTGCGGTACCGGTCATCGCGGAGGCACCTGCGAGGTGACGCATGAAGTGGCGTCGGTTCATGCCCTGGGGTGTTTTGAAGTTCATGGCGTCGTCCTTTGTGAAAAAATCAGTTGCTGTCTTAGTTTAATTGAATTGAAAGGCGTTGGGTGAGCCGAATGAATTTTTCTAGGCTCGCCGGTGGGATGTTTAGTGATTAAAGATGAACTCGTTCGTGTTAAGGATTACCCACCAAACGTCTCGAAGTGCCTCTTTCGGGTCTCCGTTTCTAGCTCTCAGGAATTGTTTGGCTAGGTTCTTTTCGTCGTTTTTGGGCTTTCTCGTCAGGCCAGCTATGAATAGTTGCTCAACCGATTGCGAGTAGTTTTTACCTGATTTCGCAAGGTTGTCGATCAGGCTCCCTTTCTTGGTGTCGATGGCTTGTTTGACCATGTCTCCATTAAACAGCATCAATACCTGTGGAATGGTGCCATTGAAACTCGTTGATTCCTGACCTTCGTCCGTGCCAAAGGCTTGATTGAATTGGCCGAGCCATGTGTTTTTCTTGCGTTCCCGCTCTTCGTAACTTCCTTGTAATTCGATCGCTTCGGTGGCGACCATCATCGATTCGTAAAGTTGTTCGGCTTCCATTTGGCGAAGATAGAAATGTGAGAATTTCGGTGACTCGCCAAGTAGCGGATCGTCACTCTGGTTGCTCGATGTACGCTTGCTCGAGAGGCTATAAGGTTTGCTCAAAGCAACCCAGGAGATGAGTTTCCGGAAGTCGAATTCGGCACGTCGAAATTCTTCCGAGAGGAACTCAAGTAATTCGGGGTTGGAAGGAATGTTGTGTGGCCCAAGGTCATCGACGGGAGCCGTAAATCCATAACCTAGGAAATGTGCCCACATTCGATTAACGATGGAACGTGTCATGAAAGGCGAGGCAACCATCATCTTCGCAAGTTCGACCCGTCGGTTCACGACGTTGACCAGTCCGCTGCGTTCAATTTCGCTGCCGTCAACAAACACTGGATACGCAACCTTGCTGAGTCCATTTCGCATTTCGAAGAAGATCTCTGACTTGCCTTGGCTTTCACCTCGAAAGTCCTGATCGGCAAGTTGGGCGACTCCGCCATCTCTTGGACGTGCTCCCCCGGGGAAGGCTCGTACCTGACGAAAGAATGCATTCATTTCCCAGTACTTTTGTTGCTTCCAGTCGTTAAACGGGTGGTTGTGACACTGGGTGCACTGGACCTGTAAGCCGAGAAAGATCTTTGTCGTTGCTGCTGTCGCGAGCGATGCCTTTTCCTCGTTTACCTTGTCGATGAGGAAGTTGGTCGCACCATTGAATTTCTCGTCCCCCGGGGTCGTTGAACCCGTAGCGGTAACTAATTCGTAAACCATTTTGTCGTAGGGTTTCTCGCGAGCGAACGAATCCCGCAAATACTTTTGCATCCCCGGTCGGCTGATCATCGAATTGTTATCGTTTCCGCCAGTGCGACCAATTAGTAGATTGGTCCAAATTGTTGTCCAGTTCCTTGCGAATTCTTCCGTGTAGGAATCATCGTAAAGAAGTTTTTCAACTAGTTTTTTCTTTTTGTCGGAGTCGCGAGACTCCATGAATTCCATCGCCTCATCGTATGAAGGAACGCGTCCAATGATGTCTAGGTAAACGCGTCGACACCACTCTCCGTCGGTTGCTTCTTTTGAAGGCTTTAGCTCATAGTCCGTCCAGACTTGTTCCACAAGTTTATTGATTTGGAGAACAGTCGAATCGGTATCGGAATTGGATGGCGTCCTAAAAGAAACCTGAGAAGTTTGAGCGGACAAGTTTGGAGTGAAGCTGAGAATCAAAATTGCCGAACAAAAAAAGCTCGCTGTGGTTAACAAATTGTTCGTCTTGAACTGCTTGCCCATTGATTGTCCCTGGTGGTGGATTTGTGTTGTAAGGCTAGGGAAGTTCCGCACATATTCCAAACGGAATCCCCCACTGAAAATAATTTGTTAATTTAGACTAAGCTTAAGTGTCCGTCCAATTTGAGTGTTTCAAAATTAAACAGTTGTATTGTTTTGGTGTATTGAAATCGAACAGTCTGGGGAAGCCTTGGCTCTCTCGTGTTTGTCGTTCTGCCTCAATATCCAAGAAAAATGGCCTAGACTGCCCGAAAAAGTGAGCAGTCTAGGCACTGCCTCGTCTCTTTTCGCCAAAAGCAGGAGTTAAACAACCCTTGGCGAACCACTTCCAATTCCAATCAAAGCAATCGACGTGCCAAATTTAACTAGACTGCTTGGTTGTATTTTGGAAGGAGTAATTGGTTCGTTTTTAAGTCGGTTGTCGCCGAACAGGTTAAAAACCGTATTTTTTGGTCGTTTTATGGCTGGCGACGTTCGCGGTCTGACAATATTTCTATTTGTGTTTCATGGAAAGATACTACATAAGACGGCCCTCAGCGCGTCGAAAATCAAAAATATAAGGTCGTAACCATGAATTTATAGGATTGAAGGTCTTATCGGCTGCTGCCGTGCTGGTTTGTGGGATCAGCCTTGCGTCTAATCCTCGGCGTTAAGAGATTTTCTTAAGCCCAAGTGATCTGCGTTTCGTGTTTACCATCGCGATTGCTTTAGGCGTGCGTTTGATAAATTTTATTAACTGGGAGGTAGAGCAACCGAGAGTCTGTGCCGCTGCGGCGGGGTTAAAACCTTCGAAATGGAGAAAATCGAGTGCTTCAGCCAGTAATGCGGGAAAATCAGAGTGCTTGTCGCTGACCTCTATTTTCTTGTTCTTTACGCGAGAGTTCCAGAGTTCGCTCGGCGTTGATTTATTTGTTTTCTCTATTCGAAAAGCAATGGCCAGATTGTTTTTTAGTCTACTAATTGCCGCGGTTTTGTTTTTGTTTTGGCTTCTTGCCTCGCTGGCTTGGCCAATAATTCCCGTGGGTGTGTGTGTAATTACGATGGCGGTTTCAACTTTGTTTCGGTGTTGTCCACCCGGTCCACTTCCTCGGGTACGCTGGACGGTGCAATCTTTGAGGAGCGATAGATCGGATTGGCTTGCGGGATGTTGGCACACGCTACTTTTTCGCTCGATAATTGATGGTTTGCATTCGGGGCGAGTTTCACTAATACGCAACGCTTATCGACAAAGTCATCAAGAGTTTAAGGGCATTGACGAGTCTGGGACGGCTTTGAAAAACTGGATTCTGCCCAGTCGGCATTGGTAAAGTTGGATTTTAGTGCTCTTAGTTTACAAAGCTGAATTCTAGCCTTAAACAGGTGGGGTTTGCTTAATTAAAAGTCTACAATAATGTACGGAATCTAGTTTGATTAGTCAGCACGAAAGGCTGAGCCCAACATGGCGCTTGAAAAAATTGGCCCGTACGAATTCAAAGGTGTTCTCGGTCGTGGCGGAATGGGGTCAGTATTCCGTGGGGTTCACGAAGATACTGGCGAGGTACACGCGGTCAAAGTTCTGGCTCCCAACTATGCGAACGACGAACATTTTCGCGGCAGGTTTGAAGCTGAAATTGAATCACTCTTAAAGCTGAACCACCGAAATATTGTCCGGATTTTAAGTTTCGGACAAGAAGACGGGATGTTGTTCTTTTCCATGGAGTTGGTCGAGGGGAATAGCCTTTTTCAGATGCAGAAAAGTGGTTATCGGTTTGACTGGCGATCTGTATTGCGGGTTGTAAAAGACGTCAGTGCCGGTTTGAGACACGCTCATGATCGGGGGATTATCCACCGAGATCTTAAGCCGGGTAATTTGTTGATGACCTACGACGAGAATTCGCAACCGGACTTCGTAAAGATTACCGATTTTGGAATCGCGAAACGATTTGGTTCATCTCAGAACACTGGGCAAAATGTTCTGGGGACGATGGATTTCATGAGTCCAGAGCAAGCAAAAGGTGAGTTGGTCACGATTCGGAGTGATCTCTACAGTCTTGGTTCGGTGATGTACGCACTACTGTCAGGTAAGCCTCCCTTTCGAACAAATTCAGTAGAAGGTTCATTGAGCAATCTCTTGCGGGCGCCCGTTCCGAGTATTTCGGCTTCGTTACCGGAGGTGCCGGCTGAGATCGATCAATTGATACGACGTCTCATGGCGAAGCGACCGGAGGATCGAATTCCAACTTCACTGGCGTTAGCGCATCAAATCGAAGAGGTCGAATCGATTTTACGGGAGAGCAGTGAAGCGAGAACGACTCATCGTCCTGAGGGAAAGAGGCATGTCGATACTTTCGATGTTGGAATTCCAGCAACGCGTGAAAATACTGGACGGGCTGATGAGAAGAAGGCAACTGGAAAAGCCAGTGTTGCAAATTCTGACATGCAAACGGTTGAGTTCACGGATCATAAGAGCCAGCAAATTGATACCATGCCCGTGCGGGAGGATTATTTTGAAACTGTTACGGAAAAGACCAGAGAGAAACCTTATGTGGCCGACTTTGAGCCGAGAGAAAGCAAAGGCTTTTGGCGATTGCTCTTGGCTTTTTTGTTTGTGATTGCGATCAGCGTCTACGGCGTTTGGCAAGCCTACAAACCGCCAAGTGCTGAAGAACTTTATACGGCAATTGAGCTTGGGGCGAACAAACCGGATTCGGTGATGGTTGAAATCAATCAATTTCTCGAGCTTTACCCTGACGAGGAACGTGCTGAGCAAGTTGCGGAATTGGGGCGTGTGGGGGAAGCAATCAAACTTTACAAAAGCCGTCGAAATTTTTTGACTGCCAAGGGTTCATCTCGACTGACTGACATTGAGCAGCGGTTTTTACGTATTGTCGAAAGAGCGGACAAAAATCCAATCGAGGCAAACAAAGAAATGGACGTTTTCGTCAATTTTCTTAGCGGCGTTGAATTAGAACCGCGTGATCGAAAATGTTTCGAAGCTGCTGTCGCTTACCGAATTAAAATTAAACACGATGCGTTGAGTGAGTTGCGCGGGAATCTGAATCGCATTCGATCGGTGCTCGATACGGCGCTGCAGACGACAGATGTCGACGAACAAATCAGACTGTATCGGTCAATTATCAGTTATTCAAAAGACATTGATTGGGGGCGGTTCCCAGATTCAAGGCAAGGAACCGACATGGTTCAAAAGGCGCAACGAATGTTGTTGCAACTTGAGTCGAGCCATCCTGAGTCCTTTTAGTATTGACCATTTGCCAGCTGATTTAATCGCATTCTTCAAACCCATACGTTTAGTCGCCGGAAGCGACGAACTCGAAAACGCGAACGAATCATTGGGGCGTTTTTATAAGCCCTTTTTACATAAAGGTAAGGTGATTTTACAATCCAGTGCTCTCGTTCTCGGATATCATAAGTGTTTGAATTCAGCGTTCTGATCTGCAGTTGTTTCGCCACCGGTCGATAATATTAAATATTCTATGTCTCGCAGTTGAGCCAAGTGAAAATCAATGAGCATTGAGGACCTGTCAGAGATCCACCGTCCTATTACTTCTTTATTTCCAAGTTTAAAGGACGACGATTTTGAGCGTTATTGTCTGTCCAGTGAGGAAGTCGATTTCTTTCACGACCAGGGGTACCTGTCCGGAATCCAATTGCTGGATGCCACACAAATCGAAGTGTTAAAGCAGGAGTTGTCCGAGTTCTTTAATCCTGGGCATACCGGAAGCAATTTGTGGCACGAATATCACACTAACGAATCAGAGGATCCGGATCGAGTGCTTTTTCATGCATTAGGTGCGTGGCGGCTGCGATCTGGTTTTCATGACTTGCTCTGGAACCCTGCGTATTTAATCCCAGCGAGTCAGTTGCTCGGCGGTGGAGTTCGATTTTGGCATGATCAATTGTTTTGTAAGCCGGCGAAGCACGGTGGAAATGTGGCGTGGCACCAAGACTATTCCTATTGGACGCGAACTCAACCCATGGCCCATCTTACTTGTTGGACGGGATTGGACCGGGCGACTCGAGAGAATGGTTGTTTACAGTACATTCCGGGAAGTCATCGGTGGGACTTGCTTCCCATCACCGGTTTGGCAGGGGATATGACAGCGATTCGAAACGTACTCACAGATGCGCAGTGGGGGGCATTTCAAAACCCGGTTTCAATTGAGCTCGAACCGGGGCAATGCACGTTTCATCATCCGTTAATGGTGCACGGTTCTTTTGATAATAGGACGGAGCAGCCGCGTCGGGCAGTCGTTCTAAACTTGATCCGTGATGGAGTCGAATCGCATACCGATGATGAGTTGTTAGCGGGAGTGCCTGTCATCCCTAGTGGTCAAAAGATGGAGGGGCAGTTCTTTCCATTGCTCTATTCTGCGTCATAAAAAGTGCTGATTGAAATCTATTTGAGTGATTTGAAAAAACAACGCGAGGCGAAACAGTTGAACGATCCTATTTCCAATTCCGACAGTCAAGTGGCCGTGAATTTAGCAAGTCGGACTTATGCTATCGAGATTAACCCTGGCTTGTTAAACCAGCTCTCGAATGCATTAGCCGGTTTTGTTTCGGACGATCACGTGATTTTAGTGACAGATAACAATGTCGCTGAGTTGTATCTCGAGACGGTTGTTTCGCAGATTTCAGAGATTGCTCAACGGGTGGATGTGATTCGTGTTAGTCCAGGAGAAGAGTCTAAATCGATCTCGGTGTGTGATGAATTGTGGCAGCGGATGGTCGATTTCAAGACCGACCGTCAGTCCGTGGTCGTAGCCTTGGGAGGTGGAGTCGTTGGAGATCTGGCCGGTTTCTTGGCTGCCTCATTTGCCCGGGGAATCCGTTTTATTCAAATTCCGACTACGCTCTTGGCGCAGGTCGACAGTAGCGTTGGCGGAAAAGTGGGCGTAAATTTACCGGGTGCCAAAAATATGGTTGGCGCTTTTTGGCAGCCAGAGTTAGTCCTGATAGACCCGCTGGTTTTGGAAACGCTCGATGAAGCCAATTTTCGTGCCGGGCTCGCCGAAGTAATTAAATACGGCTTGATTATGGATGTTGGTTTTTTCGAGTCGCTCGAGGCATCAGTTGACTTGATTGGGAAGCGGGATCCTGTTGCGCTCACGCAGAGCATTGCTCGCTGTTGCAAGTGCAAGGCGGCAATTGTAGAGGAAGACGAACGAGAAACGTCTGGCCGCAGAGCGATTTTAAACTACGGGCATACTTACGGACATGCAATTGAGGCCGTCTTTGGTTTTGGACGTTTTCTCCATGGTGAGGCTATCTCGATCGGGATGACCTGTGCCGCTCGCTTGGCGCGTGAACTCGGGATGGTGCAAGATTTTTTCGTGGCTCGGCAAACCGAGTTGTTTCAAAGGATGCAGCTGCCCGTCGATTGCCCCGCGGAACGCCATGATGAACTGATCGCTTCGATGAAACACGATAAGAAAGTTGCGAGGGGCGAGTTGAAATTGATCCTTCCGGTGCGCATCGGCGAAGTCGTGGTGGTGGCTGCGCCTGAAGACCAACTGATTCTCGACAGCTTAAAAAACTGACCGCCGCCGTTTTCGGCCAGCTCAAGTTTTCAAAGCCTTTGTTTAAACTAGATCGACTTGCTTGAGTCTGCTGAATCCGCGAGGAAGGGGCGGTAGTATAGTCTTTTGAATTTAGGGGCTGCACTCAAATCATATTCGATCTGGCGCCAGCGAATTCTTCGGCAGCAAAGTGACTTGATGGAAGATGCGCCGTAGATCAGTTGGCAAAAGGGAACCAAAAGCAAAAGTTTTATGGTCCTCCCCAAGTTCGTGTTGCCAATCGTTTCGCCACGCAGTTGAGCGCTTCTTGCAGCTACATTCCGTGAGACTAAATAGGCCCACGTGGAGAGGCCACCGCTTAGCAACAAGGCTACTGCGCTGGCGGTCAAAGCGGTCGCGTTTCCGAATAGGATCGCCATGATTAAAATGAAAAAATTGGCCAGCATAAGGGCGTTGCTGAAGCAAGCGTGGATCACGGAGAGAAAAAAAGTGTCCTCGTAAAGTCGAGACCAGGTCAACATGCGAGTCACCCATCGATTTGCGTACGAGGTTGAGCAGTGTTCGCGATTGATCATGATGAGGGATGGCGCGAACTCAATTCTAAGGCTTTGGTCTTGAATTGCTTTTTTCAGAGGGCCGTCATCTACAATCGAATTGGACCAAGTTGAAATTAAATCAGCAGACTCCAATGTGGATCGCCTCAATGCAAAGCTGCCGGCCCAGGGGTTGGCAAAGTACACTGAAAAAACGAGTGCGCCAGCATTCCAGACACTGCGTATTAATGAACCGGTTCCGGTTGGAACGGGAGGTTCAAACCATTGGTTGCCGGTAACTCCTCCAATTTCATTGTCATGAAGAGGCCCCGTTAGTTCGGCCAGCCAAGTTGGATGAGGCGCGACGTCGGCATCCAGAAATGCCACAAATTCTGTCTCCTCGGTGATGTGCTCCAGGGCTTGAACGATCGAATGGCATTTGAGGCTGCAAGTTTCTCGTGGTGCTTTCATGCCGTGAATTGAGAGGCGGTCTTCTCGGTCAAATTCTGCTTTAATTCGAGTTGCTACCTTCCATGCGGGGTCGTCCTCGTGGTCGACCACCAGATGGATTTGATAGTTGGCGTAATCTTGCTGGAGAACGCCTGTAAGTGCAGTTTCAAAGGTGGGGTCACAACCGCGTACAGACATGACGACTGCCGTCATCGATTGGTTGGCAGTTGTCGCAGTCTTGCTGATTTTCTTTGAGAACCAGCGTTCGAATGAAATTGCAATCGAAAGCTGAATCAGAGCTGCTGCAAAAATAATCTGGCCGGCGATCATCGCGGAAAAGGTGAGCATGGGTTATCTCACCAATAGGTCAAACACGAGTCGGGCAAATCGTGGCACATCAGCCCAGAAACCCAGGTTGATAAGCTTGGGCAACTCTTTTTTAAGGCCGTCGGGCGTCATTTTCCAAGTTGCGGTTGAGCCTGAAATAATATGGCTGCCTCCTCCTAATCGTCGATTCTCTTTCGCCTCGGCACCCGAGACATAACATTCCCAGCGATTGAGAGACGCATGCGAATAATCATGAGACTGGTGGATTGCGGTTACTGTTTTTGACATGTTGACAACCGGAATTTTATTTTGTTTTGCCGAGTGAATTATCCAGTTGTCCCAATTTCCCCGACCCACGGCAAACGGTGGAATGTCTTGGTAAAGCTGGCGGTTGAAAATGAAATATTCTTTGCACGCATTGGAGGATCGGATTCCCAGGTTGTGGCAATCGTTTAGCAATCGCTCGACCTGAACCGAATGGTTGAAATCAATTGCGTGATCAACATTTAGGTCAGTACGTTGACCAAAAGCAACGAACTGGCAGAAGTGAGTTTCAGTTGCGAGTTGATGGATCGACGTCAAGAAGTCGTTTGTGAGAATGACGTCGCAGTTGCAGTAGGCCAGATAGTCGGTGGTTGATTCTTGGTGGGCAAGTTGAAAGGCCGAATCGAGTAATGGCGTGCCATATTCATTACATCGCAAACCACTGGCGTGACGGACGCCAAGTTCCGCTGCTGTTTCTTTAATACCAGCTTCATCTCCCAGCAGCAATACTTCGACGTCTGGTTTTAGGTTAGCCCATGACTGGATCGCATTCCTTTGAATCAGATCGGTCTTTTCACCGAAGGGTTTAGGCAGTGCGAAAATCGTAACGGTGGGTGATGCTGTTTCTGGAAGTTCACAGGCATCGGTGCTGGATTCCTTCGAGAATGCAGGTTGAGGGTTGGGAACGAGCATGGATTAAATCGCGGTTGGTACGCTAAGCGAATAGCGACCGCGCCTTTCGATAATTAACAACCCATTTTCGAATCCAATATACGGCCGTCAAATCCCACCATCGCTTGAGGCTGAATTCAGGGCGCTCAGGTCGCCACCCCGCCCATGCTGTTTGATCCAGACTCTCATAGAATTTTTCGCGAAGCGGATGGAAAGGTTCGAATTTCCATGGTTTAAATTCTGTCGTAAAGTGAATCAGCGCAGGGCGGTCTCGCATTTGCGCAAATTCGACAGGATTGATTGGACAATGGTTATCATCCGGGAATTCAAAAACATGCGCTCCTTGATTCCACCGTGGCGGGAGTTGCCCCCACTGCCCTGCGAATACTACGTTAAGTGCGTACTGATCCCAGCACCAAACATAATTTGAATTTTCACGAAGGCAATTAAGTAGTTTTTGGTCGATCGACTCTCTTCGCCAACGATTTAAATTGAGCACCATAACGCCACTGTTGAAATAGGGTGCTGAGCCATCTAGGTTTAACTGTCGCCAATTAGGGATCGGTGAGATGGCAGCTAGATGGGGTATGGCTTTTTTAAGTGTTCCCAGTTTGGCCTGAGCCTCGTAGGCGTCAACGAATGGGCATGCAATATCGACCGCCGCAAGACAGTAGTTTTCTCCGACGTCAAAATTCCAAAGTTCAGTCAGGTCACATTGGACAAGAACATCTGAATCCAGATAGATCACTTTCTCAATCGTTTCAGGTAGAAGTCGAGCAGCGAATAGTCGAAAGTAGGCGGTGTGGGTGATGTGATGTGAGACACTGAGGTCGCTGAATTCTTTGAGGTTCGGGCGCAAAACGTGAATGGAAATTGGGAGGTCGACCAGTGTTTCTCGCAGTCCCATCCAGTTGGCTTCGGAGATTCCACCATCCATCAGAATGACGTGAAGGTGATTGCCGTTTTTGAGTGATGAAGCGGCAGTGTAAAGAGTGACCGCAAGGGGTTTTACATAATTGTCGTCCGACGCGCAGAGGACAATCGGATCCTCAACGGGAATAGTGGCCAGTGTTTCAGATTGAAGGAGTTCTTGGATCATTCAGGATGTCGGTTTTGAATTGTCTTTTCCGCTTTGTAGTTGGGCAGTTCATTATTGCACGGAATAGACTAATTTGCGGTATTCGTTGGCGAATCAGCGTTTGAATTGAGCGACCTTGGTTCGATAATCGGGTATGAATCGTCCAGTTTGTTTTTTCGTTTGCCCATTTTTTCCATTAAACCGAGCATCTTCTGACGAACGCGTACAATCGGGCCTGCAATGGGGTGTTTTTCGATTTGTTCGAATATTTGGTGGGCTTCCTCTAATTCAACGCGGAGTTGCGATTGCTCCGATTGAAGATGAGAGATTTCTCTTCGAGAGTGAGCGAGTTGCGTTTGAATTTCGATTAGTTGTTTTTGCTTAAATTCAGTGGCGTCTGGAAAGATTTGCCAATGGGAAAACAGGGGGGATGATGTTTCTGCGGGCTTTAAAATGGCATTTGGAAAAGAGAGAGAATTCTCCTCCAATCTTTGCGAGTCATTTATTTGCTGCTCTGCAATCACCAACATTTGCTCGACGAGATCGACAAACCGGTCCGTGGCATTGGTAGCATTTTGCAATGCGTCGCAAAGTTGTGTCTGTTGGTAGAAGAGATGCTCGGGTGTCGGGTGGGCTAGTTGCGCAACGATCGATGGAATTTGATGGGAAGCTGAGATCGTCCAGCCTGTGTTTACGTATCGCGGGCAATTGTGATAATCCAGTAATGCCGTCGGGATACCACGGCGCATGGATTCGAGCATCGCCGTGGAGGCGGTTGTGATCACTGCGTCTACTTGAGTGAGCGTTTGGTTTAATTCTTTGCCAGTGAGGTCGTTTAATTCATTGGTGACGCTCAGTTCGTTCTCCAAGCCTCCGGTCAGTCTCCAGATAATTTTTACGTCTAGCGTTTCTGTTGTAGTTGGGTGGTCTGCCAAGTCGAGCCTTGGATTATTAGTGGCCCATTGTTTGAAGTCTTGCAGGCTTTGTTTAACGGCGTCAAATTGGGTAGGAGTGAATCCGGGAGTTTTGGCTGTCATCACCAAAATTCGAAACTCTCGATCGGTGCGGGGAGCGTTGGGCTGCGCGGGGATAGCGTCAAGTCGAGGGATTCCTACTACTTCTGTTTTCCCTGTATTGCCCCACTGGTTGAGAATATGGGCTTGGGAATTACCAATGCAGGCCGCCTTGTGAGCTAGAATCGGCCGCATGGTGTACGGGCAAGCTACTTCGTCGGGCAGGTTGTCCCACGCATTTCGCCATTCGAGAATACCATCGATCAAATACAGCGTTGCTATATTATTACGTTTCAATTCCATGCAGCACTCTCGAAATCGGTCAAAGTGCTCGGAGTAAAAAATGGCAAGATCGCCGGGCTTGGCTCGCCCCATAACCTCCGATGGAGCGGCTATCTCGATGTTTAGCCGTTCCTTGAAGGGGGCCGCATGGTGGGAGACCTCGGAAGGTTTGCCGACAAAATATACCGAGGGTTCATGCATGATTAATAAAGAAAAGATTGGGAATTGAATTTTTGGAATTGAAATTTACGGAAGTCGTTTGACTTAATCGAGATTTACAGAAAGACCGTCCTTCCGGGAGCAGATTCGGAAAAGAGTTTCTTCATCGGTGCTGATCGGGAGCGAATGGACGCTGC